>NZ_FQUW01000013.1:0-4563 GCF_900129285.1 Desulfofundulus australicus DSM 11792
CTCCTCAAGATAAGGTTTCCCACCCGGCGCTCACCGGGTGCCGGGGTAAGACCCCTGGAAGACTACCAGGTAGATAGGCCGGGCGTGTAAGCCGGGTAACCGGTTGAGCGGACCGGTACTAATAGGTCGAGGCCTTGACCTCATATACCTGCGGGTTCTCACTGTGAAGTTTTGAGGGAATATACAGGTTTTCCGGTGGCTATACCGGAGGGGAAACACCCGTTCCCATCCCGAACACGGAAGTTAAGCCCTCCAGGGCCGATGGTACTTGGGGGCCTACCCCCGGGAGAGTAGGTCGCTGCCGGAAAACTTTTCTTAACCCCCGGTTCATCAGCCGGGGGTAATAATTTTATCCTGCAGGTCTATAAACTGCCGGCCACAAGCGCCGGCTTTTTTGTTATATAATATCCATGTGGTTGTAACCCGGAGCAAAATTTAAGATTGGATGGATTATGATGGACATGCTGGAAGCGTTGATGGCCCCACCACTGAAAATACTTCGGAAATATTACCACCCGGAAACTGAACTTTATCATTTACTGGTGGAACACAGTAAGGCGGTAGCCCGTAAGGCACTGAAAGTGGCGGATAAAGTTAGCCATCTTCATCCCGATCGCAAGTTTCTTGTTGAAGCCGCTATGCTCCACGATATAGGTATTTTTTTGACCTATCTACCTCAGATTGGCTGCCGGGGTGAAAAGCCATACGTCTGCCACGGCTACCTCGGGCGTGAACTTTTAGAAAATGAGGGTCTGCCTTTGCATGCCCTTGTTTGCGAGCGGCACGTGGGTGCAGGAATTACGAAAGAGGAAATTATAGAACATTGTCTCCCCCTGCCGCCCAGAGATATGGTGCCGGTTACACTTGAGGAAAAAATTATTTGCTATGCCGATAAGTTTTTCTCCAAAAACAGGGATGCCATTGACCGGGAAAAAACAGTGGCTGAGATCGAGCGGGAACTTTCTCATCATGGCTCCGGCCAGGTAATGCGGTTTTTTCAATGGCACAGGCTTTTTTCATAATGGTTCCGGTAATCTGGCTGCAGGGAAATTTTAAATCCCGTCACCGACGGGTATATATTCCCATAACATTGTTTTTAGAGGGTAAAAAACATGAACCGGAGGGTGTTGGGGTGGACTCCTTTCGTTTTTACCAACCTCTTGAAAATAACTGGTATTATGTTACCGATCCCCTGGGTTTTCAATCCCTGCAGCAGTATGGAAGGCTCATTGACTATCTGATTCCATTCTGGTACGGGGTAACCTGGCAGGGAGAGCTTAACGAGCAATCCGACCCCCGGTCACTGGGGCTTATTCGAGAATTAAACCTCCCCGTCCTGGCCATCGTGCATAATTATTCCAGCCCGGCGTACAGTACCCTTGTCCATGCCCTGTTGACCGATAATAATCTACGTCAAACGTTAATTAACAGTATTTTAAACATGCTGCGCCGTACCGGGTATGCCGGGGTAAACATTGATTTTGAGTTTGTACCCCCTGAAGACCGGCCGTACCTGACCAGGTTTATGACCGAACTTTATCAGGTTTTAAAGCCGGAAGGGTTTTTGATCACGATTTCCGTTCCCGCTGAACTGGAGGATAATCCCCGCCATCCGTTTTCCGGGGCGTTCAGCTACCCGGAACTGGGTGCGGTAAGCGACCAGGTATACCTTCTGGCTTATGATGAGCATTTTGCTATGCCGGGGCCGATAGCTTCTATAGGTTTTGTACAGCAGGTTTTAAATTATGCCCTGTCCGTAATCCCGCGCTTTAAAATTCGCCTTGGCATTCCCGTCTATGGTTATGACTGGATGGAAGGAGTGAATTTTCCGGAAACACTGTCCTACCGGCAGGCTGTAGAACGGGCCAGGGAATACGGTGTAACTCCCCGTTATGACGAAGCAGCCCAGGAGTGGACCTATACCTACCAGGTAAATGGTATAACCCACATTGTATGGTTTGAGGATGTCCGCAGCTTTGCCGCCAAAATGGCTGTCGTGCGGCGGGAGAATGTACCGGGGATTGGTGTCTGGCGCCTGGGCCTTGAAGATTCCCGGATCTGGGCTTTCCTTGGCCCCCTGCAAATTAATTAATTATAGTTATTACGAGACAATGAATAATAAAATAATTAAATTAAAGAAATAAAGGATTTTTGTGGCTTGATCAAGAATGTAAGACCTCCGATTACACCTCATACAGGGAGGTCTTTTTTTATGACTGATTATCGTAAGATGTGGTCTGACCTGGGGATGGATCTGGAGAAACATGACCGGCTGACCAGTGCTTTACCACTGGTCTACGAAGAGGTTTACCTGCAACAAAAAGATCGCCCGCAGGCCATGGAATACTTTGACCTGGTGGTTGCCGAGATTCATAGCTTGAGGATTGCCGAGCTGGTAGAACACCGCCGGCGTGGAGGTAAGGTTTGCGGGGCCTTTTGTGTATTTGTGCCCGTGGAGATTGTTCGTGCTGCCGGGGCTATTGCTGTGGGCCTGTGTGGCGGTTCTCAGTTCTGGATTCCCGATGGGGAAAAGGTATTGCCGCGGAACCTCTGCCCCCTGATTAAAGCTTCCCTGGGTGCCCGCCTGAGCGGGACCTGTCCTTATTTCCAATCGTGTGATCTTTTAATCGGCGAGACAACCTGCGATGGGAAGAAGAAGGCCTGGGAAGTTCTGGGTGAATTTGCCCCCGTTTATGTAATGGACCTGCCTCAGATGAAACGGCCGCAGGATCTGGCTGCCTGGCGCAAGGAGATAGAACTATTTCTGGCCAGGATGGAAGAATTAACCGGTTGCCGGGTTACACCAGAGAGGCTGGCAGAAGAAATCCGCCTCCAGAACCGGTTGCGCCGGGCGCTGGAGCGCCTGTACCGGGCCCGCAAGGCCGATCCGGTACCTGTAAGCGGGAAAGATGTCCTGCTGGTTACCCAGGTCAGTTTTTACGATGATCCCTCCCGTTTCATTGAAAAAACGGAAGCTGTGGCCGCAGAAGCGGAAGAGCGCATTGCCTCCGGCCGTGGGGTATTCCCCTCCGGGGCTCCGCGTATTCTTGTAACCGGTACCCCGATGGCCATTCCTAACTGGAAACTGCACCATATTATCGAAACGGCCGGTGCTGTGGTTGTTTGTGAGGAAACCTGTACCGGAACCCGCTTCTTCGAACATCAGGTGGATGAATCCAGGCAGACCCTGGAAGAACAGCTGCAGGCCCTGGCGGAACGTTACCTTAAGATAAACTGTTCCTGCTTTACTCCCAACCCGGGGCGTATTGATGATATTTTACGTCTGGTGGAAGAGTACCGGGCCGATGGCGTTATTTACTATAACCTGCAGTTCTGTCACGGTTACGCGGTTGAGTACTATGCCGTAGAGAAGGCTCTGAAAGCACGGGGTATTCCTGTGATGAAAGTGGAAACCGACTACAGTGAGGAGGACGCCGGCCAGCTGCGTACACGGGTGGAAGCCTTCCTGGAAATGTTGCGTTAGAAGTGCGGGAAAGGATGAGCGGTCTTAATATGGCGGTTCTGGGCATTGACATTGGTTCTCGAACCATCGGAGTGGTTGTATTAAATGAGAGCGGTGGGATGATATCAGGGCGGGTATTTGATAGCGGGCCCCGCCCCCTGGAGCGCGCCCGGGAAATAGCCGGGGACCTGTCGCAATACCGGCATATAGTGGCCACGGGTTACGGTCGCCACGGTGCCCGGGCGGATTTTGCCACCGATTTGATTACCGAAATCAAGGCCCACGCTCTGGGTGCCAGTTATCTCTTTCCTTCCTGCCGCACCGTACTCGACATCGGTGGCCAGGACAGTAAGGTAATCCGCCTGAATGAACGTGGCCGGGTTGTGGATTTTATTATGAATGATCGCTGTGCTGCCGGAACGGGTAAGTTCCTTGAGGTTATGGCCCAGAGCCTGGGCCTGTCACTGGAGGAAATGGTAGCTGCCGCTGCTCAAAGTGAAGAAAAGGTTATCTTAAACAGCATGTGTACCGTTTTTGCCGAATCAGAAGTGGTTTCGTTGCTGGCGGAAGGCCACCCCGTGGGAGTTGTGGCCCGGGCCGTACTCAATTCCATATGCGATCGCGCTCAAAATATGCTTTCGCGTATGGGTATTGTGCCTCCGGTGGTTTTTACCGGTGGAGTGGCGGCCATTCCCGGCCTGCCCGCTTACTTCGCCCGGCGTGCTGGCCTTCCGGATTTGCTGGTACCCACCAGCCCCCAGCTGGTTGGTGCCCTGGGCGCAGCCCTGTACGGAGCGGGGATGGAGGTTAAAGGTAAAGCCTCGGGATAATTTCCCGGGGCTTTATTTTTTAAACCGTACGGGATGGGCAAAAATCTGGTTGTTTATCCTCATGGATTTTCCGGGGTATAGGTCAACTGGTGAGTTGTTAAATGGTAATCACGACTGAAGCCGAAAGCCTGCCATTGTTAGATTGGTAGTTGAATTTTTCTTAAAAAAGAACCACTTCCAAGTGCCGTGTTAACGGCGCTTTTTTCTGGAGAATACATCAAAAGCAGAGAAATTTGCGCATTTGGTAACCGTATTTACCACACATTACGC
>NZ_FQUW01000013.1:7498-91374 GCF_900129285.1 Desulfofundulus australicus DSM 11792
GATCGCGCCTTCCGGGATAGTTTTTGCGTCAACCCTCCGGCTTTGTAAATAAAGTCTAGAGGAAATTATCCGTAGGGTCAGGTGTTTCGGTCAAGATGTCTTTTTCTAACTTTACTCCATCCCCAAGCTTATACGCAATTACAAAATCGGCCTTTTTGTCGACCACTCTCCCGAGTTCATGCTGCAGGCGAGAATACTGCCCCTCTGTAAGGTGTCCTTCGAATACTGATTTCTGAACGTGGACAAGATATTTGCGGCAGATCTTCAGTACCTTTGGCAGGCGTTTCTTTCCCGCATTATCTTCCGTGTTTATATCATAGACAAGAATAACATGCACATTCACCACCACACTTTCATCGGGGTGAACGTTTCTTCTCCAAGCAAGTGTTTAATCAGTTTGTACAGGTCAAGCCTGATTAAGCTTTTGTACTTTACTTTGCGGCGCAAAACCCGGTGCAGGATGGTACTTTCTACTTGTACCTCAAATTCGCGAACGAAGATTTTCCGTCCTTCTTCCGATAAATAGGTCGCATTAAGGTCCCGGTTAAAGTGGTCGAGGGTGAGCTGTTTCTGGTTGATAAGGCGGAAGATAATCTTGTCCACCAGTACCGGCTTAAAAACTTCCGCAATATCCAGAGCGAGAGAAAATCTCCTTTCCGATGGTTCGTGGAGGTAGCTAATGGTTGGGTTAAGGGCTGTTTTATAAATTTCTTTCAGCACCGTTGTATAAGTCATGGCATTGCCGAAAGAGATCAGAGCGTTCAGAGCATTCTGTGGCGGCTGCCTTGTCCGTTCACCGAACTCCCAGCCGGTGATTTTTTCCCAGGCGGAATAATAATGCTTGCGAGCATGGGCCTCGGTGCTCATTATTTCTTCAATGCTTGACGCCTTTTTCAGGGCATGGCGATAATTGTCCAGTGCCATGCAAACTTCCTCAAGCCCCCGTTTTTCCAGGTTGCGCCTTATATTGTGGATAGCTCCTTCAACAAAAGATCTGGCAAGAACAAGCCTCTTATCCGGGCAAAGGTAGTGCTCAACCTGCCTGACAAGAAGAAAACCTGAAAGCAGACTTGCACGGGGAATGAAACTCCCCGTATAGTAACCGAAGTGGTTGAAGACATGGGCAGTAATCCCTTTATGGGCCAGGAAATCCAGGAGCCGTGAGTTAAACTCGGTTTCGCCGAAAAAGTAAATCTGTTCTACATCCTCTACGGGGATTACCCTGCGGCCCGCTTCATTTTCCAGGCAGAGTGTGTTGTGCTCCCTTTTTAAACGTCCCGATGAAAAAATGTAATAGGTCCTGCTCATTTTCCTCACTCTCAGAGTTTCAAATATAACAGAAATCGAAATAGGCACAGCGCCTGCAGAACTTCCGGTTTATTTTACCGGGGGGGATATTTTTCTTAAGAATATTTTCAATGCCCCTCAATGCCTCGACAATCCGCAGCTCATCTTCCCTGTTGAAGGTAACCTCGACTTTACGCATTGCGGTAGGGTAGTGGATCGTTCCCGCAAAGCACCTGACACCCCTGGAATTTAAATAAAAGATATAGTATTTCATTTGCATGATATGGGCTTCTTCAAACTTCCGGCTCTTCTTGATTTCGTGCAAATATATTTGATCACCAAATTTAATAAAGTCGATTTGCACCCGGTCAAAGGAAAGATCCCGGTAATTTTCCCGCTGGAAGCGGGACTCGTGGATAAGTTTTCCCTTAACCACGTCCGGGTTTCCGGAGACGTTTTCCAGGTTGAGACCCCGGGCGAAAAGCCAGAGCTTGCGCCGGCAAATGTGGTAGTAAGCTACCATCGTGCCGGTAACGGCAAGCCGGGATGTGGTGAAGTCGTGCTCTTCACTCTTCTCCAATATCATCAGCCTCCAGTATCAGGCCCTGCTGGTTATCGTAGGAGGCAGGGACCACCCAAATGTCCTGGAGCCAGCGCCTAATTTTCTGGATTGTTTTGGCGTTGAAATGGTCGATGTCAATTATATCGGTTAAGGTTTGCCTATCTGCATGCCGGGGTAAAGAACGGAAGTCCACGGGAACCGTAAAATTGCTCAGGACCTGCTCATTGAAATCAAAGTAGCCCGGCCTGTCTTGTTGTTCAAGAAAAGACTTGAGCTTTTTATTGAATTCCTCAATTTTTTCCCGGGGAACAACTTCTACGGTATACACTTGACGGAAAAGGCGCTGGGCATCGTACTTCCGGTCGGAGCAGTAACCGCTGTCCAGGATATCGAGAGTTTCGTAATATTCCTTGAGGTAGGAACCGATATCTTTTCTGCCGCGTTTCCAGCCCAGGGTGAGGATGCTGTAAGTTAATGTCACAAGTTGCATTTTCGCCTGCTCGTTGAGATAAAATTGAGGGGCTTTAGCCAGAAGCTCATACAAGGCACTATAATCTTTATTGAAAGTGTCTGTGTATTCTGTCAGGAGATTTTCAATTACATTTTCTGTTTCTGCTAATTCCAGATCCCCCGCAGCATAGCGGGCGAGGATATATCCGGTCAGGGCCACAAGGTGCCTGTCGTAAACTCTCCCGCAGCCTGAAGCTAATTCTTCAACTTCCGTCATAATATAAACATTGGTGTATGGTGGCTTTACTGTTCCGGATGGCTGCCTGGCTGCCCTGCGCCACACCCTGCCAAGACGCTGGATGAGGCTGTCAATGGGGCACAGTTCGGTATAAAGGATATCCGCGTCGATATCTAGGGAAGCTTCTACAATCTGGGTAGCGAGCACAAGGCACCCTTTTCCCCATTGCGGCGCCCTCCCATTAGGCATATAGTCCTCAACATCTTTCTCTTTTTTTCTTCTGTCCGTCCGGGTATAACGGGAATGAACCAGCAGAAGAGGGGGGCTTTCTTCAATACCATCCAGCAGATTACTGATCAGTCCATAGGCTTTCTGGGCGGCCTTAACAGTGTTGAAAACAGCCAGAACCTTTTTGCCGTTCCTGGCAAGAGACACCATTTCTTCTATCATGTTCTGGTAAGATTCGGCATCATCATAGCCCGACTTGTCCTGTTTATCTTTCTTTGTGTAGACTTTGAACTGAAGATGATGGCGGATCTGGCCGGCAAGCATTTTCCCGTAAGGGGTGTTTAAAAAGTTAATAATGCGCTCCGGAGGAAGCCCCAAGCGCTGGGAGATTTCTTCTTGAACAAATGGGGGAAGGGTGGCGGTCATCAAAAGTACCCTGCCCTGTAAATTATGTATATCCTCTAAAAGCCTGGTTATAATTGCTGCTGCCTTTGGATCGTATGCCTGGACCTCATCCACCACCAGGCAGGAGTCCATAAGAACGGCATACAGGCGCTCGTAGCCCGGATATTTTAAAACGGCCGGAGCTATCTGGTCCCCGGTGGCGATGATGTAAGGCTCTGCCAGGTGCCGGGCAAGGGCCAGGGAGCGCGTCAAATTCTCTCCTTCCATGTTTGTATCTCTGCTTGCGTTCCAGAGTTCCATCGCCGCTTCACCGTGAAGAAGGGCAACGTGGCCCTCGTAATCCTCCTTTGCTTTACCGAACGCCCGGCGGGTTCGCTGCCACATGGCGTTTACCGCCGCGCGCATGGGCAGGAGATAGATGTTTTTTCTTCCAGCACCCCAGAGATAGGCGAACTCTGTTTTCCCCACGCCGGTGGGGGCAATGAATACCAGCGATCCCTCACCAAGGTCAGGGGCGCTGGCGAAGAAGTCTTTCTGCCAGAAAGACGGCTCCGGTTCCTTCCGGACGGCGGCTTTCTCCCGAAAATCCTCCTCCAGTGAGCGGTGAAGTTCCGAAATTGAAGGATAAATACCGTGTTCGATGTCTTCCGGCGAAAGGTCCGGATCTTCCGTTTCAATTAAAGAGGCAAAATGGTCGCAGCGCATCAAATTCCCGGTGATGAAAATTCTTTCCCGGTCGTCTTGAATATTGCGCACTATGAGTTTCTGAGGTAAAAAGGAAAGGAGATAGGGGGGAAGGAGCAATCCCGCATTTCCCATGCTGTTATACTGGAAGTAGCTTGCCCACATTTCGTTGAAACTGATCAATTCCGGGTCGATACCGTATTCATGGGCAAGGTTCTGGAGTTCATGGCGCAGCTTGTTCACGAGAGTTTCCCACATTTCCCTTTCTTCCAGCATGCCCCGGGCCGTTTTCGAAACCTCATCGATCCTTGCACCGAGAAAGAGGTCGGGGTAGTAGTCCCGCCAGTGATGAAAGGCCACTGCACCCAGGACCGCCCCGGGGTTCCGGGCAGCGGAGAGCAGTTTCTCCCGGTTGAGGAGAAAAACGGAGAGCAGGTTGTGCGATATAGTCGTTCCTCCTGAGGATGATTCTTCTGCGTTATTTTTGAGCTTTTGCTGAAATACGGGATCAACCTTCCCCACGTCATGGAGGAAAGCAGCAAGTTTAAGGTCTTCCCACAATTCCCGCTCATGGTACTGCCGGTTTTTTTGTTCGAGAGCCCGTACTGCAGCCAGTACATCGGCAGTATGTTCTTCGAGGGCGACGCCGTTGCTCTTGGCCCAGAAGGGCATTTCCTGGTCACCTCCATGCGATGTGCGCAGGAAAAACCGGAAGCAAAAACTCCGGGTCGACCATTACCCTGGGCAGGCGACCGAATTGCACCAATGGAATTTGGCCCCGGCAGAGTTTGGTGCGCACATGGTTAAAGTTTCGAATTTCCCAGGACCTGCCTTTTTCATTCCGGACTTTGACTTTACTGTAAAGGGCGCAAACAAGCTGGGGAGATCCCATGATTTTATCGAAGAGCTCGGTGTATTCCTGCCTGTCCCCCCATTCCCCGAGCTTCCAGGTTTCTTCCGGATGGGGAAGCCAGAAATAGTAACCCCTGTCTGCGGTCCAGGCTATGTCCGCCTTTTCAGAGGGGAGGAGTCTTACCCAATTCGTGCTTTCAGGCACTACCCAGTCTTCGGCTCTCCCCAGATGCAGGTGGTTAATCCACCTTTCCGGGTGAAAGAGGTTTTCCTGCAACCGGATCAGAATGTGGGAGTCCGGATGGGTCAGGTAGATGATGGTTTCCACATCATTTAAAACATCCAGTACAACCGGGCTCTGCCCTCCGGGGTGTTCAGCAAACTGGCTGAAGTACCGTGAATTGTTACTGTAAAAACGGCTGGAGTGGCTTTTAGATCCCAGGTTGCGCAGCCAGGTATATTCCCGCGTCAAAGTCTGGTATTTCCCGGCAATATAAATACCGAAAGGCTGGCCGAGGAAACGGTCTATGGTTTCCTGCTCGCCCATGATGTTGCAGAGCATGCCTATAACGGTGGAATAGGGGGGTATGGGGTAGCTATGCCTGACCTTGTATGTAAAAGGTACCCGGTAATGGGCTGTCGGGGCTCTAAAATATAGGCGCAGGTATTCCATCATTTCTTCTCCCCATGATTGTTTTCCAGACAGAAGGAAAGGATCTCCTGGACCTTGATGCCTTCGGTAACCTTGGTGGTCCCTTTTTCCAGCAGCTTGTCGCAGGGGAAAAAGCTGCTGACATAGGCGCGCAGGACATAGTCGTTTTCCATAATAACCTTGCTTAACTCGTCCGTATCGACACTACCGTTTTTGAGATTGACGAAGTTGTTGAAAACCGGAACGGGTACGGTAAGGCAACCAATTATGATAAACCGGGGCACAATGCCGTAACACTCGCCGCTGGATTGGAGCATAATCCCGTTTTTTAACACGCAAAGCAAATTTGCAAGTCTTTTCTTACGCTCTTCGTCGGCCACGATAAATACCGCTTTTCCTTTCTGACCGGAAATGCCAACAAAACCGACGGTTTGTTCTTCTTTGCTGTATTTTCTCCATTCAAACTTTTCCCCGAGAGACGCTATCTTGTTTTGTGCCCATCCTGCATGTTCACTTACTTCCTCTTCCGTTGCGGAATCGGTGTTCTTCTCCAGCCAATCACAAAGTGCTCCGGGCGGTTTTTTAGACTTCTTCTCGACATCATAAAGATACTCGTCATAGCCGAACCGGCATAGGTCAAGGGTAAAGGAGACCCGGTAATAGGAATGGTGTTCTTCCTTTGAATAAGGGTTGGGTTCGGCCTTTTCCCCGGTCTGCCGTAGCCGGGCTACCAGGTCGTGGTTGGCTCCAAAGGACATGTCGGCCTGCCACGGTTCAACAGAAACGGCCTTGGTAATCCCAAGGGGCGCTTTCCTGGTGGGACGCCCGTCGGCACTGGTATTCATGTAGCCAAAGAGATCTAATTCGGGGTAGGTGAGTATATTGGCTCTGGGAAAGTCGAATTGGATGACTTTGTTATTACCATCTCCGGCCAGTAATACCGGTGCAGGTTCCCAGTTGTACTGGTACTGTAGTGTGGTAAAAAGGTGATGGCGTATATTTGGCCTGCTGAAGTAGGAAAAGACTCCATGCTCCCGGGCAAGTTTTTTTATGGAGAGTACGCTTCCACCTATCTTTTCGTCCCGGTTAAGGGCAGAACTTTCAAATAATATCGTGGCCGTAATGCCTTTGCATGCCATTTATATCTCGCCTCCTCCAGTATTGCTCTGAACACCGGCAATGTAGCTGAACATGAAGTTTTTAAAAAGATTCATGTTTTGCAATTGGAAAACTTTAGTCAGAACCGGTGGAAAAGGCCTGCTTTCTGCAATATAAGATCTGAGAAGCAGGTAATAAGCTTCGTCTTTTTTCCCCAGCCGCACAAGCTCCAGTAACCTGTAGATTAGGCTGCTTCCTTCTTTGGCCAGCACTGCAGGTGCTTCCTGGCCGCATCTCAAAACCTCTTCCGTTTTGACCACGACAGGTTCCCTCCTTTCGAACAATTTTTTTATTTCTGCATATAAATGGCAGAGGTTGATAATTTCCCGAAGCGAAAGTTCCGCTTCAGGATCCTTTACGTTTCCGGGAGCTGTCCCCAGGGCAACCCGCAGGGATTTATAAGAAATGTTGGGCAGGAGCTCAAATCGCTCTTCCAGGATATATTTGAGTACGGCCCGGTTCCTGATCCTGGCCAGCAAACTGCTTACTTTCGGGTTGAGCAGCAGGTTGCAAACAACCGGTGGCAGGACGAAGTGTTCTATTCCTTCCCCGGTGAAATTAAGGAACTCCAAACCCTGCAGCTCCCATGCCCCCATACTCCTGGACATCTGATTATTGAAGTGAAGGAAATGGTAAAAAAGCTCTTCCTGGTAGTTTTTAACTGTGCGGAACAGGTTTTTCTGGCTTTGGGCCAGAAACTTGTTGAAATGCCAGGTTAATAAAAAGTTGCTGGTATTGGCGAAGAGTACCTGCACTATGGTAAAGTGGGCGCACAGAAAGATGGAGCGGCACAAAGGGCACAACAGCAGGTTAGGCTTAAAGTCCCAGAATGAATTTGGGAATTCTCCGGTCGAGGAAGCAAGATCATCTGAGAGGACGGACATAAAGAAACGGTGATAAAGACGTTGTTCAAAAGTATCCCCGGATTGACCAGTTAACTGTCCGCAAAAGCTACACTTTTCCCGTCCCGAATCTCTATTGCAAGAAAACCACTTATTTAAAAAAGTTTTTTTGTCCCGATGAACAGATGGTTGAAAAAGGTTTCCGTATTTCTTAAAGTTTCCCTGATAAGTCCCTACACGCAATGGCCTGCCCGTAATAACTTTACTGCATACTTTTTCGATAACTTCTTCCGGCGGCAGGTTATTCGGGAGTTCATCCTCTTTCCAGGCAATCATCTCCCTGTTCATCTCCACCCACCACCAGGCCAGCCGCTTGATGTCACTAACAGGTGGGTGCCGGTCTTCTTTAACGGGCACCCGGGGGGAGGGATCTTCCTCAGGCGTTGTAAAGAGGGCCGTCACTAACCCGGGTGTAAGCCGTATCGTGCCGTCCCTTTGCAGAACGTTGTTTTCTACGTATTCTTCCCCGAGGCCGTAAGCCAGGACTTTCAAAAAACCGTAGGCGCAGGCATTGTAATACCAGGAAGCAGGGTAGAGAGTGACCGGTTCTACCATTCCCGCACCACCTCAACGTAACCAAATCCCTGACCCGCCCGCACGCCCAGGCCGTAATCATATAGGAACTGAAGAACCACCGGACTGCCCGTCAAATAGATATCACCACGGACGGTGGTCAGGGTACCGCCGTAATGGTAGCAGACCCCTTTTTTTAATACAGAATCGCAGGCCAGTCGAACCTTTTCTTTTGCAACCGGATATGTACCGTAATACCGCGACAGGAATTCAGATCTGGTTGCAAGATGGCAATTTACTGCCTCTTCCAGGGCAGCCATATTTCTTCCATCCAGATAGCCCTCTCTGGCCCGAAAGACGGCGTGTCCCGGGATGCGAAAATGGACATGGCATTTGCGAAGCTGGCGAAAGGGGAGCAGCTCCACTTTGTCGATTACCAGTCCAAGCACCGCTTCTTTGCCCTTCCAGGCAATGGCGGCATTACAAACCCCGGCCAAAAGGTCCGGTATTCCCGTAGAAAAAATATAAGTTACCGGAGGTCTGACAGTCATTGTCTTTGACGTGAAATCGATATTATGGATTTTGCCAAAACTGACGTGGAATACGTAAGGGCTGTAACCCGGCCGGGTTTCGTCAAAACGGCTGAAAAAGGGGGTGGACTGGAGCAATGTTTTGGTGAAGGAGATGAAGTGCCGGCGGAAGTCCAGTGAAATGTTGATTACGCCTGTATCCTCCCGGGGAAACATGCTGATCTTTACCCGCACAACCGTGGTTCACTTCCTTCCGTTCTCGGATTTTAAAAGCTAACTCCAATTTTATCAGACTGTGGCACTTTTGCACACTTGTTCCAAAGCTATTTCTTCTACAAGAGGAAACAAAATCCTGTGAGGAAAAACAAAATAATTTACGGCTTAAACAAAAAATGCCGCTTCAAACGGCATTCATAAAAGAGTAAAGTACAGGACAGGTTAGTCGTCCTTCTATTTACCGTTATCTGGCACAGCTAAAATTGAAATACTGTCGCCGGCCAACGAACCGGGAGCTAAAGCTATGAGAATCAGCTTCCCTTCTGCTCGTTCCGGGCGTTCATTTTTTCCCTGAACCAGCGGTGAATATCGTCCAGGGCCGGGGGAGCCACATAAAATACATGGATACTGGCCGGGAACTGGACGCCGTGGTCCTCCCGGATAAAAAGCAACCCTGCTTCTTTTTCACCCAGAGTCTCGTCAATCCGGCGGGAAATATGGGCAAATCTTTTTTCGCTGGCCTCCCGGTAAAATTTACTTATGATATCAAAAGTTTTCTGGCTCATAACTACGGACAGGCAGTTGCCCCAATCCATGCTTTCGGTAAAAAGTTCCATGTCCTCGGTAGCTTCCAGGGAAGCTCCCCGGTCGCACCTCTCTTTAATTATCCTGTAGCTCTTTTCGTGGAACTTCTCCAGAATATTCAATCCTGTTTCTCCGCTTACGGCGAGGGATTCGTGGTAAATTTTCTTAACCGGCCCCATTTTCCGTTCCAGCGCGGCTAACTGCCGGTCAACCTGCTCCCAGTATGTGTTGATTTTAACGTTAAGATCTTCGGGCACCTCTCTGGGGGTGTAAATTAAAGGCACCAGGTAAATCTTCCTACCCTCCTGGAAACTGCTGACGGAAGGTTTTTCAATTTTGCCGAGCACTTCAGGCATAATATTACCTCCCCTGGGAAAAGCCTGTCCTTTTTGAATATAGCATATTCCCCGTAACTTTGGCCAGCCAGCAGGAAAAGGAACAATTCTCTTTATCCAGTAATTAAATTAAGTATCCGGAGTGAAAGCATTCTGAATTTGCAAATTATGCCCCTTAAAATTGCGCTTCATCAAGCAGGAAGTGGGGATGGGCCGGCGAAAAAGTGACCATAGTTTTCTCTTGCCGGTTCTTTGGAGGTAAGTTGCATGCTGGCCATTGTGAAAAGTACGGCTCTTTTTGGTTTAACGGGACAGGTAGTGCAGGTGGAGGTTGATGTGAGCAACGGGCTGCCTTCCTTTGATCTGGTGGGGTTGCCCGACATGGCCTGCCGGGAATCCCGGGACCGGGTGCGCGCAGCCATGAAGAATTCCGGTTTCGAGTTTCCGGCGCGGCGCATAACGGTAAATCTTGCTCCGGCCGATCTGCGCAAGGAAGGACCTCTCTATGATCTGCCCATTGCCGTGGGCATTCTGGTAGCCACCGGGCAGCTGGAACAATCCGCAGTTGACCGGTATGTATTTCTGGGGGAATTATCCTTAAACGGCCAGGTGCGGGGAGTGGCCGGCGTTCTGCCCAATGTGCTGGCTGCCCGGGAGCAGGATTTGCGGGCAGTGGTAGTGCCCCGGGACAATGCCGCCGAAGCCGCTCTGGCCAGGGAAGTGGAGGTTTATCCTGTAGAGAGCCTGGGGCAGTTGACCCGTTTTTTACGCGGGGAAGAACAAATTTCCCCCTACGAGGTGGACCCGCTGCTTTTGTTAAACCGCGGTGGAAATGGAGCCGATATGGCCGATGTGCGCGGGCAGGCTGCGGTGCGTCGGGCACTGGAGGTGGCCGCTGCCGGGGGACATAATTTGCTCATGATCGGCCCTCCCGGTTCGGGTAAAACCATGCTGGCCAGGAGACTGCCCGGCATTTTACCCGACCTTACTTTTGAGGAGGCACTGGAAATCACCAAAATATACAGCCTGGCCGGTTTACTGAAGCCCGGAGAACCCCTGGTAACGCAGCGACCCTTTCGTTCCCCCCACCATAGTGCCTCCGCGGTGGGCCTGATTGGCGGCGGCCGCCATCCGCGTCCCGGGGAGATCAGCCTTGCCCATCACGGCGTCCTTTTCCTGGATGAACTGCCGGAATTTCACCGGGATGTGCTGGAGGCCCTGCGGCAGCCCCTGGAAGACGGAGTGGTAACCATCTCCAGAGTTAGCGGGGCAGTGACCTATCCCGCCAGTCTGATGCTTGTTGCCGCTGCCAATCCCTGCCCCTGCGGTTTTCTTGGTGATCCGGCCCGGGAATGTACCTGCACTCCCTACCAGGTGCAGCGATACCTGGGGCGCATCTCCGGCCCTCTGCTGGACCGCATCGACATCCACCTGGAAGTTCCCCGGGTGGATTATGAAGACCTGGCCGGCCGGGAGCCGGGTGAGCCATCTTCGGAAATCAAAAAGCGGGTGGAAAGGGCGCGGAACATACAGCGCCAGCGCTTTGGTCCTGGCGGGACTTCCTGCAACGCCCGGATGACCCCGGCCCAGGTCCGCCGTTTTTGTTCCCTTTCCAGGGAAGCCAGGTCTCTGCTGGCATCTGTTTTCCGCCGGTTGAACTTGAGCGCCCGTTCCCATGATCGGATGCTCAAGGTTGCCCGCACCATTGCCGATTTAGAGGGCAGCGAGGTGATTGAAGCCGCTCACCTGGCTGAAGCGGTGCAATACCGCAGCCTGGAGGCCAGGTACTGGCCAGGTTAGAAAATGATTGCCTGCGGTTAATTCCTGGGATAAGATTATGCTGGAGCAAATTGTTAATTTATTGGAGGTGTTGGATAATGGAATGCCACGTGCAAAAAAATAAAAATCAATGCACCTGCACCTATGAACCATGTTCCCGGAAAGGAAAGTGCTGTGAGTGTATTGCTTATCACCGCAAGCACAACGAGCTGCCCGGCTGCCTGTTCCCGCCGGAAGTGGAAAAGACGTATGATCGCTCCATTTCTCGCTTTATCAGTTGTTACCGCTCCAGTTAAGGAGCTCATGTGCCTGCTCTCGTTCCCATACACCCATTTCCCGGGCTGATCCAGGCGGCCGCGAAGAGCGGGCACGTATAACCGTGTCTTTTCTGTGCCTTTTTACGGCAGGAAGCAGGGGCACCCCGTGGTTTGAAGTTAAAGCTTTGAACGAAGAACGTTTTCAGAGGGGGTGTGCTGGGTTTGGTACGCAAGCACGTTTTTATCAGCGGTAAGGTACAGGGAGTGTACTTCCGTGTCTATACCCGGGACACGGCCCAAAAACTCGGTCTGACCGGTTGGGTGCGCAATTTAAGGGATGGACGGGTGGAAGCGGTTTTTGAGGGTGATGAGGCGGCGGTAGAGCAGATGCTTGGCTGGTGCCGGGAAGGCTCACCTTCCTCCCGGGTGGAAAACGTAGAGGTCATTGATGAACCATACCGGGGGGAATTTAAGGATTTTACCATTGCTCCCACGGTATAGCCTGCAAGGACCCCCTGTTCACAGCATGGGGGTATTTTTTTAACATTTTTTTAAAATCCAAAAGGAATCCATCATATTATCGCGAAATAACAATATATATTGGGTTTATCCATAACGGGTTTAACCGGGATTGTTAAAGGGGGAATGATCATGGAAAAAGGGAGAAAAAAAATATTAATTATTGGCGGCGTGGCAGCAGGTCCGAAGGCGGCCGCCCGGGCCAGGCGCTGTGACCCCGATGCGGAAATAACCATTGTGGAAGAAGGCAGTTTTTTGTCCTATGCCGGTTGCGGGATGCCTTTTTATATCGGAGGTACGGTGGAAAGGCATGAAGAGCTTATGGCCACACCGGTGGGGGTGATCCGGGACGCGGCTTTCTTCCGCAGCGTGAAAGATATCAAAGTGCTCACCGGCACCAGGGCGGAAGCCATCGACCGGAAAAATAAAACCGTACGGGTAACCAATCTGGCAACCGGGGAAACCAGCGCTCTTCCCTACGATAAGCTGGTTCTGGCCACCGGCAGCCGGCCGGTTCGGCTGCCCATTCCGGGGGCAGACCTGGCGGGAGTGTACACGCTGGGGAATCTGGAGGAAGCGCAGGCCATCCGCCGGGCTGTTGAACAGGGTGCCCGCAGGGTAGTTATCATTGGCGGCGGCTTAATAGGGCTGGAACTGGCCGATACTCTGGGGACAAAGGCCGAAATCGCCATTTTTGAAATGATGGACCATGTTTTATCATCCCTTTTGGACCCTGAACTCTCCATTCTTGTGGAAAAGGTCCTGCGCGGCAAAGGTGTGCAGTTGTTCCTGGGGAACAGGGTGGAACGCATTGAGGGAAATGAACAGGGTGCCGTTGCACGGGTTGTAACCACGGCCGGTTCCTTCCCCGCAGATCTGGTGGTTATTGCCGCCGGGGTAAAGCCGCGGGTGGAACTGGCTAAAGAAGCCGGGCTTGAGCTCGGGGAGACGGGAGCCATAAAAGTTAATGCGTACCTGCAGACGTCTGATCCGGATATCTATGCCGGCGGGGACTGTGTGGAAAATGTACATCTCATTTCAGGCCGGCCGGTATATACTCCCATGGGCTCTGTGGCCAACCGCCACGGCCGGGTTATTGGTGATAATGTTACCGGTGGCCGGCAATCCTTCCCCGGGGTACTGGGAACGGCCATACTTAAAGTTTTTGAGATGATTATCGGCCGCACAGGTCTTACCGAAAGCGAAGCCCGCCGCCTGGGCTACCATGTGGAGTCCTTTATCTGCTCTGCTCCCGACCGGGCCCATTTTTACCCGGGAAGCAAGCCCATAATCATCAAGCTGGTTGCTGATTCTTCCACCCGTAAGCTTCTGGGTGCCCAGATCCTGGGTCCGGGGGACGTTAACAAGCGGCTGGATGTAATGGTGGCGGCGTTGAGCATGGGGGTTACGGTGGATCAGCTGGCTGCTTTCGATCTGGCCTACGCACCTCCCTTTTCCACCGCCCTCGACCCCATTACCCATGCGGCCAACTGCCTGCGTAACAAGATTGACGGGCGGGCCAGGTCCATCAATCCCCTGGAATTGAAAAAACGTTTATCCGCAGGGGAAGAGCTCATTCTCCTGGATGTCCGTACGCCGGCCGAGTTTAACGAAGTGCGGCTGCCCGGTTCCAATGTGGTATTCATACCCCTGGGCAAGTTGCGGGAACGGGCCGCGGAGTTACCCAGAGATCGGGAGATCGTTACCTTCTGCAAGCTGAGCCTGCGGGGCTGGGAGGCCCAGACCATCCTGGAAAGCCTGGGCTTTACAAACGTGAGCTTCTTCGAAGGGGGAATTGTTGCCTGGCCTTTCGAACTTGAAACCGGACCGCGCCAGAAATAATCCTGAAAAAATAAACAGGGATGTGCCCTGTTTTACCCGTCGCTCCCAGGAGCCTGTCAACAATACGGGGTGCCCGCTTTTCCAGCGGGTACTTTTTTTGTGCCGTTTTGCGGGCAGCGGGCACCCTTGATCTTTTCGTTGCCAGTGCCGCAGGTATTCATTTATAATCTACTTGAGGTAGAAATTATGCAGAAAATGGTAAAAGAGAAGGTATGGCACTTAAAAGAAGGGAACCCGGTTCTGCAGCACATCATTTCCCGGGAACTGGGGATTTCACCTCTACTGGCCCGCCTGCTGGTCAACCGGGGAGTGCTGACGGCTGAGGATGCCCGGTTTTTTCTTCAGGGCAATATCAACCAGATGGGAAATCCTTACCTTTTGCCGGACATGCACCGGGCAGTGGAATTAATTCTTACGGCTATAGAGAAACGGAAGAATATTCTGGTTTACGGGGATTACGATGCTGACGGTGTTACAGCTACCGCCCTTATGGTTCAGGTATTAAGGCGGCTGGGTGCCCGGGTGGATTATTACATACCCCATCGCCTGGTTGAAGGTTATGGTTTGCATGAAGAGGCTGTGCACTGGGCACGGCAGTCCGGGGTGGACCTCCTCATTACCGTTGATTGCGGGATCAGCGCTAAAAAAGAAGTGGAGGCGGCTCTTGGGGCCGGCGGGCCGGAAATTATCATTACCGATCACCATCAGGTTCCGGAAGAAATACCCCCGGCAGCGGCGGTAATTAACCCGCTGCGGAAGGAATCGCTTTATCCGTTCAGAGATCTGGCCGGGGTTGGCGTAGCCCTTAAGCTGGCCCAGGCCCTTTTGGAGGCAGCGGGGGAGGGAGAAAACGCCTGGCATGATTACCTGGACCTGGCCTGTGTAGGTACGGTAGCGGATATTGTTCCTCTCCTGGGGGAGAACCGCCTTCTGGTAAAGTACGGGTTGCCAAAGCTGGCCGCTACCAGTAATCCGGGGTTTCAGGCCCTGATGCAGGCCAGCGGGGTGAAGGCGGAAAAAATAGGGGTGCGAGAGGTTGGTTTTGCCCTGGCCCCGCGCCTCAATGCTGCCGGTCGTATGGGTAATTCCCGGATGGCCGTTGAACTGCTGCTCAGCCGTGATCCCGCAGAGGCAGAAAAGCTGGCCGCACAGCTTGATCGGGAGAACAGGGAACGTCAGCAGGTGGAGTCCCGGGTTCTGGCGGAAGCCCTGGGGATGCTGGATGCCCTGGGGCGCGACCGGGATCCGGTGGTGGTGCTGGCGTCTTCCGGGTGGCACCCGGGGGTCATAGGTATTGTGGCCTCCAGGCTGGTAGATATGCTGTACCGGCCGGTGCTGCTGGTGTCCCTGGATGAAGGTCTGGGAAAAGGTTCGGGCCGCAGCATTCCCGGTTTTCACCTGTACCGGGCGCTATCCCACTGCCGTGAACACCTGCTCTCCTTCGGGGGACATGAAGGAGCAGCCGGTTTTACCCTGCCTGCCGACCGGGTGGATGGCCTGCGCCAGGCCCTCAATGATTATGCCGCCGTTGCCCTCTCACCGGACCTGTTGCAGCCCAGGCTGGAAATAGATGCCCTGGTTTCCCTGGAAGACATGACCTGTGAGCTGGTAACTGAACTGGACGGCCTTGGTCCTCACGGCCACGGTAACCCCGAGCCGTTGCTGGCCTGCTCTGGAGCGGCGGTGATAAATTGCCGGGAAGTCGGGCGGGACGGGCGTCACTTAAAACTGCTGCTGCAGGAGAAAGGGGTGGTCCGGGACGGTATTGGATTTGATCTCGCGGGCCACCTGGAAAATCTTTCGCCCGGGGAAGCAGTAGAACTGGCCTTTGTGCCCTCCCTGGATCGCTGGAACGGCGATGTGCGAGTGCAGCTGGAGATTAAGGATTTGCGCCGCAATGGCAGGTGGGAGGGGGTACAAAAACCTGGCCTTGCTCTGGATAAGGTTGAGAATAACTCAATTAATCAATTAACCGGTAGTTTACAAACAATTTATAAAGAACCTTCCTTCTTCTGGCCGGAATTTATCCAGCGGATACTGGCGGTAAGTGAGCAGGAAGGACCTGCTTGCCCAGGACAAATTCCCGGGATCCCGGGCTTTCAGCAGCCTTTTCTCCAGGTGGCCTGTCACGCGGAGGAGCCGGCGCGCAGCCTGCAGCTCCCTTTAGAGCTACCTTTTCAGGTAAAAGATTTGCGGGAGCAACCCTCCCGGCCGTCCCGGCTGGCCAGGCTGGCCGATGTACGGCAGCGTCTGCTGGTGGTTGTATCTTCAGCTCACCGGGCTGTGGAACTGGCAATGTTTTTGCGCCGGGCTTGCTACCGTTCCGGAAGGCGGGTGGCTTTCTGCCATCCCTGGCTAAGCAGCCAGCAGCGGGAAAAGCTGTGCCAGCTTTTTGCCGGGGGAGAGATCAATGTTTTGTTGACCACACCGGTTCTGGCCCTGGACCTGGCCGGTAGTGGTGCCGAAAACCTGGTAATTTATAACCTGCCCTACCACCGTGAAGAATGGGAAATCCTGCTGGCTGTTGCCCTGGTGGAAAAAATCCGGTCTCTCTGGTTGCTTTTCGGCAAAGAAGACATGCGGGAGGCCTGTTTTTACCTGGCGGCCCTGGCGCCGGATAGGGATCCCCTGGCCAGGCTGTATTCTATTTTGTCCCAAACCAGCAGTGGGAGCAACGCCCTTGCGCGTGGCCGGCGGGAGGTGGATTCAGAGGATAACTTTTCCCGCTGGCTGGCCGGTCTTTTGCGCCGCAATGGCTGCCCCTGGGCTCAGGATTTTACGGTAGCCCTGGGTTTAAAGGTTTTCTTTGAGCTGGGACTGGTAAAGTGGCGGTCTGAAAAGAGCGGGTGGCCGGTTATTATGTGCCCTGCAGGGGGGCGAAAACTGTCTTTAAGTGCATCCCCCACGTACTGCCGGTTGCACCGGCTTAAAAAAGAGGCCCTGAGCTGGCAGGAGTATGTTTTAAAAGCCCCATTACGGGATATTATTACCGGTTGTCAACCTCAAAGGGTAATTGCCAGGTTTTGATCCGGGTTTTTGACGTTTTACAGTCATGTAATCATGCCGGGTAGATCCACACGGGCTCTTTAATGCAGTATAATTATATTAAGGAACAGTTTTTGCTTGTACTTCAAGGGAAGTGACCTCTATGCTTCAGGGCCTGGTACACAGGGTAATTTTATATCATCCGGAGGCAGACGTATCTTTGTTGAGCAGGGCTTACCGCTTCGCGGAAGAGGCCCACCGCAACCAGAAGCGCTTTTCGGGGGAACCTTTTATTACCCACCCCGTAGCGGTGGCCAATATCCTGGCCAACCTGCAGATGGATCTGCAAACCCTGGTGGCCGGGTTGCTACATGATGTGGTGGAAGATACCGGTGTCACCCTGGAGGAAATCAAAGCTACCTTTGGAGATGAGGTAGCCCTGCTGGTAGACGGGGTAACCAAATTAAACCGCCTGGAGTACCGGTCCAAGGAGGAGCATCAGGCGGAAAGCCTGCGCAAAATGTTTTTAGCCATGGCCCAGGATATCAGGGTAATCCTGATTAAACTGGCCGACAGACTGCATAACCTGCGCACACTTAAGTATCACAACGAAACAAAACAAAAGGAAATAGCCAGGGAAACCCTGGAGATTTACGCACCCCTGGCCCACCGCCTGGGTATATATCACCTGAAATGGGAACTGGAAGACCTGTCTTTTCGTTACCTGGAGCCGGAGAAATACTACGAGCTGGCCGAGCGGGTATCCCGGACCAGGCGGAAGAGGGAGGAATATATCCAGGCGGCCATTCAGATTTTACGGCGCAAGCTGGCAGAAGCAGGTATTTTTGCCGATATCCAGGGGCGCCCCAAACACCTGTACAGCATTTATAACAAAATGACCAAGCAAAATAAGGACCTCAGTGAGATCTACGATGTACTGGCCGTGCGGGTGGTTGTGGATTCGATCCGCGACTGTTATGCCGTCCTGGGTACGGTGCATACCCTGTGGAAACCCATACCCGGGCGTTTTAAAGATTACATTGCCATGCCCAAGTCAAATATGTACCAGTCCCTTCATACCACTGTTATCGGCCCGCAGGGTGAACCCCTGGAAATCCAGATCCGTACGTGGGAGATGCACCGTACGGCAGAGTACGGTATTGCCGCCCACTGGCGGTACAAAGAAGGCGGCAAAACGGACCGGGATCTGGATCAGAAACTGGCCTGGCTGCGGCAAATACTGGAGTGGCAGCGTGAGTTACGGGATGCCAGGGAGTTTATGGAAAGCCTGAAAATTGACCTCTTCTCCGACTCGGTGTTTGTTTTCACTCCCAAGGGAGATGTTCTGGAACTCCCTGCAGGATCAGTGCCCATAGATTTTGCTTACCGGGTACACACCGAGGTGGGGCACCGCTGTGTAGGTGCCAGGGTTAACGGGCGCCTGGTGCCCCTTGACTACCAGCTGAAGAATGGCGATATAGTAGAGATTATCACGTCCAAAAACGCGGTGGGGCCCAGCCGGGACTGGCTGAACCTGGTAAAGACTTCCCAGGCCAAAAACCGCATACGCCAGTGGTTCAAAAGAGAACAGCGGGAGGAAAACATCAGCAGGGGGCGGGAGGCCCTGGAGCGGGAGGCCCGCAAGCATGGCGTGGATGTGGAACTGTTAAAAGGGGAGAAGATTCTCCAGTTTGGCCGGCGTTTCAACCTGACCACGGTGGAGGATGTTTATGCCGCCATAGGCGACGGGACCATTACCGCCCAGGCAGTAATCAACCGTATCAGGGAAGAAGCCAGGGCGCCTAAAGCTCCATCTGAAGACGCCCAGCCCGGAAGGGTAAAAACTCCCTCCCAGAATGCTGAATCCGCTCCCGGAATCAAGGTTAAAGGGATGAGCAACCTTCTCATCCGCCTGGCTCACTGCTGTAACCCCATACCCGGGGATCCCATTATTGGCTATATTACCCGGGGCAGAGGGGTATCCATCCACCGGGTGGACTGCCGCAACGTGGCTTTATTCCAGCGGGGGGAAAGCAACCGCCTGGTGGAAGTATCGTGGGATGGTAATTTCCAGTCACCCTTCCTGGTTAAACTGGAAGTATCCGGAATGGACCGCGCAGGGCTATTAAGTGATGTTATGGCCATTTTAAGCGAACTGAAGATCAGCGCCAACTGGGTTAATGCCCGGGGGCTGAAAAACCGGCAGGCGGTTATTGAGCTGCTTCTGGAATTGAGGAGCAAGGAGCAACTTGACTTAATCATCAGCCGCATTAACAGGGTCAGGGACATTTACGAAGTCAGGCGTACAAGTTAATAACTTTGCCGCTATTCGAAATGCCTTCCGGCTTTAAAGCACCCTTTAACCCCCGGTTAAAGGGGGAAAAAGGGTTCTTTTTTCTTGCGCATGGAATTATTTAATTGAGGAGGTTTTTTATGCATGTTCTGGTTACCGGCGGGGCCGGTTATATCGGCAGTCATACAGTCAAGGAACTGCTCCGGGCGGGTTATAAAGTAACGGTGCTGGACAACCTTTTCCGGGGACACCGGAGTGCTATGCAGCATCTCCGCGGGGCGGATTTCATCCAGGGGGACATTGTCGACCGGGAACTGGTGGCGGAACTGCTGAAAAATCGCGGCATTCGGGCTGTTATGCACTTTGCTGCTTTGAGCCTGGTGGGCGAATCGGTAGCCAACCCGTCCCCCTACTATCAGAACAACGTAATCAAGGGTCTTGCTTTGCTGGAGGCGGTGCGGGAAGCGGGAGTACCTTATTTCATTTTCTCCTCCACTGCGGCCGTGTACGGCGAGCCGGAACAGGTGCCCATTGAAGAGAACCATGCCCTGCGGCCCACCAATCCCTACGGGGCCACCAAGCTGGCATTTGAAGAAGCGCTGCGCTGGTACGATAAAGCTTATGGCATAAAATATATCTGCCTCCGCTATTTTAATGCGGCCGGGGCTGATCCCGATGGCGAACTGGGAGAAGATCACCGGCCCGAGACCCACCTCATTCCCCTGGTGCTGAAGGCAGCCCTGGGGATATATCCCGGGGTGACCGTTTTCGGGACCGATTATCCCACGCCTGACGGGACCTGCGTGCGGGACTATATTCATGTTACTGACCTGGCGGCAGCCCATGTGCTGGCCCTGCAGGCCCTGGAAGGCGGCCTCCCTTCCGCCGTGTATAATTTGGGAAATGAGCGGGGTTACTCGGTTCGGGAAGTAATAGAGGTTGCTCGCCGGGTAACCGGCCGCAATATCCCGGTAAAAGAGGGTGACCGGCGTCCGGGTGATCCGGCCGTGCTGGTGGCTTCTTCGCGGCGGATAAGAAAAGAGCTGGGGTGGCGCCCGTGTTACGGGGACCTGGAAACCATCATTGGTACAGCCTGGGAATGGTACCGGTTGCACCCGGAAGGTTATGAAAATTAAAGGTCCTGGCTTATTGAATCCCCAGTCTGCCTGATGTAAACTGTATCCAGGATATTGCCGCAAGCATGAATTTATCAAAGGTGGGGAATGGTGAAAGAGGGAAGTAAACATGCGGGCAGTGGTACAACGGGTAACCAGGGGGGCAGTTACGGTAAATGGAGAACGGGTGGCGGCTATTGGGCCCGGGCTGGTGGTGCTGCTGGGGGTCGGGCGGGATGATGGGGTGGATGATGCCCGTTACCTGGCGCAAAAGGTGGCCCGGCTGCGCATTTTTGAAGACAGCCAGGGCAAAATGAACCGCTCGGTCCTGGAGGCAGGGGGAGAAATGCTTGTCGTGTCCCAGTTTACCCTTTACGGTGACTGCCGGCAGGGGAGGCGGCCCGGCTTTGACCGGGCAGCCAGGCCGGAGCAGGCCCGGGAGCTGTACGAATTTTTTGTCAGCCTGCTGAGGAACGAAGGTCTGGTAGTGTTCACCGGTGTTTTTGGTGCCAGCATGCAGGTGGAAATTATTAACGACGGGCCGGTGACCCTGCTCCTGGATAGCAAAAAGGAGTTTTAAAGTAAAATGTATTCTTAAAAAGATTAAGGAGGTATGTCCTTTGATTCTGGAGGGTTTTCCCGTCGGGTCAATGGAAGCCAACTGCTACATTATCGGCTGTCCGGAAACAAAGGAGGCTGCCGTGGTGGATCCCGGGGCCGAGGGGGGGCGTATTTTACGCCGTCTGGAACAACTGGAGCTGAAATGCCGCTACATAATTTTAACCCACGGCCATATTGACCATATTGGTGCTCTGGGACAGGTCAGGGAAGCTACAGGCGCCCAGGTGCTCATCCACCGGGATGATGCTCACATGCTCACCAGCTCCGGCAGCAACCTCTCCCTTTACATGGGCCTTTCCGTTACCTACCCTCCTGCGGACCGTCTTCTGGAGGATGGGGATACGATCAGTATAGGCAAGCTGACCCTGCGGGTTATTCATACTCCGGGCCACACTCCCGGCGGTATTTGCCTGGAGGCCGGAGATAGCTTGATTACCGGAGATACCCTTTTTGCGGGGTCGGTGGGCCGTTCCGATTTTCCCGGGGGCAATCACCAGCAACTGATTCAGTCGATTAAAGAAAAGCTTCTGGTCTACCCGCCGGAAACCAGGGTACTGCCCGGTCACGGTCCATCTTCCACCATTGGTGACGAAGCCAGATATAACCCTTTCCTGAACGATAGATGGTAATGTTAGCGGCCGGAATTCCGGCCTTTTTTCTTATCCTCAGGTAAAAAGGGAATGGGTTTGATGCTGGATATCCATATAACCGGGTTTTTCCTCCTGTGATAATACAGGGAGGGTGATAAACATGGTGGTGCCCCTGCCGGGTGTGCTTTTTACCGTAATTTCACCCTTATGATTATGTATTATCTGCCTGGCAATGAACAGTCCCAGGCCTGTACCGGATGCTTTGGTGGTATAAAAGGGTTCGAAGATGTTTTCAAGAACAGGTTCCTCTATACCGGTTCCCGTGTCGGAAATGGCAATATAAAGTTTCCGGTTATCACAACAAGCTCTGATGGTTACCTCGCCACCGTCGGGCATGGCTTCCAGCGAGTTTTTGATAATATTGATCAGTACCTCTTTAATTTGTTCGGGGTCTATCAAAAGTGGAGGCAGGTTTTCAGGGATAACCATTTTTAGAGAAATATTTTTAAGGGCAGCTTCACTTTCCATAAGCATGGAAACTTCCGTGAGCAGTTTTTGGGGAGCATAGATTTTCCGGCAGGAGTTGTTACCGGGCCGGGCCAGGTGCAGGTAATTGGTTATAATGTTATTGGCGTGGTCTATGGCTTCCAGCATAAGATCAAAGTATTCCTGCCTGCTGGGAACATTTTGCTTCTCTTTTAAAAGCTGAAGAAATCCTCTTACGGTGGTCAGCGAGTTTTTTATCTCGTGTACCACCTGTGCCGCCAGCTGACCCATAATGGCCAGCTTTTCAATTCCCGTTTGGACACTATCCAAAATTTCTTACCCTCCTTTCTTCCTCATCTGTTAATCTTTTCTCTTTCTGGTTTATTCAATCCTGCCAATGTCGTGAAAATGAGAACTATGTCGCATAAGTAACAATTTTGTATTTTGTGGCAAGCAGGAAGATTCGCAACAAACAAAGAAGATCCCTCTTGGGGAGTATGTACATGGAAAGGGGGAGGTTGTTATGCTGGTTATTCCTGCCCTGCCGGGAGAACACAACCTGAAGGATTATATCCGGGCCAGGGAAGAGTTTAGTTTTCAGAGTGTTGAAAAGGAGTTCAGCTGGTCCACTACCGGGAGAGTAAATATCGTTTATGAGGCTGTGGACCGCCATGTGGAAGATGGATATGGCCAGCAAGTGGCCCTTTACTTCGAAGCGGGTGCGAGACGGGAGGAATATACTTTTAGCCGGTTACAGCATGAATCTTCCCGTTTTGCTGCGGTCCTGAAAAAGTACGGCCTGCAGAAGGGCGACCGGTTGGGAATATTTATGCCCCGCAGCCCGGAACTCTATATCAGCTTTCTGGGGGCTGCCCGGCTGGGTGTAGTGGTGGTTCCCCTTTTTGAAGCTTTCATGGCCGAAGCCCTTAAGGATCGCCTGGGAGATTGCCAGGCGGTGGCTGTGGTAACCACGCCCGAGCTTTTCCCACGCCTGCCCCTGGCACAGTTGCCGGCTTTGAAGCATGTTTTTGTGGTGGGAGAAGATATACCGGCCGGTACGGTGGACTGGCATGCGGAGATGTCGCGGGTTGAAGGAACTCCCTCCATGGAATGGGTGGGCCGGGAACACCCTTTGTTTATCCTTTATGCTTCCGGAGCCGATGGACGGGCGCGGGGATTGGTCCATGTGCACAACATTATGGTCGGTCTATTAATTACCGCCCGCTGGGTACACGACCTGCGTCCGGACGATATTTACTGGTGTACTGCGGACCCGGGTTGGATTACCGGCATTGCTTACGGTTTTCTGGCTCCCTGGCTGCTCCGGGTTCCGGTGGTGGTAAGGGGAGGCCGGTTTAATGCCGAGGACTGGTGTGCCACCCTGGCCAGGTACAGGGTGTCGGTCTGGTACAGCGCTCCCACGGCCTTCCGCATGATCATGTCTGCCGGTGACGAACTTTTGTCCAGGTATGATTTAAGCCGCCTGCGCCATATCCTGAGCGTGGGCGAGCCCCTCACGCAAGAGGTTATGGAATGGAGCCTGGAAAAGCTGGGGCTTCCCATCTATGATACCTGGTGGATGAGCGAGACGGGGATGAATATGATCTGCAATTACCGCTGCATGCCGGTTAAGGTTGGCTCCATTGGCCTTCCATTTCCGGGAATAGAGGCGGCCGTAGTGGATGATGAGGGCCGGGAGCTGCCCCCGGGCAGGATCGGCAACCTGGCCATTCGTGCCGGCTGGCCGGCCCAGTTCCGGGCGGTATGGAATGACCCGGCGCGTTATGAAGAATATTTCCGCCACCGGCCCTGGTTTATTTCGGGGGATGCCGCTTACCGGGACGAGGAGGGTTACTTTTACTTCCAGGGGCGCCTGGATGGTGTCATAAATACCTCCGGTGAACGGGTGGGTCCCGCGGAGGTGGAAAGAAAACTGGAGGAGCACCCGGCGGTAGCCCGGGCCGGGGTGGCCGGAAAACCCGATAAATTGCGGGGAGAAATTGTTAAAGCCTACATTGTTCTCAATCCCGGTTATACCTGGTCGGATGAGCTGGCCGGGGAATTAAGGGAATTTGTCAGGACTGGCCTGGCGGCCCATGCCGCTCCCCGGGAATTTGAAGTCAGGGAAGCCATTCCCCTGACCAGGGACGGCCGGGTGGACCGCCGTGTATTAAGAGAGTGGGTTCTGGGTTTAAACAGGGGGTAGACAGGAATCCGGGGTATTGCCGGAGAATAAGCACTTCCAAAATATTTTTCGGGGGTGCGGTTTTTGGCTCAGAAAATGATTGCCGTATACGGCGCCAGGGAAGGTAGCGGCAAGACTGTGGTGGCCCGGGAACTGGCCGGCGCTTTCAGCCTGCGGGGGAAAAAAACTCTGCTGGTGGATATGGTGCTGGGGGAAGGGCGGCTCAGCCGCGCACTGGGTTTGTCGCCCGAGCCCAACCTGGGGCAGTGGCTCCAGCAAATAAATAAGCGGTTAAAAGAGGGCCAGCCCTATTTCAGACTGCGATTTTCCCCGGAGGAGGTAGCCTCTTATGTTCAGCACCACTATACCGGGCTGGACGTTCTGGCCACCAGCCCCGTGGATTTCCCCGGACAGGCAGCGGCAATGGTGGAAGTGGTGGTCACCCATTTGAGGAAACTGCCCCATGAGGTAATTATCTTCGACACCCGCTCCGGTGTCCGGGAATATATTCTGCGTATCCTATCCATGGCGGACGTGGTTCTTCTGGTGGAAGACGGGTACCACTATCATCTTCAGCATGTAGCCGGGGTTCTGGAACGCCTGCGGGAAAATGGGGTGAAAACGGAACATTTTCAGTTGCTGTACAACCGCATGCCTTCCGTGGTGGATGAACCCCCCGGGGAAGCAGCACTTGATTTGGGGCTACCCCTGGCGGGGGTTCTGCCCGAGCATCCGGAATTGCGGCAAATGCGGGGTGAAGCGGGGTTTTTATCCCGCGATCTGGTGGATCAATTTACCCGGGCTATGGACGAACTGGTGGACCGCCTTGAAAAAAGTTGACAAAACTTTTCCTTTTGCATACAATGAAGGTCAGGAGTTACGGGAAGATGCACTCCCGTCCGGGCAAGGGCGGGAGTTTATTCTGTTTTTGGATTTAAGGTAAGCTTGATGGGAGGGAAAGCCCATGTTAACCACCCGGCCCCGGGGAACCAGTGATATACTACCCGGCGAGGTTGAAAAGTGGCAGTACCTGGAGCAGGTGATCCACCGTCTTTGCCGGGAGTACGGGTATTCTGAGATCCGGACGCCGATTTTTGAACATACGGAGCTTTTTGAACGGGGTGTGGGTGAAACTACCGACATTGTTCAAAAGGAAATGTACACTTTCCTGGATCGTGGCGGGCGCAGCATCACTTTGAGACCGGAAGGTACCGCCGCGGTAGTTCGGGCCTACCTGGAAAACAAGCTGTATGCCGGTCCCCAGCCGGTGAAACTTTATTATACCGGTCCCATGTTTCGTTATGACCGGCCCCAGGCGGGGCGTTACCGGCAATTTAACCAGTTTGGGGTAGAAGTCCTGGGCTCCCATGATCCAGCGCTGGATGCGGAAGTAATAGCCATGGCCATGGACTTTTACGGCCGGCTGGGTTTAAAAAACCTGAACCTGCTCATTAACAGTGTGGGTTGCCCCCGTTGCCGGCCGGTATTACGGGAGAAACTGCAGGACTTTTTCCGGGCCCGGGTGGACAGGCTGTGTTCCCACTGCCGGGGTCGGCTGGAACGCAATCCCCTGCGCATTCTGGATTGTAAGGAGGAGCGGTGTCGTGAGGCGGGGAAGGATGCTCCCACTTCCCTGGATTACCTCTGCCCCGATTGCGAGGCCCATTTTCAGGCCGTGTTAAAGCAGCTGGAAAAGCTGGGGGTTGCCTTCACGGTGGACCGCAGCCTGGTGCGCGGGCTGGACTATTATACGAATACAGCTTTCGAGATAACGGTCCAGGGTATTGGAGCTCAGAACTCCATTGGCGGGGGAGGGCGTTATAACGGCCTGGTCAAGGAGTGCGGCGGCCCCGATATTCCGGGAATTGGCTTTGCCCTCGGCCTGGAGCGCGTTCTTCTCACCATGGAACAGCAGGGTATTGTAATCCCCCGGCCCCCAAAACTGGATGTATTCCTGGCTACAGCCGACGAAGCGGCCCGGGACCGGGCCCTGGTTCTGGTTCAGAGGTTACGGCAGGAGGGGCTGGCGGTGGATATGGATTACCTGGGGCGCAGCTTAAAGTCCCAGATGAAATATGCCGGCAAGCTCGGGGTTGGCCTGGTGGTCATTCTGGGCAGCGACGAGCTTGAACGCGGGGTGGTTACCCTGCGGGATATGTCTGCGGGCAGTCAGAGGGAGATCCCCCTGGACCGCCTGGCGGGGGAAGTCAGGCAGCATGGTCTAAAGCACGTTTCTGGTGAAGGTAAGTACGGGAGTTGAAAGGGTTTGAATCTGCGCCGGGAAGCCGGATTCAGGTAGAAGAAGGATGAATCCGTGGGTGCTACGGGCTGGACCGGCAGAAATCTACAGTACAGGCAAAGGGGAGTATGACGGCATGATCGAGACAATGCAAGGTTGGAAACGTACCCATCACTGCGGCCTGCTGCGCCGTGAGCATGCCGGCCAGACAGTGGTTTTGATGGGCTGGGTGCAGCGACGCCGGGATCACGGGGGCTTGATCTTTATTGACCTGCGGGACCGTTCCGGCCTGGTACAGGTGGTCTTCAGCCCGGACCGCGCCGGCCAGGCTTTTATAAAAGCCGGGGCCGTACGCAGTGAGTACGTCCTGGCTGTGGTCGGACAGGTGGAGGTACGTCCTGAAGGTACAGAAAACCCCAATCTGGCCACCGGTGAAGTTGAAGTGGTGGCCCGCGACATGCGTATCTTGAATTCAGCTAAAACCCCACCTTTTTACATTGAAGATGGGGTGGATGTGGACGAAAATGTGCGTCTCCGCTACCGTTACCTGGATCTGAGGCGACCGGAAATGCAGCAGGCCCTCATTTTAAGACACCGGGCGGCCAAGGCGGTGCGGGATTTTCTGGACAGGCATGGTTTTCTGGAAATAGAAACTCCCATGTTAACCCGGAGTACCCCTGAAGGTGCCCGGGATTTCCTGGTACCCAGCCGTTTGAACCCGGGGCGTTTTTACGCCCTTCCCCAATCCCCCCAGCTTTTCAAGCAGATATTGATGGTATCCGGTATGGAGCGCTATTTTCAAATTACCCGCTGTTTCCGGGATGAGGATTTGCGGGCTGACCGCCAGCCCGAATTTACCCAGATCGATATTGAGATGTCCTTTGTGGATGTGGATGATGTCCTGGAACTGATGGAAGAGATGATAGCCTATCTGTTCCAGGAGACCATCGGCGTACATGTGCCCCGGCCGTTTCCGCGCCTTTCCTATCAGGAAGCAATGGACCGTTTTGGCACCGACAAACCCGATACGCGCTTTGGTATGGAATTAAAGGACATTACCGATATTGCAGCCGGGTGTGGCTTCAGGGTTTTCGCTTCGGCGGTGGAAGGCGGGGGACAGGTCAAAGGGATCAACGCCAGGGGGTGCGCCAATTTCAGCCGTAAGGATATCGATGATCTAACCGCCTATGTGGCCAATTACCGCGCCCGGGGACTGGCGTACCTTTTTGTTACCCCGGAAGGGGTTAAATCACCCATTGCCAAGTTTTTTACCGGTGAGGAAATCGAGGCCATCCTGAAGCGCCTGGAAGCTGAACCCGGAGATCTGCTGCTTTTTGTGGCGGACCAGCCGGCGGTGGTGGCCGCATCCCTGGGGGCTTTACGCCTGCACCTGGCCCGGCGCCTGGACCTGATTCCCGGGGATACTTTTAACTTCCTCTGGGTGGTTGACTTTCCCCTCCTGGAATATGATGAGGAGGAAAAACGTTTCGTTGCCGTTCACCACCCCTTCACTTCCCCCCGGGAGGAAGATATACCCCTCCTGAAAACGGAGCCGGCACGGGTACGCGCCCGGGCGTACGACCTGGTTCTCAATGGCACGGAGGTAGGTGGGGGCAGTATCCGTATTCACCGCCGGGACGTGCAGGAAATGATGTTTGCCGCCATAGGACTGAGCCCCGAAGAAGCCCGGGAAAAGTTCGGGTTTATGCTGGAAGCTTTTGAATACGGTACGCCTCCCCACGGCGGCATCGCCTTTGGTTTCGACCGGCTGGTTATGCTTATGGCCGGAAAGAAGACCATCCGGGATGTGATTGCCTTTCCCAAAACCCAAAGCGCCACAGATCTGATGACCCAGGCACCCGGGGAGGTTTCCCCGGAGCAATTAAGGGAACTGCATATTCGTCTTCACCTGCCGCCGGTCAGGGCAAAACAGAAGTAAAAGTAATAAAAGTGGTAAGGTAGATGGCGTCATACCCTTGCCAAAGGCTGCGGTTTGTGTTAACATAATAGCTGCAAAGGCAATTACCCTGCTGTGTGCGTGAACTCCTTGAAGTTTTGAGCCAACACCTATACAAAGGGAGCCCGGGCTCTGGCTGTGGCTTGTATGCCTCGTCACGAGGACACAAAAAGCAGTCAGGAGGGCACCCACCTTGTGAGACCGGGTTCAAGAAACTTGAGGGTTCACGGCATAAGTGGGGTCCCTGTAAAGTTTCCTTTAAGGTTTCCGGCTCCGCAAGCCGGAAACCTTTTCTCATGTTCAGGAGGTGTGCGGTGGAAGGGCTTTTTTCGCGCACGGAATTACTGATTGGGGAAAAAGGTCTTGCCATACTGGCCGGGAGCCGGGTAGTCGTTTTCGGGCTGGGCGGTGTGGGATCATATGCTGCCGAGGCCCTGGCCCGGGCGGGAGTGGGGAATCTGGTGCTGGTGGATTTTGACCGGGTTTGCCCCAGCAATATAAATCGCCAGCTTCATGCCCTGACCTCCACTGTGGGACAGTACAAGGCTTTGTTGATGGCGGAGCGGGTTAAACTTATCAACCCGGATATCCGGGTTGAGGCGAGGGTGGAGCGTTATTTGCCCGGGGTGGCGGAAACTTTTTTTCATCCGGTTCCCGATTATGTGGTTGATGCCATTGATGATGTTCCGGCCAAGGTTGATCTCATTGCCAGCTGCGTCCGCCGGAACATTCCCGTCGTATCCAGCATGGGAGCGGGTAACAAGCTTGATCCCGTCGCCTTTAAAGTAGCGGATATTTCCCAAACCGCCGTTTGTCCCCTGGCCCGCACTGTCCGTCGCCGCCTTCGCCAGCTGGGCATTACCACCGGGGTAACCGTGGTTTTTTCCACCGAGCCCCCCAGGCGGTGCGCGCCCTCCGTTAAGAGCTCCGAGGTACCGGGGAGCATCTCCTTTGTACCGCCGGTGGCCGGCTTTATCCTGGCCGGAGTGGTGGTGCGCAGCCTTACCGGGCTGTAAACGGGTATACAGGTTAATGAATTGACAGGTGCTTTTGACGGGTATTATAATTTAGAAGGTAGTTAATTAACCCTGAGGGAGAGTGAGGGGGATTACAGTTTATTGGGAAAGGGGAGAAAGGTGTGGTCGGCGAAAATATCCAGACGTTAACAGATGCTAATTTCAAGGAGTTCGTCACTACTGCCCAGGTTCCGGTGCTGGTGGATTTCTGGGCTGAATGGTGCGGTCCTTGTAAGATGATTGCCCCGGTGGTGGAAGAAATAGCTGCGGAATTTGCGGGCAAGGTCCAGGTGGCCAAGCTGAACGTTGATGAAAACCAGAAAACGCCGGCAGATTATAAGGTTATCAGTATCCCCACGCTGATCATCTTTAAGAATGGCCAGGAAATAGAGCGTTCCATTGGTTTTAAAACCAAAAGGGAAATCAAAGCTATTCTGGAAAAGCACTTATAAAGCAATTCGACAGTGAAAATGAGGGCACGTTCGATAACGAACGTGCCTTACTGTTTTTCTGGAAGCCTGTGGTAATAAAAGTTTAAATTTTCTTTGAGAAATTTTTTAATTAAATTGTATTATCTCGTTAGAGAAATGACCATACTATTAGCAAGGTCGGGGAATTTCAAAGGGAGGTGAAAGTTGTGACGGGAATCAGCCTGGTGGAGTATTTCCAGAAAGTTAGTGAGCGTCTGCCCAGTGAAGCGGAAAGGGTCCTCATTGCCCTGATGGAGCAGGGCAGCATGAATAAGGAGGAACTTTCCCTTACGGCAAAGGTAAAAAGGGCCGTTCTGGACCACGTGGTCATGCAGCTCTACGCCCTGGGCCTGGTTGACGTCTCCACCGAAGGGAAGAGCAAGATCTGCAGTGTGACCAAACTGGGCGGGGACTTTTTAACCCTGATCAAGAAGGCCAGCTAAACACGGCCGTTCAACTGACTGGTTGGCGCCGGCATGGATGCCGGCGTCTCAGGCTGTTTACAAACTTCTTACGTGCCCTGGTTTTATGAGGGGGAGCGACCTGGAGTGAGCGCTACCGGGTCAGGCCCGGGCGACGGGATGAGGCGGGTCCGCGGACAGGATGTCCGCGGAGGCCACCTGAACACAGGAGGTGTGAATGTGGCCGGTACCCGCCGAAGACCGGAGCCGGGGCCTTTTGGCCCGGCCAGCGATACGACCGGGAGCGACGACTAAAACCAGGGCACATCTTATCGGGTTCAGAAAACGCAAATTTTTATTTTCAGTGGGTGAATTATTGCCATTTCCACAGCCACTAATTAAGATGAAAATTGCTATAATGGGGAGTATAAATAATTTTTTAGTATAATATACACTGGTTTCACCACCTTATATTTCTCATCCATATCGGCCTGACGGGTTTTTTTCAGTATATCAAGGTCAGAGGTGAGTTTTTGATGGACAACCTGTTCACCCGGTCCCTGGAGCACACGCTGGAGCGGGAAGCACCCCTGGCCGAGCGGATGCGTCCCACCACCCTGGATGAATTTGAAGAGCAGGCTGCCGTGGTGGGCAGGGGCACGCCTCTGCGCCGGGCCATCGAAGCCGACCAGCTGCGTTCCATCATCCTCTGGGGCCCGCCGGGGACGGGCAAAACCACCCTGGCCCGGATCATCGCCCGCATGACCAGGGCGCATTTTGCCAGTCTCAACGCGGTCATGGCCGGGGTAAACGATATCCGCCGGGTGGTCCAGGAGGCAAGGGACCGGCGGGCTTATTACGGTCAAAAGACAATTCTCTTCATAGATGAAATTCACCGCTTCAACAAGGCCCAGCAGGACGCCCTCCTCCCCTCGGTGGAAAACGGCCTGATTACCCTGATCGGGTCCACCACGGAAAACCCCATGTTTACCGTCAACCGCCCCCTGTTGAGCCGCTCACAGCTCTACCGCCTGGAGCCCCTTTCCGATGAAGCTATTTACCGTATATTGCGGCGTGCGCTGGCCGATAAGGAAAGAGGTCTGGGGGAGTACCGGGTGGAAATTGAGCCGGAGGCCATGCGCCATTTCGTCCGGGCGGCTGGCGGCGATGCCCGGGCGGCCCTGAACTTTTTGGAAATGGCGGTGCTGACCACTCCCCCCGGTGAAGAAGGGGTGCGGCGCATTAACCTGGCGGTGGCCGAACAGGCTTCGGGACGCCAGGTGCTCAAATACGACCGGGAAGATGAGCATTACGATGTGGTTTCCGCTTTCATCAAGAGCATGCGGGGTTCCGACCCCCAGGCCACCGTCTACTGGCTGGCCCGCCTCATTTATGCCGGGGAAGATCCCGCCTTTATCTGCCGGCGGATGATGATCCATGCCGCCGAGGATGTGGGCCTGGCCGATCCCCGGGCCCTCCTGGTGGCCACCGCCGCGGCCCAGGCCGTGGAGCGGGTGGGACTGCCGGAGGCCCGCATCATTATGGCCGAAGCCGCCCTGTATATTGCCAGGGCGCCCAAGAGCAATTCGGTGATCCGGGCCATTGACCGGGCCATGGCCGTGGTGGAAAAGGAGAGACCCCACCCGGTGCCCGTTCACCTGCGGGATGCCAGTTATCCCGGTGCTGCCGCCCTGGGCCACGGGAAGGGCTACAAGTACCCCCATGATTATCCCGGTCACTACGTGCCCCAGCAATACCTTCCCCCGGAACTGGCAGGCAGGATATTTTACGAGCCTTCCGGGGAAGGGGAGGAAAAGGAATAATTCATAGTGAGCTGCTCGGTTTTTGTTGACACTACCCGATGGAGTGTGCTACAATCATCCCAGGAAATCCGAGTATTTTAGTATGAATTGAACATGGATTCATAACCCGGGGGAGGTGAGGGCTTGCGCCTGTCCACCAGGGGCCATTACGGTCTCAAAGCCATGTTCGACCTGGCTCAACATTATGGTACAGAGCCCATCCCTTTAAAAAGTGTGGCCGTAAGGCAGAACCTTTCCGAGCACTATCTGGAACAGCTGATCGCCAGGCTGCGCAAGGCCGGTCTGGTCAAAAGCGTCAGAGGGGCTCAGGGGGGGTATATCCTGGCCAGGGAGCCGGGGAAGATTACTGTGGGGGAGATAATCCGGGCCCTGGAGGGACCAATTGCGCCCGTGGATTGTGTTAAAGAAGTGGAACCGAAGGAGTGCAACCAGGCTGACTACTGCATCAGCCGTATTGTCTGGACCCGGGTGCGGGACAGTATTGCCGAAGTTCTGGATTCCATAAGCCTGGCCGATATGTGCCGTGACGCCGAGAAAATCCACCACCAGAACAGGGACTTTGACCAGAAAAGAGGAGGCTAACAATTTTATGACCCGCAGAGTTTATTTCGATCACAGTGCTACCACTCCCGTACACCCGGAAGTGGTGGAAGAAATGTACCGCTTTTTAAAAGATAATTTCGGGAACCCCACCAGCCTGCATTACTTCGGCCAGAAAGCCAGGAAGGCGGTGGAGGAGGCCAGGGAAAAGGTGGCCGCGGCTATTGGTGCCAGTCCCGCGGAAATTGTTTTTACCAGCGGCGGTACGGAAGCGGATAACATGGCCATTCACGGGGTGGCCTATACCAACCGCAACCGCGGCAACCACATTATTACCTCCGCTGTGGAACACCATGCCGTGCTCAACACCGTTAAGGCCCTGGGTAAACAGGGGTTTACCGTTACCATCTTGCCGGTGGACCAGTACGGTATGGTCAGTGTGGAAGACGTGGCTGCTGCCATTACCGATAAAACCATCTTGATTACCATCATGCATGCCAATAACGAAGTGGGTACCATCATGCCCATTGCTGAAATCGGGCGCCTGGCCAGAGAAAAAGGCATTTTGTTCCATACCGATGCGGTGCAGAGTTTTGGTAAAATTCCCGTCAATGTTGATGAATTGAACGTGGACCTGCTGAGCATTTCCGGCCATAAAATTTATGGCCCTAAAGGAATTGGCGCCCTCTACATTCGCAAGGGTGCCCGGTGGAGACAGACCCTCTTCCATGGCGGTGCCCAGGAACGGTTACGCCGGGCGGGGACGGAAAACACTCCCGGAATTATCGGGCTGGGCAAGGCGGCGGAGCTGGCCATGGCCAACATGGAAAAGGAAGCAGCTTATCTCACCAGGTTGCGGGACAGGCTCATTCGTGAGGTGACGGAAAAAATAGATCACGTGCGTCTAACGGGACATCCCACCAAACGCCTGCCCAACCATGCCAGTTTCTGCTTTGAGTTTATCGAAGGTGAATCCATGCTTTTGAGCCTTGACCTGCAGGGCATAGCCGCTTCCAGCGGTTCGGCCTGTACTTCCGGTTCCCTCGAGCCGTCCCACGTTTTGCTGGCCATGGGTATTCCCCATGAAGTGGCTCACGGTTCTATCCGGATAACCCTGGGCAGGGACAATACGGAAGAAGATATAGATTACTTCCTGGAAGTAATGCCGCCGATAGTGGAAAGGCTCAGGGCCATGTCTCCTCTGGATCAGGAGACGGAATTTGCCCTTTCTGACCGGTGCAATGGTTGCCGGGCCAGTCATTCATGTCATGTTTAAGGGGGGGGCACCAGAGCGATGTATTCAGAAAAGGTGATGGATCATTTCACCAATCCCCGCAATGTGGGGGAAATTCCCGATGCCGATGGTGTGGGTCAGGTGGGCAACCCGGTATGCGGGGATATTATGAAAATCTATATTAAAGTAAAAGATAATGTTATCGAGGATATTAAATTTAAAACCTTTGGTTGCGGGGCGGCCATTGCCACCAGCAGCATGGTAACCGAAATGGTAAAGGGAAAGACTATAGAAGAGGCCATGCAGGTGAGCAACAAGCAGGTGGCCGAGGCCCTGGACGGGCTGCCTCCCCAGAAGATGCATTGTTCCAACCTGGCTGCCGATGCCCTGCATGCGGCCATCCAGGATTATCTCAGTAAAAAGAAAAAAGAAGCATAAACAGGTGGATTGGATGAAGCCAAGGGTTGTTGTGGCCATGAGCGGCGGGGTGGACAGTTCGGTCACCGCCGCCCTTTTGGTTGAAAGAGGCTACGAAGTAATTGGTGTGACCATGCAAATCTGGGATCCCGGTGTTACGGAAGTGGCCGGTGAACACGTGGGATGTTGTTCCCTGGCTGCTGTTGAGGATGCCCGCCGGGTGGCTCACCGGCTGGGTATCCCATATTATGTCCTTAATTTCCGCGAAATTTTTGAGGATAAAGTAGTAAACTATTTTTGTGCCGAATATCTACGGGGGCGGACACCCAACCCCTGCATTGCCTGTAACCGTTACATTAAATTCGAAAGCTTGTTAAACAAGGCCCGGGCCCTGGGAGCAAATTATATAGCCACAGGACACTATGCCCGTATAATTTATGACGACGGGCGGGGCCGCTATTTATTGAAACGGGCGGCCGATACCCGTAAGGACCAGACCTACGTGCTTTATAATATGACCCAGGAGCAGCTGGCGCACACGCTGATGCCCCTGGGGGATTACACCAAGGAACAGGTGCGTCGGATGGCAGCAGAGAGGGGGCTGCCGGTGGCGGAAAAGGCCGAAAGCCAGGAAATATGTTTTATCCCGGATAATGACTACCATAACTTTTTAAAGGAGCGGGCGGAGGCACGGATTGAGCCCGGGCCGTTCCTGGACCTCCAGGGCAATGTTATCGGCCAGCATCGCGGCATTCCTTTTTATACCATCGGCCAGCGACGGGGGCTGGGGATTGCTGCCGGCCAGAGGCTTTACGTGGTGGATATCGATCCCGAGCGTAACGCTGTCATTCTGGGCCCTGAAGAAGCCATTCTGGGAGATGAACTGGTGGCGGAAGATAATAATTTTATTTTGATAGAAAAACTTACCGCGCCAATGGAAGTTTCCGCCCAGATCCGTTACAATTCCCGCCCGGCGCCGGCGGTTATCATTCCCCGGGATGATGGCCGGGTGCTGGTTCGTTTTACAAATCCCCAGCGAGCCATTACCCCCGGCCAATCGGTGGTATATTACCAGAACGATTATGTGGTCGGTGGAGGCGTTATAACCACAAAAGGTAAAAAGAATTAAACTTTCCCTGCACTGCAATTCCAGCTTCTAGGATTTATTGTGACAAATGGCGGTTGAGGTGGAGTATTTTTTTGGCCCCGGCCGGGCATAATGCAAGTGTAAAGTGATAATACAGGAGGCGAAGCTATTTGAATTGCCCGGTTTGTGGTGGCAAAGCTACCGGGAAAGTGGGCCAGGACCAGTATTACTGCTGGGATTGCTGCGTGGAGTATCGCATTAATAAGGAAGGCGTGCAGATTTACGAGCTGGCTGAGGATGGTAGTCTGGTAGCCTTCGACCCGCATAACGAATTCCTGCTTTAATCTTTTATCAGGGGGGTGAAGCTGGTGCGTATGAGCTTCTGGCGCGGTATTATTGCCGGCAGTGTACTGGGAGCAGTAATTGGTATTCTTATGGCCCCCCCACAGAGAAAACCGGAGCAAAGGAACATTTTTCGCATAGCGCGAAGCGCCCGTCGCGGGTCCAGAACCCAGAGGATACTCCGGGGAGTCACCAGCAGGGTTACCGATATGATCCGTTAAATTGCTGTAGAAGGACGATCGCTGCCCGGCCGGTTTTGCTTCCGGGCAGCTGCCAGGTGAGGTAATACCTCACTTTTTCTTTTTTAGCTCTATATCTTCCATTCAAAGCCTCTCCCTTGACACTATCCAGGCACTTTTTGTATAATTACTCCGAAATATGATGGGCTTTCTTGTACCGGCGAAGAGCGGTTTTTCTTTTTAAACGGGAGGTAAAGGATAGTGACCGGGAAGGAGATCAGGGAAAAATTTCTCAAATTTTTTGAAGCCAGGGGGCACCGCATACTGCCCAGTGCTTCTTTAATTCCGGCCAACGATCCCAGCCTGTTGTGGACGGCTGCAGGGATGGTTCCCTTTAAGCCATATTTTACTGGTGCGGCAAAGCCGGAGGTACGCAGGGTGACCACCTGCCAGAAGTGCCTGCGCACACCGGATATTGAATCGGTTGGCCGTACAGCCAGGCATCATACTTTTTTTGAGATGCTGGGCAACTTCTCTTTTGGGGATTATTTTAAAGAAAAGGCCATTCCCTGGGCCTGGGAGTTCACCACCCGGGTTCTGGGCCTGCCGGAAGAAAAATTGTGGATTTCCATTTATCTTGATGATGATGAGGCCTTTGATATCTGGCACCGGGAAGTAGGTGTTCCTGCTGAACGGATAGTGCGCATGGGCAAGGATACCAACTTCTGGGAAATCGGGGTTGGCCCCTGCGGCCCCTGTTCGGAGATATACGTTGACCTGGGAGAAGAGCGGGGCTGTGGTTCCGCCACCTGCGGCGTAGGTTGCGATTGTGATCGCTTTTTGGAAATCTGGAATCTGGTCTTTATCCAGTTTTTCCGGGATGAAGCCGGGAATTACACGCCGCTGGCCAGCAAGGGTATTGATACCGGGATGGGCCTGGAGCGGGTGGCTTCTGTCCTGCAGGGAGTGCAGAGCAACTTTGATACCGACCTGTTCCGGGAAATTATGGATTTTACTGCCAGCCTGGCCGGTGTGAAATATGGCGTTGATGGTAAAACCGATATGGCCCTGAAGGTAATTGCCGACCACTGCCGGGCGGTAACTTTTGCTATTTCCGACGGGGCACTGCCTTCCAACGAAGGACGCGGCTATGTACTCAGACGCCTGTTGCGCCGGGCGGCACGTTTTGGAAGGGTGCTGGGACTGCAAGAGCCTTTTCTTTACCAGGTTTCCAGGGCGGTAATTAATCAGATGGCCGATGCCTACCCCGAGTTGCCGGCCAATGAGGAGCACGTGCTGAAGGTTATTCGCAGTGAAGAGGAACGCTTTGGCGAGACCCTGGCCCAGGGCATGGAAATTTTAAACCGCCTGGTCGAGGAAGCCAGGGCTACCGGTTCAACGATTATCCGCGGGGAAGATGCTTTCCGCCTTTATGATACCTATGGTTTTCCTCTGGAGTTAACCAGGGAAATGGCCGCCGAAGAAGGGCTTACCGTGGATGAGGAAGCATTTACCCGGGCCATGGAGGAGCAGAGGGAAAGGGCCCGCCGCGCGCGCCAGGAAACGGAATACCTCTCCGAAAAGGATGCTTTTTATCAGGTTCTGCGGGACAGGGTAGGGGAAAGCAGATTTGTAGGCTACGATACCCTGAAAACCAGGGCGCGGGTTACAGCCCTGCTTAAAGAAGGGCAGCCGGTGGAAAAGGTGGTTGCCGGCGAGGAAGTGGAGATTATCCTGGATGTAACGCCCTGTTATGCCGAGGCCGGTGGACAGGTTTCCGACCATGCCAGGATCAGCTCCGCGGAGCTGGAGGTCGAGGTGCGGGAGGTTTACCGCCCTGTTGAGGGGCTCTATGTACACCGGGGCAGGGTTCTTAACGGTATCCTGCAGGAAAATGCCAGTGTAGTGGTGGAGGTGGACAGCGAGCGACGCTGGAACACGGCCCGCAATCACTCGGCAACCCACCTGCTTCATAAAGCATTAAAGGAAATCCTCGGTCACCACGTGAACCAGGCCGGTTCTCTCGTCGAGCCCGACCGCCTGCGTTTTGACTTCACCCATTATGCGCCGGTATCGCCCGAAGAACTGCGGCGTATTGAGGAAATGGTTAATCAGGTTGTGCTGGAAAACCTCCCGGTTGAAACACTGGTTACCTCCCTGGAAGAAGCCCGGGCAATGGGTGCGGTGGCCCTGTTTGGGGAGAAGTACGGTGAACGGGTCCGGGTAGTTAAAATGGGGGATTTCAGCCTGGAACTGTGCGGGGGTACCCATGTCCGTTCAACGGCCGAGATCGGCTTCTTCAAGCTGATCAGTGAAAGCAGTGTAGGTGCCGGGCTGCGCCGGGTGGAAGGAGTTACCGGTATTGGAGCGCTGCGCTATATACGAGCCCAGGAAGAGCAGTTATCCCGGATTGCAGCCCTGGTCAAGGCAACCCCGTCAGAAGTGGTCCACAGGGTGGAGTCCCTGCTGAAGGAAATGAAGGAGCTGGAACGGGAGAGCGAAGGCCTGCGCGCCCGGCTGGCCCGTTTCGAAGTGCAGAGCTTGCTGGAGCAGGTTAAGGACCTGGATGGTATAAAATTCCTGGCCGCCAAAACCAGTGCCCCCGACATGGACAGCCTGCGGGCCATGGTAGACCTGCTGAGGGAGCGGCTCGGGTCGGCGGTGATTCTTCTGGCCAGCCCGGCAGGTGAGAAGGTCAACCTGGTGGCGGCAGTGACCAGAGATCTGCTGCCCCGGGGGTTGCATGCCGGTAAGCTGGTTAAGGAAGTGGCCTCCATGCTTGGTGGCGGAGGAGGCGGGAGGCCGGATATGGCCCAGGCCGGCGGAAAAGATCCTTCCCGCCTCCAGGAGGCGCTGCAAAAGGCTTACACCCTGGCAGCGGGGCAGATAAAGAACTGAAGCGGGATTTTGCCCGCTTTTTTTATTAAAGTTACCTGAACAGTAGTTTCTGGCATTAGAGGAAAAAGGGACGGGTCAACGAATATAGATCACTGAGGAGGTTATATTTTTAAAAGGGGGGATCGGGGTTGAGCAGGGAAGCTTTCGAAAATACTGTTATGTTTAAGGTAGAGGGGGAGGAAGTCAACCAGGCGAAAGAAATCCTTTTATCCGTCTACGGGGCGCTTAAAGAAAAAGGATATAATCCGATCAACCAGCTTGTAGGCTACTTGCTATCCGGGGATCCGGCATATATTACCAGCCACAACAACGCCCGCAGTAAAATCAGGCAGCTGGAAAGGGATGAATTGTTAGAAGAACTGGTGAAAAGCTACCTGAAAAATGCCGGTGCCATGTAGAAGGTACCAAATAATAATTACGTAGAAACAAAGATTGTTTCTTGGGGAAAGAAGGAGCATCCATTGGAATATCGTCCGCTCGGTCAAACGGGGATAAAAGTTTCCCGGCTGTGCTTTGGTGCCCTTACCATTGGCCCGCTGCAGGCTGCACTTCCCGTGAGCAGCGGGGCGGCAGTTATTCGCCGGGCTCTGGAAGCCGGTGTTAATTTTATAGATACAGCCGAATATTACCGGACTTATACTTATATTTACGAGGCGATCAGGGACTGGCCGGGTGAAGTGATAATTGCCTCCAAGTCTTATGCCTATACCCGGGAGGGCATGAGGCAAAGCCTGGAAGAAGCTTTGCGGGCACTTCACCGGGATTACATAGATATTTTTCTTCTCCATGAGCAGGAATCGGCCCTGACCATCCGCGGGCATTGGGAAGCTGTGGAATATCTGCTATCAGCCAGGGAAAAGGGTATGGTGAGAGCTATCGGTATCTCCACCCATAGCGTGGAAGGTGTCAGGGCGGCGGCCCGCGTACCGGAATTTGATATAATTCATCCCCTTATCAATATGGCCGGGATCGGTATCCTTGGGGGAACCAGGGAGGATATGCTGGCAGCCATTGATGAGGCGGCTGCTTTCGGTAAAGGCATTTATGGTATGAAGGCCCTGGGAGGGGGGCATCTCATTCCCAGGGTGCAGGAAGCACTGGCTTTTGTTCTGGGCATTCCCCATCTGGCCAGCGTGGCCGTGGGCATGCGGACAGTGGCAGAAGTTGATTTTAATGTGGCGGTATTCAGCGGCTTGCCCCTTTCAGCCGCCCTCCGGGAAAGGGTTGGCCGGCAGAGGCGCCGCCTGCACATCGAAGACTGGTGCAGGGGCTGCGGGCGATGTGTGGAAAGATGCGGGGCGGGAGCGTTGTTCCTGGTTGCGGGCAGGGTGAGGGTAGATCATTCGCGTTGCCGCCTGTGCGGTTACTGTGGAGCGGTCTGTCCGGATTTCTGCATAAAGGTCATTTAAGGTGGGAGTGGATTTTATCATTGCGGATAATGGGGCTGGATGTGGGTGAAAAAAGAATCGGGGTAGCGGTAAGCGATCCCCTGGGATGGACCGCACAGGGAATAGGGGTTATCCGCGGGGATCAGCCGCGGGCGCAGATAATGGAGCAGTTAAAAAAGCTGGTGCAGGAGTACCGGGTGGAGCGTATTGTTGTGGGCCTGCCGCGGAATATGAACGGTACGCTGGGCAAACAGGGGCAAAGAGTGCTTGATTTTGCCCGGGAAATTGGTGCTGAATTGGAGCTGCCGGTAGAGACCTGGGATGAACGACTCAGTACCGCCAGCGCGGAAAAAGTTTTGCTGTCTGCCGATCTCAGCCGGGCCAGGCGAAGAAAAATTATTGATAAGATGGCTGCAGTCATAATTTTACAAAGCTATCTGGACTCCCGCTTCAGGTCATAAAAAGTTGCAAAATGGGGAAAATTAACTTTAAAGTGGCGTGATTCTTGTTACCTGCCGGTTTTTCTTTTTCTTGACAAACAGGTTCTCCCTGATATAGAATAGGCACAACTTTTAAAAGAGGTGAAAGAAATGTCCGAACAGGAACTGGAGCTGGAAGAAGTAATAACCCTGGTGGATGAAGACGGTCAGGAGCAGGATTTCGAGGTTATTGATATCATACACCTGGATGGTTCAAAGTACGCTGTTTTACTCCCCGTTCCGGAAGTTGACGCCGGTGCGGCTGATGATGAAGAAGGAGAGGCCATCATCCTCAGGTTTGAGACGGACGAAGAAGGCAATGAAATTCTGGTCGATATAGAAGATGACGAGGAATGGGAAAAAGTTGCCGATTACTGGGAAGAAATGATTGAAAATGAGGATTCATGAAAGGTCCGGAAAAAGTTAATAACGGTTGAAATGGAGCTGGGTACAGGGACGCCTGGGTTATCCAGCTTTTTTATTCTTTCATCCCCCTTATACCAGTACCTGAAAAATGCCTGAAAGGGAACATTTTTGTCTTTTGTGTCGTCTTTTAACGGGGGGAGAGAAAATGAAAAGGCCTTATCTGATCATTACCGGACTTCTGGTGGGAGTATTCCTGGCCCTTGGTGCTGCCGGCATCGGTACCCTGTACGGTCAGGGCAGGGTTGTTGCCGGCGTGCGGGCGGCCGGCATAGATCTGTCACATATGGACAGGGAAGCGTGCCGGCAGGCTCTGGGCACACTGGAGAAAAAGTTGAACAGCACGCCCCTTGTTTTCCTTTACCGGGACCATACCTGGACTTTATCCCCACCGGAGGTAGGCTTGCGTTTGGACACGCAGGCCATGCTGACCGGAGCCCTGCAGGCCGGCAGGGACGCACCCTGGTGGCTGCAGTGGTATCAGAGATGGAAGATTAAAAGGGAAGGTTACCAGCTCCCATTAATGGTAGTTCTCAACCGGGAAAAGTTTAATCAGAAGCTCAATGCCCTGGTCGAAGAAATCATTACTCCCCCCAGGGATGCCGCTTTCCGGGTTCTTCCCGATGATCGCATTGAAATTATTCCGGGCCGCGATGGGCTGGCGGTGGATGAAGAAAGGGCCTACCGGGATTTGCTGGCCGCCCTTTCAGCCGGCAAAAAGCCCGAAATTCAACTCAGCCTGAGACATGTTAAACCCCGCACCACCACGGAAGAGGTTCGGGCCATGGGGCTTAAAGGCCTGCTGGCCGCTTACACTACCAGTTTTGATGCTTCTTATACGGATCGTGTTTATAACATCCGGGTGGCTGCGGCGGCATTGGACGGGCTGCTCGTACCCCCGGGGCAGGAGGTTTCCTTCAATAAGGTGGTGGGGCCCAGGAGTTCCGAGGCCGGTTATAAAAACGCCAAGGTAATAATCAACAATAGATTGGTGGATGGAGTTGGCGGCGGGGTATGCCAGGTTAGCAGTACATTATATAATGCCGTCCTGCTGGCCAACCTGGAGGTACTGGAACGTACCAACCATTCCCTGCCGGTTTCCTATGTCCCGGTAGGCCGGGATGCAACGGTGGTTTATGGAGCTATCGATTTTCGCTTCCGCAATAATACGGAGAGTTACATTTACATACGTTCCGTCGTGAGCGGGAACCGGCTGACTTTTAAGATTTACGGTAATACTGATTATAAAGTACCCGTGGAAATCCGGAACCGCATCACGGAGGTTCTGGAGCCGAAGGTTATCCGGGAGCCGGACCCCAACCTGGAACGGGGGGAACAGGTGGTTAAGCAGAAGGGAGTCCGGGGTTACCGGGTAGTAACCGAGCGTGTGGTGCTGGAAAACGGCCGCCGGTACACAGAGAGGCTTCCGGGTAGTTTTTACAGACCGGTAGACCAGATAATAGCCGTGGGTACCAGGGAGCCCAGTACCGGGCCCGTGGTTCCCCCGCCGGCTGGCGGTCAGGTAACTGTCCCGGATGAAGACGAGAATGCCGACCGGCAGGAGCCTGTGCAGCCGGGCGGCGAAGGAGATCAGGATCTGCCCGATCAATCCCTTCCTGATCGGGACAGCGTACCTGAAATAGTTTACCCGGATAGATAGTTCCCTCCAGACGGAGGATTGAGGTCAAGTCATTGTACTGAAAAGGTATAATAAGTGCTATAATATGGAAAATAATGCAGGCTGGTAAAAATGAAGGAATTATACGGTATTATCAGGCTGAAGGGTAAGAAAAGCTTGTTAAAGGGAAGTATGATCCTGGGGGGGCTTTCCTTAGCGGTATTTGTTTTCTATATCTGGGGGATGCTTTCCCCTTTATCTCCGGGTAATGGTCAGCCCGTGAAGCTGACCGTTACCCGTTCTTCATCCACCAGCAGTATCGGGCAAATGCTTTTTGAAAAAGGATTAATACGCAGTGCCCGGTTTTTTAACCTGTACACCCGCTTGAGAGGGGTTGATGATCAACTCAAGGCGGGTACGTATACGTTTTCCACGGCCCAATCACTGCCGGAAATAGTTAATGAACTGGTTAAAGGTTCTGATGACGGGCGAGTTATTACCATTCCCGAGGGGTTTACCTTAAAACAAATAGCCCAGCTGCTGGAAAAGGAGGGCCTGGTCAGCAGGGAGGATTTTCTGGCCGCCGCTGCGGAGGATGACTTTAATTATCCTTTTGTAAAGAAACTCCCTCCGGGCCCAAACCGGCTGGAAGGGTACTTATTCCCGGATACTTACCGGGTGGGCAGCAGTACCACTGCCCATACCATTATAGATCTCATGCTGCGCCGTTTTGACCAGAAGATGAAAGAGATGGATTACTACCGGAAGGTAGAAGCGGCCGGTTTAACCCTGCACGAAGCGGTAATCATTGCTTCCATGGTGGAGAGGGAGGCCCGGGTGGACCGGGAGCGCCCTGTTATAGCCGGGGTTATTTTTAACCGCTTGCAGCGGGACATGCCCTTACAGATTGATGCCACGGTTCAGTATGCTCTGGGCAGCCAGAGGGCAAAATTATATTACAGGGATCTGGAAATAAATTCTCCCTACAATACCTACCTGATAAAAGGGCTTCCACCGGGTCCCATAGCCTGTCCCGGGGAATCCTCCCTGCTGGCCGCCGTAGAGCCGGTAAAAACCAGCTATCTTTATTACGTGGCCAGGCCTGATGGAACCCATGCCTTTGCCAGAACACTGGATGAGCATAATGCCAACAAACGGAAATATATACGTTAGATATAATTGTACAGAATAAAAGGTGGTTCAGCATGGATATTCCGGAACTTCTGGCTCCAGCCGGGGATCTGGAAAAATTAAAAGCGGCTGTAGTTTTTGGTGCGGATGCTGTTTATCTCGGCGGGAAGCAGTTCAGCCTCCGGGAAAGGGCGGGTAACTTTACACTGGAAGAAATAGCAGCAGGAGTGGAGTTTGCCCACGCCCGTGGAGTCAAGGTATATGTTACGGTAAATATATTTGCCCGGAACCGGGACCTGGACGACCTGCCAATATACCTGAAGCAACTGGAACAGATCGGTGTTGATGCGGTTATTGTTTCCGATCCCGGCGTCCTTACCCTGGTCCGGGAAACAGCTCCCGGCTTGCCGGTGCACCTGAGTACCCAGGCCAATACCACCAACTGGAAAGCAGCCCGTTTCTGGCAGGAACAGGGGGTATCCCGCATTATTCTGGCCCGGGAACTCGGCCTGGAGGAAATCCGCGAAATCCGCCGGCAGGTGACCGTCCCCCTGGAAATTTTCGTTCACGGGGCCATGTGCATATCCTATTCCGGGCGGTGCCTGTTGAGCAGTTACATGACCGGGCGGGATGCCAACCGGGGGGACTGTGCCCAGGCCTGCCGGTGGCGCTATGCCCTGGTGGAAGAAAAGCGGCCGGGGGAATACTTTCCCCTGGAGGAGGATTCCCGGGGCACCTACATCTTGAGTTCCCGGGATCTTTGCCTCCTGGAATATATTCCCCAACTGGTGGAAGCAGGCATTAACAGCCTGAAAATTGAAGGCCGGGTTAAAAGCATACATTATGTGGCCACCGTGGTGAGCGTTTACCGCCAGGCCCTGGATGCTTACCGGGCAGATCCCGGCCGCTACCGGGTCCGGAACCGGTGGCTGGAAGAGCTGGGCAAGGTGAGCCACCGGGAATATACCACGGGTTTTTTTGCCGGTCCGCCGGTAAGGGCTGCCCAGGGGGCGGTGGATTCCATTTATCTTCGCCCTTATACTTTTACCGGTGTGGTCAGGGAATACGATCCTGCCCGGGGGCTGGCCCTGGTTGAGCAGAGGAACCGTTTTGCCCGGGGAGAAGTCCTGGAGGTCCTGCTTCCCGGCGGGGAGACGTTTTCTTTTACAGTAACCGGATTATATGACGAAAATATGGACCCTGTAGATGCGGCCCCCCATCCCCGGCAAAGGGTTTTTCTTTCCCTGCCCCGCCCTGTGCTGCCCTGGAGCCTGTTACGCCGCCGGGAGGAGTATAAGGATTGACCTGGCGGGCCAGAATGGATAAAAATGGCTGTATGGAAGTGAAATTGTGCCGGGAAAGCGTGTGGTCAGCCTTTTTTTCATTTTCCTGTGCTGCTTTGCTCTTTTAATCCTCCACCTGGCTTTTATCCAGCTGGGACGGGGTAGCGAGTATGCTTATTTGGCCCTGCAAAGGGAAAGTCGCACCATAGTTCTGGAAGAGTACCCCCGGGGGGAGATCCTGGACCGGCACCTGCAACCCTTGACCGGCAGTTACGATGCCAACCGGGTGGTGGTTTTCCCCGAGCTGGTTCGGGACAGGCAGGCGGTTGTGGCTTCCCTGGCTGGGATTTTGAAATTGCCGGTGGAAAAGGTAGCCCCCTATTTTGAGCGTCCCTGTTACCTGCCTTTTCCCCTGACTCCCGAACAGGCCGGGGCCATCCGGGAGCAGCGGTGGCCCGGTGTTCTGGTGCTGCCCGTCCACCTGCGCTACGGTCCTGCCCCCCTGGCCACCGGGGTAATCGGTTACCTGGGCCGGGTGCAGTCCAAAGAAATGCTGGACACCTTAAACGCCAGAAGCGAGAAAAGTTACAGCCTGAGCGACTGGGTAGGCCGTGCCGGCCTGGAAAAATACTATGAAAATGAGCTCAAAGCAACCAGGCCCGGGGCATACGCCCGGATTTTCGTGGATGCTGCCGGGAGGATTATACCGGGACTGGGCCCTGCCGTTAACCTCCAGGCGGGGGACCCGGGGCGACAGCATCTGGTAACCACCCTGGATGCCGGGATCCAGCGGGTGGTGGAGGAAGTAATGGACCGCCGGGTAAAGAAAGGGGCGGTGGTGGTAATGGAGCCCCGGACCGGGGATATTCTGGCCCTGGCCAGCCGCCCTGTTTATGATCCCCGTCCACCTGGGGTGGCTGCGTATCTGGAGCGGGGCGAAGAGGGGACCTTTACCGATCAAACCACGGCCCTGTTCACTCCCGGTTCTGTCTTTAAGGTGGTGGTTGCGGCCGCCGCCCTGGCGGAGGGAATTGTGAAGCCAGAGGACCAGTTTGAGTGCCGGGGCAGCCTGGCCCGCCCCGTGCGTTGCTGGTATGATCCGGGCCATGGTACCATCAGCTTCAGCCGGGCCTTTGCGGAATCCTGCAACCCGGTTTTTGCCCGGGTGGGCCTGGAACTGGGAGCCCAAAAGATCATCGAGTATGCGGCCCGTTTCGGGTTGGATAACCAGGAGATTACGGGTTATCCCGTACCGCGCGACAGGCGCCAGAACTGGCAGCTGGTTGCCGCCCCTTATAACCTGGTCAACAGCAGCCTGGGCCAGGGCCCGGTGCTGGCCACGCCGGTACAGATCACAGCCATGATGAATGTTATCGTTAACGGAGGCGTATATGTCCAGCCGCGGCTGATCCGGGAATTGAGAAATGATGAGGGTGAGGTGGTTCGTTCCTTTCCCCGTGATTCCGGGCGCAGGGCCATTCCCGCTTCCACCGCTGTTCAGCTGAAAGAGATGCTGCAGCTGGTAACCACAATGGGCGTTGGCCGCCAGGCTTATGTGCCCGGTTACGGCAGTGCCGGCAAAACCGGTTCAGCCCAGGTGGACGGCCAGGATAAGGTAAATGCCTGGTTTACCGGATATGCCCCCCTGCAAAATCCCCGTTATATAGTGACAGTTCTGGTGCAGGAAGGGGTCAGCGGGGGGGAAACGGCTGCCCCCGTTTTCCGGGAGATAATGCAAAAAATTCTTACCCTGCCACAGGAACAGGGGGAAGGTTCCCCTTAACCACTTCTCGTGCATTGACTGCTTAGTAAAGGTATAGTAGGATAATAGTATAATTAGTTCCGGGAGTGTTGTTTTTATGATCATCAAGGGGGAAAAAATCCGTGCTCTGCGGGAAGAGCGCGGGTATACATTGCAGGATCTGGCCCGGCGGGCGAACCTCTCCCTGTCCTATTTGAGCGAAATCGAAAGGGGTTCCAAACGTCCCTCTTTAAAGACCATTGAGAAGCTGGCTGCCGCCCTGAACGTGCCCAAAGCGCAGCTTATTGAGGGGGATGTCACCGACAGCGGCCTGTCCCTGGGAGATAAGATCCGCATCCTGCGCAGCGAAAAAAACCTGTCCCTTCAAGAACTGGCCAGCCGGGCGGGCATTTCCCTGTCTTATTTAAGTGAAATTGAACGGGGAACGGTTTACCCCGCCCTGAGCACCTTGAAGCGCATAGCCGAGGCCCTGGAAGTTTCGCCAACTTCCATTATGGGGCAGGAGGGTTCCCTGGGGCATAAACTCAAAGCCCTCCGGGAAGAATACGGGCTCACCCAGGCCCAGCTGGCAAACCTGGCGGGAGTTACAGCGGGGTTGATTGGCCAGATCGAACAGGGCAAGGTGCAGCCTTCTTTAAAAACGCTGGAAAAACTGTCCGAAGTGATGGGTGTTTCCCCGTGCTATTTCATCATGGAGCCGGGAGCAGTAGATCAGATGCTCAGCCTGATGAATCCCGAGTTGCGGGAACTGCTCATGCACCCCAACGTCCAGTCGGTTTTGAACCTGGTCTGTAACCTCAACCAGAAAGAATTGCAGTTTATTTTAAATTTCATTCAGCTTTTCAAGCGTTCCAACCTGTGCTGAAAGGGCGGCTTTACGCGGGAGGCAATTGCCGTCCATTTTTATTCTGTCGTCCGGAAGCTTGACGCGCTGGTTGAAGTAATGGTAAACTGTGGAGTGGGATTGCAGAAAATTTATTGCAAGCGAAATTATTGTTTAGTATAATAATAGGGAGAGATACCCATGCCCGCTTTTGTGGTCAGGGACCTGTGTGCCGGCTGTGGAGCGTGTGCGGAGGTTTGCCCTTATAAAGCTATAACCGTTACCGCCAGGCTGGCCGTGGTAGATCCGGGATTGTGCCGGGAGTGTGAAGAATGCATTTTCATCTGCCCCAACGGGGCCATTACAGCTGCCTGACCGGTAAGGCAATAAATTTTCAGGGGGTGTAAGCCGTGCCTATCTATGATTTTCAATGCAACAGCTGTGGTCACAAATTTACCCTGCTGGTAGGGATTGATGAGCGGGACAAGGTCTCCTGCCCCCAGTGTCAGAGCCGGGATGTGCGCCAGCTGATTACCGGCTGTGCTGTTCGCGTAAAGGGCGGTAGTTGCGGCAGCGGGCAGGGCAGTTCCGGTCTGGCCGGTGGTTGAAGGATTTAAATTAAGGGCTGGTAGCCCTTTTCAACATGATAATTTTGAAATGGGGGTAATTTTATGACCCTGGAATTAAATGAAAGCAATTTTGATAGCGAAGTTTTGCAGTCGAGCCTCCCGGTGCTGGTGGACTTCTGGGCACCCTGGTGCGGGCCCTGCCGCAGCATGGCTCCCATTATTGATGAACTGGCTGCCGAGTTTGCCGGGCGGGTCAAGGTGGCCAAAGTTAACGTGGATCAAAACCGGGACCTGGCCGGCCGTTTCGGGGTAATGAGCATACCCACCCTGATCATGTTCAAGGGTGGACAGGTAATGGGCCAGATAGTCGGTTATACTCCCAAGGGGGTTCTGGCTAAAAAGCTGGAGAGCCTGCTGTAAGGAAGGTTCTGTGGAATATTAATGGCGGTGTGTGTATCACGCGGGGGGACATCCGCCGCGTGATACAGGGGCACCGCCCTTTCCGTTTCTTACTCCAGGTTCTGTTGCGGCACCAACTTTTTCAGTGTAGCAGTTTTTCCAGTTCACCCCGGTTAAATCCTACCACTACCCGGTCTCCCACGGTAATGGTGGGTACGGCAAGCCGCCCGGTTTTGCGCACCATTTCGCTCCGGGCCAGTTCATCCTCGGCCACATTCTTTTCGGTAAATTTTATTCCTTTTTGGGAAAGAAACTCTTTCACCGTACGGCAGTGGGGTCAGGTGGGGGTGGTGTAAACCGTTACGGGTTCCGCTGTCATTGGCCAATACCTCCTGGTGGATGGAATTTTCCCTCGAATTTATTTTTTGAGTCTGAAGTAGATTATATACGCTGCCGTCATATCGCTTTTCAGGCAGGAACCCGTCCGGAAATGTCGAACTATTTGCACCGGAAAGGAGTTACTTAATTGGTTGGTACATTCATTAATGTGGCAGCTATTTGCACGGGTGCCCTGCTGGGGGCTTTGTTTAAAAAAGGCATCCCGCAAAGAGTGGGCGATACGGTCATGCAGGGGCTCGGCCTGGCGGTTATTCTGGTCGGGGCACAAATGGCCCTGCAAACCAGAAACCCGCTTATTGTCATCGGTAGCCTTGCCCTGGGCGGTGTGGCGGGTGCCGGCCTGGATATCGAGGGCAGGCTGGAGTCGCTGGGAAGGCGCATTGAAGCCAGGTTCGGGCGTTCCGGGGAGGGCGGCCTGGCATATGCTTTTGTCACCACCAGCCTGATTTTTTGCGTTGGTGCGATGGCCGTGATGGGGTCCATTGAGGACGGGCTGACCGGCAACCCCCGGACCCTGATAGCCAAGGCCATGCTGGATGGAATTGCTGCCGTGATTTTTGCTTCGACCATGGGTATAGGGGTATTTTTTTCAGCAATTCCAGTATTTATTTACCAGGGGAGCATTACCCTTGCCGCGCGGCTGGTGGGTGCAGGTTTGAGTCCCTGGGTGGTGTCCGAGCTGACCGCCACCGGCGGCCTGCTTATTGTGGCTATCGGCTTGAATTTATTGCAGGTTACCCGCATTAAAGTGGGAAATCTATTGCCCGCCATTTTTATTGCGGCCATTATCACAGCCGTTATTGAAATGACAAGGCAGTATTAAAATGAGGATTGACACAGGCGGAATAGAGCAACCGGGGTAGAATTCCGGCTTCCTGGGAGGAAAATATATCCAGTCATGTATTGTTCAGGGAGATAAGGAAATGCGCAGATCGCCCGTAATGGCAACCCTGTTTGTGGTACTGGTTGCCCTGTTGATCCTGCCCGGCCTTACCGGTGCGGGCACGCTGTACAGGGGGATTAAAGTCCAGGATCGCGTCCTGGTGCCCCTCCGGGGTGTGCTGGAAGCCCTCGGTGCAGCGGTTGGGTGGGACGGTTCCGGAATCACGGTTCAAAAAGGGGACAGGGTTATTTCCCTGAAGGCGGGTTCGAGCCGCGCCAGGATAGCGGGGAAAGAGACCCTTCTGGACGTACTGCCCCGCGTGGTCGGCGGCATTACCTACGTACCCCTGCGCTTCGTTTCCGAGGCTTTCGGGGCAAAAGTTGACTGGGACGAAAAGACCGGCACGGCTACCGTCAGCCTGGACGGTAAGGTTGTTCTGGTGAGGTTGTCCGACGGCGGGAGTGCTGGTATCAAACAGTACTCCCGCCAGGTCGGGAATATTAGGGCGACAGTGGTGGAGATCCCGCCCGGTGCTCCCGTCAGGGCCGTGGTTGCACTTGCCCACGACAGGGTAGGCGCGACGGAAGACCTGGCCTCGATGGCGAAGCGCTACGGTGCGGTGGCCGCCATCAACGGCACCTTTTTTGAGGCGTACGGCGGCATACCCGAACCGTGGGGCACCATTATCAGTGACGGGAAGGTCGTGCACGTGGGCAATGTCGGTTCCGTGGTGGGGATAACTTCCGATGGCCGGGTAAAGATGGACACGGTGCGCATAAAAGTGGAGGGCGACACCGGGGGTTCTTACGAATGGCCGGACAACTGGTACGCCTACGGTTTCAACAGGACGCCGAGCCCGGGCGGCAGCACGGCGTATATCTACACCCGCGAACGCGGCAGTTCCCTGGGATTCGCTTACGGTATCTCGGTGGTGGTTTCCGGCGGGAAAGTGGTCAGGGTGGTGGAAAACCAGGACGTGACGATTCCCGACGACGGTTTCGTGGTCAACCTCACCGGTTCGGAGCAGTACCTGCGGGACCGTTTCGAACCGGGGAAGAGTGTCAGCTACCGGGTAGTTTTTGAGGACAAGGACGGCAACAGGCTGGACTGGTCGGACGTAGTGACTGCCGTGGGTGCCGGACCCAGGCTTTTAACCGGTGGCCAGGTCACCGTCGACCCGGCGGGTGAAGGATTCACCAGTGCCAAAATCTTAACGGGCGGAGGGGCGAGGAGCGCCATCGGCGTGAAACCCGACGGCAGCATTTTACTGGTGACGGTACCCGGCGCGACCATCAGGCAGCTTGCGTCGGTTATGAAAGAACTGGGCGCCGTGGACGCCATAAACCTCGACGGCGGGGCGTCATCGGGGCTTTACTACGGAGGCCGCTACCTCACCGCTCCCGGACGCAGGATAAGCAACGCCTTGTTGTTCGTCCCTGCTTCGTGGGCAGGCAGCGGGTATAGAAGGGCCAGGGATAACCCGAACGGTTCTTAAAAAAACCGTATCTCAGCAGGATATGGTAAGTTTCAGGACATGGGATGTGCTATTTTCACCCAATCGAAAAAGTCTTTCGGTCTTCCTATTGGGATACCATAGATATTTTTTAACTTGAGCATATGCCGGATGTCGCTAGAAATGATGTACTCCGCTTTTCCGGCTATGGCCGCCCACAAGAATGGGTCGTCGTCCCTGTCCGGGGAGTGCGGCGGCCAGTCGCCCGGCATTTCCGGCACCTTGCTTTCCTTATGGAGAACCAGGTTGAGCAGGTAATGTACTTCCGAAGCGGAGACACCGGCCTTTTCAAAATAACGGTGAGCTAGCCGGTTAATTATTTCACAGGCTTCCGAACGTATGAAATCATTCCAAATGAGGATCAAATTTCCGGAAAGTACAAAACGAAGCAGGGGGGTGGCCATATAAAGAGAGGGAACAAGCACGTTCGTATCAACCACGATTGGAATTGCGATTTCTTTTGATTTCACGAAAGACTTCATGGACATCCTTCTCTAATTCTTCATGGGTAAAGCCGGCTGACTTCATTTTTCTCGTAATGATCTCTGATAGACGACGCGCTTCAATTAAACCCTTCGCGAAATTGCTCATCCTTCTTTTGGGCAGCATATATAATCACCTTTTTCCTGTGTTGTATTTATTGTACCAGGGGCTAGTTCATACAGTCAAATCGTTTGCAAGTGCCGGGGTGCCGGTGCTTTTTCTGTGGTAAAGATTAGAGGGAATTGGTAAAAATCGTCGAATAGTTTAGCGAAATAATCATTTGAAAAAAGAAGATATCTATGGGGGATATCTGCTGATGTTGGAAAGGTGTATCGACGTGGAAGACTGTGAGCAGGTTCTCTCGGCGGAACTAGAAAATGTTACTTTTCTGGGTCAGGTAGAGTTGTCGGCGGAGGACATAGAAAAACTGGGTGTACTGATTAGGGATAAGATTAAACATGATATCGGGCAGGGTATGCAGTTTTTGATAAACAATGCACCAACCTGTCTGTCAATTTTCCTGGTTGGCCAGGGGATATGGGGGTATCGGGAAGGGAACTATTGGTCCGCTGTAGCTAAATCGACGGGCCTGGATGATATAAATTGGCAGATCAGGTGGGGCAAGTTTTTTCTTGATTTTTTAAAGAGGAAGAGACTACCGCAATTCGATTTAGAGGTTGAAAGCGAGGGTTCCCGCCGGTATGTTACGCCCATACTGCTCCACGGAGGAATCCCACAGAACTGCCTGAGCGAGTTCTTCAGTCGCATCGTTGTTAGTTTGGTTAGCGAAGACGTCGTAGAGGAAGATGATGTCAAGGATAGACTTTTCTCATTTAGAGAACAAGAAGCTAAGAAAAAGGTTTTGCAAACAGAAATCCGGGGATTGAAAAAAGAGGAAGAAAAGCTTTCAGAAGAGCTAAGAAATTTGGCACATTTAATAAATCTCCGGAAAAAAGTTGAAGAGCTGGCTATGAAATCGGTAGATGTTGAAAAATGGGACGATTTGCCCGAAGACTGCGTGGGTTTTTTCAAGGCAAAAGAGTCTGAACTTGAGAAAGTTCGGCGGCAAATCATCGACCTTGAGATGCAAAGGGGAGATTACCAGCAAAAGGCACAAGCTTTTACAGAAGATGACAAACGAATTTTAGAATGGGCCCTAGTTATTGAGCGGTGCCAGAGAGACTGCCAAACTCTCTCCCGAGAAAAGGAAAAACTATCCGAACTAAAACAGAAAGAGAAAGATTATCGGGAACGGTTAAACTCTTTATACATGACTCTCTGGCGAACCCCGTGGGAAGACCGCTACGGAGATGTCCTTACAAATCTTTCCTGGGAGCTTCTGGCCCAAAAGTGTAGTGAATATAGAACACTATTGGATCGCCATACCGAACAAGTTGCGGAGCAGTCCCGGTTTGTTGTCTGTCAACCACGTCTTCACCCTAGCTTTTGGTTGGGAGTACTTTTAGTACCTGCGGGCCTCGGTCTTGTTCACTCACCTCTAAAATTACTCGGGTTAGTGACCCTCTCTTTTGGCTTTGCGGCACTGATTGGTGGTTACTGCCGACTGCATAAGGAAAAGCAAATCGAAAGTCAGCAAAAGATGCAGTGCGAAGCGCTCCACCGTCAGATATCGGCTACCAAGAACCAGCTACGCCTTCTCGAGGAAGAAATCTCTCAACTAGTATCCGGCCTGCCTCTTCCACCAGATTGTTCATGGATAATTATACCAGGTTCATTGGACAATCTCAGGTCTTTAACAGAAGTTTTCTGCGCCTACCGGGATTGTCTTAGCGAGAAACAAAGGATAGAGGACCGTCTTTCCGAATGGGAGCGCCAAGTAAGGGAAGTTGCGGTTGGTGCAATCGGAGCGACTATGCGTTCTCCTGACTATACAATCGAAGCGTTACAAGGAACACTTTCTGAGGCCCGTCAAAGATGGGAAGAAGCCAGGAGAGCAGAAGAATCCCTCAGACGAGATATCGAACCCCAACTTCGCGATCTAAAAGATAATCAGGCTAAAATAGAACGGGAGTTGGACAGAGTAAAAGAGCGGTTGCTGACTCTGGGACAAGGCGATTTAGAGGCTGGCATTAAAGAACTAAATCTCAAACGGCAGTTTTATCGGGAACTAAAAGAGGTGGAGACCGAAATTGACTGTTTAGTTAAACTTTTAGGTGTTTCGCCGGCGGTATCGAACCATATAGAGGAAATTATCGAATTACATAAGGCCAAAGCAGCAGAGCTTGAAAACGTTCGAACTCGGTTAAGAGAAAAGGAAAGGGAGCTGACAAGATGTCCTTTACTCTTTCCAAACGTTGATAAACCAGTTGAACGTTTTCTCCTTTACGGGGGCGAGTGGGCGGAAAAGTGGATACTTGGGGCTGTTAGGTTGGTAGATCAGGCTTTCAGGGAGCACTGTGTTCCGGAAGAGGTAACGCCCGGTTTACCTTCACGGGTAGTTGCCGGATTTAAGGAGTGGTGGAAAGAAAATCACGCTTCCGAACCTACCACTGAAGTCACATTGCTCGAAACAGAGAGATTTTCTACTCCTGTGCTTACGCTGGATACGGGACACGGGGAGATAAAGATAGTCATCGGCCAACATCGCTTCCGGTTCGAGGATACTGGTGCGGCACCGGGTATTACCCTTAAAATATCTGCTCGTGATTTACTTGGTTGGGATACTTCAATTTGGGATAAGGAAATGCCCCTGCGGGCGTACCGCAAGGGGAGTGCCTGTATTGAGACGGAAACCTTGGAATGTTCTGTCCCTTTGGCAGGAAGCTATGAGATCTCCCTTGTTGTAGACGGAGAATTCCGGCGATCTTGGCAAGTCTCCGGGTTAAGTGAGGACAGGCCCTTTCTCGTTTTTACCGAGGACGGGAAGCAACTCACCGAAGAGATTCTGCCCCGCAAAGTATTATGGTTCTTTGTCCTGCAAGGATATACTCTCCCGTCCGATATTTCAATAATTGAAGACGCAACTCCGCCATGGTTAGCGCAAACCTGCGGGTTGTTTCTTATCGACCTGAGTAATGTGAGAACCTTTTACCTTGTAGACAACCGGGGAGTCCAGCACCAGGTCCCGGTGACAGAAACGGAATCCTTTGTACCCTTCCTCAGTGGTGGGCAAATTATTGGTTCCGCATCGGTTGAAGGTGCCCCTGTTTACGTTGGAAAACCGCCAACCGTTGTAATCCCGTTGGACAGGGAGATCGGACTGGAGGGATGGAGCATCGTTGTTCGGTACGGCGCGGGATTATCCGCCGAGCGTAAGCGCTATTTGGTAAGTGAATTACCGGGAGTGCGGATTCATGAAAGCGGAGAGCGGGCAGAAATTCCCTTGACGATTCCTGAACTATTGGGACTGGAGCCCACCGGCAGGTTTACAATTCGGCTCCGCTCTACAGATAGATGTGAATTTGTTTTTTCTCTGGCTGTTGTTCCTGATCTCTTGGTCATTTTTGAACCGCAGCTTTTTTTGCCCGTTAATCAGGATGACTCTACAGTTGGCCTAACGGTAATAGTTCCGGAAAACGCTACTTTTGACGTTACCCCGCCGGCCGAAATAGTGACGTTGGAGGACGAGGCGTATGAGGTATCGGTTCCCTGGAAGGAGGATGCAGTAAAGGGAACGCTCACATTTACTTGCTCTTCAGGGAGATGTACCCTTCCTTTAATCATTAAACTTCCCAAGGTACGCTGGCGACTAAAAGGGTTGGAAGGTCATAAGTTGTCCGAATGGCTGGACCGCGTGGAAGAGGTTTGGTTAGGAGACTGGCAAGAAGCAAAGGGAGCTCTCTTTCTGGAGCTCGAACTACCGGCGGATGCTGGTGAGACAGTACAGCTATACTTGAACGATTCGCCCCAATTTGTTACCGGGGAGCTAAGAAACGGAGGTGTCCGTTTTAACCTTTTCGGGTTTACGGATACTTTAAGGCATAGCAAGGCGGAACTTCGTATTTTCTCTGTTAAGATCTTCAAGATTTTCGGACCACGCCGGAAATTAATTTGTGACGGTCCTTTGTTTCGTGTCCGCTGTCGATGGAAGGTTGAAGGGATAGAATGGTCGCTGCAGGACCTGCACGCCATGCGGCAGTTGAGGTTTGAATGGCAGGAAAAAGGCAAGGCTCAAAATAGGATTCTACGCTTGTGGCGGCTCTGGGAACCGTGGGCAGCACCTATTGCGGAGCATATACCAGAAGGTGTAATGTGCTTTGTCATCGAGAAAGAGAAAGCCGCTCTTCCTTCTGGGCGATACCTGGCTCAGTTCGATGTGGAGGATCCCTGGTTTGCCGGTGAATCCGTTTCTCTTCCGGCAGAAAGGTTCAATACTGCAGAGATAGAGATAAGTGGCGGAGAACCATATATCAAAGAGTGGGCAATGCAAGCGCTTCCCAGGGGGATAGAAATTGCTGGTGTTTTAGTTAATGCCGGAGCCGGAAAAGAAATAACCGGGGTGCTTTGCGGAATTGTCGGCGGGGAGAGAAGGGTCTGGCGGGGTGAGACAATAGCTGGCCCCGATGGCCGGTTCAGATTCGGTTTCGTCGACGGAGAGGCGGTGTACTCATCTGCTTGTTTTGCTGCGCACTGGTTCGGAGTGTTTGCCGATGAAGATCCTTATTTCTATGATTTTAGGGTTCTCCCAGACCCGGCACCACTGGAATATTCTCTAGCCGATCTAACGACTGTGGAGATTAAGGAACTTCTAGAACTGCGAGCTATAACCAATATAAGAGTTAGAATCGATTGCCAGGAAGGGCGCCTGGGTTGCCCCATATTACCTCCCGATACCAGTTATAGAGTTCTGCAGGCGTGGGTAGAAGGACAGAGCAGCGTGGAGTTCGATCTGCAAATAGACCGTAGCACTCAGAGGGTCAGACTTGAGTGGTCGGAAAGCGAGGTCCGCCTTTGCTTGACAAGCGGAGTTATGTGTATTGGTTGCGGTGAGATTTTACCTGATCAACAGGCCTGGTTCGAGCATTCATCCGGTAGATTGTTGGAGCACCCGGGCCTTCGTATCAATTACGTAAACGTTCCAGTTTCGGTGTTCCTCACATGGGATTTCAAACCGGTGATCCGTGAGTACCAGAGGAAGTATCCTTTGGCATTTCGGGATCTGTTAGTGCTATATTCCAGTCGCAACATGCCACTCCCAGAAGGTATGGACCAAGAAAGATTTCCCGATGCCGAAATGGTTAAACTTCTTTGGGCAAAAGAAAAGGAGCGTGCTTTCATGCTTTTGAGGGGGGAGCGGAAGGATGAGCATTAATCCTATAAATGCTACAGAGGCTATCCGGGAGAGCTATCTTAGTTATCTAACCACAACGTTTCGGTTTCGCGATGCAACTTTGCAGGAACAATTCGAAAGCAACTTGAGGCAGGGGGCTGATTTTATAAAGGGCCCGATTTTGGAAGCTACTCCTCCCTTTGAGAGAGGCTCCACGATTGCCGGGTTAATAGAAGAGGGGATCTTGTCCAGCCAGTTCAACGCCCTAAACACGCCGTTACTTCCAGTAGACAGAACCCTGTACAGGCACCAGGAAGAGGCGATCCGCAAATTGGTTGTCGACCGGCGAAACGTCGTGGTGGCTACCGGGACGGGTAGCGGCAAAACAGAAACCTTTTTAATACCCATCCTCAACTACCTTTTCAGAGAAGAGGAAGCGGGACGGCTCGGGCCCGGCGTACGGGCGCTTCTTCTCTATCCAATGAATGCTCTCGCCAATGACCAGCTGGTTCGGCTAAGAATACTTTTAAAAAACTATCCACGAATCACTTTCGGGCGTTATACGGGAGAAACCGAAGAAAGTCATACAGTTGCCCTCGAAAGGTACCGGAGAACCTTTCGCGGCGAAGAGCCACTTAAAAATGAACTGATTTCCCGGCAGCAGATGCGGGAAAACCCTCCGCACATCCTGCTCACGAACTATGCGATGCTAGAGTACTTGCTGCTGCGGCCGCGCGATAGTGTTTTCTTTGACAGCATTTACGCGCAGTACTGGCGGTTTATCGTTATTGACGAAGCTCATACTTATTCTGGGGCAAAGGGTATTGAAATGGCTATGCTCTTGCGGCGGCTTAAGGACCGGGTGGTAGCAGGGGAAGAGGGAAGGCTTCAATGTATTGCCACAAGCGCAACGCTGGGAGGGAGGGAGGATGCCCGGCGTATTGTCGATTTTGCCAGTCAACTATTTGGCGAGCCCTTCGAATGGTCAGAAGATGATCCGGCGCGTCAGGATGTTATTGAGGCGGTACGTCTGCCGGTAGCGCGAAAGACCGAAGGATGGGGAAAGCCGGCCCCACAGATCTATAAAATATGGCAAGAAATCATTGCCGACACCTGTGCGGATGAAGTAACGGGTGAAGTAATTCGTGAGCTTGCAAAGCACGGAAAGGAAAAGGGTATACCCCAGACGGTTTTGGCCGAAGCAACCGAGAAATCCTCAGGGGCAAAAGGATGGAGGGCCTTCCTTTACGAGGTGCTGAAAGGCGATCTCAGGGTAATCGCGTTGCAACAGGAGCTCCAGGAAGGGCCGCAGGACTTTTGGTATTTAGCCGGCCGGATTTTTCCGGACGTATCCGATCCTGCCGAGGCCCTGGTGTCACTGGTTGATCTTGCTAACAAAGCGAAAGTGGACGGCGAATCTCCACCACTCTTGCCTGCCCGGTATCACCTTTTTGTCCGGGCAATTGAAGGGGCTTATCTCAGTCTAAAGCCCGAGAAAAGGCTCTTTCTCGCGCGGCGAGAAAGCTGGAAGGAGGATGAACGCGACTATCCTGTTTTTGAAGTAGCCACCTGCCGCCAGTGTGGGGCTACGTACCTCGTAGGTTATCTTTGTTCGGACAACGGTCAAAACTACTTAAAACAGCTGGGTACAAGAAGCGAGAAAATAGCATATTTTCTCTTGTTACCTGAGGAAGTTAGTATAAATACATTTGATGAGGATGAAGAAGTAGAGTTCCCCCAACCTCATACATCAGCAAACGCTTTTGAAAGCTACCTGCTATGCGGCTCCTGCGGGGCTGTAGAGCGGGAGAACGCCACGGTGCCACCCTGCCGGTGCGGTCGAGGGAATTACTACCGTGTTGTCCGGGTACCGGTCACTAGAGACCAAAAAGTATTTCTCTGCCCGGCCTGCGGGAAACGAAGTTCCCAAGGAATGGTCTGGCGTTTTCTCGTGGGTACGGATGCTGCCGCGAGCGTGCTGGCCACCGCGCTTTACCAGCAGATTATTCCAAAAAAGAGAGAGATTTTGGAAGAATCTCAGACAGCCGAAGACCCATGGTGCTCTTTTTCAGTTACCCGTGGCAGGGAAAGGCGTAAGTTTGGAACATTAGATGATTCCCGAAAGCTGCTCGTATTCTCTGACAGCCGCCAGGATGCAGCATTTTTTGCCCCTTATTTGAACCGCACATACAATCAGATTTTACGCCGAAATTTAATCTTGAAAGTCATCCAAGAGCATAAAGACGAGGTTTTGAGCAACCGGTGGCGGATACAGGACTTAATCAATCCCCTCCTAGAAATGATAAAAGAGGCTGACCTTTTGCCCGGCTGCAGCATCCAGGAGCAGAAAAACGAGGCTTGGAAATGGGTGCTCCACGAATTTCTGGCTCTTGACCGTCGTATCAGCCTCGAAGGACTCGGCCTGTTAGGGTTCACTCTGGTCAAACCTCCCCACTGGGCTCCCCCGCGGCCATTAATGCAAGCGCCCTGGAACTTGACAGAGGCTGAGATCTGGATGCTCTATCAAATTCTAATCGATACTTTGCGGGTGAAGGGAGCCGTTCTTTTTCCGGAACATATCTCCCCGCGAGATGCTTTTTTCCAACCTCGGAACCGCGAATTGTATTTTCGCGCGCACGTAGCCTCCCGGCAGAAGGGCGTCTTCAGTTGGAATTCTGCGGTCTTGAACAGTCGACTCGATTTTCTGATTCGTTTAGCGCGTAACATCAGTCCAGGCATAAGTGAAGAGGAATGTCGAGGGGTATTAAAGAACATCTGGCGCAGTTTGGCGTTAGAAAACCCGGCTAGTTGCTGGCGTCCCTATTTTTCGAGCGATTCGCTTCGGGGTGAAGGGGTGGTTTACCGCATACGGTATAACGTATGGGAATTAAAGCCAACCCTGATTGATGAAAGCCTGACGTGGTATATTTGCGACAAGTGCCACACCTTGACCCTTCACAATATCAGGAATACCTGTGTTACGTATCGATGTCCTGGCAAGTTACGGCCTTGTAAACCCGAAGAACTCTTCCAGCAGAACCATTATTACAAGTTGTACTTGAACGTGCTGCCGCTGCGTATGGTGGCCGAAGAACACACGGCGCAGCTGACCAGCGAAGCGGCAGCGGAGTTGCAGAACAGGTTTGTGAACGGAGAAGTAAACGTCCTGAGCTGTTCTACTACGTTTGAGTTAGGTGTCGACGTTGGCGAACTTGAGGCCGTGTTCATGCGCAATATGCCACCTTCAGCGGCCAACTACATCCAAAGAGCCGGCCGCGCTGGAAGGCGAACGGATACTACCGCTTTTGCCCTGACGTTTGCACAGCGGCGCTCTCACGACCTTGACCATTACCGTGAACCCTGGCGGATGGTCTCCGGAAAAGTACAGGCCCCTTATTTTAAAATCGAAAACGAGAAGATTGTTCGCCGTCATATTTATGCCACTGCCCTGTCTGCATTTTGGCGCCGCGAAGAATACCGCGAGGTGTTTGGTACGGTCGAGAGCTTTTTCTTCGACCGCACCGGACCAGATCTTTTTGCGGCGTACCTCGACAGTTGCCCGAATGTGCTGTTGCAATCGTTGAAAAGAATTGTTCCCGCAAGCCTGCTGAAGAGTGTAGACCTTGACGGGTGGGGTTGGGTTGCAAGTCTATTAGACCCCAAAGACGGCTTGCTGCGTAAGGCGGAAGAAGAGGTAAGAAGCGATGTTGAGCAGTTGGAGGAAGTCAGGCGGAAGTTGTTTATGGAGGGCAAGCGGGTCGATCACCTGACGAGATTGATTAATACGATAAAAAGCAAAAACCTTATCGACTTTCTTTCTAGTCGGAACATAATTCCAAAGTATGGGTTTCCCGTAGATGTAGTAGAACTACACCTACTTCACCACGGAGAGGAAGCAAGAAGGCTACAACTCGAGCGCGACCTCCGGATCGCTTTATCGGAGTATGCGCCGAGCAGCCAGGTTGTAGCAGGAGGCAAATTGTGGACGAGTCGTTACATAAAAAGGCTGCCGAACAGAGAGTGGGAAAGATTCCGGTATGCCATTTGTGACCAGTGTCAGAGTTTCGTCCGGGAACGAGAGGAGTTGGTTAGAGAAAACGAGGAATTGGCGGAACGCTTCAGGCTATGTCCGGTCTGTGGGCAGCGTTATAGAAATCAGGGAGTTTTCATTATTCCCACATTCGGGTTTATTACCGACCGGAAAGGACCGACAACTCCGGGAGAGGAAAAACCGGAGAGGACCTACGCCACGCGCGTCTATTTCTCTGGCGAAGCCAGTGAGGAGGATATCGTAGAAGTTCCACTAGGTAACGTAAGACTAAGAGCTGTACCAGCTTCGCGGGGAAAACTGGTGGTGATCAATAATGCCGGCCTTATTGGATTTAAAGTATGCTACCGTTGCGGATATTCGGTTCTGGGAAACGAGACGCCCAAAAAGCCGCATCGAACACGGCTGGATACTGAGTGTTCAGGAACATTACAGAGTCATTTATCCCTGGGCCACGAGTTTGAAACGGATATCCTAAAACTTTCATTTGAAGGTTATGAGAATGCCGATCTCGGTTTCTGGTACTCTTTGCTCTATGCCCTACTGGAAGGAATATGTAAAGCGCTGGATATTGAACGGCAGGATCTCGATGGCTGTCTTTACCCCGCTTCTCCAAATCCGGCTGTCCGGACACTGGTTCTGTTTGACGACGTGCCAGGTGGGGCCGGGCACGTTCGGCGGGTAGCACGTCATGATTCCCTGTTGATGGTTCTGAAAACATCCCTGGAACGGCTAGCGCAATGTGAATGTGGTGGTCCTGAAGGTAATGCCAGTTGTTACGGGTGTCTGCGACACTACCGGAACCAGTTTTGCCACGAATTACTAAAACGGGGGACCGTTATCACTTTCTTGCGGGACGTTCTACGGGTTGGCTGTTAAACGGGGGAGTAGGCAGCTTGCGTCGGTTATGAAAGAACTGGTCGCCCTGGACGCCATGAACCTCGACGGCGGGGCGTCATCGGGGCTTTAATACGGAGACTGCTACCTCACTACTCCAGGCCGCAGGATAAGCAACGCCCTGTGAGGAAGTCCTGAGGAGCGGAAACACCAAGCGGAGGAGTTTCTGGCCTGAAAAAATTTACTCGTAGAAGCGCTCCGCTACGGGTGACAGGCCGGGAAAAGGTGGTGTATAAAAGAAAAGGTGGTGTATAAAAGTATGAGTAATCAGCAGTACGCCAGCAGGTGGCGCATCCTTACCGCGGTCCTGCTCGGTTCCATCATGGGCCCCATAGATGCCAGCGTGGTGTACATAGCCATACCGGTCATCGCCCGGGATTTCGGTGCAGACCCGGCTACCATAGGCTGGGTGTCCATGGCCTATCTGCTGGTACTGGGCAGCTTGATACTCGCCTTTGGCCGGATGGGAGACATATTCGGCTTCAAGCGGGTCTTTTTGGCCGGTTTGATAACCTTTGTTCTCACCTCTGCCCTCTGTGGTCTTGCTCCCACGCTGGGAACCCTGATCCTGCTGCGGGCCCTGCAGGCCGTCGGGGCAGGCATGATGATGTCCATGGCCCCCGCCATCATCACTGCCGTGTTTCCACCCCAGGAGCGGGGCCGGGCTCTGGGTATGAACGGGATGATTGTGGCCCTTGGCCTGGCCATGGGACCCAGCCTGGGCGGGCTGCTGGCGGATGCCGTGGGGTGGCGGGCAATCTTTTTTATTAACGTGCCCATCGGTATTGCCGCTTACCTGTGGTGCCGGTATCTACTCCCCGACTTCCGCAGTGAAAAACGCCAGCGCTTCGACTGGCCGGGAGCAGTGCTGGCCTTTTGCGGCCTCGGCGCCCTGCTCCTGTCCGTCAGCCGTGGCGAAACCTTGAACTGGTCATGGCCCATCCTGCTGCTCGGTTTTGCGGCTCTCTCATTGCTTGTCCTGTTTGTCGTGGTGGAGAAGCGTTCACCCGAGCCCATGCTGGACCTCAAGCTTTTCAGCCTTCGCCCCTTTGCCGCCGGTAATCTGGCTGCCCTTCTAAACTTTATTACCCAGTATGTAATCGTTTTCCTGACCCCTTTTCTCCTGCAGCAGGCGATGGGGCTTTCTGCCGGCCGGGCAGGAGCGGCCATGACCGCCTTTCCCCTGACGGTGCTGGTAGTTGCTCCCCTGGCCGGGTCCCTGTCGGATAAAATCGGCCAGCGGGGGCTGGCCTTCACGGGGTCGCTTATCTGTACCGTGGCAGCCCTGCTCCTGGCCGGTTTGGGACAGCATTCCGGCGCCGGCGATGTGGCCTGGCGTCTTGGCCTCTTCGGACTGGGCACAGGGCTTTTCCAGTCTCCCAACAACAGCGCCGTCATGGGTTCCGTGCCCCGCTTCCGGCTGGGCATCGCCGGGGGAGTGCTGGCCGCCACCCGGAATGTGGGGATGGTGCTGGGCATAGCCCTGGGCGGGGCAATACTGACGGCCCGGCAGGCCGCCTACCTGCACCTGGAACCGGGGGGAGCCTTCCTGGGTGCTCTCAAGGAAGCCTACCTGGCAGCGGCGCTGGTTTCGCTGGTAGCCACCGCGGCCTGCCTCTGGACCAGGTTGCCGGTGCGGGAATAAAAAGGATTACCTGTTGTGGGGCCAGGACCCCTTTTTCTTCAATTCCAGGACCAGTTTGTGCAGCGCTCTCTTTTCAATACGCGAGACGTAGGACCTGGATATACCCAGCTTCCTGGCTATTTCCCTCTGGGTGGCCTGAATACCGTTATCCAGGCCGAAGCGCATGGATAATACTTTTTTTTCCCGGGGGCTTAACTGCTCGATTATTTCCATCATGTTTTTTAACTCGAACCGGTTCTCCACTATTTCCGGTACCGTTTCCGGGTGGGTGCCAAGTATCTCCATCAAGGTAACTTCGTTGCCTTCCTTATCCACCCCTACGGGGTCGTATAAAGATACCTCCTGGCGGATTTTTTTCAGCGACCTGAAGTGCATGAGAATTTCGTTTTCTATGCACCTGGCGGCGTAGGTAACCAGGCGGGTTCCTTTAGCCGGATCGAAGGAGTTAATGGCCTTAATAAGGCCGATGGTTCCTATGGAAATTAAATCGTCCATATTCTCGCCCATACCTTCATATTTTTTTACAATGTGCGCTACCAGGCGCAAATTGTGTTCCACGAGGACAGCACGCGCCCGGTCATCCCCTTGAGCGGCCAGTTTTAAATAATGTGCCTCTTCCTCTTCGGACAGGGGGTGGGGGAAAACGTTGCTGGCGATATAGGAAACCAGCAGCAGCAGCCCGTTGACCAGGGACAGGCAGAGTAAAACCCAGAGGCCAGAGAGCACGTGCCATCCCTCCATAACGGCTGCACGGAGTAATCAGTAGTAGATAATATGGAGGGGCTGGATAAACTGTGCCTGTCCGGTGGATTAAATGCCGGTACCAGCAGGACTTACCATGCTCCAGGTCGAAGTAAGCTTTCCGGTGAGGATGATGATTCTTGTTCTGTACGGGACTGCCGAAGCGCGTGATTTAATCTCATTGCTCAGTGCCAGCGGTTATCCTGTTCTGGCTACTGCCCTGACGGCTTACGGGGGGACCATTGCCGGCATGGGGGGAGCGGTGGAAGTATTGCCGGCTCCGGAAAGTGCGGCGGATCTGGCCGGGCAGATAAAGCGGCGGGGGATTAACCTGGTGGTTGATGCCACCCACCCTTTTCCGGGTCCCCTGTCCGAAATGGCCCGGCAGGCGTGCCAGGAGATGCGGGTACCTTTTATACGCTACCAGCGGGAGGAAACCATCCTGCCGGAAGATCCCCTTATTTACCCGGTGGATTCCTGGGATGAAGCAATACAGGTGGCGGCCCGGCTGGGAAATAATATTTTTTTAACCACGGGCAGCAACAACCTGGAACTTTTTGTGCGTTCCCCGTATATGAAGGGAAAACGGCTGATAGTAAGGGTGCTCCCCGATTATCGCATCATCAAAAAGTGCCAGGATATGGGTTTTCTGCCCCGGGACATAGTAGCCCTGCAGGGGCCTTTTTCCACCAGGTTTAACAGGGCCATTTTCCAGGCTTATAAGGCCGATGTTATTGTAACCAGGGACAGCGGCCGGACCATTGATACAAAAATCAAGGCTGCCCTGGCCCTGAAACTTCCGGTTGTAGTCATCAAGCGCAGTCCCCCGGCGGGGAATAATATAGCCTGTACTTACCAGCAGGTATTCAACCTGGTCAAGCAGTATCTGGGGGAGCGTGGCTGAAAGAAATGGGGAGCGTCGATGGACCGTAAGGAAAAAAACGAGCTCATCGGTTCCCTGCCCGTGCCCGGGAAAAGCACGGGCGGGGAGGATGTTGCCGGGCAGGTTACCGGTGTGGTTCTGGCAGGCGGCAGCAGCCGCCGTATGGGTTTTAACAAGGCGTTAATCCAGTTCGGCCCGGAAAAGTTACTTGAACGGGTGGTGGCCCTGGTGAAGAAAGCCTTCACCGGGGTAATACTGGTGGCCAATGAGGCGGATAAATATGCTTATCTTGGCCTGCCCGTGGTTGGAGATATTTATCCGGGGCGGGGGCCGCTGGCGGGCATTCACGCGGGCCTGTGTGCAGCACCTACCCCTTATATATTTGTGGTGGCCTGTGATATGCCTTTTATCGATCCCGGCCTGGCTCTTTACCTCTCCCGGCAGGCTCCGGGATTTGACGTGGTGGTGGTCCGGGATGGTCCCTACCTGGAGCCCCTTTTTGCTGTTTACGGCAAGGGCTGTCTCGGTGCTATTGAGTCAATCTTGAGGAGTAAAAACAGGGCAAGGGTAGTGGATTTTTTCCCCGCCGTGCGGGTAAAATATATTGAACGCCGTGATCTGTCAGGTTTTGCCGGGGTGGATAGGGTTTTCACAAATATTAATACCCCGCAGGATCTGGAGCGCGCCCTGCATATCCTCAAATAGACTGGACAGAGGGAATAGGAAATGCTTAAACTACTGTACCCCAGGCTGTATGTTGCAGATCTATTCGAAATAGACCTGGTTAAACTTAAAGATGCGGGTATTTGTGCCATTCTCCTGGATCTGGACAATACCATTGTGCCCCGGGATCAGAATTGTTTTTCCGATAAAGTCAGGGAGTGGATAGGGCAGGCCCGGGAACAGGGGTTCAAGCTCTGTATCGTTTCCAACAATTCCCCGGCACGGGTCCGGGCGCTGGCGGCAAGCCTGGATGTGCCGGCCGTTTGCCGGGCGGTCAAGCCCGCCCGGCGCCCTTTTATTCAGGCCATGAAGTTGCTGGGGGTGGCTCCCGGCCAGACTGCCGTCATCGGCGACCAGATTTTTACCGATGTACTGGGCGGCAACCGCCTGGGGCTTTATACCATCCTGGTATCCCCCCTTCCCGGCCCTGAATTCTGGGGTACGCGCCTTTTCAACCGCCAGCTGGAAAAGTTAATTCTCTGCCATATAAAGAGGCAAAGGCCGGGTGGTACGCTGGCCCGCTAGCCCGGCTCGAGCCGGCAGGCCGGGGCGGGTTTGCGGGCTGCGAGCGGTTATGGGTGGCACCGGCAGGCGACATAAAACCGGGCAATTGCCGGAAGGGGCTGATGGTTTCCGTGAGCGAACTGATTAGCGCCCGTACCAGGGTTTGCGGGCTTCTCGGCTACCCAGTGGAGCATTCCTTTTCGCCGGCCATGCACAATGCGGCCTTCAGGCACCTTGGCCTGGATTTTGTTTACCTGGCTTTTCCCGTGCACCCGGAGAGACTGGAGGAGGCAGTAGCCGGGGTCCGGGCCCTGCACCTGGCCGGGGTCAACGTGACCGTACCCCATAAAGAAAAGGTTATACCTTACCTTGACGAATTGACCGACGGGGCCCGGCTGGCCGGAGCGGTAAATACCATCGTTCACCGGGAGGGGCACCTGGTGGGACATAACACCGACGGGGCCGGCTTTGTGCGCTTTCTTACCGCTGACGCCGGGTTCAACCCCGCCGGCAAGCGGGTCCTGGTCCTGGGGGCCGGGGGTGCGGCCAGGGCGGTAGCCGTTCACCTGGCCCTGGCCGGGGTTGAGCAGGTGCTGGTGGCCAACCGTACCCCTTCCCGGGCGGCGGAACTGGCCGCCCTGATCCATGACCAGACTCCCGCCCGGGCCTGTGCTGTACCCTGGCCGGCAGATGTTTTGCCCGGAGAGGTTGACCTGATCGTACAGACCACTCCCCTGGGCATGCATCCCCGGGTGGACGCCTGCCCGGATTTCCCTTTTCACCGCCTGCGGCCGGAACAGGTGGTGGTGGATCTGGTTTACAACCCGCCGCGCACCCTCTTTATGGAACGGGCCGCCCGTTCCGGCGCCCGGGTCTATAACGGCCTGGGCATGCTCCTGTACCAGGGTGTGCTGGCCTTTGAACTGTGGACCGGGGAGAGGGCCCCGGTGGAAGTGATGCGCCGGGCCCTGCCCTTCTGATTGGAAAGCTGCGGGATTATAAAATAAGGGGGAATAAACCACGTGTTGCGTTACTTAACGGCCGGGGAATCACACGGCCCTGCATTGACGGCCATTATTGAAGGGCTGCCTGCCGGGCTCCCCCTGCCGGAAGATTATGTAAACCGGCAGCTGGCCCGCCGCCAGGGCGGCTACGGCCGGGGCGGGCGCATGCGGATCGAGCAGGACCGGGTGCGTTTTCTGGCCGGAGTCAGGGGTGGTTTCACCCTGGGCAGCCCCGTAGCCCTGTATATCGAAAACCGGGACTGGGCCAGCTGGCAGGAGATTATGGGTCCCGGTGCCGGTGCCCGGCTGGACCAGCGGGTGGTCACCAGACCCAGGCCGGGCCACGCCGACCTGGCCGGGGCTTTAAAATACGGCCACCGGGATATCCGCAACGTGCTGGAACGGGCCAGCGCCCGGGAGACGGCCGCCCGGGTGGCCGCCGGCAGTGTGGCCCGCCGTCTTCTGGAGGAACTGGGTATAGAGATCATCGGTCATGTGGTGCGCATAGGGCCGGTGGCGGTACCGGAACCGGGCGGTGATGAGGATATCCTGTGCACCTGCCTGGCTGAAACCGGCGGGGTGGCGGAACGGGAAGCTGTTTCCACCCCGGACCTGTCCCGCCTGCGGGAACTCCTGGATGCCTCTCCTGTTTACTGCCTTCACCGGGAAACGGCGGAGGCGATGATGCGTGAAATCGACCGGGCCCGGGAAGCCGGTGACTCCCTGGGGGGTATCTTTGAGATCCGGGTTTACGGCCTGCCCCCCGGCCTTGGCAGCTATGTCCACTGGGACCGCCGTCTGGACGGCCGTCTGGCCGGCGCGCTGATGAGCGTCCAGGCCATTAAGGGGGTGGAGATCGGCCTGGGTTTTGCCGGTGCCGCCCTGCCCGGTTCGCAGGTGCACGATGAGATATTTTACAGCCGGGAAAAGGGCTTTTACCGCCGCACCAACCGGGCCGGCGGCCTGGAGGGGGGCGTGACCAACGGGGAGCCTCTGGTCCTGCGGGCGGCCATGAAGCCAATTCCCACTTTGTATAAACCCCTGCGCAGCGTGGACCTGATATCAAAAGAGCCCTTTACCGCTTCGGTGGAGCGTTCCGATGTCTGTGCCGTGCCGGCCGCCTGCGTGGTGGGTGAGGCGGTGGTGGCCTGGGAAGTGGCGGCGGCCTGCGTGGAAAAATTCGGCGGTGACACCCTGCAGGAGATGAAGGCAAATTACCGCCGGTATTTCGAGTACCTCCGGCGGGAAGCGGCCCCGGACATGGCGGGGGAGTGAAGATGAAGAATATTGTCCTGATCGGTTTTATGGGTACGGGGAAAAGCGCCGTGGGGCGGCGCCTGGCCGCCCGCCTGGGACGGGAATTTGTGGACACGGACGAGGAGATAGAGAGGGTTACCGGAAAGACCATTGCCCAGATTTTCGCCCGGGACGGGGAGATCCGGTTTCGCTCGGAAGAAGCCCTGGTGGTGAAGAAAATAGCCGCCAGGGAAAACCTGGTGGTAGCTACCGGGGGAGGAGTGGTGCTGAATCCCGAGAATGTACGGGCCCTGCAGAAAAACGGTGTGCTTATCGGGCTGACGGCCGCTCCGGAAATAATTTGCCGGCGGGTGAAGCGCAAGCGCAACCGGCCCCTGTTGAACGTGCCGGGGGATGTCCTGGAGCGGATCAAAACACTGCTGGCCGGGCGGGCGGAAGCCTACGCGGTGGCGGAGTTTACCGTTGATACCGGCGGGCTTACCGTTGACGGCGTGGTGGAAAGGATTGTTGCTTATCTCGAGGAACGCGGGTTAATCCCGCCTGTCCCGGTGCGGGGTGCAGATAAATAAGCTTCAACACAAAGTAACATCAGCAAATTCTTTAACTGGAAAGGATATGTCCATAATGCAGGAAGTTCACATTGACCTCGGTGCCCGCAGCTATGCCATACATATTGGTTCCGGCCTCCTGGCCCGGCTGGGGAATTACCTCAAGGAATTCAGGTTTACTCCCCGGGTGCTCCTGGTTACCAACCCCGTGGTGGGTTCCCTTTACGGGGAGGCGGCCACAGCCGCCCTGGAAAATGCCGGCTTTGAAGTATTGCGGGCCGAAATACCCGAAGGAGAGGAATACAAGAGCCTGGTCACGGCTGAAAAGCTCTACGACCTGGCCTACACCCGCGAGCTGGACCGGCGGAGCCCCGTGGTGGCCCTGGGGGGTGGGGTGGTGGGAGACCTGGCCGGCTTTGTGGCGGCCACTTATTTGAGGGGCGTTCCCTTCGTCCAGGTGCCCACCACGCTCCTTGCCCAGGTGGACTCCAGCGTAGGGGGCAAGGTGGCCGTCAACCACCCCCGGGGCAAGAACATCATCGGCGCCTTTTACCAGCCCCGGCTGGTCCTGGCCGACCTGGATGTGCTGAAGACCCTGGACCCGCGGGAAGTGCGGGCCGGCCTGGCCGAGGTGATTAAATACGGCGTCATTGCCGATGGGGATTTCTTTGCCTGGCTGGAGGAAAACCTGGAGCGCCTGCTGGCCCTGGAAGCGGGACCCCTGGCCCGTGCCGTGGCCGCTTCCTGCCGCATTAAAGCGCGGGTGGTGCAGGAGGACGAAACCGAACAGGGCCGCCGGGCCATCCTCAACTTCGGCCACACCCTGGGCCACGCCCTGGAGGCCCTCACCGGCTACACTACCTACCGCCACGGGGAGGCGGTGGCCATCGGGATGGCGGCGGCGGCCCGGCTGGCGGCGGCCCTGGGGATGCTTCCGGAAAGTAGCGCCGCGCGGCTGGTCAACCTTATCCGCCGGGCCGGGCTGCCGGTGGACATGCCGCCGGAACTGCCCACCGGGGATCTGCTGGCTTCCATGCGGCGGGATAAAAAAGTGCTGGCCGGGCGGCTTACCTTCGTCCTGCCGGTGGAAATAGGCCGGGTGGAGATTGTCCGGGACGTGCCGGAAGAAGCGGTGGAGCGGGTTCTGCGCTTGTGCCGTAATCAAGGATAAGGAGAGGTTGTCACTTGCCGCCGGCCTGGATCGGGTTCTTTTCTTTCCTCCTCGGCCTCTGTACCGGCAGCTTTTTAAACGTCTGCATCCACCGCCTGCCCCGGGGGATGTCCCTGGTGGCCCCGCCTTCCCACTGCCCGGCCTGCGGTGCACGCCTGGGCCCGCCGGATCTGGTACCCGTGCTGAGCTATCTGTTTCTGCGGGGCCGCTGCCGCCACTGCCGCGGGGCGATTTCTCCCCGCTACCCCCTGGTGGAGCTTTTGACCGGGTTCGGCTTCCTGCTGATCACCCGGGAATACGGTTTCCACCTGCATACCGCCGGCCTGCTGGTCCTGTTTTCCGTCCTGGTGGTGGCCAGCTTCATCGACCTGGACCACCGGATCATCCCCGACCGGCTTACCCTCTTTGCCCTGGCCGCCGGCATACCTCTGGCCGCCCTCCAGGGTGCGGGGGCTCTCAAAGACGGCCTCATAGGCTCTGTGCTGGGGGGCGGAATTTTGCTGCTGGTGGCCCTTTTCTCCCGGGGCGGTATGGGCGGCGGTGACGTGAAGCTGGCCTTTGGCATCGGATGGTACCTGGGCTGGCAGGAGACCCTGGTCGCCCTGTTCCTGGCCTTTCTGCTGGGGGCAGCGGCAGGTGTTTTGTGGGCGCTCTGCACGGGGAGAAGCCTGAAAACGGCCATTCCCTTCGGGCCGTTTCTTGCACTGGGAGCCATGCTGGCCGCGCTGGCAGGGGACAGGCTTATTTCCTGGTACCTGAACCTGTAAGGTGGTTCAGGTGGTGTCTTGTCACCAGGAGGTAGCCGCAGGACATCCCTGGCGGGCCGGACAGGGGCCCGGAACAGTTGCTCCAGGCACCTGAAATGCAGGAGTACAACGGGGAGCGCTGGAATATTTGCCGGCTGAACATTTTTCTACGGGAGCTGGAACAATGACCAGGAGAAAGCTACTGGGAGAGCGGCTTGTCGAAGAGGGGTTGATCACCCAGGAGCAGCTGGGGGAAGCCCTGCGGGTGCAGGCCCGGACGGGGGAACTGCTGGGTCAGGTTCTGGTAAAATTGGGAATGGTGAGCCCGCAGGATTTGAAGCGGGTGCTGGCTGCCGACGGGGTAATTGTGGATGACAGGAAGGTGGTCGACCCGCAGCTTTTAAAAATAGTTCCGGAAAGTTTAATTCGCCGGTACCGGCTCTTTCCCCTGAGAAAATCGGGCAGGCGCCTGCTGGTGGCCATGACCGAGCCCCTGAACGTGGTGGCCATCGATGACCTGCGCCTGGTGACCGGCCTGGATATTGAGCCGGTGGTGGCCAATGAAAAGGAGATAAATGCCTTAATTGAAAGGCATCTTGGTTTTCCCGAAGTGGAAAAGGCCCTGCAGGAAATGGGTCTGGAACAGGCACCTGAAGAAGATGCCGGTGAGATCGTAGTCGACGAGGCACCCATCATTCAACTGGTCAATGCCATCATCATGCGGGCCCTGGACGAGGAGGCCAGCGACATACATATTGAACCCTTTGAAAAGGACATCCGGGTGCGTTACCGGGTGGACGGTCTTTTAAGGGAAGTAATGCGCCTGCCCCGGAGGATGAGCCAGGCCGTGGTTTCACGGGTAAAAATCATGGCCAGCATGGACATTGCCGAAAGGCGCCTTCCTCAGGACGGACGCATCCTCCTGAAGCTTCCCGGGCGCGACCTGGATCTGCGGGTGTCCACCATTCCCACCCTCTTTGGCGAGAAGGTGGTTGTGCGCATCCTGGACAAGGAGAGCATCAAGAATCTCAGCCTGGAAAACCTGGGATTTTCCCCCGCCAATTTAAAGGTGTTCCGGAACTTTCTGCGGAGCTCCTACGGCATGATCCTGGTTACCGGGCCCACCGGCAGCGGCAAAACCACCACCCTTTATGCGGCCTTAAATGCCATCAATTCCGTGGAAACGAACATTGTTACGGTGGAGGATCCCGTGGAATACGTGCTCGAGGGCGTAAATCAGGCCCAGGTCAACGTGAAGGCGGGGGCCACCTTCGCTACTTACCTGCGCTCCATCCTGCGCCAGGATCCGGATGTGATCATGGTGGGCGAGATCCGGGACCTGGAGACGGCGGAAATTGCCGTGCGGGCGGCCACCACCGGCCACCTGGTGCTTTCCACCCTGCACACCAACGACGCTCCGGGAGCCCTTACCAGGCTGGTGGATATGGGGATCGAGCCTTTTATGGTGGCCTCTTCCGTTCTGGGGGTGGTGGCCCAGCGGCTGGTGCGCCGCGTGTGTCCCGTCTGCCGCGCTCCGTATGAGCCCCGGGAGGCGGAGCTGTCCTTTGCCGGGCCGGGGATGCAGTCCGCGCAGCTTTTTGCCGGGCGGGGCTGTGAGCACTGCAACCACACCGGCTACCGCGGCCGGACTGCCGTCCATGAGGTGCTGGTGGTTACGCCGGCCCTCCAGCGGCTGATCCTGAAAGGGGCATCCACCGAGGAGTTGCGCCGGGAAGCACTGCGGCAGGGCATGGTGTCCCTCAAGGAGGACGGGCTGCGGAAGGTCCGGGAAGGCACCACCACCATTGCCGAGATCATGCGCGTTGCCTTTCGGGAGGAGAAAATATGAAGGCCGTGGATATCATCGCCCAGGCGGCAAAATTAAATACTTCAGATGTTCACCTTACCGTGGGGCTGCCGCCTGTCTACCGCATTAACGGTGTATTGCTGCCGCTGGATGCACCCGAACTGAAAGGCAAACTGGACGTGATCAAGGAAGAGCAAATAAAAACGCTGACGCCGGAAGATACCCGGGCGCTGGCCGGCGAAATCATGACCCCGGACCAGTATTCCCGGTTCGAGGAGAAGGGCGAGCTTGACTTTTCCTGCGGGGTGCCCGGTGTGACGAGGGTGCGGGTGAACGTTTTCCGCCAGCGGGGCAGTGTGGCCATGGTCATGCGGCTCCTGAGCACCCGGATACCGACCTTTCAGGAGCTGGGCCTGCCGGAAGTGCTGGGATACCTGGCCCGCCGGCCCGACGGCCTGGTCCTGGTTACCGGGCCCACGGGCAGCGGCAAGTCCACCACCCTGGCCGCCATGATTGATCTGCTCAACCGGGAGAAAAGGCTGCACATCATTACCCTGGAAGATCCCATCGAGTACCTGCACAGGCACAATCTCTGCATCATCAACCAGCGGGAAATCGGTCAGGATACTCAGTCGTTTGCCAGCGCCCTCCGGGCCGCCCTGCGCGAGGACCCCGATGTGATCCTGGTGGGTGAGATGCGGGATCTGGAAACCATTGCTACCGCCATCACCGCCGCGGAAACGGGCCACCTGGTGCTGGCCACCCTGCACACCTCCAGCGCGGCGGAAACCATTGACCGTATTATCGACGTGTTCCCGCCCGGCCAGCAGCAGCAGGTCCGCATCCAGCTGGCCAGCACCATTGAGGGAATTGTTTCCCAGCAGCTTATCCCCAGGTGTGATCGGCCCGGCCGGGTGCTGGCCCTGGAGATCATGGTGGCCACCCCGGCCATCAGGAACCTGATCCGGGAAGGGAAAACCTACCAGATACCTTCCCAGATGCAGACGGGGGCCCGCTTCGGCATGCAGACCATGGACACTTCCCTGCGCCTGCTCTACCAGAAGGGGATGATCAGCAGGGAAGAGCTCCTCAACCGGGCCCGCGACCCGGAGACACTGCAGCGCATAATAGGGGGTTGAGGCTGGATGCCGCGTGTGTTCAGGTACAGGGCGCGCAACCTTTCCGGCAGACTGGTGAGGGGCCGCGTGGAGGCGGACAGCCGGAGTGCGGCCGTCCTCCTCCTGCGGGAAAAGAACCTTTTCGTGGTGGACATAAAACCCGAGTCCGGGCCCGTCCTTGACCTGAGGAAATTGCTGGGGCTGAAGATAAAGACCCGGGATCTGGCCGTGTTCTGCCGCCAGTTTGCCACCATGAGCGAGGCGGGAATACCCCTCCTGCGGTGCCTGCACATTCTGGTCCAGCAGACGGAAAACAGGTCCCTCCGCCGTGTGCTGGAGGATGTCCTGGCCGGGGTGCAGAAGGGCAGGGGCCTGAGCGAGGCCCTTTCCGCCCACAGGGACCTGCTGCCCGGCATACTCATCAATATGGTGGCGGCCGGGGAGGTGGGCGGCACCCTGGATCAGGCCCTGGGCCGCCTGGCCGTTCATTTTGAAAGGGAAAACGAGCTCAGGGAAAAGATCAGGTCGGCCATGACCTACCCCCTGCTGGTTGCCGGTATGGCCTTCCTGGCCGTGATTGCCCTGCTGATCATCGTTGTGCCCATTTTTGTGGACATTTTCAACCAGATGGGGGCCGCCCTGCCCCTGCCCACGCGCATATTAATTGGCGTCAGCAGCTTCCTCACCCGGTACTGGTACGCGCTGCCGATCATGCTGGGGGCCCTGTTTTTGGGTGCAAGGCGCCTTCTTGCCACCGAGGGGGGTAAGCGGGTTTTCGACCAGATGCTGATCCGCCTGCCCGTTTTCGGTGCTTTGGTGCAAAAAGGCGTCGTGGCCCGCTGTGCCCGCACCCTGGCCACCCTCCTGCGGAGCGGCGTACCTCTCATAAAATCGCTGGAGACGGTGGAAAAGGTGGCCGGCAATACCCTGGCGGCCCGGGAAATTGCCGCGGCCAGGGAAAGCATCCGGGAAGGCGAGAGAATAGCCCCCGTGCTGTCAAACAGCAGGATTTTCCCGCCCATGGCCGTGAACATGATTGCCGTGGGCGAGGAGTCGGGGAACCTGGACGATCTCCTGGAAAAGCTGGCCCTCTTTTACGAGCAGGAGGTGGAGGCTGCCGTGGCCCGCCTCTCCAGCCTGGTGGAACCCTTCCTGATTGCCGGCGTGGGGCTGGTGGTGGCTTTCATCGCCCTCTCCATCTACCTGCCCCTCTTCAGCATGGCCGGAGCCATGCAGGGAGGCGCCATGCCCGGGAGCATGCCCTGAAAAAAATTGCAGAAAGTGCTGGAAAAAAGACCCGTCTTGAAATAAAATACTGCTTGAAATCGAGTTTGGTGGGAGGTGGCAGTCCTGAAGGCGGGTTGACATTGGCGAGTTGACCGGCAAATTGAGAAAGGAGGCGTGCGGAATCCATGTCCATTTTAAAGCGCTACCTGCGCAATGAAAAGGGCTTCACCATGATTGAGATGATGGTCGTCCTGATCATCATCGCCGTGCTGATTGCCGGGGGGATCAAATTTTATTCGGGTTATATGGAGAATGCCAGGGTGACCAAGGCCAAAGCCCAGATCAGCACCATGCAGGCGGCCCTGGACAGCTACTACGCCGAAAAATCAGCATACCCAGCCGATGTTGATCAGTTGCTCAATGCGGGCATAAGGGTTGCGGATGATCCAGGAGATAACCCATTCAAGTTAGAGGCGGTAGATCCCTGGGGAGAGAATTATGAGTATAAAGTTACTGATACAAATTCATACCAGGTTTACACAGGATATGACAATGTCCAAGGACAGAAAGAATATCATGTTGTTGGCGATGGCTCGAACGGAGAATCCAACCCCCCTGAGGTAAAATCAACTTCTGGAGATTAATAAGCAATTATTTGTCCCGCGCGGGCAGGATTGCCGGCGTGACCATTGTGAAAGCCAGCCCCAATAAAAAAGGGGCCTTCTTTTTTTCTATCCCTGAGGGCAATAAAGGCAAACCAGGGCAATTCCTGCTGCCCACGCCATTGAGGAGCCCCGGCACAGGGTCACAAAATTTTTGAAAAACACGTACCTGCGGGCTTCATCAACACGGCCATAATTTCCCTGCAATTGTTTGGTGGAGGAAGGTCACCCGGCAGGAATTTTTCGGGAACCGTGGAATTAGTCAAAATATGTTTTTAAAAGGCCGGTGAGGGGTGAAGATGGGCTGGAAGAGCGGGAGCGGCATGAGCCTGATTGAGGTGGTGGTGGCTGTTGCGGTTCTGGGGCTGGTGACCGTTGCCCTGCTCCAGCTTTTTCTCACCGGCAACGTTTTCACCGCCGTGGCCGGCCACGAGGTGGCCGCCGCCAACCTGGCGCAGGAAAAGGTTTGACCGTGTAACCAGTGGGGGCCTTGCTCCGGTACGAGAAGAACCCTCTTTTTCCCTGCTCCGGGAGTGGAGGGAATAAAAGCCGGCAAAACTGAAGTGGGGCAGTAAGTATGAGCTGTAAGAGCAAACTGAAGTTTATTCCAGTGAATTTTTCAATAAGAGCAAATAAGCTCATTTCACCGGTCGAAGCCCATCAAAAGTGGTCCGCTGGTACATGGAGGAGAGGGGGTTTTGTACTTGTTGAACTTTCCATATCTCTCCTCATTTTAATGACTCTAACGTTGTTCCTGCTTAATTTCCACAAAATTCACGCCGCCTGGCAGCTGAAAATTTATACCCGGCAACTGGTAAGCGATATTCGCTATATTCAACAGCAGTCCATAATGAATCTGGAGGGAGATCTACAGTATAGAATTAAATTTTACTCCAAGTATCTGGATAATGCTAATAAATATCAAATATGGAGAGGTAATATAGAAATAGTAAAAGAAGTTAAGCTGCCCGAGACCCTGGAAATGTATTATGGGGGTGCAGAACAACCTTTTAATCCGGATCCTGACGATCCAACGGTCAGGGTCCTGGCCTATAAATCATCCGGAGAAATTGCCACAAATACAGGTACCGTCAACCTTAGAGATAAAATTAACGAAAGAGCAGTTGGTGTCGTTGTACATAGAATGCGGGTGAGAATAGGTGCCCCAAACGAAGTTGCATATTGAAAGATGCCGGCAAAAATTAAAAAAACAAATCTCCTACCCCGTTTCGAAAAAATTAATGAACAATTCGGGCTTGATTTTGCTTGAGATAATGCTGGGAGTTATTATTCTTAGTATCGCCATGATACCGCTTATCGGTCTGACGATCACTCATTACAAAGAGGTTTGGGAATCGAGAAGGAAGAGTACGGCGCTGTACCTTGCCCAGCAAAAGCTGGAAGAATATAAGAGCGGCAAAAAAATTGAAAGTGAAGAAATTAACCGTAAAATACCGTTTACCGACCCGGACTTTGCTGATTATAAATACAAAGTATGTCCTCTCGGAGGGAATACATACAAAATAGAAATTTACTATCATGATAATGAACAACCGCTGGCTAATTTAACGGGAGAAATAATTACACCATAAAAATGGTGGTCAAATTTATGCCGGAAAATAGCTTTTCCAGAAAAGAAGGTTTTACCTTAATTGAAACTGTTATCTCGCTGGTGCTGATAAGCTTACTACTTACGACAGCATTAATTATTATCAAAAATCAGACCATCGCTACCTACCGGGTCGGAGAAGCGGCCGAGATGGAAGATAACCTGCGTATCGCTGCTTACTGGCTGGCAAAAGATATCCGGGAGGCAGAAAGAGTTGTTAAAACAGGTAGCGGTATAGGAATGGAAAACGCGTTTATTATGAAAAAAGGTGAGAATGAATATGTCTCTTACTTTTATGGAACACCTTCCAGACCGAATATTTTTTACCGGGGTACGGGAACCAACTATAATGTCAATACCCATACTCTTCAACCACTGACAAATGAGTACCTTTTTGGCGGTACAAGCAAAGGTTATGTCCGGGGCTGGAAAATTGAATACTTAAGAAACGATGGAAAACCTGCCGCAAACCCCGGAGAGGTAGTGCTGGTAAAATTTGCTTTATATGGCAGCTACAGTGGCAGGGATGACCCGGATAAGTATAAGTGCTTGGCATCGTCAGCTTACATCCGGGTACGAGTATCACCGTAAAGAAGTAAAGAAGGGAAAATCCATCGTTGAAAAATGATTTCTACAGGATCAGCGGACGGCACCTTCCGGCATGATAAAACGGCGTATAATAGGTTAGCAAGATACCGTTCCGGAAAGGAGGCCGGAAATGATTAAAAATTGGGTGAAGAGTGAAAGAGGGCAGGCTTTGGTTCTGGTAATCGGGATTATCGCCGTGCTTGCAATGGTTACTTCCGCTGCCCTGGTTTACGCCAAAAACCAGAGTCTTTCCGTCATCCGGCAAAAGAAGCAGATGCAGGCCTATTATGTAGCTGACGCCGGGATCACCAGAGCATTAGAAAAGATTAAAGTCGGGGATTACGATTTTTCTGATTTAAAAAACTTACCTTACGATGAGGGAAAGATAAGTGACGTAACAGTAGATAGACCTATTACTGGACCAGGCGTATATACAATTACCTCTACTGGTGTTTACCCGGATCCGGATAAATTTCCATCTGCAGAAGTTAGCAAGCGTACCATTCAAGTGAAAGTCGAAATAACAGAAGGTATTGTAATCCCTCCTGGTGGTGGAATTGAACCTGGAGCTGAAGCATATTTTGCTAAGGGGATCTGGACAAATAAACTTGTAGTAAATAATGCCGGAAAATTTAAATCATCAATATATTGTACTGGGGATGTTGATGTTAAAAATTCTTTATGGATTGGGGAAGATACTCAACCACGGAATATTTATGCAAATGGAAGCGTAACTTTGGGAAATGGATGTAAAATAAGGGGAAATATTTATGCCAGAGGTGACGTTGATTTAAGTAACGGTGATAGTGTATCCGAAACCATACAATCTTATGGTAACATTACATTGGGCAATGGTAATAATGTGAGTGGTAGCGTTTTAACTCATGGGAATATAAAAATTAACAATGGCAGTAATTTTAATCAGCTTCAGGCCAATGGAAAGATTGTTCTAGGTAATGGGGTAAACGTTAACGGTATTGTCAAAGCTGGTGACGATTTGTTTCTTAATAATGGAAGCAAGGTTAGATCTTCGGTCTGGACCATGGGAAATTTGAGCATGAGCAATGGCAGTGAAATTAGTGGTAGTGCCTGGGTACATGGGGATTATTTGAATAATGGAGGTTTGGTGAGGGGGGGAGTTTTTGACTTACCAAGCATGGAACCAATCAACTTAAATATACCTGAGGTTCCCCCTGTACCACGGCCGGATATTAACTGGTACAGAACAGAAGCGAAAAAAAATCCCGGACACTATTTTAACAGCAGCACGGATTTGAATTTACAAGAACTTGAAAGCGGAATCTATTTCATAGAAGGTAATTTAGGTATTCTAGCGCATCGTAATGGCGGGACTTTTGCGGGAAAGGTGACAATTGTTGCTACCGGAGATGTCTATGTACCTAATGGGGTAAGTGTCACTTTAAATGATGTAAATAATGATTCTTTATTATTAATTGCTGGCGATGAAATTATATTGGACAATGGGAGTCGCGTTAACGCTTTTATATGGGCCTCAAACAGAATTTTCTTAAATAATGCTGCTTCCGTGGAAGGCGGTATAATTAGTCCTTCAATTGAGGCGCGAAATTCAATTGAGATTAAACAAACCCAGTTGCCAGTTAAAGAAAATATTATTATAAAGTCGTGGCGTTAAAAAAGCAAAAATAAAGGCGGTTGATACAGTGAAAGACTTTCTAAAAAGACTCCTCCCCCGCAAAACGCACTTCATGGGTATAGACGTGGGTACATACGAAATAAAAGTGGCGGAAGTAAAGGTGATAGACGGCATGCCGGAAGTGGTGGCCCTGCGGCGCCGTCCCAGCCCGCAGGGGGTGTGGACTAAAGAATTCGATGAAGAGGAGCTGGTGGAAGCGCTGAAGGAAATTGCCGGTTCCGGGTTGAGGGAGGCAATTACCTGCATCGGCGGGGAAAATGTGGTGGGCCGCATCGTGCGCCTGCCGCCCATGGAAGAAAAGGAACTGGAGCAGGCCGTGCGCTTCGAGGTGGAGCGATTTGTGCCCACACCGGTGGACCAGTTGATTGTCCGGTCCGTGTGGCTGGAGGAGGGGGAAGACGGGGCGGAAGAAACGCCGCGGAGAAAAACTTCCTCCCCGCGGGCGGGGGAGGAAGGGGCGAAGGGGCTGCTCATCCTGGCCGTACCGGCGGCGGTAATTTACCAGTACCACAGCATTTTTTCCCGTGCCGGGTTACTGGTCACCGCCGTTGACCTGCAGGCTTTTGCCCTCTGGCGTCTTTTTGGCCGTGGAGCACCGGGCACGGTGGCCATTGCGGACATCGGGGCGCAGACCTCCCACCTGGTGGTGGTGCGGGAGGGAGTCATCCGGTTCCTGCGCCTTTTGCCCGTGGGCGGGAATGCCGTAAGCAACTTCCTGGCGGATACCTACGGCGTGGAATTTGCGGAAGCGGAAAGGATGAAGCTGGAGGCGGCCGCCTCCGGGGAGAATGAAAACCCCGGCTTTCCGGGGGTGCTGCGGGAGGCAGATCTCTTTCACGGCGGGATCATGGAAATAACCAGGGAGCTGAAAAGGTCGCTGGAATTTTATTACACGCAGGAGAAGGACCGGGTGGAAAGGGTTATCTTGAGCGGCGGGGCGGTTAAGCTTAAGGAGCTGCCGGAACACCTCCAGGAAGCGCTGGAAATACCCGTGGAAGTGGGACTGCCGGCGATCGGGCTGCCGGATGACATCCAGTACGACCCGGCCTACGCAGTAGCCATCGGCCTGGCCTTAAGGGAAGTGGTATGATGTACCGGGTCAACCTGCTGCCGCCAAAACTGCAGCGCGAGGGTACCATCGACGTCCGCCGCCTTTTCCTCCTGGCTGGTATCACTGTTCTTCTCGCCGGATTTGTGGGGCTGTGCGTATTTTTCCCCCTGAATTATTTCCTGATGAAAAACGAGCTGGAACTGACCAGACAGCAGATTGCCGAACTGGAACCGGTGGTTAACCGGGTGCAGGCCCTGCGAAAGGAAAGGCAGGACCTGGAGAAGGCGGTGGCTGAATACCGCACCATATTCAGGGAAAGAAAGACCTGGAGCAGCTTTATATCCGGGCTGGACTCCATTACCCCCGTGGATCTGTGGCTGATGGGGCTGGAGATTTCCCACCGGCAGGAACCGGGAGAAAGGGGTGAAGGCGGAACCGCCGGTGGCGGTGCAGGGAGCCGGCCTGCAGGTAGCCCGGACAGGCCCAATATGGTGGTCTTTAAAGGGGTTTCCCGCACCCTTTCTTCGGTGGGCGTTTTTGAGCAGCACCTGCACCAGCTCGGGGTCTTCGAGCGGCTGGAACTGAAGAAAATAAGTGCAGGAGATAACGGCCTCAACTTTGAAATTACCGGTTACCTGAGGGAGGTTTGTAGCAGTTACCAACAGGCCAACAAATATTGACAAAACATAACAAAACAGTTACCATGAAGTTATGGAACTATTAACCATCAGCAAAGCGGCAAAAAAATTAGGCGTTCATCCCAACAGCCTGCGCAACTGGGAAAAACGCGGCTTAATCAAGCCCGTCCGTTTGCCTGGAGGCCAGCGCAGGTACTCTATGGACGAACTCAACAGGCTCCTGCAGTCCGGTCAGTTGACTGACGGGCAGGAATCAGTTGTGCTCTATGCCAGGGTATCCACTAAAAAGCAGGCTGACGCAGGCAATCTGGACCGGCAGATCGAACGGCTGCGGCAGTACGCCCGGGAAAACGGATTTACCTTCAGGGCGGAATTCACGGACGTAGCCAGCGGCTTAAACCAGAAGCGCCGCGGATTAGCCAACGTACTCAAGCTGGCCGAGCAGGGCGAGTATAAGAAGCTCATCATCGAATATCCCGACCGGCTGGCGCGGTTTGGTTATGAATATATCGAACGCCATTTAAGGTACTGCGGCGTAGAAATAATCGCCATCGCGGAAAAAGAGCCGGAGGACGTCAATTCCGAGCTGGTCCGGGACCTTTTGGCCATAGTCGCGGCCTTTTCAGCCCGGCTGTACGGCGCCAGGGGCGGCAGGAGGGTCAGGCAGGGGTTTCGGGAGCTGATAGCGGGAGTGGAGCGGGATGAAAAAGCCAAAAAAGAAGGCAACAATTAACCCGGATGAAAGTATAAGATACACCGTATGCGGCGAGTGGTTTCCTGAAAGTTTTCCTGCCCGGCGCAGCCTGCGTTGGGGCCGGGGTGGCGAAGACCCTCTGGCCACCGAGATGCGCCTTTTTTGTTCATGCCAGCGCTGGGCGTTCAACCGGCTGCAGGAAGGTTGTTCCCGTGAAGAGCTCAAAAGAGAAGGCCAGGAGTTATTTGGTATAAACTCCCGTTTTTGTGACGATGCCGTACTGAAGGCAAAGGCCGTTATTGAATCGCAGCGAGAACTGCTGGCACAGGAAATCGAACAGACGGAAATGAAGCTGGCCCGGGCCAGGAAGAAACTCGGCTGGGTGGAAAAAGACCTGGATAAAGCAGTTGAAGCAAACGACCCGGTAAAAATCGAGAAAGCTAAGCGCGCCGTACACGGCCGCAAAGCGCGGGTCAAAAAACTAAAGACGAAGCTGGATGATCTGAAAACCCACCGGGACAACGGCACCATACCCACAGTAATCTTCGGCGGTCGTTCTTTGTGGAAGCGGGTCTGCAAGGGTAAAGCCACGCGGGAAGAATGGCGGCAAGTCCGGCAGAACCGGCTTTTTGCCCGTGGCGATGAAACCAAAGGCGGCAACCCGAACATCAAGATAAGCTATCGGAACGGGAATTTCTCCCTGTCAGTAACCATCTCTCACCTGTCCGAGCAGAAAGGGACAGACAAGAAGGGCAGGCCAATAATGACGAGGGCTCCCCGGGTAACGGGAAAGCTCTGGCTGCCGGAAAAGCACCGGCTCAAGGTGTGGGAGTCTCTTCTTTCCGGCGCTCCCTATAACGTTGAGTTAATCAAAGGCCGGGACGGCCGGTACAGGGTGCACATTACCTTCACCGTAACGGCACCTGAACCGGTGACCAGTCCCAACCGGGGCTACTTGGGGATGGACACCAACCCGGACGGGGTGGCTTTAGCCAGCGTCAATTATTTCGGCCAGCCCGAACCCTGGCCGGAGGGTTTCGAGGTACCTTACCCGAAGGCATTACACAAATTTGCCGGGGAATTCCAGGTGACAGTGCAACCGAACGGTTTCCTGTACATCAAGATACCGGAACTTGCTTACAGCCGCGGATACCGGCGCACCTACCTGATAGGCGTACTGGCTAAAGTGGTGGTGGACACAGCAAAAGCTTTTGAAAAACCCATTGCATTGGAGGACCTGGACTTCGGGAAAGACCGGCTGGACACGGACAGGAAATTCAACCGCATGGCGGCCAGCTTCCCGTTCAAGAAGATAATCGAGGCCGTCATGCGGAGGGCATCCAGGGAAGGTGTGGGCGTAAAACCGGTCAGGCCGGCGCACACGT
>NZ_FQUW01000018.1 GCF_900129285.1 Desulfofundulus australicus DSM 11792
AAGTTTTACTCTCTCTGGCACGACTTCAAGCTTCTTGCCCGTGTCCCTGCGGTGACCCCGTTTAGCCGGTGTCGGACAAACCGGTAGGCGTCCTAACAGGACGTGGGAGGCGGGGTTAACCCTCCGCCGGGGGAAACCCTTCCGGCGCAGGATTTATGCCACTCCCATCCGGGTGGGACTCCCGGGCCGAGGTCCCCTGTCGCCCTGCTCCCCCGGGGGCAAATCAAATTTCTGGAAGGAGGCGAAATCCTGGTCGGGGGCCGGCTTGCAAAACTTATATTTTGTTAAGTATTGTAAGCTTTTTAAAACCAGGTATAAGCCCCTTGCCTGCCGGATACCTGTTCTTGCTGGTCAACCTGGCTGTTTTTCTGGACACAGTCCTCTACGGCATTATTGTCCCCATTATGCCTTACTACGCCACCGGCGCGGGCGCATCCACCACCGAAGTGGGGTTAATCTTTGCTGCTTTATCCGCAGGACTGCTCCTGGCCAGCGTACCCGCAGGACTGGCCTGCGACCGGTACGGTTACAGGCCGGTCATGGTGCTGGGCATGGCCGGCCTCACCGCGACCACGCTTCTTTTCTTAATTTCTCACTCGGTATGGCTCATGATCATCAGCCGCCTGCTCCAGGGAGCAGCGGCGGCAGCCACCTGGTCTGCAGGCCTGGCCCTGGTGGCCGTCCTCTATCCTCCCCAGTTACGGGGGCAAAAAATGGGCCTGGTCATGGCCACCACCGGTGCGGGTACAATTGTTGGCCCGGTGCTGGGCGGTACCCTTTACCAGTTTGCCGGCTACGCCTTCCCCTTCCTTTTAATGGCAGGGGCAGGAGCTTTATTGACCCTCCTGCTCTGGCTGAGTCCCCTGCCCGGGAATAATCCTTCCCCCGGACGGGAAAATATGCCCTGGAAGCAGTTTTTACTTGACCGGAACATTTTCTGGGGAGTTCTTGTAACCGCCGCAGGTAGTTTTGGATTTGGAATTCTGGAACCCCTCCTGCCCATCGACCTTTACCATCGCTTCGGCCTGGGCAGTGCCGGCGTAGGAATGCTCTTTGGCGCTTTAAGCCTTTCCTATACCCTGTTCCAACCCCTGTTTGGAGTTCTTTCCGATCGCCTGGGACGCAAGCCCATTATTATTGCCGGACTTCTTACCACGGCAGTCACCATACCCTGGCTGGCTCTGGCACCTTCCTTGAAGATGGTGGCGGCAACCATGGTCCTGCTGGGCCTTACCACCGGTGCCTGTTCCACCCCAACCTTACCTCTGCTGGCGGAATCAATGGATAGAGCCTGTTCTTCCCAGGCCGCCGGCAAAAGGATTGCCCGGCCCCATCTTTACGGTACCACTTACGGTATAGCCAACACCGCTTATTCCGCGGGAATGCTGCTCGGTCCCCTGGTGGGCTCTTTCCTGGTCCAGCACCGGGATCTACTTACAGCTCTGTTATCTTATTCCGTACTGTTAGTCGCCACCGCCACAGGAACGCTGCTCCAGCTCCAGGAAACGCTCAAAGCCGGGAAAATCCCTTCCAGGTCGTAAGCTTATTTTCCCGGCGGCTCGACGGCGGTAACAATTTCCGGCTTTAAGCCCCGGTACTTGGCCAGCCACTGGCGGCGCTCCCGGCGCAGCTCCTCCACCAGCTGCCGGTAGACTTCGGGACTATAATAAGCTGCGGGGTTATAGTGCTTCAAGTCCAGCCCGGGTACCTGCAGGGGAACCTGGTAGCCCCAGTCGGGGTCGATCTGCCAGGTAATGCTATTGCGGGCGATTTCCCTCAGGATGTGCGTGGAAACGGCAATGGTGATCTTTTCACCTGGAAATCCCGGCCTGGCCCCGACACTGCCCGTATTCAGCAGGTAGCACTCCATATCCGGGTTGTCCCGCAGGATTTCCAGCAGGCGATTACCTTCCTCTTCTTCAGGACCAATAATAAAGGGATTGGTCCCCACTTCCCTTTTCGACTGGCCGGCGCGGGTGGGGTCCCCGGCGGAAGTCTCGATGGATTCGCCCAGCATAAAATAAGCTGCCGCCTGCTCCGCCGTCAACCTGGCCACCGGAGGGATAATGGTATCCCGGCGGGTAATGAAGATGAGCCGGTGGGCCTTATCCAGGTCAATCCGGTCATCGGTGTTGAGTACGTCCCGGCGCAGGATTACCCCCCGGCCGTTGGAGGTAAGCTCCGTATCATCAAACAGAATCTGCCCGTTTTCCAGGACCTTCACGTTCTCAAAAACAGCCCCGGGTGCGGTGGCCGCCCGGTATAGAACCAGCTGGGACTCGTCCAGGCCTTCGGTTTTAATATAGAAGCCGTTTTCCGTACCGTAACAGAAGCCCCGGCCATTCATCATTACCACATCGTCCTGGCGGATGGCCACGCCTTCCTCCCCGCTCAAACCGTGATTATGCATGGTGAGGGTGGTTTTCCCTGTCCCCGACAGGCCAAAAAGAATAAAGCCAACTTCCTTCAAAAAGCCATTCTTATCCCGCACCCTTAAAACCTTGCTCCCCGCATGGAGGCCCAGCCAGCCCCGCTTTTTCACCAGATACATGGCCATGCGCAAAAAAGACTTCTTGCACTCGCCGAAATAATCCGTCCCCAGAATATAGGTTACGCCGGCTTCGGGGTGGCAGAAAATAATCCGCTCGGGCCACTCCGGAACATAAATGCTCACCAGGTCGGGTTCCCCGTCCCTGTTTTCCGGTTCAAAAAGCATCAGGTGCCACTGCAGCGGAATACGGGCATATTCAGCAGTAATATAAAGGCGGCAGTGCAGGCGAAAATCGGGGTGGTTGCCCATCTGCCTGTCCAGCCGGATGACCGGTTTTTTGCTCAGATAGGCCTGGACCTGTTCTGCCAGCTCCAGTGCCCGCTGCCGGGAAATGCCCTGCTGGTCAACCCCCAGCTGCACCCCATCTTCCACAATATAGGTAAATTTCGCACTGCGGTTGCGGACACGGGTAATGAAATTGACACTGCCGTAAACAGTGGCCTGAGCCTCATGGGAGGCCAGTTCCTTGAGGGTTTCCAGCGAAGGGTTGTTTATCTCTTCCCCCGGAATAACCCTGCGCAAGACTTCTTTCATGCTCCTTCACCTTCCGGTTCTAAAAATGTTAAACAAATAAATTTTTAAATAATTTATTTCAAGTTAAATTTTTAATTTCCTGCATTATGCATACAAAATACATAAAGAGCTTTATTCATACCCTGCCGGTAATAGTGGTTTTAAATCACCGGCTAAAGTGTTATAATAACTCAGTATATAAAAAGTAGGGAAATTCAGGAGGGAATTACCATGGCTAAAATCCCGTACATTGAATCGGAAGAATGTCTGGCCTGTGGCTCCTGTGTGGATGTTTGCCCCGATGTCTTCCAGATGAATGAAACCCTGGGCTTCGCCGAGGTGGTTAATCCCCAGGGGGCCGGTGAAGACGAAATTCAGGAAGCCATTGACATGTGCCCTGCCCAGTGCATTCACTGGAAAGAATAGGGGGGCGCCTTGCGGCGCCCCCGTTTGCTGGAGGAGTAAACATGCGAACCGGCATGGCCAACCTGCCCCTCCATGGAGGAAAATGCCCGCCCTGGCTCTTTGAGCGAATGGTAAAAATGAGCCGTGCTCTAATTGAAGTAATGGTAGTGGAAAACGGTCCGGAAGCTGTCCTGGCCAGGCTGGCCGATCCCTTCTGGTTTCAAGCCCTCGGATGCGTGCTGGGATTTGACTGGCATTCTTCGGGCCTTACCACCACCGTCTGCGGGGCTTTAAAGGAAGCGCTGAGGGACCGGGCCGGCCACCTGGGACTTTTCGTGGCGGGCGGCAAGGGAAAAACATCCCGCCAGACCCCCGCTGAAATCCTGTCCATAGGGGAAAGGTTCCCCCTGGCCCGGGATCCCCGGGAGCTGGTATTTGCCAGTAAAATGGCGGCCAAGGTGGACAACGCTGCCGTTCAGGACGGGTACCAGCTCTACCACCACACCTTCTTTTTTACCGCATCCGGAAGCTGGGCTGTCATCCAGCAGGGTATGAACGAATCCACCCGCTGGGCCCGCCGCTACCACTGGCTGAGCACCGCGGTCAGGGATTTTGTTTGCGAACCGCATACGGCAGTTTGCTGCGATTACAGGGGCCAGGCCCTTAACCTGGTGGCCCGGGAAAGTGACCCGGCGCGGAAGGTCATTGCCGAACTGGCCCGGGAGAAACCGGAAAACCTGCTCCGGGACCTGACCCGGCTGCAGGAAAAGGCCCTGAACCTCCCGGCCCGGCACCGGGTGGAACTGGCCGATTTAAACCCGGCCAGGCTGCAGCGGGTGTTTTTGAAAAGCTACGAGCGGCAGCCGGAAAATTTTGCTGCCCTGGTGGCCACCGAGGGAGTGGGACCAAAGGCCCTGCGGGCCCTCTCCCTGCTCTCTGAACTGGCCTACGGGACGCCACCCAGCTTCCGGGACCCCGCCAGGTTCAGCTTCGCCCACGGGGGCAAGGACGGCCACCCTTATCCCGTAGACCGGACCACTTACGACCATTCCATATCCTTCCTGGAAAAAGCCCTGGCCGAAAGCCGCCTGGGCCGCCAGGAAAAAATAGAGGCCTTCCGCCGCTTGAGGCGGTGGCCGCACCACAGGTCATAGGTTACCGGCATCCATAACACGGCAAAAGCTTTCACCGCGTCTTTACTTTACAATACCGGCCGGTTTATCTCACCGGGTTCCTTCAGGCAGGGCAGGTTAACATCAATGGAAACCTCCACGTCTATGGCCGGTGATGGATTGGCCAGGCGCAGGCGGAAACACGGCCGTTTCAAGATATAATGCCATACCATTTCCCCTTCTTCAACTTCCTGCCTGCCGGTGGTCTCCCATCCCCGATCGTTTTCCTCCTCCACAAAAAGGTCGACGGTCCCGGTAGTACGGATACGAAAGGCAATATTCATCAGGGTTGCCCGCGGGCAATCCAGCTCCACCACCTGGCCGGGAACGAGCTTCAAATTTCGAGCCAGGTGAACAATGTTGGGTACCACAATTTTTCGCGCATCATGACTGAAGAACATGTCCTCACCTTCTATAAAAAATTACTGTTACCTGCTGGTGTCCCAGCGCCTGTATTTCCCATTGTCTTTAATATTACACGATTTCTGCTCCCAATGGCAAGAATCCAGAACATACAGGGGCAAGCAAATGAGGGTTAGAACATGGAAGAATATCAGTTCAAGCGTACTTACGGAAAGTGGTTCCTGAGCAGGGTGAAACGGGCTATATACCGGTACTCCATGATCAAGGCCGGAGATAAGATTGCCGTGGGCGTTTCAGGAGGCAAGGATAGTACCGCCCTGCTTTACATCATGTGGCTGCTCAAGCACTACTCCCCCCTGTCCTTTGACTATCACGCCATCTTTTTAGATCTGGGATGGCCGGTTGATCCCGCACCCCTGGCTTCTTTCTGCCGGAAACTGAAGATACCATTCCACCTGGAAAAAACGGACATCGGTGCCATTGTGTTTGAGCACCGCCGGGAGGATAATCCCTGCGCCCTGTGCGCCCACCTGCGCCGGGGCGCCCTGAACAATGCAGCCCTGCGCCTGGGCTGCAACAAGGTGGCCCTGGGGCACCACCTGGACGACCTTCTGGAAACCTTTCTTTTAAACTGGATTTTCAACGGCCGGCTGGCCACCTTTACACCGGTAACCCACCTGGCCAGAAGCGGGCTGGTGCTCATCCGCCCCCTCATCTACCTGCCGGGAGCAACCCTGGCCGGCCTTGCACGGTCGGAAAATCTCCCCGTCATGGAAAATCCCTGCCCGGCCAGCGGAAAAACCAAAAGAGAAGAAATGCGCTCCCTGGTGAAACAAATGGCGGGCACCTACCCGGACATCCGCGAAAAATTCCTTACGGCCATAGAAAATGCCGGGTGGCTGGAACCCGGTTTTTATAAGTAACTTTACCAATACCGGCCGCCATAAAAGTTACGGGAATCCGTTTGCCCTTAAGTAACGCCGCCAGGCAAGAAAAAGCTTGCAGGATAACGTTTCCGGGTTATAATGTTGGCAAACCGTAAAATATTAAGGAGGTAGTTCCAGTGAAGGAATGTCCGGTATGCCACCTGCCCCTTAAAGAAGTGCCCCGTTTCGGCGTCCTGCTGGATGTGTGCTCCCGCTGCCACGGCGTATGGCTGGACGGCGGTGAGCTGGAAAAAGTAGTTGCCCTGGCCAGAGAATTTCACGGTGAGTTTTATCAGCACAGAGATTACGACAGGGATTATGACGATTACCACGAATACCGGCATCCCGGTAAGTACGGTCACCACGGCTATCATAAGCACAAAAAGAAGCGCGGCATTCTGGAAATATTTGAAGATCTGTTCGATTAAAAATTTTGGGGTGGCGTAAAACGCCACCCCTATCGTTCGCCCTGTTTCGCCCGGACTTCACCCCGGGCCAGGGAGAAATAGATACCGCAGGCACAGAGTACGGCAAAGAGCAGGAAAGATAGATCCATGCTTTTCATCAGCAGGGTACCGGCTTCCGGTGTGATGGCCCTGCCCTTTAGATACAGGCCGAAGAACAGGGTGACCAGGGCCATGCTCAGGGCCTGACCCACCAGGCGCATGGTACCCAGTGTGGCCGAAGCTACCCCGTAATAGCGCTTCTCCACCGCACTCATCACCGCATTGGTATTGGGGGAGGAAAAGAGGGCAAAGCCTATGCCCAGCAGCACCAGGTTTCCTACAATCACCCACAGGGGAGTAGTGCTGGTGATCAGGGAAAAGAAAAATAACCCTGCCGCGCTCAAGGCCATGCCCAGGGATGCGAGCACCCGCGGCTCAACCCGGTCGGAAAGCCTGCCGGCCAGCGGGGAAAGAAGAGCCATCAGAACCGGTTGGGCCAGGAGGATGAAACCGGCAACCTGGGCATCCAGCCCCCTGGTTACCTGGAGGTACAGGGAAAGCAGGTAGCCCACCGCAAAAGTGGCACTGTAGTGAATGAGGGCTGCCAGGTTGGAAAAGGCAAAGATCAGATTGCGGAAAAGACTCAAATTTAACAGGGGGAAGGAAAAGCGCAGTTCCTGCCTGACAAACATTACCATCAAAAGCAGGCCCAGGGCCAGGATCATGTGGGCAAGGGTGCCGGCATTAACAGAGGCAATACCGTACATAAATGACGCCATGCCCAGGGTGTAAAGGAACGCCCCCGCCAGGTCGTATTTTTCACCCCGCACATCCCGCCATTCTCCCTTGAGTTTGAACAGGGTAACCAGCAGCACGATCAGGCCCAGGATGAAGTTCAGAAAGAAAATGTAGCGCCAGCCCAGGTTATGGGTCAAAAACCCCCCTAAAACCGGCCCCAGGGACAGCCCCGTATAAACTGCAGCCACGTTAATACCCAGAACTTTCCCCCGTTCCTGGGGCGGGAACGCAGCGGTCAGGATAGCCATCCCGGTACCAAAAATCATGGCCCCCCCGATCCCGTGTAAAACACGGAAAATAAGAAGTGCTTGACCCGAGGTGGCCAGCCCGCTCAACAGGGAAAAAACTGTGTAGGCCACAATGCCGGCCAGGAACACTTTCTTCCTGCCGTACAAATCACCGGCCCGTCCAAAGGGCAGTAAAAAAGCACAGGAAGCCAGCAGATAAGAAGTAACAATCCAGTTAAGCATCATGGCGTCCAGGTGAAACTCCCGGCCTATGGAAGGAATGGCCAGGTTAATGGCGCTGCCCATGAATGGGGTTAAAAAAGAAGCCAGGGTAGCCGCCAGCAAAACGTATTTTTTCAAGTCACGCGTGCTATCAGTGTTTGCTGCAGTCTCCGTGACTGCTCACCTCCCTGAAATTACTTGACGTTTTAACATTTCAACAGCTTAATTAAAAATCCTTCCTGGCCGGGAAAATTACATATGTTAGATTAATGGTGCGTCCCTTCGACAACTTCCACGCCTTTGGCCTGAATGGTTTTCTTAATCTGCTCTTTGAAAGGGCACCTGGGGTAGTTCCCTTCCAGAAGCATACAGGAACTCAAGTGAACATGGGTGAGATCGTAGGGCAGCAATTTTTCCACCAGCCGGGAAACACGGCGCCCGCTGCATCCCCCGCAGGTGAAAAAACCGATCAGTTCGGCATCGGGACCATAACGGGCAAAATGCCGGGTTCTCCTGTTAAAACTGTTCAGGCAGCCCACGCCCGGGCAGACTTCGGATACAATGTCGCAGCGTACCACAGCAATCCGGGGTCTGGACGGCGGGGGAGCATCGGGGTCCCGGGCGGTCATCTTCCCCCGGGCTTCCATCACTTCGTTCATGGTGATTTCCTCGACCCCTTTTTGCCTGGCCCACTCTTCCACCTTTCCTTTTGCCTTTTCCCGCACAAAAAAGGGAACGTTATTCATATACTCCAGGGCCTCTTTCGTCCATTTCATCTGCCTCATCCTCTTTTCTGACTGGTTTGGGATCTATCGGGCCCATTATAGATTCTTAAATTAAGACGGACAATGAAATAGATCACAAAATATAGCGGTAAATTTCAGGACATTAATAAAAAATACCCCCTCATCGTTCCATCACTTTTAAGTACGGGGGCATTAACGGCCAGGAATAATACGCCATCCACCTTCAACCGGTATTACTTTTCGGAAAACCTTTTCAACAGCTGAAGTTATCTCCTTCCACTTTACCGCATCACCTATATAAAGCGCCACTCCTTCGGACATTGCATCCAGGGCCAAAACATTTAAATCTTCCAGCATAAATATGAACTGCCTCCACCCATAAGGAAAGATTTCCACCATCCCGGTGGAATCACAGCGCTTTAACTCCAGGAGGGTTTCCATCAGAGGTACCCGATCCCGGGAAAGCAAAACAACCAGGTCAGCATCGCTATCAGGGAGAAAATCTCCCCGTGCCAGCGAACCAAATAGAATTACGGCTACCGGCGAAAAATTTTTTATGATGGCTTCTATAACCAGCTTCAAATCATTTACCAGCGGATATCTGTCCAATTTCCTTCTCAACAAATCCCAGGATACTTCTTGCATAGGCAATGGCCTCTTTCGCCTGTTTTTCGGTATAAAAATCCATGGGAGCTCCCATATCGAATCCGTTAGGATAACGGTTCAAATAACCCCCGCTTTTCTCATAAAAGCGCACAGGCGGTACAACCGGCTGGCAGCCGGTCCGCCGCTGTCCAAAAGCAGAAAGCGGATAGCCTGCAGGCCCTGCCTGTCCACCTTTTCATCGGACAGGTACATGGCCAGCAGCCCCTGCACAACAGTAATATGGAAATGGGGATCGGGCAATTCCGCAGCCAGGGCCAGGGACCGGTCCACAAAATACTTCAGGCGGCCGGCAACCTGCCGGTCGTCCCGGTAATAAGCAACAAAGTTCAGGTCGCCGCCTTCCACATCTTCCTGCTGGTCGATAAAGTAATCCAGCAAAATATGCAGGCCGCAGATCCAGGGAAAGTAGGCGGCGATAACCCTTTCCACTTCCTCACCGGTATAATCCCCCCGGGCTGCCAGGGCGAACAGGGCAAAGATACCGAGGGTCGAACCGGTGGCTGCAGCCAGTTCCCACCAGTAGAGCCTTTCCGGAAGGTTTTTCAAAAGGGGCTCCAGCCAGGCGGTGAGGGCCTTCACCCGCAGGGAGCGCTGGATATGCTTGTATACCTGGAGCTGGCAGTAGAGTTCGGCCAGCCGGCAGGCCCTTTCCCGCAGCGGCCCGTAGGCGGGCAACCGGGCCAGGGCCTGCTGGCAGGAGCGTACCAGCTCCTGCAGGTAACCGCCATCTTCCCGGTAGGGATAAAGGGCATAGTAATCGCAGCCGGGCGCACCGGGGCACAGGGCGTCTATAAAAGCCCGGTGAAGCCTGTAAAAGGCCTCCCCGTCCTCTACCCCCGCCCGGTCGCACAAATTATCCAGGTAGTCGCTGATGGTCTGCAGGGCCACAATGGCCCGGATCAATTCCCGGCGGTAGCTGCCGGTCCAGGCGCTGAAGACGCTGCCCCCCTGGCAGTGAAAAGCCTTTTTCTCAATGCTGGCCAGGGCCATCCGGCGCAGGTGCGGATCGGGACAATGCCCGGCCATCAGCCGCCAGCTTTTCAGCTCCCGGGCTACCGCCGGAAAGGAAAGAAAAAGAAAACGTCCCATCAACCCCAGCCGGGCCGCCGTCCAGTTAGCGCTGAACGAACGGAACCCCGGCTTCTGGCGAAAAAACATGGCCATGCTCCTCTCGAGCCTTCTGTTATGTACACTATTATTTTACTGCATTTACTGTTTTATTTTTATTACATTGCCGGGCAGGGAATTCGGTAACCAGCCAGCAATTCAGCCGGCAGTTTCCTGCGGATCGTAGGTGGTCCGGGACCGGTTCTTATCCCGGTGCCTTTCCAGGGCCAGCTCAATAAGCCGGTCCAGCAGATCCTGATAAGGAATGCCGGTGGCCTCCCACAACTTGGGATACATGCTGGTGCGGGTGAAGCCGGGAATGGTGTTGATTTCGTTAACCAGCACGGCACCGTTATCCCGGCGCAGGAAAAAGTCTACCCGGGCCAGACCGGCGCAGTCCAGGGCTTTGAAGGCACGGATGGCCAGCCTTTGCAGCTCCAGCATGGTTTCCGCGGGAAGCCTGGCTGGAATAACCAGCCTGGATTTCCCTTCCACATACTTGGCTTCGTAATCATAAAACTCGTTTAAGGGAACGATTTCACCCGGCAGGGAGGCCATGGGATCATCATTGCCCAGGACGCTTACCTCCACTTCCCGGACATCCAGGGCCTCTTCCGCGATAATCTTGCGGTCGTAGCTGGCCGCCAGTTCCACGGCCCGCCGCAATTCATCCCGGTTTTTCGCCCTGGATATACCAACGCTGGACCCCAGGTTGGCCGGCTTGACAAAAACGGGATAACCCAGCTGTTCCACCCGGTCCAGAACCGCTTCCGGCTCCCGCTCCCAATCACGGCGCAGGAAATGACAGTAACGCACCTGGGGCAGGCCGTGCCGGGCAAAGACAGTCTTCATCATTATTTTATCCATACCCGCTGCGGAAGCCATCACGCCCGCCCCGACATAGGGAATGTTGGCCAGCTCCAGGAGCCCCTGTACGGTACCATCTTCGCCAAAGGTACCGTGCAGAACCGGTATCACCACGTCCACAGGACGCAGCTGCTCCACTTTTAAGCAACCCTCTTCCACGGGGGCCAGACCCCCATAAGTGGGATCAGCCGGAAGAGCAACCCTTTGCCCCAGTTGCTCCGGGTCCTCCCCGGCCAGCAAATGCGCCGGTTCAACACCCGCGAACCACTTTCCTTCCGGTGTGATAACCACGGGAATAACTTCGTACCTTTCCTTATCCAGGGCACCAATCACCGAAGCCGCCGAGTTCAATGAAACCCGGTGCTCCCCCGAACGCCCGCCAAAAATAACCGCCACCCGTTTTTTTGCCATCGGCCGTCCTCCCCACCACAGTTTTGTTATAATCTATTCGAACCCGCCCTTTTTTACCATCCTGATGATATTGAATAACTTAAGTATACCACAAAAAGAACGGAACGGGCCCAGCGGGATACGCCGGATGACAAGAAAACGCTAACGTCCTGGCATATCACTGCGCAGTCGCCTGAAGCAGTTAATTTATCAGCGTAATATGCCCGGCCAACGGTTTATGTTATATAATGCTGAATGTTATATAATTATCTAAAAAACCTTTGCCTTTGTGGAGGGATTTCCTTGCTTTTTACCACTTCCTGGCTGGTAGCCGCCCTGGCCGTAACCCTGGCCGCCACCCTGCAGGCCGTGACCGGTTTCGGCGCGGCCCTCATTCTTGTTCCCCTGCTGGTGCTGGCCTATAACGCCCATACTGCTGTGGGTATGACCATGGTCATCTCCTTTTGTTCGCTGCTCCTTCTCACCTTCCAGGTACGGAAGAGCATTGTCAAGTCCATGGCCCGAAACCTGTCCCTGGGCGGCCTGGCCGGCATCCCCTTCGGAGCCTGCGTGTTTATTCACTTTGACGTCACCAGGCTCAAAGTTATCATTGCCCTGGTTACCCTGGCTTTTGCCCTGCTCCTGCTGCTGGACTGGATGCCCCGCAGGACATTCGGCCCCCGGGCTCAGGCTGCGGTGGGTGCCGCCGGTGGCTTTCTGGGGGCCAGCGTGGGGATGCCCGGTCCCCCCGTGGTGCTCTTCTTAAATCACCAGGGGGTGCCCAAGGAACAGTTCCGGGCCACCACCAGCGCTTATTTCTGCCTGGTTTACCCGGCCAGCCTGTTCCTCCTGCTGGCCCTGCATGCCCTGGACCGCCAGGCCATCCTGACCGCCATCTCCCTTATTCCCTTTGCCCTGCTGGGCCAGGCGCTGGGCACCGGCATTTTTCCCCGGGTATCCCAGGAGCTTTTCCGCCGTGGAGTACCCCTGCTGGTTACCGCCGTGGCCCTTTATTCCCTGGCCACAACATTATTTTAAAAAACTGCTGTTCATAACGAAGCCCGGGCAGGAAAAAATAAAAATGAAATGGCCTGGGAAAAACTCCTTACTGCCGCCAACGACCTGGAAGCGGACATGATTGCCGGCCTGTTAAAGCAGGCCGGCATCCCCACCCGGTATAAATACTCCGGCATCAACAGCTACCTGAAAGTGGTCATGGGTCCGGTGGTTCCCCTGGAAATATGGGTACCGGCGGAGAAAATCCGGGAGGCACAGGAGATCCTGGCCGCTTTTACCGGTAACAAAAGCAACCCCCGGCAATAAAAGCCGGGGATAATTATTGTTCCCTTAATTTACGATGAATTTCCGTTTCTCATGCCCTGGCCCTGCGTGTGTAGTTGAGCAACCCCCCTGCCAGGATGATCTCCACCTGCCGGGGTGTGAGCTGCGCCCGGGCTTTAATAGTAAAACCGCGGGTAACATTCTTAACTTCCAGCTCCGCCCCTTCCCGCAGGGCCCGGTGTAACCCATCGATCTGCAGCACGTCGTCCCGCTCCAGCCGGTCGTAATCAGCGGGCTCAATGAAGGTAAGAGGCAGAATGCCAAAGTTGATCAGGTTGTCCCGGTGAATGCGGGCAAAGGATTTGGCCAGCACGGCCTTTACACCCAGGTACATGGGAACCAGGGCGGCGTGCTCCCGGCTGGAACCCTGGCCGTAATTTTCCCCGCCCACGATAATCCCGCCTCCGGCTTCCCTGGCCCTGCGGGGGAAGGAAGGATCCACGGCGGTAAATACATACTCGGACATGGCCGGGATATTGGAACGCAGTGGTAATACCCTGGCCCCGGCCGGCATGATGTGGTCGGTGGTAATGTTGTCGCCCACTTTGATCAGCACCCGGCCTTCTATACTCTCCGGCAGGGGCCCGGCCACCGGCAGGGGTTTTATGTTCGGACCGCGCACGATCTCCACATCATCCGGATTATCAGCAGGAGGCAGGATCATGCGGTCATCCACATGGAATTTTTCCGGCAGCGCAACTACCGGAGGGGTGCCCAACTCCCTCGGATCGGTCAGCCTGCCTGTGAGGGCGGTTGCCGCCGCAGTCTCCGGGCTGGCCAGGTACACCCGGGCATCGGCCGTACCGCTGCGTCCCTTGAAGTTCCGGTTGATGGTGCGCACCGAAACCCCGCCGGAAGGAGGAGCCTGTCCCATGCCAATACACGGCCCGCAGGCGCATTCCAGTATGCGGGCACCGGCAGAAACCAGGTCCGCCAGGGCCCCGTTTTGAGCCAGCATGGTGAGAACCTGCCGGGAACCGGGAGCAATGACCAGGCTCACATTGGGATGCACCGTTTTCCCTTTGAGGATGGCCGCAACCTTCATCAGGTCCAGGTAAGAAGAGTTGGTACAGCTGCCGATGACCACCTGGTCCACAGCCAGCGGCCCCACCTCGCGCACGGGCTTCACATTATCAGGACTGTGGGGGCAGGCCACCAGGGGTTCAAGAGTGCTTAAATCAATGTCCAGCACTTCGTCATACACGGCATCCGGGTCCGGTCCCAGCTCCACCCAGACCTCTTCCCGGCCCTGGGCCCGCAAAAACGCCCGGGTTACTTCATCGCTGGGGAAGATGGAGGTGGTGGCTCCCGTCTCCGCCCCCATGTTGGTGATGGTGGCCCGTTCGGGTACGGTCAGGTATTTAATCCCTTCCCCGCCGTACTCCAGGATCTTGCCTACCCCGCCTTTGACAGTAAGGCGCCGTAAAACCTCCAGAATTACGTCCTTAGCCGTGGCCCAGGGTGCCAGGCGGCCGTGCAGCCGGACGTTGATCACCCCGGGCATAATCAGGTGAAAAGGACCTCCCCCCATGGCCACCGCCACGTCCAGACCACCTACGCCTATGGCCAGCATTCCCAGCCCCCCGGCCGTAGGAGTGTGGCTGTCCGATCCGAGCAGGGTCTTGCCGGGTATGCCGAACCTTTCCAGGTGCACCTGGTGGCAGATGCCGTTGCCCGCCCTGGAGAAATAAACCCCGAATTTAGCCGCCGTGCTCTGTAAAAACCGGTGGTCGTCGGCATTTTCAAAGCCGGTCTGCAGGGTGTTGTGATCCACATAGGATACGGAAAGCTCCGTTTTTACCCGGGGGATGCCCATAGCTTCAAACTGCAGGTAAGCCATGGTGCCGGTAGCATCCTGGGTCAGGGTCTGGTCCACCCTGATGGCAATCTCCTGGCCGCGCTGCATGGTACCGGAAACAAGATGACTGCGGATGATTTTTTGAGTAAGATTGTAGCCCATCAAATACCACCTCTTCCACATATGAAAATAAAGGCTGCCGTCTAACATTCCGGGACCCGCGACATATACCGTATGGTTAAAAGCTGCTGAAATTAAAAAAAGAAGGACCTGCCATACAATTATATCATCAACCTCTTAGTTAAAGCGATACCATATAAAATTCCCTCTTCCATGAGAAACCCCGGGCCTTTCATTTAATAATAAAAACTGCCGCCAGCCGGAAGAAGTTCCTCCCCGCACTGGCGGCAAGCACAAAATAATAAACCTTTATTAAAACCCATAATTCCTTCTGTAATTCCTTCTGCACCACAAGCGTTTTTCCTTCTGCCATACACTCCAAACAACCATCATTTTAAGCCGGAACCTTTACCGTAAAAGTCCTGGCCATTTCAAACCCCAGCTCCAGCGCCTTCAGATTCAAAGATTCGGTACCCCTGGGGATACGCGATAAAACAGCCTCTTCCAGGGTCCGGCGGGAGACGGCACCGGTCAACCCGGCCAGTATCCCCAGAGCCACGATATTGGCCACCATTTCCTTCCCCACCTTCTCCCGGGCCAGGCGGCTGATGGGAAGGGCGTATACCCGGGCGGAAGTGGCGGGAATATTTTTTACGTAAGTATTATCTATAATCAGCAGGCCGCCCTTTTTGACCCTGACGGCATATTTATCGGCCGCGTCCTGGCTCATGGCCAGAACAACGTCGGGTAGAACCACTTTCGGGTAGTCAATTTCGCCCTCACTGATAATTACTTCCGCCTTGCTGGCGCCTCCCCGGGCCTCCGGACCGTAGGATTGAGCCTGCACGGCGTTCTTGCCCTCCCGGATGGCTGCCTCGGCCAGAATCACCCCCGCCAGGATCAGACCCTGGCCACCTGAACCGCTCAATCTGAATTCCAGCGTTTCCTCCATGTGGGATCATCTCCTTGAACTGTTCAATATTTCCGGGGCTTCGGGGCCCCGGGAACCCCTGTAATAAACGCAACTTTATGTGTTTCCTTTCTGTTCCCACTCAAAAAAAGTTCTGCTTACTGCCCGGTTGTCTTCTGCGCCCGTTCAATGACCTGCTGATACATGGCGGTATATTCAGGAGCTTCTCCCTTATACAGCTCACCGATAACAATTTTATCCCGCAGTTCCTCCGGGCTCATCTTTTCCGCCTGCTTCACCGTTACGGCATGTTCCTTCTGCCAGAGAAGCATTTGCAGCCCGTTGCCCATTTTGTTCCGCCGCCCGTACCCCACCGGGCAGGCGGTGATGGCTTCAATCACGCTGAAGCCCTTATTTCTTGCTCCGGCCACAATCAATTTCTCCAGCATGGTGGCATGATAGGTGGTGGCCCGGGCCACATAGGTGGCGCCGGCACCTTTAGCCAGTTCGGCAATATCAAAGCTCCGCTCTATATTCCCGTAAGGGGCGGTAGTTGCCCTTTTGCCGGGAGGAGTAAGGGGTGAATATTGCCCCCCGGTCATACCATAGATACTGTTGTTGAAAATGATGGCCGTGAGGTCTATATTGCGCCTGGCCGCGTGTATAAAGTGATTGCCACCGATGGCCGTGGCGTCACCGTCGCCCATCAGGACGAACACTTCCAGCTCCGGCCTGGCCAGCTTGATCCCGGTGGCAAAGGCCAGCGCCCGCCCGTGGGTGGTGTGCAGGGTATTGAAATCCAGATAACCCGCTGCCCGGGAAGAACAGCCGATGCCGGAAACCACCACTGTTTTATCCGGATCGTACCCCAGTTCTTCAATAGCCCTGACCAGGGCTGCCAGAACTATGCCGTTGCCGCAGCCGGGACACCAGATATGGGGAAACCGGTCCGAACGCAGGTGGGATTCAACCTGACTGAGCATCTAAAGCCACCTCCCTGATGGCGGACAGGATTTCTTCGAAGGTGATCAGTTCCCCGTTCACGCGGTTGACCCCCGACACCCCGACCCGTCCCCGTACCGCCCGTTCCACTTCTCCTTTAAGCTGGCCCAGGTTCATCTCGGCCACGATGATATGCCGCACCCGGCCGGCCAGTTCCGCCACCTCTTTTTCCGGGAAGGGCCAGATGGTTACCGGCCGGAGCAGCCCCGCCTTGATACCCGCCGCCCGGGCTTCCTTGACCGCCCGTTTAGCCGATCTGGCCGCCGCACCATAGGCGACCACAGTCACTTCTGCATCCTCCAGCTGATAGCCCTCAACACTTACCACATCATCCAGGTGATCGTATATTTTCCGGTGCAACCTGAGAAGAAGGCTTTCAGCAACCTGCGGGTCGGTAGTGGGGTTACCTTTTTCATCGTGCACCAGTCCGGTTACGTGGTAACGGTAACCCTCCCCGAAGCTGGCCATGGGCGGCACGCCGTCATCGCCGGGGCGGTAGGGGTAATAATCTTTAGGCTCCACCGACGGCTTTTTACGCTCAATTACCTCCACTTCTTTAGCCCGGGGCAGCACCACCCGTTCCCGCATGTGGCCGATTACCTCGTCCATAAGCAGGATCACCGGCACCCGGTACTTTTCCGACAGGTTCACCGCCCGGATGGCCAGCAAATACGCCTCCCGCACCGAGGCAGGACAGAGGACGATTACCGGGTGGTCACCGTGGGTTCCCCACCGGGCCTGCATTACATCCCCCTGGGCCGGGGCCGTGGGAATGCCGGTGCTGGGACCCCAGCGCTGCACATTGACAATCACGCAGGGTATTTCAGCCATGGCTGCAAAGCCGATGTTCTCCTGCTTCAGGGAAAAACCCGGCCCGCTGGTGGCTGTAAGGGCCTTCACCCCGGCCAGGGAAGCACCGATTACCGCAGCCATGCTGGCGATCTCATCTTCCATCTGGATGAACTTGCCGCCCAGCGCAGGCAGGCGCTCGGCCATAAGCTCGGCGATTTCCGTGGAAGGAGTAATGGGGTAACCGGCATAAAAGCGCACCCCGGCTGCCAGGGCTCCTTCCACCACCGCCTCGTTGCCCTGCATCAGGCGGGCCATTTCCACCACGTCGCTCATCATTCCTTCACCTCTATACCGATGGCAAAGTCCGGACAGTGGATTTCACACCGGCCGCAACCAGTGCAGCGGTCGGGGTTTACCACCGCAACCTTGCCCGAAGCGTTCAGGGAAAGAACTTCCTTGGGGCAAAGGGCGACACAGATGCCGCATCCCTTACACCAACCTTCCCGCACCACGATATGCACGGTTTTTGGAGCGGCTGAAACATTAGCCATTGCCTTCACCTCGCGCGGATTGGAACCTTTACTCGATTATACTAGCAAAAAACCTGCCAGGCCCCATGTAATTGCTGGCGCCCGGGGGAATAAGCCCCAGAAACAATACCGGCTGCCAAAAAAGAAAGCAGGAAGGAATACTTCCTGCACTTCCTGCATCCAGGATATTTCCCGGGCAAAAATCTCAAAGCGAAATAATTGTGATCTTATTTTGCGATCCGGGGCTTATCTCCAGCCGTATTGCTGTTGGGAACGGCCCTGCCGGCCTTCATCTCAAAATTAGATATCAGCTTTTTTCTCCACCAGGGCACCCACGGGACAAATACGGGCACACTCGCCGCAGCCATTGCAGCCCGACTGGCCCAGGGGAACATCCCCAAAGGTGGTTATCCTGCGCCCAAACCCCCTACCGGCAAAACCGAGAACTCCGGTACCTTTTTCCCGGCAAACCCACACACACTTTCCGCACAGAACGCATTTCCGGGGGTCGTAACGCAATGCCGGGCTGGAATCATCCACCGGCAGTTCACGCTCCAGTTTTCTCAGCCGCTTCACCCGCAGGGGGATGCGGCGTTCCCGGGCAATCCGCTGCAGCTCGCAGGAGCGGTTGCGGGGGCAATTGGCGCAGTCCTGCTGGTGATTGGACAGCAGAAGCTCGAAGGCCGTCTGCACCAGGCGGTCCACCCGCGGGCTGCGGGTGGATACCACCATGCCTTCCACCACGGGCTCGGTGCAGGCAGTCACCGGGCGCGGGTAGCCCTCGATTTCCACAAAGCACAGCCGGCAGGCGGCAGCAGGGTGCTTCACCCCGGGAATGGCGCACAGGTTGGGTATATAGATGCCGTTTTCCAGGGCTACCCAGAGCAGTTTTTCTCCTTCCCGGGCCTTTATGGTCCGGCCGTCTATGGTTAAGGTAACTGTTTTCATGTTGCATCCTCCGGCTATATTTTTACAGGATCATGTAATCAGTAAACCCGGTTGGATGCGGTGCTGTCCTCGTTCACTCCAGTGCTTCGCACCGACAGCACCGCATACTTTATAACCGTTTTATGCTCCCATTTCGTTCACCAGTTCCGGCGGTGAGAGCTTGATGACCGCTTTATACTGGGGCGGGCATGCTTCCAGGCAGCTGGCGCATTTGACACATTTCTGCTGATCAATAACCTTAATGCGGTCTTCGTTGGTGTAAATGGCCTCTACCGGGCAGCTGCCCACGCAGGCATCACAGGAGCGCTCGCACTTTTCCGGCAGGATATAGTAGGCTATTAAACTCTGGCACATCAGCGCGGGGCAGCGGCGCTCTTTGATATGGGCCTCGTATTCGTCCCGGAAATAGCGGATGGTGCTCAAAACGGGATTGGGCGCCGTCTTGCCCAGCCCGCACAGCGAGCCGGCCTTCACGTCTTCGGCCAGTTCTAAAAGAAGCTCTATATCCCCCGGCTTGCCCTGGCCCCTGGTTATGGCCTCCAGAATGTCCAGCATCTGCCTGGTTCCCAGGCGGCACATGGTGCACTTACCGCAGGATTCTTTCTGGGTAAAGTCCAGGAAAAACCGGGCTATTTCCACCATGCAATCGTCCTCATCCAGGATAACCATCCCGCCGGACCCCATCATGGCACCGGCCTGGCTCAGGGAATCAAAGTCTATGGGCATGTCCAGGGCCGATTCCGGCAGGCAGCCTCCCGAAGGCCCGCCAATCTGCACGGCTTTAAAGGCTTTGCCTCCGGGAATGCCGCTGCCCACGTCATAAACCACTTCCCTTAAAGTCGTGCCCATGGGCACCTCGGCCAGACCAGTGTTGATTACTTTCCCGGCCAGGGCAAAAACAGCCGTACCGGGGCTGCCGTCAGTGCCGGTCTCCCTTAACCACCGGGCGCCCCGTTCAACAATATGGGGCACGTAGGAGAGGGTCTTGACGTTATTAATTACCGTGGGCTTGCCCCGGAGCCCGGCGGTGGCGGGAAAAGGCGGGCGGTGGCGGGGCAGGCCCGGCTCCCCCTCCATGGAGGCAATCAGGGCTGTTTCCTCCCCGCAGACAAAAGCTCCCGAACCCTGAAAAACGTCCACATCAAAGTCAAAACCGCTGCCCAGGATATTGGTTCCCAGCAGACCGGCCTGACGTGCCTGTTCGATGGCCTTTTTCACCCGTGCCACGGCCAGGGGATACTCGGCACGGATGTAGAAGTAGCCCTGGCGGGCTCCCACTGTATAGGCAGCAATGGCCAGCCCTTCCAGCACCTGATGGGGGTTTGACTCCAGGATGGCCCGGTCCATAAAAGCCCCCGGGTCACCTTCATCAGCATTGCAGATAACATACTTTTCTTCACCCGGCGCCAGGCGGCAGGTTTCCCATTTGCGCCCGGTGGGGAACCCGGCCCCGCCCCGACCCCGCAGTCCGGAGGCCTTTATTTCTTCCAGAACCTGCCCGGGATCCCGGCCCAGGGCCCCGGCCAGGGCGGCATAACCGCCCAGGGCAATGTAGTGCTCGATATTTTCCGGATCAATCAGGCCGCACTTATCCAGAATAATGTTTTTTTCAATCATACCCCGGGGAAAGTCGGTGAAAGCGGGAACCATATCGTTGGCCTCCAGCGCAGCCAGGGCAAATTCCAGGCAGGGATCGTCCCCGCCCAGGAAATCCTGCACCAGCCGGGCGGCAATACCCTCGGTCACGTAACCGTAACAGATGGGTGGGAATCCGGGCTTGTACACGGTTACCAGGGGCTCGGCATAACAGTGGCCCATGCAGCCCACTTCCAGAACGCTGGCCTCCAGGCCGCTTTTGGCCAGCTCCTCTTTAATCACTTTTAAAATCTCCAGGGCTCCGGCTGCCCGGCCGCAGGTGGCCGTACCCACAAGAATCAGGGGGCGCTCCCGCAGGCTCTCCCAGGCAGCCCTGGATTTTTGCTGCAATTTTGTAAAATTTTCTTTTATTACTTTATCCCTGCTCAACGGTTTCCCCTTCTTTCTGCTGGCCTTTTGGAATTTTAACCCCAAAGGAAAACAGCAACCCGTCCACCCTGGTGGGAGTTACCTTTCCGTGCACTTCGTCATCGATCACCGTTACCGGTGCCATGGTACAGCAGCCCACGCAGGCCACCCTTTCCAGGCTGAACTCGCGGTCCGGCGTAACCTGGTTGACATCAATTCCCAGCCGCCTCTTCCAGCAATCCAGGATGATATGGCCCCCCTTCATATGGCAGGCAGTACCCATGCATACTTTAACCTGGTGCTTCCCGGGGGGAATCAGGCGGAACTGGTTGTAAAAGGTAGCCACGCTGTAAACATCGACCGCCGGAACACCCAGGTGCCGCGCCACTTCTTCCATGGCCACCAGGGGTACATAGCCCAGCTTCTCCTGAACCTGCTGCAGGATGGGAATAAGGTTACCCCGATCAGGGGGATAGTTCTCCAGAATGCTTCCGGTCTGTTCCAGGGCAACCCTTTTTTCCTCTTCCGTTAAAACCATAAGCATCTCCCCTGTATATCTGAAAATTTTTAATTAATCAACTGGAGGGCAACTCCCCCTTGATCATAACGCTAAATATATTAACGGTCAACAACTTAAAATTTTTTTAAAAAAATATTTTGCATATGCTTGGTTTGGCTTAAATCTAGCAGAACCTGCCGCGGTAAATCCCGGCAGGGTATTTTTTCGCATTTGCCTCCATTTTTTGTCTTATGGCCCGGGCCAGGTCTATACCTGCAGCATTGGCCATGGCCAGGCAATAAATCACCACATCGGCCAGCTCTTCCTCCACCCGTCCCATAAGCTCCGGCTCTATTTCCCGGCCACCGGTCCACTGGAAAAGCTCCATCAACTCGGCTGCTTCTATGGCCACGGACATGGCCAGATTTTTGGGTGTGTGAAACCGGGTCCATTCCCTCTCTTCCACAAAAGCAGCCACAGCATCTTTCAAATCCTGGAGCGTGGTTCGGGCATCTTCAGACACAGGCAGCACCCCCATTTTAAATTGCCCTGACCGGTTGCGGAAGAACATTTCCCAGGCGGCATAATACGATCGTGGGGTACCATAATCCGCCTGCTTGCAGGGTATTTCCCGGAAAAATACAAAAAATGTTTTCACAGGGCAGGAAAATAATTTTTTCAGTCGAAATAAAAAACTAAGAAAAAAAATAAAAGGGGTTACCATTACAGTAACCCTCTTGAGTTAACTAGTTATTTCGCTTTTCCAGGTACCTTTCCAGCTTGCGTTTGACCCGCTGCAGGGCATTGTCAATGGACTTAACGTGGCGCTTCAGGTCACCGGCGATTTCCTGGTAGGACTTGCCCTCCAGGTAGGACATCAGCACCTTCCACTCAAGAGAGCTGAGAATTTCACCCATTTTTTCTTCAATATCATAAAACTCCTCCCGGCTGATGATCAACTCCTCCGGGTCGGCAATCCTGGTGCCGGAGATGACATCCAGAAGGGTGCGGTCGGAATCCTCGTCGTAAATGGGCTTGTTCAGGGAAACGTAGGAGTTTAAAGGGATGTGTTTCTGCCGGGTAGCTGTTTTGATGGCTGTAATGATCTGACGGGTAATACAAAGCTCCGCAAAGGCTCTGAATGACGACAGCTTGTCTAACCGGAAGTCACGAATAGCCTTGTAAAGGCCAATCATGCCTTCCTGAATGATGTCTTCCCGGTCAGCCCCGATGAGGAAGTAGGAACGCGCCTTGGCCCGGACGAAGTTTTTATACTTGTTAATCAGATATTCCAGGGCCGCATCATCACCCTCCCGTGCGTATTCCACCACATCCTCATCGTCCATCATGTGATAACAGGGCGCACATTCCCTCTGGACGCTCAGACTCACAATATACCCCCCCGCTTTGTGTGTCCGGCTTTCCGTTTAAAAACCAGATTTTTTAAACACCTGACAGCAGAAAAAGAAACGCCTTTTTACCGCCAGCATAGAAGTCCGGGCTGATTCCCATCCCGACTCTCTTTTCTTCTGAACGGTTCAAGGCATTTTTCAGTACCTCTTTCTATAATTTTGTCTAACTAATTATATCTCAGGTCCGGTAACCCGTCAAGAAAAATTAGGACTTGCTTTCGCCAACCAGTGGTGGCGCTCAGTCTTTTCTTCTTCGCCAGCGCTCAAAAATCAGGCGAATCTCGTCCACCAGGCGGTTTTCCAGATAAGCATCCGCCGGGCGCCCGCTGTCGAAGTGCTTTTTCCCTTCTTCCCGGGTGCGCTGGACTTTTTCCCACAACTCCCTGGGCGTGATCCGGTAGGCACCCCTGCCCAGGATCATTCTCTGCTCGGCCCAGTCGTAAGTGGCCACGTAAACCGTTCCCCGCCGGGATAGCTCGCCCACCAGTTTTTCGATAACCGCATCGGCAGTTTCACCTTCAGGGGTATAAACCACCTCCACCCCGCCCACGGTTTCCGACCGGTCCCCGGCCTGCTTCACCTGGTGGGCATCAAAAACCACCACCACGTGCTCGCCGGTCAGGGCGGCATAATTAACCAGAATATCCACCAGCCGGGTGCGTGCATGTTCCAGGCTCGAGTCTCCGGAAAGCTGTTCCAGCTCCGGCCAGGCATGAATAATGTTGTAACCATCAACGATCAGGTACTCGTCCATGGACCCGTCTCCTCTGCCTGACCACCTCGTAGGCCAGCAGGGCTGCCGCCACCGAGGCATTCAGGGAACCAACCCGCCCGGCCATGGGCAGCCTGACCAGCTGATCGCACTTTTCCCGCACCAGCCTTCCCAGGCCCCTGTCCTCACCGCCAATAACCAGGGCGATGGGACCGTCCAGGCGCACATCCCAGTAAACGTCCTCCGCATCCCCGCTGGCTCCCACCACCCAGAGGCCCCGCTCCTGGAGGTAGGTAATGGTCCGGGCCAGGTTGGCTACCCTGGCCACCCGGACGTATTCCAGGGCCCCGCAGGAAGCCTTGGCCACGGCCGCGGTAAGGGCAGCCGAGCGGTGCCGGGTGATGATCACGCCGTGGGCTCCGGCGGCGTCGGCCGTACGCAGGATGGCGCCCAGGTTATGGGGATCGTTAATCTCATTCAACAGGATGACAAAGGGATCCGCGGGATATGCGGCAGCCAGGATATCATCCACGGAAACATATTCCCTGGCCCCGGCCAGGGCCACAATTCCCTGATGGGGAATATTTTTAGCCAGCCCGTTTAAATGGGCGCGCTCAACATACTGAACAGGGATGCCCCTCTCCCGGGCCAGGTTGAGAATTTCCTGCAGGGCAGCACTGCCGGCCCCCTTAGCCACCAGCAGCCTGTTGATGGGCCGGTTGGCCGCCAGGGCCTCTTTTACCGGGTGGCGACCGGCAATAATGTTGTCACCATCCGCCCTTTCAGCCATCTGCTTCCACCACCTGGCGGGCCAGTTCCAGGATTTCTCCCAGGCGCCCGCACTGCCCGGTCAGGTACAGATAACCGACAAGGCTTTCCAGCCCCGTGCTGTACCGGTAGCTGATCACGTCGCTTCCCCGGGGAGGGTGGCCGCTCCGGGCATTGCGTCCCCGCCGGGCAACAGCTGCCTCTTTTTCCGTAAGCTTATCCTTCAGGGCGTGCATTACCCGGGCCTGGTTATCGGCCCGAACATATTTTATGGCTTCCCGGTGCAGTTGATTCACACTGGCTATTCCCCGGGTTACCAGGTAATGGCGGACAGCCAGCTCGTACACCGCATCGCCAATGTAGGCCAGCACAGTGGCCGGAAGCTGGTCCGCGTTGGGAATAATCTCGCCTGGTAAAGATATGGTCAAGAAAAACGTCCCTTCCCTCACTGTCTCTTCCAGCGCACCCCGCCGGGTGTATCTTCCAGGATTATCCCCAGCTCTTTCAGGCGATCCCGGATGTAGTCGGCAGTGGTCCAGTCCTTCTTCGCCCTGGCCCGCTGCCGCACCTCCAGCAGCAGTTCGATCAGGGGTTCCTCCAGGCCGCCCCCCGGAACATGCCGTCCCTCGATGAGAATGCGCCCCGTCCCTTCATCGACCCGGAAAATCCCCAGCACCTCGTTGAAGGAGCGGAAGAGTTCCAGCGCCTTCTCCAGGGCCGCCCGGCAGGGAGCCCCGGTATTGTTGTGCAGGTAGGTGTTGACTTCCCGGGCCAGCTCAAAGCAAATGCTCAGCGCCAGGGCGGTGTTAAAATCATCATCCATGGCAGCCACAAATTCCTGCCGGTACCGCTCCAGCGCGGCCGCAAACTCTTCATCCGCGGAATTAAGCTCTTCCCTGCCCGGCTGCTCCAGGGCTTCCATTAACAGGCGGATGCTGTTTTTCATGCGTTCCAGTCCCCGGCCGGCAGCGGCCATTTTTTCGTCGTCAAAATCAAGGGGACTGCGATAGTGTGTGGAAAGGAGGAAGAAACGGACCACTTCCGGGGGAAACTTCTCCAGTATTTCCCTCACCAGAAAGAAGTTACCCAGGGACTTGGACATTTTTTCCTGATTAACGGTGATGAACCCGTTATGCATCCAGTAACGGGCGAAGGGTTGCCCCGTAGCCGCCTCGGCCTGGGCAATTTCGTTTTCATGGTGGGGAAAGACCAGATCATATCCTCCCCCGTGAATATCAAAGTTACTCCCCAGGTACTTTAAAGCCATGGCCGAGCATTCAATGTGCCAGCCGGGGCGTCCCCTGCCCCAGGGGCTCTCCCAGGACGGCTCCCCGGGCCTGGCCGCTTTCCAGAGGGCAAAATCCATGGGGTGTTTTTTGCGGGGGTCCACCTCCACCCTGGCCCCCGCCTGCATCTCCTCCAGGGTACGGCCGGACAGCTTGCCGTATTCGGGAAAGGCGCTGATATCAAAGAACACATCGTTCTCCACCACATAGGCGGCCCTCTTTGCGATAAGGGTACTGATGAGCTCGATAATTTCCGGGAGGTGTTCGGAAACTTTGGGGTGCACATCGGCCGGCAGTACATTTAGAGCCCCGGCATCCCGGTAATATTCCTCAATGTACTTGCGGGCCAGCGCCAGCGCGTCCATATTTTCCTCCCGGGCCCGGTTGATGATTTTATCATCGATATCCGTAAAATTCTGGATATATCTCACCTGATAACCCCGGAACTTAAAATACCGCCGCACCGTATCAAAAAATACCAGCGGGCGGGCATTGCCCAGGTGGATGAAATTGTAGGTGGTGGGCCCGCAGACATACATATCCACCCGTCCCGGCTGGCGGGGAATAAATTTTTCCTTGCGCCTGGTTAAGGTATTGTAAATTTCCACGGAACAATCGCTCCCCTGTTCAACTTTATGTAAACTGCGGCGGAACAACCGCCGCCGCTTTGTTCCAACCCTGCGCGTGTCCCGGCAGGCAGCCCTGTGCCGGCCGCGGCCCGACAAGCATTCTTGTCTTAGAACCGGCGCTACCCTCTTCAGGACTTATCCGGCTGATTAAAGGCACCCCGAACCAGGTTGTCACAGGCCTCCAGGGGTTCAGCCGTTTTAGCATCGGCCAGCTTTTTCTCCAGCTCCAGAACCCGTTTTTCCAGGCGTTCAATATTGTGCATCAGGCAGTTAATTACTTCCGCCACCGGGTCGGGCAGCAGGTCGTGGCGCAGATCAATATCCGGCTTGCTTGCTGAATCCACCCGCTTGCCGTCCTGAATGACCACCTTGCCGGGCACTCCCACCACGGTGCTGTTGGGAGGTACGGGCTTGAGCACCACTGAACCGGCACCAATTTTGGAGTTGTCGCCCACGGTGAAAGAACCGAGTATCTTGGCCCCGGCGCTGATAACCACATTGTTGCCGATGGTGGGGTGGCGCTTGCCCTTTTCTTTGCCCGTCCCCCCCAGGGTCACTCCCTGGTAGATGGTCACGTTGTCGCCAATTTCGGCCGTTTCTCCAATTACCACCCCGGCACCATGGTCAATAAACAATCCCTGGCCGATTTTTGCCCCGGGGTGGATTTCGATCTGGGTGAGAAAGCGGGAAATATGCGAGATCAGGCGGGCAATGGTGAAAAGCCGCTTCCGGTAAAAGAAATGGGCTATCCGGTGCATAATTATGGCATGCAGGCCGGGATAGCAGAGCAGCACCTCCAGGAGGCTCTTGGCCGCCGGATCCCGCTCAAATACCGCCTGTATATCACGTTTGAGCTGCTTGAACATGGCCCACCCTCCAAGTGGCTAACCGGAGAATATGAACAGCCTGTGATCCGCTTTATTTGCTCGAGACAGGAAGAACCACCGGAATGCTTCAGCAGGCACCGGCAACCCGGCCCAGGCGGGAGAGCACCTTTTCCCGGCCCAAAAGGGAAATGACCTGGTAAAGCTCCGGCCCGTGGGTCCGGCCGGTGAGAGCTACCCTGATGGGCAGGTAAACCTTCCGGGCACCCAGACCCAGCTCTTTGGGCAGTTTTTTCAATATGCCCCGGGCGGTGTCCTCATCCAGCTCACTGACCGTCCTGACCTTTTCCGCCAGGGCGGAAAGGACGCGGGGAACCTCTTCCCCGGCCAGCACCGCCCGGGCTTCTTCATCCTCCGGTTCAACCTCCGGCGCGAAGAAAATATCCACATGGCGGGTAATTTCGGACAGGCTGGTCAGGTAATCCCGTACGGTAGCCACCAGCTGTTTCAACCACCGGTACTGTTCCGGAGTCACCCCGCCGGAAATATAACCGGCTTTCTGCAGAAAGGGAATGGCCAGCTCGGTGAGGCGGTCCAGGGAACTCTGCCGGATGTAGTGGCCGTTCAACCAGTTAAGCTTGTCCAGGTCAAAAATGGCCGGGTTCTTTGCCACCCGCTCCAGGGAAAACTGCTGCACCAGTTCCTCCAGGGTGAATATTTCCTCCTCTCCCCCCGGGGACCAGCCCAAAAGGGCCAGGAAGTTGACCAGGGCCTCGGGAAGGTAGCCCATTTCCCGGTACTGCTCGATGGAAGTGGCCCCGTGCCGCTTGCTCATCTTGGAACGATCCTGGCCCAGGATCAGGGAAATATGGGCAAATTGAGGTTCTGGCCAGCCGAAAGCACGGTACAGGAGGATCTGCCTTGGCGTGTTGGACAGGTGCTCCTCCGCCCGGATGACATGGGTAATGCCCATATGGTGGTCGTCCACCACCACCGCAAAATTATAGGTGGGAATACCATCGGATTTGACGATAATAAAATCGCCGATACCCGCCGTATCAAAGGTCACCTCACCGCGGACCAGATCGTGAACGGTGATGTTTTCCCCGGCGGGAACCGCAAAACGTAAAACCGGCCGCCGCCCCATTTCTTCCAGGCGGCGCCGGTCCTGTTCAGTCAGGTGACGGCAGCGGCCGGAATAGCGGGGCATTTCACCGCGGGCCAGAAGGGCCTCCCGCTCGGCAGCCAGTTCTTCTTCCGTACAGTAACAGGGGTAGGCCCACCCGCTTTCTAAAAGCTGCCGGGCATACTGCTGGTAAATGGAAAGCCGTTCCGTCTGCCGGTACGGGCCGCAGGGGCCGCCCACCTCAACTCCCTCATCCCAGTCAAGGCCCAGCCAGCGTAGTGCTTCCAGGATATTTTGCTCCGATTCCCGGGAAGAACGCTCCAGATCCGTATCTTCAATGCGCACAATAAAAGTACCGCCCTTCTGGCGGGCAAACAGCCAGTTAAATAACGCCGAACGAGCCCCACCGATATGCAGCGGGCCGGTAGGGCTGGGTGCAAACCTCACTCTGACGCCGGACAAAAATGGTCCTCCTCCACTATGTATTTTAAGACCTCATTATTCGACCCATATTATATCACCGGCCGGGCGTAAGAAGCAACTTGAGAAATGGGCGCGGGGCCTTGCCGGGGCCCGCATGCGGCACTAGAATATAAGGGAAGAGAAATACCCTTTCCCCGCCGGGCAGATACGCGGGGGCAAATTGCGGCCGGTCCGGCCGGGGCCGGACAGCCAAAAAAGGACGGTAATGGCAAGTGATTGCAGGATTAACCGGCGGCATTGCCACGGGTAAAAGCACGGTGGCCGCTCTATTCCGGGATCTGGGGGCACGGGTGATTGACTTTGACGCCCTCGCCCACAGGGTGATGAGCCCGGGGTTAAAGGCATGGGAAGAAATCGTAAAATTTTTCGGCACGGGTATACTGAACCCTGACCGGACCATCAACCGGAAGGAGCTGGGCCGCCTGGTTTTCGACGATCCGGAAAAGCTGGCCCGGCTGAACAGCATCGTTCACCCGGCAGTTTTTGAGGAGGACAGGAAAATTACCGCAGAAATCCTGGCCCGGGATCCCGATGCGGTGATCATCAAAGAGATTCCCCTGCTGGTGGAAGCAGGGGCGGGACATCTGGTGGACAAAATCATCGTGGTTCACGCATCCCCCGAAGTACAGCTGCAAAGGCTTCTGGGCCGGGGATTCAACCGGGAGGAAGCTTTGAAAAGAATTAACGCCCAGGCTCCCCCGGGCGAGAAAATGAAGTGGGCTGATTTTGTTATTTATAACGACGGCTGCCTGGAAGAAACCCGGAAGCAGGTGGAAGAAGTCTACCGGCAATTGGTGCAGGCAAGGGCAAGCTCCGCAACGGTAACCCGGCGTATTTCCCCGTCTTCATAAACGGGTACGATACTGGTATCCTGCAACAAATGCCCGTATTGCTCCCTATCCAGTTTCTCGCCCATTATACCGAGAAAACGCAACGTGTACCCCCTTACCACGGGGTCGGGATCATCCACGTAAGGGGCCAGCATGGGTATGTATCTCCTCACCAGATCCGGTCTGGCCCGGGCAATTTGTCCTGCCGCCCACATTACTCCGCGGCGCAGCATCTCCTCCTCCACGTGAAAGAGGATGATGGAAGCATAATCCCCATATAGATCCGGCCGACGGGCAACAATTTCCCCCATGGCTTCCACGGAGGCCCAGCCAATGCCCCCGGACTCCTCGTTAATGGCCCAGAGCAGGTTGCGCAAAATCAACCTCACCGCCTGGGGGTCTTCTTCGGCCAGGCGCCCGGCCACCACACCCATGGCCTCGATGGCCCGCCAGCAGAGGAGCGTACCGGGCTCATACAGGAGCCTTCTCAAGTACCTGATCCTGGTCCTGTCCCCGGCCACCATTTCGGCGATTTCATCATACTTCCGCTCTTTTAACAGGGTTATCACGAGGTCTTTAGTATTCAACATAGAATCCACCCCTTCGCCGGGTATAAAAGCCATGCCGGTTGCCCCCGGAAGAATTCCGTCCCTGCGCGGTTAATCCAGAGCTCCTGTGGGCAATAGATTTTCCGAACGACCCCGAGAAGAGACAACGGCGGCCACGGCGTAAGCCGCTATCCCCTCACCGGTACCGGTAAAGCCCAGCCCTTCGGTGGTTGTAGCCTTGACGTTAATGCGGCCGGCATCAATATTGAGCGAGCGGGCAATGTTAAATTCCATGCTGGGAATGTATGCGGCCAGCCGGGGTGCCTGGGCCACCACCACGGCATCGATATTGCTCACCCTGTACCCCCGTTCCGCCAGCATCTTTCCCACCTCTTCCAGCAGCATCAGGCTGGAAATCCCGGCATAACGGGGGTCGTGATCGGGAAAATGGCGGCCGATATCCCCCAGCCCGGCGGCACCCAGGAGGGCGTCCATAACAGCGTGGACCAGCACGTCGGCATCGGAATGCCCCGCCAGACCCCGCTCAAAGGGCACCTCCACCCCTCCCAGGATCAGGGGGCGCCCGGCAACCAGCCGGTGCACATCGTATCCGAAACCCATCCTCAACGGTGCAGAAGGCACGTTGCTCTTCTCCCCTTTCTCCAGCAGGGCCTCCGCCACAACCATATCCTCGGGGGTGGTAATTTTAATATTCCGGTAGGAGCCGGGGACCAGTTTCACCGGGTGGCCCATGGCCTCCACCAGGGAAGCGTCATCGGTGGCCGAAATTTTTTCCGCCGCCGCCCGCCGGTGGGCTTCCACGAGCAGGGAAAACCTGAAGCCCTGGGGGGTCTGGGCCTGCCACAGCACTTCCCGGGGGAGGGTACGGGCCACAAAGCCCCCGGAGCCCGCCTCCTTTACCGTATCCTTCACCGGAACGGCCAGGGTGGCCGCCCCCCAGCGGGAAGCCTCGCGGGCCACCGCCAGCACATCCTCCACCCGCGCCAGGGGCCGGGCGCCATCATGAACGAGCACAACCTCCGTTTCCGGCGGCAGGGCTTCCAGCCCGTTGCGCACGGAATCCTGCCGCCGCCCGCCGCCGGGTACCACTCCCCGCAGTTTGCGGCAGCCCCATTCCCGGCGGGCCAGCCGGTCCACGCGCTCCACATCCCCCTCCGCCGCCACCACAACGTAGCCCTGGACCGGTTCCGCTTCCTCAAAAATGCGCAGGCTCCGGGCCAGCACGGGCAAACCGGAAAGGGGCAGGAACTGCTTGTTTATTCCCTGCCCCATCCGCTCGGAACGCCCGGCGGCCACCACCACGGCAAAAACATTATCCAATGGCGTTCACCCCGTTATAGCGCACATTTCCGTTTTCCTGGCGCTGCTCCTGCCGGGGACGGGCGAAGATCATCCGCCCGGCAGCCGTCTGCAGTACGCTGGTTACCAGCACGCTGATGGTCTGCCCGATATATTTTTTACCCCCGTCGACCACGATCATGGTGCCGTCATCCAGGTAGCCCACACCCTGGCCGGCTTCCTTGCCGTCCCGGACCACCTGCACGACCATTTCTTCCCCGGGCAGGACCACCGGTTTGATGGCGTTGGCCAGCTCATTGATGTTGAGCACCTTCACACCGTGAAGCTCGGCCACCTTGTTCAGATTAAAATCGTTGGTCATTATTTTGGCCCCCAGGCGCTGGGCCAGTTTGACCAGCTTGGAATCCACCTCGGTTACATCTTCCAGGCCCCGCACATTATCGATTATTTGAACCTTGACCGGGGAATTCTTGCGCATCTGGTTCAGTATATCCAGCCCCCGGCGGCCGCGGTTGCGTTTTAACACGTCCGGAGAATCGGCAATATGCCGCAGTTCCTCCAGCACAAAGGCGGGAACCAGAAGGGTGCCTTCAATAAAACCGCTGTCAACCAGGTCAGCAATGCGGCCGTCGATAATTACGCTGGTATCCAGCAGCTTGAAATTGGACTGGCGGTTTTCCGCCCGGGAGGCCTTTTCCCTGCCAAAACGGGGAAAATTACTGAAAAGGCCCAGCAGCTCCTCCCTTTTTTTCACGGCCACACTCATTCCCAGATAACCCAGAAGCAGGGTGCCCAGGATCCAGATAATCTTGCCCAGCGGTCCCAGAACAAAAAGAATTGAACCTAATAAATTAGCAATTATGAGTCCAATAATCAGGCCCACAGAACCCATCACCAGGTCCTGGGTCGGGGTCCTGGAAAGACGCTGTTCCAGGAAAGATGTCAGGCGTACGGCCCCGCGAATGATCGGGGAAGCCAGGAACAGGCCCAGTATAAGCCCGATCAGGGTGCTCAGGGCCAGGATGCCGAACTTAAGCTGGGGCAGGCCGCCCGGGAGAGATAACAAACCCCTGTCCAGAACGAGCAGGCCCGTATAAAAGCCGGACGCCGAAAAGATGGCAATCAGCAGAAAAAAAATAACGCGCCTCAGCAACATTTTCACCTCACTTTCTCCTCAACTCTCTTTAATTCTCCTGTTTACGAGTGGGCTTGCCCGCTTCATTGCTGACACTTATATTATAGCCCCATAAGATAACCACTTCAACTAAAAATTGGAGATTCTTACCTTTTAAAAAAAAACACGCCAGTAATTACTGACGTGTATTAAGCAAAAGCGCTGTCCACCAGGGATTGGGCTTTTTCTTCTTCCAGTTCGGTAGCCAGAGCCAGCTCACTGATTAATATCTGACGAGCATTCTCCAGCATTTTTCTTTCCCCGGAAGAAAGGCCCTTTTCCTTCTCTCTCTTGGCCAGGTTACGCACCACCTCGGCAACCTCGTATATATCGCCGCTGCGCATTTTTTCCAGATTAGCCCGGTAGCGGCGGTTCCAGTTGGAGGACATGGCGGTGCTTTTTCCCTTGAGGATGCTGATAACTTTGGGTACGCTTGCCCGATCTATGACTTCCCGCAGGCCAATTTCCCGGCAGTTGGCAATGGGAATCATTACCTTCATATCACCTACGGGCAAGCGCAAAATATAATACTGCTTCTTCTCTCCCAGAACTTCTTTTTCCTCAATGGCTTCGATGATCCCTGCCCCGTGCATGGGGTACACGACCTTATCTCCAACTTTAAACAACGCCGGACCCCCTTAAACTTAAAACTTTACCTGTACAAAATTATAGCAGGAACCGCGACATTTGTCAAGAAATATTAATTTTAGCATAGCTACTATGCCGTGTCAACAGAAATTTTTGAATAGCCTGTTTGACAGGACAAGCACCCGGCAGGTATAATTATCAAAAAAGGGCCATCTGAAAAAGGAGTGGTACCGTTTTGATCAAAAATGCAGCCTATGATGATTTTCAGCGCACGGTTTCGGAAGTGCTGGTCTGCAACCGGAGTGTACTGGACGTGCTGGCCAAGACCCAGGAGGCCAATGCCCGCCTGAACAGGGCGGTGATTAAAACGGTTACCAGCTGCGGATGCTTGAGAATAAACGCCCGGAAAAAAGAAATTCCCCCGGATGCTACCCTGGCCGACCTGCGGCACCTGCTGGAATCACACCTGGCAGGGGAAATGTGCGGGGAATGCCGGGAGGCGGTGGAAAACGCTATCGGGCGCTGCCTGTTCTACCTGGCGGCCCTGTGCGATCTGCTTGATTTGAATCTGGAAGATATTGTGGCCAAGGAACAGAAACAACTGCGCATCCTGGGCATATATAACCTGGCTTGAAAAAGGCGCCGGTCGACGCCTTTTTTAATTGCGACCCTCCTGAAGCAGTTGCTCGCGGTAACGGGCCAATCCTTCTTTAATGGAACGGGCCCGCGCCTCCCCGATACCCTCCACCGCATCCAGCTCTTCAATGCTGGCATTGAGAATTTTCTGCAGGGAACCAAACTCTTTAACCATATTTTCAATCACCGGCAGGGGCAGGCGGGGAATTTTATCCAGGATGCGGTACCCCCGGGGAGAAACGCTCTGGTCGAGAATGCTGGTGCTCCCGGGATACCCCAGGGCACGGGCAATCAGGGAAAGATCCAGGAGGTCCTCCGCCGGCCAGCTGTTGATCATGGCCAGAATGGTACCCGGGGACCTGTCCGCAGCCGTAGCGTAGTCACGGATAATCAGCAGGCCCTCGTGTTCCACGCCGGTTACCAGCTCTTCCAGCTGCATGGTGATCAGCCTTCCCTCTATCCCCAGCTCGCTGATGTACTTCTCAATTTCCTTGACCACCCGCAGTACCATCTCCACCCTCTGAATGGCCCGGCTCACATCAAAAAGGGTTACCGCTTCCTCAAACTCCAGAATGCTCAGCTGCTTCACCACCCGGTCCAGCACCGAGCGGTATTTTTCCAGAGTCTGAATGGCCTGGTTGGCCTTGGCCAGAATAACCCCCACATCCCGCAGCACATACTTCAGGTTTCCCTTGTAAATGGTAATTACTCCCCGGCGCTGGGAAATGGAAATGACCATGGCACCGGTCTGCTTGGCCACCCGTTCGGCCGTGCGGTGCCTGATGCCGGTTTCGGTGGAAGGAATGCTCAGGTTGGGGATGAGCTGGGTGTTCGCCGCCAGGATTCGCTTCAAATCCGAACTTATAATTATGGCCCCATCCATCTTGGCCAGCTCATAAAGGTTGGCCGGCGTGAATTCCGCGTTAACGGCAAATCCTCCCTCGGCAATCTCCATTACTTCCGGCGAATCGCCAATAACAATCAGCGCCCCCGTTTTTGCCCGCAGGATGTTTTCCAGGCCTTCGCGCAAGGGAGTACCGGGAGCAACGGTACGCAGCAACTGCAGCAGCCTGTCTTCTACACGTTCCTCCTTCAAGGTTTCACCCCTCATTTTCCAGGGCTATTTCCAGAGCCTCTGACAGGGTCCGGGCCGTCCAAATTTCCAGGGTTCCCAACCGTGACCGGTCCACCTGACCCGCATTGGCCCGGGGCAGCAGGCAGCGGGTGAAACCCAGCTGTGCCGCTTCCTGGACCCTTTTCTCAATCCCGGTAACGGGGCGGAGTTCCCCCGTCAGGCCCACTTCACCCACCACCGCCAGGCGGCAGTTAACCGGGCGATCCCGGAAACTGGAAGCCAGGGCCACCGCTATGGCCAGGTCAACCGCCGGCTCCACCAGGCGCACCCCGCCCACCGCGTTGACATAGGCGTCATAGCTGCCCAGATGCAGGCCCACCCGCTTTTCCAGCACGGCCATGATCAGAATAACCCGGTTGTAATCCACCCCCGCCGTCATGCGCCGGGGGGTGCCGAAGCCGGTGGGCGACACCAGGGCCTGAACTTCCACCAGAAGCGGCCTCGTCCCTTCCAGGGTGGGCACCACCACCGACCCGGCCACCGGCCCGGCGGAGTGCTGCATTATGAACAGGGAAGAGGGATTGGCCACCTCCACCAGGCCGGCATCCTTCATCTCAAAGACGCCAATCTCGTTGGTGGACCCAAAACGGTTTTTAACCCCCCGCAGGATGCGGAAGGACTGGTGCCTCTCCCCTTCAAAATACAGCACCACATCCACCATATGCTCCAGGATCCGCGGCCCGGCCAGTATTCCCTCCTTGGTCACGTGCCCGACCAGGAAAATGGCCACTCCCATTTCCTTGGCCAGGCGCATCAGCCGGGTGGTGCACTCCCGCACCTGCCCCACACTGCCGGGAGCAGAACCGAAATCCACATGGTGCATGGTCTGGATGGAATCCACCACAACCAGGGCGGGATTCAAAGACCTGATGCTGTTTTCCACCGCATCAATATCCGTTTCTGCCAGGAGGTACAGCCGGCTGGACTCCACGCCCAGGCGGATGGCCCTCATGCGTACCTGCTGGAGCGACTCCTCACCGGTGACATAAAGTACCACCCGGCCGGCACCGGCAACACCGGTGGCCACCTGTAAAAGGAGGGTGGATTTACCGATCCCCGGATCTCCCCCCAGCAAAATCAACGAGGCAGGTACCACACCACCGCCCAGCACCCGGTCCAGTTCACCAATACCGGTGGAAAACCTTTCTTCCTTATCCAGGTTGATCTGGGTTATGGGAAGCGGAACAGGAGCAGCGGCCCTGCCCTCTTTCTGCCCCCTGCCGGAAGCCCTTTCCTCCAACAGGGAATTCCACGCCCCGCACTCAGGGCAGCGGCCCAGCCAGGAATGCGTGCAGTGCCCGCACTCCTGGCAGCAGTAGCGGGTCTTTCCGCTCATGGTCACTCTTCCTTAAATTAATCGGGAACCCGAAACCCCACTCCTGAAAATAAAATTCGTCATTCCCGGGCCTTTTTTCACAGAAGATAACATTTTTAGTATAACATTTCTTAATTTGCTTCCACAAGTTAAAAACAATACCAGAACAGGGTCTTATCACCTCGATCCGCCCCGGCTAAGGCTGCAGTCCGCCCGGCAGGCCCGCTTACAACCTTTACCGGAAAGGTAAAGAAAAAAACCGGGCAAACACCCGGTTCCTGCAGGGCAATGACGCCGGGCGGCAAGCCAACCTTCCCCGGCTTTTATATCTGCAGCTTGTCAGGGGGCTGAAGTTGCCTCTTTAGCAATTCCTGAAGCAACGCTTTTATGTCCTGCAATTCCTTTTCCAGGGCGATGAGCTTATGCACGGCCTGACTGGGGCAGCAGTTCCCGAATTGAGCGCATTTTGAGCAGGGATCCACATAGGCCAGCGGGCACTGATTCACGGTTTAACCCCCTTTAATTAACATTCCGGCATCCCCGGTTCTCCTGTACTAGACCACCCCCTGAGCCATCATGGCCCTGGCCACTTTGAGGAAGCCGGCAATGTTTGCCCCTACCACCAGGTCACCTTCGTAACCGTATTCCCTGGCCGTCTGGCTGACCTGCCGGTAAATGGCTGCCATAATACCCCTGAGCCTGGCATCCACCTCCTCAAAGGTCCAGGAGTACCTCATGCTGTTCTGGGACATCTCCAGGGCTGAAGTGGCAACACCACCGGCATTGGCGGCCTTGGCCGGCCCGAAGAGGACTTTATTATCCCGGAAAACTTTTATGGCCTCCGGTGTGGACGGCATATTAGCCCCTTCGGCTACCGCCATAACCCCATTGGCCACCAGCATCCTGGCTGATTCCTCATCAATTTCGTTTTGGGTAGCGCAGGGCAGGGCAATATCACATTTAACTGACCAGATGCCCTTCGACCCTTCGTAATACCGGGCCGACGGGTGGTGCTCAACATAAGTTTTAATTCTCTTCCTCTCCACTTCTTTGATCTGCTTCACCGTTTCCAGCTTTATCCCGTCCGGGTCCACTATGTACCCGCTGGAGTCGCTCATGGCGATTACCCTGGCGCCGAGCTGCCGGGCCTTTTCCGCCGCATATATAGCCACATTTCCGGAACCCGAGATGATCACCGTTTTACCGGCCAGGGTCTGTCCATGATCTTTAAGCATTTCCTCCAGGAAATACAGCAATCCATAACCAGTGGCTTCAGTCCTGACCAGACTTCCTCCATAGGTCAGGCCCTTGCCGGTGAGAACACCCTGGTAAAGATTCGTTATTCTCTTATACTGGCCGTACAAATATCCTATCTCCCGGCTGCCGACCCCTATATCGCCCGCCGGAACATCCACATCCGCCCCGATATGCCGGTAGAGCTCGGTCATGAAACTCTGGCAGAACCGCATGATTTCGCCTTCTGATTTCCCCTTGGGGTCAAAATCGCTTCCCCCCTTGCCTCCCCCTATGGGCAGGCCGGTCAGGGAATTTTTAAATATTTGCTCGAAGGCAAGGAACTTAATAATGCTCAGGTTTACTGAAGGATGAAAGCGCAGTCCGCCCTTATAAGGACCAATGGCGTTATTGAACTGAACCCTGAAGCCCCGGTTAACCTGCACCCGGCCCTGATCGTCAACCCAGGGTACCCGGAAAATAACCTGCCGGTCAGGTTCCACTATCCTGTGCAGGATACCCGCTTCGACGAATTCAGGATGCCTTTCAATGGCTGGTTCCAGGGATTCCAGCACTTCCAGGACCGCCTGATGAAACTCCGGCTCATTGGGGTTTCGTTTCACCACCTGCTCCATAACCTCATCGATAACCTGTCGTGTCGCCCCCACAGTAAAACCCCCTTATGTTCTGGAATTGGCTGCTAAAAGCGCAGGAGATATTCCTGCAGTTCCCAGGGATGAACATATATCTGGAAACGTTCCCACTCTTCTGCCTTGGCCCTGGCATAAATGCGGTAAATATACTCACCCAGCGTAGCCCTGGCCACCTGGTCGCAGGCCAGTTCCCGCAGGGCCTCATCCAGGGTCCGCGGCAGGCAGGCAGGGCGTGTACCCTTGCACTGGCCATCATCGGTGAGCAAAATGTTTTTATTCAGCGGGGGAGGTAGTTGAAGCTGCTGCCGCATCCCCTCCAGTCCCGCTTTCAAGATTAAAGCCAGCGCAAGATACGGGTTACAGGCAGGATCCGGATTACGCACTTCCACCCGCGTTTCCCGGCCGGGGTGAGCAGCAACGCGCAGCACCGTATGGCGGCTGTCTTCCGACCAGGCCACATGCACTGGCATGGTCAGGTCACCGGGGAACAGCCTTTTATAAGAATTAACCAGTGGGTTGGTAATGGCAGCATTGGCCCGGGCATGGGCCAGAATTCCCGCGACAAAATGGCCGGCTTCCCGGCCGGGCGGCAGGGGTTTCCCAACCCCGTTAATAAAGCCGGCCCCCTTTGGCCGGAGGTACAGGTGCAGGATCATCGCTGACCCCGGCCGATCATTGAGCGGCCTGGGCATGAAGGAAGCGTGAAGGCCGTACCGCTGGGCAATGGTGCGCACGATAAATTTGAAGGTTACCAGCTTATCTGCCATAACCAGGGCGCTATCCGGTTTCAGGGTGATCCCATGCTGGCCCGGCCCTTTTTCGTGATGGCTGAAGCCAACCTCAATCCCCATTTCTTCCAGGGTCAGCACCATGTCCCGCCGGACATTTTCGCCCAGGTCAAGCGGGGTCAGGTCGCAGAACCCGGCATGGTCATGGGTACTGGTGGTCGGGTTACCGCTATCGTCGGTGTAGAAGAGGTAAAATTCCACCTCCATCCCAACCATTATTTCCAGCCCCATCCGTTCGGCTTCAGCCAGCACCTTTTTCAGAACGTTGCGCGAACACCCGGGATAAGGAGTACCGTCGGGATTGAGCACATCACAGATAAAACGGGCCACCGCTTCTTCACGGGGACGCCAGGGAAGCACCAGGAAAGTCGACAGATCGGGCTGCAGGATAATGGCCCGTTCCTGGCTGTTGACCAGTCCATCAACCACAGAGCTGTCGAAAGAAATCCTGCCGGCCATCGCCTGTTCCAGATCATCCAGGGTCAAGGCGATATTTTTAAAAGTGCCGAAAATGTCGGTAAACTGGAGGCGCAGGAACTTCACCCTTTCCTGCCTGGCTTTCTCCCTGACATCTTCACGGGTAAGCATGGCAACCTCCTGAAGATTATTGTTCTTAAGTGAAACATCCGGCTGGTTGGTTTTAATGTAAATAATCCGGCGTCAAAAAATCATAAAAAAGGGACATATAAACATAAAAATTTCATAAAAACACAAAAACTCCGCCCGTTACCTGGCAGAGTTTCTACTGGATGCATATTTTTTTAAAGGTCTGATACCAGATAGTAGCCAACGCCGTGTTTGCTCAGAATATACCTGGGATTGCCGGGGTCGTCCTCGATCTTTTTTCGCAGGCTGCTGATGTAATTGCGCAGGTAGTGCAGTTCATTGCGGTACTCGGGGCCCCAGACCCGGGTGAGCAAATCCTCATGGGTGATGACCTTTCCCGCGTGACAGCCCAGGTGGTACAGGACCTGGTACTCCGTAGCGGTGAGCCTTACTTCCCTTCCCCTGACAAAGACCCGCCTTTGAGCAAAATTGATCACCAGGTCTCCCACTTTAAGGGACGTGCCCCTGGGAAATTCTTCTGACGGGTGGGTTCTCCTGAGGATGGCCTTCACACGGAGCAATAACTCCTCAACGCTGAAGGGCTTGGTGATATAATCATCGGCTCCCGCGTCAAAACCACGGATCCGGTCCTGCTCGCGGGCCCTTCCCGTAAGCATAATTATGGGGATATCGGAAAACTCACGGATTCTCTTACATACCTCAAATCCATTCAATGGACCGGGAAGCATGATATCAAGAATCAACAGGTCATAATGGGAAGATTCCAGCTTTTCAAGGGCGGTTTTCCCGTCGGCGGCCGTATCCACCTGGTAACCACTGGCCAGCAGGTTAACCTTAACCAATCGCACGAGGCGGGGTTCATCATCCACTACCAGGATTGTTTTACGCTTCATTTCAATCCACCCGGTCTTTATCAAGAATTGCCCTTAAGACGCCCGCTGCTCCAGGGGCAGTGTAAAGTAAAAGGTTGTTCCCTGGTTTAACTTGCTTTCTGCCCAGATCCGGCCCCCGTGGCTTACTATGATCTGCCGGGCCAGAGGCAATCCCAGCCCCATCCCCTGTTTGTTTTCCCGGATACCCCTTGCCGCCCGGAAAAATTTTTCAAACAGCCATTTTAAATGCTCGCTATCAATACCAATACCCTGATCGGTAATTGAAACAACAACCTCCCCGGGCTTTACCTCTCCTTTAATTGTGATTTGCGTACGTTCCATGGAATATTTGACCGCGTTATCCACAAGGTTTCGCAGCACCTGCTCGATCCTGATCGGATCCGCTTCCACCAGGGGGAAATCCTCAGGAAAAAAAACGGTATACTGGTGATTTTTAATGCGAAACGACGGGTCCGTGAGCACCTTTCTGACTACTTGCGGTATAGAAACGGGTTCCTTTTTCAGTTCAATTCCGCCCTTCCAGCTGAAAGTAGCGGAATCCAGCAGGTTATCAATTAAGTTCTCGATATGATCCGTTTCCTCTACAATGATTTCCATAAACTCCCGTTGTGGCATGGTCCCAGGTAACGTCCTCCCGCATTAGAGTTGTGATATAGCCTTTAATACAGGCCAGGGGCGTTCTCAAGTCATGGGATAGCCCGGCCAGCATTTCCGACCACAACTGGGCCATATCTTCGGAAGGGAGGAAATAAGAAGCGGCTTCCCGCGATCTCCCGTCAACATCCAGACTGCAGGCGATAAAATGGGTTACCGCCTTGAGTATTTCCGTAATGGGATAGGAATTCAGCAGCAGCGCTTCCCCATAGACCATTAAGAATCCCTTCCTGTCCTCCATGGGGAAACAGGTTACCTCCAGGTCGGACCGGCCGCACCCTTCCATTACCTTCTGTCTTACCGGGCAGTCGAATATGTGGCACGGCACATCACCATTTCCAGGTGAGTTCTGGCGGGAACACCAGAGCACGTCCACCGCAACCTCCAGGCAGCCGGACCTGCTTTCCTGGTCGACCCGGGCGAAATATACTAAACACTGCCTGGCCACCACAATACCCAGCGCCGAACCGCTGGCTCCCAAAATCTCCGCCAGCCAGCGGGGAACCCGCTCGAAATTGCCCTTTTCCCTGACGATTCTTCCGGCCAGGTAAAGCATTTTGATGCAAATATCCAACAGGTAATCCGGTTTTAAAATTTGCTCCGGCACAGGACCATCTCCGGCTAACCTGAATAGAGTTTTTTATTTATTTTTCGATATCCTGTATCAATATCCTCCTTCCGGCAGCACGTCCGGCCCGGCTATAAAAGAGGCACTTGTGAGAATGGGAAAAGGAGGTGCGGGAAAATCGCACCTCCTTACCGGTCCCCCCTGCCTTTTCAGGCGGTATTATTCACTTTGCGCATTTGCCGGTACCCCACCCGCTGCCTGGCCGTCACCGGCCCTGCGCACCACAATCTGGCCGTTTTCGCCGTCCACCACCACCCGGTCGCCCCTGTGGAAGGTACCCTTCAGGAGCTCCTCGGAGAGGCGGTCTTCCACCAGGCGCTGGATGGCCCGGCGTAAAGGCCTGGCCCCGTAGGTTTCATCGAAACCTTCCCTGGCCAGAATTTCTTTAGCCGCTTCAGTAAACTCCACTTCCACATCGTGTTCTTTCATCCGCGCGGCCACTTCCTTGAGCATCAGGCCCACAATTTCCTTGATGTGCTCGGCGGTCAGGGAGTGGAAGACGATGATCTCGTCGATGCGGTTTAAAAATTCCGGCCGGAAGGTGCGCTTCAACTCCTCGGTTACCCGCTCCTTCATGCGCTCGTAGCTGGCTTCCCTCTCCTGTTCGGTGCGGAAGCCCAACGTCCCTTCCTTGCGCAGGGTGTGCACCCCCACGTTGGAGGTCATGATGATCACCGTGTTGCGGAAGTCCACCGTCCGGCCCTTGGCATCGGTCAGGCGACCGTCTTCCAGGACCTGCAGGAGGATGTTGAACACATCCGGGTGGGCTTTCTCAATCTCGTCCAGCAGCACCACGGTGTAAGGCTTGCGCCGCACCGCTTCGGTCAGCTGGCCGCCCTCCTCGTAACCCACGTAGCCCGGGGGTGCGCCCACCAGCCGGGAGACGGCAAACCTCTCCATGTACTCGCTCATATCCAGGCGCACCAGGGCATCCTCGTCGCCGAAAAGGGCCTCGGCCAGCGCCCGGGCCAGCTCGGTTTTACCCACACCGGTGGGACCCAGGAAGATGAAGGAACCGATGGGCCGCCTGGGATCTTTCAGACCCGCCCGCGCCCGGCGCACTGAACGGGCCACGGCCCGCACCGCCTCGTCCTGGCCCACTACCCGCTGGTGCAGGATTTCCTCCAGGCGCAGCAGGCGCTCGGTTTCCTCTTCGGCCAGCTTCTTCACCGGGATGCCGGTCCAGCTGCTGACAATCTGGGCGATATCCTCCTCGGTAACCACCAGTTCTTCCTTGCCCCTGGCCGCCTGCCAGTCCTGCCGCCGGGCTTCCAGTTCTTTCTTCAACTGCTGCTCCTGATCCCGCAGCTGGGCGGCCTTTTCAAACTCCTGGTTGTTGACGGCCGCTTCCTTTTCTTTCTGGATTTCCTCAATCCTCTTCTCCAGATCCTTGAGGTTGGGCGGGGCGGTAAAAGCCCGCAGGCGTACCCGGGAACTGGCCTCATCCACCAGGTCGATGGCCTTATCCGGCAGGAACCGGTCGGTGATGTAGCGGTCGGAAAGCCTGGCCGCCGCTTCCAGGGCCTCATCGGTTATCCGCACCCGGTGATGGGCTTCGTACTTATCCCGCAGCCCCTTCAGGATGGCGATGGTTTCCTCCACCGTGGGCTCCTCTACCATGATGGGCTGGAAGCGCCGCTCCAGGGCGGGGTCCCGCTCAATGTGCTTGCGGTACTCGTCCAGGGTGGTGGCCCCGATGCACTGGAGCTCGCCCCTGGCCAGCGCCGGCTTCAGGATGTTAGCCGCATCGATGGCCCCCTCCGCCGCACCGGCGCCAATCAACGTGTGCAGCTCATCGATGAAAACGATGATGTTGCCGGCCCTGACGATTTCGTCAATAACCTTTTTAATCCGTTCCTCGAACTCGCCCCGGTACTTGGTGCCGGCCACCATGGAAGCCAGGTCCAGGGTGACCACCCGCTTGTTGAGCAGCACCTCCGGTACGTTGCCCTGCACAATGCGCTGGGCCAGACCCTCGGCAATGGCGGTTTTACCCACCCCCGGCTCACCGATGAGCACCGGGTTGTTCTTGGTGCGGCGGCTCAAGATCTGGATGACCCGCTCGATCTCCTTCTCCCGCCCCACCACGGGATCCAGCTTGTCGTCCCGGGCCAGGGCCGTCAGATCCCGGCCGAACTGATCCAGGGTGGGCGTGCTGGAAGCCTGGGGTCTGGCCGCACCCGGCTGCCCCATGGCCGCTCCTCCCGCCATACCTCCGAGCATCTGCAGGATCACACCGCGCACCCTGTTCAGGTCCGCCCCCAGAGACATCAGAGCCCTGGCGGCCACACCCTCTCCCTCCCGGATCAGACCCAGGAGGAGGTGCTCCGTACCCACGTAGCTGTGGCCCATGCGCCGGGCCTCATCCACAGCCAGCTCCAGTACCCGCTTGGCCCGCGGAGTCAGGGGAATTTCCTGCGGCATGGGACCGGAGACCTTTTCCACCATCTGCTCCACCACTGACCGCACTTTATCGGCTTCAATGCCCAGGCTGGCCAGGGCCTTGGCGGCCACGCCCTCCCCTTCCCGGATCAGCCCGAGCAAAAGATGTTCCGTACCTACGTATGGATAATTAAGCCTCCTGGCCTCTTCCTGCGCTAAAAACAGCACTTTTTGCGCCCTCTGCGTAAAACGCCCGAACAACATCGTCACAACACCTCCTGCTTGTTTTATTTACGATTGCTGAGCAGCCGAAAGTTTTTTGCGGATCAACTGGGCGCGGTATATATCCCGCTCCACAGGACTCAAATCCTTACCCGTAACCTTTACCAGGAAGGCCGGCCGGGTAAGAACCATCAATTCAATTGTCAGCGGGGCCGGGATATTTTTGATGATCCCCATATTAATACCCAGGCGCAGGTCGGAAAACAGGCTCATGGCTTCCTCGGAGGTCATCACCCGGGCATGCTTCAGCAGGCCGTAGGCCCGCCCCACCCGATCCTCCAGCTGCTCGCGGCGCTCCCGGAAGAGGGCCTGCCGGGCCGCCCTTTCCTGCTCCAGCAGCTGGCGGGTTACCGAGATGAGGTTGGCAATTATGTCCTCTTCCGCCTGCCCCAGGGTAACCTGGTTGGAGACCTGGAACAGGTTCCCCTTGGCCTCGGTACCCTCACCGTAAAGCCCGCGCACGGTTAACCCCAGCTTGGTAATGGTGTCCAGAACCCCTTTGATTTGATTGACCATCACCAGGCCGGGCAGGTGCAGCATCACCGAAGCGCGCAGGCCCGTACCCACGTTGGTGGGGCAGGCCGTGAGGTAACCCAGCTTTTCATCAAAGGCATAATCCAGGGTCGCCTCCAGGGCGTCGTCAAGGCGGCTGATCAGCTCCCAGGCCCTGTTCAACTGCAGGCCGGGCAGCAGGCACTGCAGGCGCAGGTGGTCTTCTTCGTTGACCATCACGCTGAGCACTTCGTCGTCCCGCAGCACCACCGCCTTGCGCTCGAAATTCTCCAGCAAATCAGGGCTGATCAGGTGTTTTTCTACTAGTATCTGCCTTTCCACAGGTGTCAATTCGTTCATGCGCGTTAATTCCATCCTGCCCATTTTTTCCCGGAAAACCCTGTTTTCTATGGCCGTCTGCACGGCGTGGATCACGTCTTCGGCCTTTTCCCGGGTGAGCAGGTGGGGAAAAGGCAGGTGGGCCAGGTTCCGGGCCACCCGCACCCGGCTGCTGATGACTATATCCGATTCGGGACCCGTACCATCCATCCAGTGACTGTGGGGATTGTTCACAGTTTCTCTGATGGACATGACCTTATCCCTCCCGCAGCTCCTTTTCCAGCTCCCGGATGGCATCCCGCAATTCCGCCGCCCGCTCGAACTCCTCCCGGCTGACGGCTTCCCGCAGCTGGGCCTTCAGCCGCTCCAGGCGGTTGATTACCCGCATTTTACCGCCGGTACGCTCGGGCACCTTGCCCGTATGCCGGGTATTCCCGTGGATCCGCCGGAACACGGGCTCCAGCCGGGGGCCAAAATAGCGGTAGCACTCCCCGCACCCCAGCAATCCCTGGCGGGCAAACTGGGCCTCCGTCAGGCCGCAGGCCTCACAGCGGGCTCCCGCCGGAGCCACCGCAGGGCCGGTGGTGGGAAAGCCGAACTCATTGTGCAGCAGCCCGGCCAGAAAATTATGCAGGTTTATCTGAGGGAAAAAGCCCATGGCCTGGGCCTGCAGCTCACGGGCGCACTGCTCGCACAGGCGCATGGTCCGCTTTTCATTGTTGATGATTTCCGTCCAGTGGACCGTAGCCGGTCTCTGGTGACAGCGTTCGCATTCCATCCACTTCAACCTCCTTTTGGGGCACCGGCAAAAGTATTCCCCGGATGCCCGTTTTATTCACCTTTTTGACCCAGCAAACTTATAATCATGGCGCGCAGGATCATAGCCCGCAGCTGGTCCCGGGCCGGCAGGCCCAGGCGCAGCACTTCCCGGTCGATCACCGCCTGCATCATCCGGGATTCACGGTCGGTGATCAGCTTTTCTTCCCGCATCCGCTCAATGATCGCCTGCGCCCGCCGCTGGGATATTTCCCTGCCCACCAGATTCAGCAGCTGGCTGAGGGAATCCAGCCTCTGGTCCCGGGGCAACTGCATAATCCGCACGTAACCGCCGCCACCCCGCCGGCTTTCCACCAGAAAGCCGTGCTCCACGGTAAAGCGGGTGGCCAGGACGTAATTGATCTGGGAGGGAACGCAATTAAACTGCTCGGCCAGTTCATTGCGCCGGATCTCGATCATCCCGCGGGCGCTGGCGGCCAGTAATTCCTTCAGGTAGCGTTCAATGAGATCCGAGATGTTCGACAACCACCCCCACCCTCCCTTAACTTTGACCTTGACTGACTTTCACCTTTATTATAGACAGATCGGCCTGAAAAAATACAAGCGCCGGGAAAAACTTTTAGAGAAAATTTCTGGCAGCCATAGCCTGCCTGTAAAATCTGGATCCCCCGGGCGCTTTATTTTTCGATTTTTTACCTGATTCCAGTTTATTATACGGATTTATCCCCCAAAATAAAAAAGTACACATAAAACAAAAAGCATACCTGTGGTTTCACAGGTATGCTCTCTTTTGCCATGGCTCCCCGAGTAGGATTCGAACCTACAACCCTCCGGTTAACAGCCGGATGCTCTACCGTTGAGCTATCGGGGAATAACCTCAGTGCCACTGCTTATTATACTAAACTCTCCTTCACCCGTCAAGCCCTTTTTAACGCCTCGTGTCTGGAGCATGACCAGAATTCAGTTTTGCAGTTACTTTAAAAGGACAGGATTACATGTCAAGCTGGCAGGACCTCCACCCGCGGTGCAGCCAGACGGGCCGCCCTGCCCAGCCAGCCGCGCACTTCCATAGCCTCGGCCACCCTCTTGACCGCCACCATGTAGGCAGCCAGGCGCATATCCACATCCCTGCCCAGCTTGCGCATGGCCACCACTTCATGAAAACCGCGCACCATAATTTCCTCAAGACGGCGGTTTACCTCTTCCTCAGTCCAGTAATATCCCATGTTGTTTTGCACCCATTCAAAATAGGAGACCGTAACCCCTCCCGCACTGGCCAGGATATCAGGTATAACAAAAATTCCCTTTTGATTCAATATCCGGTCGCCTTCCGGTGTGGTGGGGCCGTTGGCCGCCTCGGCCACAATCTTTGCCCTGACCTGCCCGGCCACACTGGCGGTAATCTGGTTTTCCAGCGCCGCCGGCACCAGAATATCGCAGTCCAGGGTGAGCAGTTCGGTGGAGGAAATGGGTTTGCTGCCGGGGAAACCCTTTACAGAACCGGTTTTTGTCTTATGGTCACGCAGTTTTACCGGGTCCATGCCGGCGGTATTACAGGCCCCGCCGGTGGAATCCACAACGGCGACAATGCGGCAGCCCATTTCGTGCAGCAGCCGGGCCACAATGCTGCCGGCGTTTCCGAAACCCTGTACGGCCACCGCAGCCCCGGCCAGGGGTATCCCCAGCATCTTGGCCGCCTCCCGCACTACAATGGCACACCCCCGGGCGGTAGCTTCATTGCGGCCCGCCGATCCGCCCACGATCAGCGGCTTGCCGGTAATAACACCAAACTCGTTGTATCCTTTATAGCGGCTGAATTCATCCATCATCCAGGCCATGACCCGGGGATTGGTATACACATCCGGCGCCGGGATATCTTTCTCAGGACCTAAAATCTCGGCAACAGCCCGCACGTATCCCCGGCTCAACCTCTCCAGTTCGCCTGGCGAGAGTTCTTTGGGATTGCATACCACCCCGCCTTTACCCCCTCCGTAAGGCAGGCCCACCACCGCACATTTGAAGGTCATCCACATGGCCAGCGCCTTCACTTCTTCCAGGGTGACGTCAGGATGAAAACGTATGCCGCCCTTTGCCGGTCCCAGGGCGCTGTTATGCTGGACCCTTCAGCCGGGGACAGGAATTAGAGCCGGCGACAATCTGCCGGCCATCTGTAACAAAATAGGATCTCAATCTGGGATTTAGACATGCCGGGGTGATGGTTATGCTTTCACTATTGAAATCCCGGCTAGTCAACATCGAAAAGGATATTCTGGCCGCCTACGTTAAAAAAATTGAGGAAGGCACCATGAGTAAAGGCCAGCTGGCCAAATTGCTGGGCATCAGCCGCATCACCCTTTACCGCAAGCTGAAACAATACGGGCTGTAGAAGATAGTAGGGGGCGAACCAACCCCTTTTCTTCATAATCATAAATGAATGTTCAATAAGCAAGACCATGGAATTGCGCAAGCAATCCTCGAAAATTTATTCTTGGTGGCTTTCGCATGGTTAACTTCCGAAAAAAATTTTTACATTGCGGGAACCTTTTTCAGTGTTATCCGTCATAATTAATAAGTCAAGCGTTGAAATATTAATGAAATATTAAAAGGGTGAAGACGAATGATGTCGTCTAGAACTCAGCCCAAGTTTAAGTTATTTATCTTCTTACTGCTGGCGATAACCGCAATAATTTTCCTTGTTGCGGGAACGGCCTTTGCCGAAAAGGCCGTCAGGCTCGTGGTAGACGGTAAGGAAATCAGCCCGGACGTCCCGCCCCAGTTAATTGACGGGCGTGCCGTGGCGCCGGTCAGGGAGGTTGCCGAAGCCCTGGGAGCTAAGGTAGCCTGGGATGCCGGAAGCCGGACCGTAAAAGTGGTTACCGGCGACTGGCCTGGTCAACTGGCCAGTTCTCTTGACCGGGCCGGAGGCGAGTTCAAGCCCGCGCCGGACGCGGAAGGAGAAGTGAAAAAGCTCTGGCGGGTGGGCGAGCACCGTTTTTTACTGGAGCACGCCTGGAATATGGATTACAGTTACTTCCTTTGCGACGCAGAGACGGGCGAAAAAGATTTGATCGTCGATTTTATGGAAAACGCACGATTCAAAGAAGCCCGGAATAACGAACTTGTCTTTGTCGCCAAAGGAGGCGGTGATTGCGGCGATTACAGCTTCCCCTACCTTTTGCGCTACGATGTGGAAAACAAAAAATTGTCCCGGGAAGAGTTATACCTTACGCGCTCCGTCGCTTTCGGGGCGAGCGGAGCCTGGGAGCACGTTTTTAAAGGCGTAAGCTTAAAAGACGGAGCGGTTGCCCTGGAGCTGGCCGTTGCCCCGGAGCAGGTGCTGGCCGGAGGGCATAAAAGGCCTTTTACTGTCGTTGACCGCCGGCACGACGGTTTAACCGTCCGCATCTACGGCGTGCGTTGTCCAAAAAGCAGCGAGGGCGAGCTCAAACCTGATCACCCGCTGATTGAAAGGATTTCCTGGCGGGCGCTGCCGGCTCAAGAACCTGTGGCCAATGAGGATCTTCTGAAGGAAGACTTCCCCTACGGCGCCGCCCTGAAAAGCACTGCCGCCATCCAGGGACCTTCCCTGCTGGTTGAGATAGATACAAAAGGTGAACCGGTCTATAACATTGACACCAGCAGAACCCCGAACCATAAGCTGACCTATATCGTAAAAATTAAATAGCAGTCCTGTGACAGGAGAGTTCTTTAGCCAGTTGTGCCCGGGGTTGGCCCTGGCCAGGTGTAAATTGGATTGGCCTTACGTCCCTCTCAAGATTTTTATTTGTGATGATGGTGATTTCATGAGGGGAAGGCAAACCTGCTTAAACCATTGGCTGCTGGCGGTAATCTTTGCTCTGGCTTTTCTGAGCGGCTGCCGGCCCGGTAACGTACAGGAGGAAGCAGCCGCCCCCCATCCGGAAGAAATTAGCCCGCAAGGCATTTACCTCGCAGCTTCGCCCCTGATAGTCAAGCCGGGCGACGAGGTTTCCGTCGCTTTAAAAAGCGACCGCCTGCACGAAATCAAGGCGGAACTGGCGCTGGGTTTATCCTGCCCGGGGATCGGCCTGGTGAAAAACTACGGCCGGCTGAAAGATAATCACGCCCGGGTAAAAATTCCCCCTGATCTGCCGGCGGGAAACTATTATTTTCTCGCCGCCGACCCGAAATTTCGCGTCAACAGCGGGGTGGGTACTTACGCTTACATTCACGTGGTGAACCCGGACGTTCTCCCTGCTGATCCCGGGAAAGCGCCCCGGCGGCTGGTTGCCACGGCTACCCCGCTGTACAGCCGGCCCGAAGCTGCTGCACCGCCGTACCATGCTTTATCACCGGGAGCGGTGGTGAAAGTGCTGGCGGTAAAAGAGGCGGCCGGGGAACAGTGGTACTGGGCGCAGGTTAACGTTTACGAAACCGGGCGGGAAAGAGCCGGCTGGCTGAGGGCCGCCGCCACCGTGCCGGTTACCCCGGAAAATTACCGCACCGCGCGGGAGGTAAGGCTGCGCCCGGGTGCAAAGTACTACGAGCACGAACGTTTTCACCGGGGAGACCTGGGTGCTCCCGGAGAGTGGCACCTGGCGGACGAAGTGCTGTGGATAGTGGAGAGGCGGGAGAAGATGGTGCGCCTGCGGCCCTCCGGGGACATTGTGCTGGCCGTGGACAAAGACATCTGGGCCGCGGAAGCGGATCTGGTCTACTTCCGGGGCGATCTTCGCGAAGAGGAGGAACACTGATGGGAAAGCCCGGCCTCCTCACTGGCCAAAGGAGAACGGGCTTTCTTGCTGCGCATTTTCATTGTTATTTGCAGTAATTTTATATTACAATGAATCCCAAAGGATTTAACGATCTTTTTAATTTTAAAAATGAATTTCACTTCCATAAGGGGGAAACAACTGATGACAGACCAAAATCAAGGAGAAATAAACTTACAAAAAATGAATATTTCAAACAGGTCATGGTTAAAGAAAGTTGGTATTTCCCTGGTTATTCTCTCTTGTGTTTTCTATGGTGCTTTATTACTTGTACCCTTTACCCCTTATACAGTAAGTACAAAAGCATTAATATCCTCAATACTTGTTATTTCAGGAGAAGCATCGTTCTGGCTTGGCGGTTTTATACTAGGGAGAGAAATTGTCATGAAATATAGAAAATACCTGAATCCATTGCATTGGTTTAAAAAGAAAACTGACTCCAGGTAAGAATTACTATGTCACATTTTTAACAAAATGCGCCAACCGGTAACGCCGGTAAGTGGCGTCATTGTCACGTACAATAGCAGCCGTATTTGGGTATAATTATCGCCCTATGGGGCGATGCCCCGCTCGAACCACAACACAGGGCTACAGGTTTTCAGGGGCGGTTTTCCACAAGTTCAGTTTTACCACCGTGGTCTGGCGGGGTAAATTACTTCTGTCCACCACCAGTTCTTCCTGTTCACCGTAGCCGGGGAACATTTTGAGAAAATCAGTTACCGGCGCTATGGGGAAATCGACATAAGCGGTCTTGTAATGCATGGGCAGAACATAGGGCGGGGACAGCAGCCTGACCAGCTCCGCCGCCTCGCCGGCATCAATGGTATAGTAGCCCCCCACCGGAACCATTAAAACGTCAACCGGCCCCAGCGCCTCCACCAGGGCCTTATCCGGCAGGTGGCCCAGGTCCCCCACATGGCATACCCTCAGCCCTTCACTTTCCACCACGAAGATGATATTGTTACCCCGCTGGCTGCCCTGTTTCTTATCATGGTAGGAATTATGCCCCGTGATCTTGATCTGGCCGAAAACATGTTCCCCCGCCTCCTGCACCACCTTCGGGTTACCGGGAACCGTTTTCACGGCGTTATGATCAAAATGCTGGTGGCTGACGGTGACAATATCCGCCGGAATACGGGGGAGGGGATAACCCACCGTTTCATCAAAGGGGTCGGTCACTATCCTGGTATTGCCTTCCGTGGTTATTAAAAAACACGCATGGCCGAGCCACTGGAACTTCATCCATAACCCTCCTTATCTATTAGAGTCAGATTAGCAGGAAAGCCGGCCTGAGCTGGCCCAAAATGCAGTAACTGCGCCGGCCGCACTTTATTGAATATTCTTTCTCTTTCCGGAAGCCGTAATCCTCCTGACCTGCGGGAAAAAAGCAGCCCGGGCCATATGACCCGGGCCGCTTCCGGGCGTATGTAAGCACGCAGGGCCGGTGCGGCAGAAGGCACAGGAAGCTTTTTTATGGCTGCTCCCGCGGCCGCATTAAGGGGAAGAGGATCACATCCCGGATGGACGGGGAGTCGGTCAGCAGCATGACCAGCCGGTCGATGCCGATGCCCAGGCCGCCCGCCGGGGGCATGCCGTACTCCAGGGCGGTAAGGTAATCCTCGTCCATCATGTGAGCCTCCTCGTCCCCCGCCCGGCGCTTCTCCAGCTGTTTGAGGAAGCGGGCCCTCTGATCGAGGGGATCGTTGAGCTCGGAGAAGGCATTGGCCATCTCCCGGGCGTAAATAAACAGCTCGAACCGGTACGTCAGGGCGGGGTCATCCTCTTTGCGCTTGGCCAGGGGTGAAATTTCAATGGGGTAGTCCAGGATAAAAACGGGCTGGATCAGCTGCGGCTCCACCTTCTCCTCGAACACCTTGTTTAAGACGGTGCCCCAGCCGTCCGTTTCCTCCACCTCCACCCCCAGTTCCCGGGCTGCCCGGCGGGCCTGTTCCCCGTCTTCCCGGTACCGGTTGAAATCAAGACCGGTATGCTCCTCCACCGCCTCCAGCATGGTCTGCCTCTTCCAGGGCGGCGCCAGGTTGATCTCCACCCCCTGGTAGGTAATGGTGGTGGTGCCCAGCACCTCGGAGGCCACGGTGGAGATCATTTCTTCCGTCAGGTCCATCATATCGTGATAGTCGGCATAGGCCTGGTAAAGCTCCAGCATGGTGAATTCCGGGTTGTGCTTGGTGGATATGCCCTCGTTGCGGAAGTTCCGGTTTATTTCGTAAACCTTTTCAAACCCCCCCACCAGCAGGCGCTTGAGGTAAAGTTCGGGGGCAATGCGCAGGTACAGATCCATATCCAGGGCGTTGTGGTGGGTGATAAAGGGCCTGGCTGCCGCCCCGCCGGCGATGGGGTGCATCATGGGCGTCTCCACTTCCAGGAATCCGCGCCTTTCCAGGAAATTGCGTATTGCATGGATCACCCGGCTGCGGATGACAAAAGTTTCCTTTACCCCGGGATTGACGATCAGGTCCAGGTAGCGCTGGCGGTAGCGCAGGTCCACGTCCTTTAAACCGTGCCACTTTTCCGGCAGGGGGCGCAGGGACTTGGCCAGCAGGGTCAGCTCCCCCACGGCTACGGTAACTTCACCGGTCCGGGTTTTAAAAACCCGGCCCCGCACACCGATGATATCCCCTATATCCAGCCGCTGAAAAAGGTTATAGGTTTCGGCACCCACGTCATCCTGGCGCAGGTAGATCTGGATTTGACCCGAAACGTCCCGGAGGTTGCCGAAACTGGCCTTGCCGTGACCGCGCCGGGCCATCAGGCGTCCGGCAATCCTCACCTCCTGCCCCTCGCACTCGTCATAGTGCTCGACAATCCAGGCAGCAAGGTGGGTGCGGGGGTAGCGACCACCGTAGGGCTCAATCCCCCGGGCCTTTAATTCCTCCATCTTTTCCAGGCGCACGCGCATCAATTCGTTTAAATCGTCCGTTCTGAGTTCTGTGCTTTCCTTATCCGACATATCATTCCTCCGGCTCTTCCCTTTAGCGTATGTCCAGTATCTGGTATTTCAACAGGCCCGCAGGCACGGAAACCTCCACGATGCTCCCCTTGCGCTGGCCCAGGATGGCCTTGCCCACGGGAGACTCGTTAGAAATTTTATGAGCTCCGGGATCGGCCTCCACGGAGCCAACAATGGTGTATTCCACCTCATCGCCGTATTCCAGGTCCTTGAGGAGGACAGTGGAACCGAGGGTCACCTCATCGGTTCCCGCCCGCTCATCGTCGATAACCCTGGCGTTGCGCAGCATCTGCTCAAGGGTTAAAATGCGGCCTTCTATAAAGGCCTGTTCATTTTTGGCGTCCTCGTATTCCGAGTTTTCACTGATATCTCCAAACTCAATGGCCTGCTTGATACGGGCGGCTACCTCGCGGCGGCGGGTGGTTTTAAGCTCTTCCAGCTCTTTTTCCAGCTTCTCCAGGCCTTCGCGGGTTAGAATTACTTCTTTTTCCTTCACTTTTTATCGACTCCTTTGCACTTCTCTGCCCGGGCCTGCACCCGGGGCAAAAGCCCACTCCCCCAACGACACTGAAAGCACTGCAATGAACGGACTCATTGCAGTGCCCATGGTTACCAGCAACCTTTCCCCCAATTATAAGTAGGGTTTTTCCCTTTGTCAAGGGGCTACCCCCACAAGTTGCTGCTCCCCCAGCGCGTTAAGGCGGCTTTCGGCCCGGGCCCGGATGCGCTCGATTTCCCGGGGATCAATGGCCCGCTCAAAGCTGCGCAAACCGGCCAGCTTGAAGCCGTGTTTTTGGGCCAGGGCCCTGATTTCCTCCACCTGTTCAATGGTTATGTCACGCCCCAGGGAAAAATTCTCATACCTCTTCTCCAGGGCCAGGATCATGGTCTCGGACATACAGGCGTAGGCCGTGCCGGGCGGAAAGCCGAAATTGAAGTTAAAATTGACCTCCCCGGGCACCTCCACCACGCCCCCCTCAATGACCAGCACATCGTCCCTCTGCTCGGCCACCTGGCGGCTCACATTGCGGGGGCGGGAAACGTCACACACCACAGCCCCCGGCAGGAGGTCCTCCGGCCCGATGAGGGTGTCCACCGCGCTGGTAACGGCTATCACCACCTGGGCCGTCCGCAGGGCCTTCTTCACGTCGGAGGTAATGGATACCGCCAGGCCGGTTTCATAAAGAATTTTTGCCGCCAGCTGTTCCAGCCTGGACTTTTCCCGGGCCACCAGGGTCATCCTGGTGGCCTCCCGGGCCAGCATGCGGGCGCAAACACTGCCGATGGAACCGGTGGCGCCCAGCACCACAATATGCGCCCGGCGCAGGTCGTGCCCCATCAGGCGGGCCGCTTCCTTCGTCCCTTCGATGGCCGTGGCCACAGTATAGCTATTACCCGTGGTCACGGCTATATTCAGGTTTCTGGCCACGGTTATGCCCGCATCTCCCACCACGGAAGTAAAGGCTCCCAGGCCGACAATGCCGGCCCCCAGCTTTTCGGCCACGCGCCCCGCCTGTATTATCCGCTCCAGCACAAAATCCTCCGGAAGCTCCAGCATCTGCCTGGCGGTCAGGGGGCAGGCCACGAACCAGCCTTCCGCTTCCCCGCAGGGTGTCTTCACCCCGGTAATATGGGACACCTTCATGGGAGGTATCATCTGAAAGGCCTTTTCCACCCAGCGCCCGGGAAGGTAACGGGTAAAGGGGAATTTCCTGGCCACATCCCGGACGTCCAGAGGGTGAATGATGAACGCGAATTTTTCCACAGGGCTCACCTCGAATTCACTCTATGGTGGTTTCAATGCCTGACCGCCCGGACCAGTTCGACAATCTCATCCGGGTTGACGTACCTGTCTTCCTGGATGGGCGACTCGCCGATTTCGTAGCCGATGACGGGCTTATCCAGCACCGCCTCAAATATTTTTATTCTCCTGCTGGACCCGATAACCACCACCTGGTCGTAGCCGTGGGCGGTGGCTATCATTTCCATGAGGGTGTTGAACAGCTCCAGGCCGCTCCTGCGGCGCAAAAAATCCCAGCGTTCGGCATCGGTCATCAGGAGCACGAAATCCACCCCTTCCTTTTCCAGGGCGGAACGGAGCTCCTCCTTGTTCTTGATGGGAAAACCAATAACAGCAATCCGCCGGCCCTTGCGCACTTCCCCCAGCCCCTCCAGCCGGCTCACCAGCGTCCGGTCCACACCCAGGCGCCCGGCCACATCCGCCTGGGAAAGGCCCATGGCCCGCAGCTCCAGCATTCTGGAGATGCAGCGGTCAATGCGCCGGCGGCTGATGATCTTGTCGCCAATGCGGATAAGGTCCACGGAAAACCACACCACCCATTATATACCGGCAGGGAATTAAATATGTGCACATTTTTGTGTACAATTTATTTTATCAGCGCTTTTCCTCCAGGGCAAGGCAGAAAATCCCACAAACAAAAAAAAGCCGGCAGCAGCACCGGCTGTTTTACGGGCCATCCCCTGCCAGGATCCCCGTTAATATATGCCTCATTTCCTCCACCGTGGCGGCCCGGTTTATTTTCTCCCGCAGCCGGGCGGCCCCCCGCAGGCCCTTCAGGTACCAGGCAGCATGCTTGCGCATCTCCAGCACCCCGATGTGCTCCCCCTTGAAGGCAACCAGGAGGTCGAGGTGCCGCAGGGCGGTGCGGACCTTTTCCTCCCAGCCGGGTTCGGGCAGGAGCTCGCCGGTGGCCAGGTAATGCACCGTGCGGGAAAAAATCCAGGGGTTGCCCATGGAGGCGCGGCCGATCATTACGCCGTCGCAGCCCGTCTCCTCCAGCATCCTCCTGGCGTCCAGGGGCGTGCGCACATCCCCGTTGCCGATCACCGGGATGCTCACCGCCTCCTTCACCCGGCGGATGATCTCCCAGTCGGCCCGGCCGCTGTAAAACTGGGCCCTGGTGCGCCCGTGTACGGTCACCGCCGCGGCTCCGGCCGCCTCCACCAGGCGGGCCAGCTCAACGGCGTTCACATGCTCGTCATCCCAGCCCTTGCGCATTTTCACCGTTACGGGCACCTTCACCCGGGCCGCCACCCGGGAGACAATTTCGGCGGCCAGTTCCGGGTTCCTCATCAGGGCCGCCCCCTCGCCGTTTTTGACGATTTTCGGCGTGGGGCAGCCCATATTGATGTCGATAATGTCGGCACCCGCGGCAGCCACAATCTCCGCCGCCCGGGCCATGTACCCGGGGTTGGAGCCGAAAATCTGCACGGCCAGGGGCCCGCCTTCCCCCCCGCGCTCGAGCATGACTAGCGTGCGGGGGTTGCCATAAATCAAGGCCTGGTCGCTGATCATCTCCGAAAAGGCCAGCCCGCAGCCGGCCTCCCGGGCCAGGATGCGGTAGGCCCGGTCGGTGACCCCGGCCATGGGGGCGGCAATTACCCGGTTGGCCAGTTCCACGCTGCCAATCTTCATCCTCACCGTCATTTCACCGCCGGCAGATTGCGCTCGTAGATCAGGCGCAGGCCCTTGAGGGTGAGCAGCTGATCCACCCGGTCGATGGTGCGGGACTCCCGGGCGATGAGCTCGGCCAGCCCCCCGGTGGCCAGCACGGTGGGGTTTCCCCCCAGCTCGGCTTTCATCCGGCGCACTATTTCATCCACCTGCCCCACAAAGCCGAAGATGATCCCCGCCTGCATGCTGCTGACGGTATTCTTGCCGATAACCGACGGCGGCCTGACCAGCTCCACCCGGGGCAGCTTGGCGGCCCGGGCGAAGAGGGCCTCGGTGGAAATGCCGATACCCGGGGCGATGGCCCCGCCCAGGTATTCCCCCCTGGCCGAGATGGCGTCAAAGGTGGTGGCCGTGCCGAAATCCACAATGATCAGCGGTCCGCCGTACAGCTCGTACCCCGCCACCGCGTTGACAATGCGGTCGGCCCCCACCTCCCGGGGGTTGTCATATTTAATGGCCAGGCCCGTTTTAATTCCGGGCCCCACCACCAGGGGCCTGACCCCGAAATACTTCTCGCTCATCTGCTCCAGGGCCAGCATCAGGGGGGGCACCACCGACGAGATCACCAGGGCCCTGATATCCCGGCGGGAAATGCCCGCGTACTGGAAGAGGTCCCGGAGCAGCAAACCGTATTCATCGGCCGTCCGGTGGGGGTTGGTGGACAGGCGCCAGTGTTCCAGCAGCTCCTGGCCTTTATATACCCCCAGAACGATATTGGTATTCCCCACGTCAAATACCAGGATCATCGCCTTTTCACTCCTTTTCAGAGTAATTCTACCAGAGGGCCGCGGGCACCGCAATAAAATGTCCGCGGCAGAAGTGGCCGCGGGAAAAAAATTATGATATTATGAAATAATAATTATTATAGCAAACCGGAGGTTGACCGCAGTGGATGAGCGCATTCCCCGCATGAAAGCGGACATTTTAAAGGCCCTGGCCCACCCCACCCGGGTGAGCATCCTGGAGTGCCTGCGGCAGGGGGAGCGGTGCGTCTGCGAGATCATTGAGGAGCTGGATATGGAGCAGTCCAACGTATCCCAGCACCTGGCGGTGCTGAAAAAACTGGACATCGTCGACTCCCGCAAGGAGGGCCTGCGGGTGAACTACCGGGTGAAGTACCCGGAGGTTTTCCAGATCCTCGACCTGCTGGACGGGGTGCTGGTGTCGCAGGTGGAGGATACCATGACCACCCTGAAGGGCCTGCGGAAGAAAAAAGACGGCCTGCGGTAAACCATTTAAGGCGCACAGGTTGACAACTTGAGGCGGCGGTTTTAAAATTTTTAGAGGGAAATTCCAGCTGATCCTGCGAGGTGCCGGCTCTTGAAGGAACGGGTCCTGGAACTGCTGAAAAACGGATACCCCGACTTTGTTTCCGGCGAGGCCATCTGCCGGAGCCTGGGCATTTCCCGCACGGCGGTATGGAAGCACATCCAGGCCCTGCGGGGGGCGGGTTACGACATCGAGGCCGTGCCCCACGCCGGCTACCGCCTGGTGAGCGTCCCGGACCGCCTCTACCCGGCGGAAATCACCCGGGGCCTGGCCACAGCCTTCCTGGGGCACAAAATTTACCACTACGACCGGGTGGAGTCCACCAACCGCACGGCCCGGGAGCTGGCCTCCCGCGGAGTCCCCGCCGGCACCCTGGTGGTGGCCGAAGAGCAGACCGGTGGCCGGGGGCGGATGGGCCGGGGCTGGTTCTCCCCCCACGGCCTGGGCATATGGTGTTCGGTGATCCTGCGCCCCGCGGTGAACCCCATGGACGCCCCTCCCCTGACCATGCTGGCGGCAGTGGCCGTGGCCCGGGCGCTGCGCCGGGTGACGGGGGTGGAGGCCGGTATCAAGTGGCCCAACGACCTGCTGGTGGGGGAGAAAAAAATCTGCGGCATTCTAACCGAGCTCTCCGCCGAGATGGAAAGGGTCAACTACCTAATCACCGGCATGGGCATCAACGTCAACATTGACCGCCACCAGTTCCCCCCGGAGCTCCGGGAAACGGCCACCTCGGTGCTGGCGGAAACGGGGCGGAGGGTTTCCCGGGTGGCCCTGCTGCAGGATCTGCTGGCCGAACTGGAATACTGGTACACCCTCTGGGAGAGGGAAGGGTTTGCCCCGGTGCTGGCCCGGTGGAAGGAGATGAGCGTGACCCTGCACCGGCCGGTGAAGGTGTTCACCTGGAAGGAAAGCTGGGAGGGCTGGGCTGAGGATGTAGCCCCCGACGGCTCGCTGCTGCTGCGCCTGCCCGGCGGCGAGCGCAAAAAGGTGGTCAGCGGGGAGGTGAGCCTGCGGACCAGGTAGGGCCCCGCGCGGAGGGCATCCCCTCACCGTAACGGGCGGGAGAGGTTACTGCACCCCTTTGGTTAACCATATATATTTCTATGGTTAACCGTTCACCCGGCAGCCCCTGCCTTAAACTTAACTACCCCCCCTCTTCCCCGCCGCCCCGCCCGGCCCCCCGTTCCGTTGCGCCCGGCGGGCCGGGATACTGCCGGCAGTTCAAACAACTGCTTAAATAATCTTGAAGGAGGTACCCGCCATGAAACTATCCCCCCGCGACATGGCCCTGGCTGCCCTCTTCGCCGCCCTGGCGGCCGTGGCAGCCATGCTGTCCCGTTTCTTCATCACCCCCTACGTACCCTTCAGCCTGGTGCCCTTCGTGGTCATGCTGGCCGGCGGGCTTCTGGGCGCCCGGGTGGCGGCTTTAAGCATGCTAGTCTACGTGCTGCTGGGCCTTGCCGGCCTGCCGGTCTTTGAGACGGCCCCCTTCGGCGGCCCGGCTTACCTGCTCAAGCCCACCTTCGGCTTCCTGCTGGGCTTCATCGGCGGTGCCTGGGTGACGGGGGCACTGGCTCCCAAACAAAAGGACCCGGGCGTGGCCCGGCTGTTCCTGGCCATGGCCGCCGGCCTGGCGGTGATCTACCTCATCGGCCTGCCCTACCTCTACGTGATCCTGAATTTCTACCTGGGCCAAACCTTCTCCGCCCTGCAGGTGCTCAAGATCGGCTTCTTCCCCTTCATCGGCTTCGACCTGCTCAAGGCCGTCCTGGCCGCCGTACTGGCCCGGCTGGTCTACCGGCGGCTGCACGGCTTCAGCAGCGAGAGCGCCGGCCGCTCCGGTTAGGCCCCGGCAGGCTTTACCGCCGCCGGGCGCACAAGAAGGGGCCGGGGCAGTTTTTATTGCCCCGGCCCGGAAATTGCCCTGACCATGCAGTTTTCGTTCATTTACTCTCCTTGAAGTGGCCGGAATCGCCCGGGAACCATTGCTTAAAGACTTGACCAGCGAAAGTTTGGATGAAGCTCTTTACAGGACGTGATATGTTGCGGCAGATTTTTGTGGATACCAGCTTTTTTTACGCCCACGCCTACGCAGACGACCCCCATTATCGTGAAGCGGTCCAGTTCCTGGAGAACCCCCCAGCCCCCAAATCCCCGCCGGAACAGTTGCCGGGGAAGGCCCACTGCCAGTGCGTTAGTAAATTTAGTGCCCGGCACCCTGGCACAGCTCACTGCATAAACCTCTCCATGCCGTCCCTGATGATGGCCTGCGCCTCTTCCAGGGTGTTGGCGGCAAACAGTTCCTCCATGACGCCGTCCAGCACTTCCAGGCTGGCCATCTCCCGGACTTCCTGCTGCAGGCCGGCGGATGCATCGCCGAACCTCCTCCTGAGGTACTTGCAGATGGCGTCCTGTTTTGCTTCAACCTTACCCCTGGCCTCTGCCTCGGCGCGCTCTTCCCTGACCCACTCCTGGAAAATCGGTGATTCCATGACCATTTCCCTCCTTATCATCGATAGTACCAGGTCCGGCGGGTACTTACCGCCGGCCAGTATCGCCATGGCCGCCAGCAGGTCCTGCCGCAGTGATTCGTCCTCTATTTCCTGCACGGCGTCTATACATTTCTTCAGTGCCTGCTCGGGGCTTTCCTTTGCATCATCGCCTTTCATCAACGGCAGCAGGGGGTAAAGCCCCACCAGTTTGGCGGTTATCACCGGTTGCCTGCGCTCTTCCCACACCCGGATCACCGTATAGGAATATTCCAGCCCTCCCGTATCCCACCGGTCACTTAACCGGTGCAGCCCGTTGTCGTCTTCCTTGTAGAAAAACATCACCACCTGGCGTATGGACGGGGTGCCCCTGCCGCCAGCCAGCGTGGCCTCCCATATGTCGCTACGGTAGCGCAGCATGCGGGCCGGCAGCGCCTCGTCGCGGTAGCCCATAGGCTCGAAGTGAAGCAGGTACGGGCTGCTGGGGTCATCTATTTCCAGTACGTTATCCAGCCGGGATTCCTTTTTGGGGGTGTACTCCGTTTTATAGGGCCTTACCCATTCTTCCCTGCAGTCCGGTTGCACGTATCTGGCCCAGTCGGCGGGCCGGCGCTGGAACAGCCGCTTTATTGGTATGTCTATCCCGGGCATTTACGTTCATTCACCCTCTTCTGGATAACTCGTAAGATCCCACCAGCCTCTAAAAAAAAAATTAGCTTATCTCCTTTCCTGAATTATACCACACGGAACGGGGATCTGGTACGGCGGGATGCCGGGGTAGCCTGCTTGAAAAGTAAACCCCCGCTGGCGTAGCTGCCGGGGAAGGCCCACGCCCAATACGTTAATAAGTTAAGTGCCTGGCACCGTCAATTCCATCTTCCTGCCGCCGCCCGCGGCATGATATAATATACACGCAAGATTTAATTGCCTGCCGTTGTGCCTGCCGTTGAGAGGACTGGGATAGTTGGCCGTTAATGTCATTGACCGGAGTCTCAAGGCTTTGACCCGCCGTTACCCGAAACCCTTTGTCAAACTTGTCCTGGACTCCACAGAAGGGGTGGCCGTGGCCACCATCGAAAACCCGGAGATCAACCTCCCGGAAAGGCGGCTCGATTTCGTCTACGGCCTGCGCCTGGATGACCAGGAGTACCTGCTGCACCTCGAATTCCAGCTCCAGCACGAGACCGACCTGCCGGAACGGATGTTCACCTACAACGCGCTCCTGACCGCCGCCTACCGGCGACCGGCCATCTCGGCGGTCATTTGCCTGGCGCGGCAGGAATACCGCCGTTTACCCGAAGCCTATGCCGTGACCTTCCGGAGCAGGGCGGTCCACACCTTCACCTACCGGGTCATCAGGCTCTGGGAATACGAAGAAGCCATTGCCGGCGGCGAGCTGAAGGAGCTCGCTCCCCTGCTCGTCCTGCTGGCCGAAAAGGGTAAAGAAGAAGCTGCCCTGGCCAGAACTAGAGAACTGGTCCTGGCCATCGGCGACGAGAAGCACCGGGCCGATGCCCTGTCGGTGGCTATCACCGTGGCGGCGCGCTACTTCAGTCGCGATTTTTTGCTTGAGTTTTTCAAGGGGGAAATGGAGATGCTGCAGGAAGCCAGTATTGTCCAGGAATGGATAAACGAAGGCCTGGAGAGAGGCCGAAAAGAAGGCCTGGCGGAAGGCCTGGAAAAGGGCCTGGCAGAAGGCCTGGAAAAGGGCAGGAAGGCGGGAAAGCTCGAGGGAGAGATCGAGACGCTGCAAAGGGACATCCAGGAAGTCCTGGAGGAACGCTTCGGCCGAGTCAAAAAAGGTATGGGCAAGAAGCTGGCCGCCATTGACGACCCGGCGGTGCTCCGTTCCCTGCTCAAGAAAAGCGTCAGGGTGAAGAGCCTCGAGGAGTTCGCCCGGCTCTTGGAAGAAGTGTAACGTCCGGAGACAAGGTAAAGCCCTACCGGTGGCCTGCGGAGGGGCTTTCTTTTTAGCCCTCTAACCATATTTTGCCAGTAAGGTAAATAAAGGCGGACAAAACGCAAAGGAACCTCTTCTCGAAGTAGCAGGGATCGCCCGTGAGCCATTACTCAAAAACTTGATCAGCGAAAGTTTAGATGAAGCTCCCGCCTCCCTTGCCAGCCGCGGGCGGTAGGGACTTTCGCTTTCCAGCTTGAAGGCGATCGCGGAAAGATACTTCCTGGTTTTTCGCGTGGCACTTTTAGGCACTTTTAGGAGTCCCATGGTCTGGAAGTGAGCTCAACCCGGGGTGGCCTGCTTGAAAAGTAAACCCCCGCTGGCGTAGCTGCCGGGGAAGGCCCACGCCCAATACGTTAATAAGTTAAGTGCCTGGCACCGCTCACTGTATTAACCTTTCCATGCCGTCCCTGATGATGGCCTGCGCCTCTTCCAGGGTGTTGGCGGCAAACAATTCCTCCATTACGCCGTCCAGCACTTCCAGGCTGGTCATCTCCCGGACTTCCTGCTGCAGGCCGGCAGATGCATCGCCGAACCTACTCCTGAGGTACTTGCAGATGGCGTCCTGTGCTTTCTCAACTTTGCCCCTGGCTTCGCCGATGGCCTCGCCTTCAGCCCTGCCTTCGGCCTTCCCTCTCAATACGCCTTCCATCACAGCTTGCTTCTTCATCTCATCCAGTGCCCGTTCTATGTTGGTGATCATCTTTTCCACCTCCCGGGGATCGTTTTCCTCCAGCACGCGTTCCACCTCTTCTCGCAGGCGTACCGGCAATTTGCGCTTGATGACGTTCTTCAGCCACACCGTCACCTGACGAAACTGCTCCGGAGTCATCCCTTTCAGTACGCCGGCGAGCTTCCTGAGCCGGACTACCAGCTCCAGGGAATCCACGGTCTGGTCCAGGTAAAACACGCTGGACACCACGTTGGCCGCCCCGTACAGGTCCTCTTCGCTGTAGCGCACGACGTCGAAAAGGATGTAGGAGAAGTCCAGCAGGTAACCGGGGAACCGCTCGTGCCCCGCCTGGTATTCCCTGAAGCTCCTGCAGGCCGTCCAGCTTCTCCTGCCGTTGTAGAGGACGGCGGGAACGATGGCCGGCAGCCTGAATCCCCTGCGCCTCCGCTCCTTCTCCGGCGTGTTGTGGTAAATGTCCCGCCATATCTCCACCATGTACAGCAGCAGCCGGAAGGGCATCAGGTAGTCCACCGTTGACTGCAGCTCCAGCAGAACGTAGAATATAACGTCGCCGCCTTTCGTCTTGAGCCGGTAGATGATGTCTGCTTCTTTCTCGCTGAAGTCCTGCAGGATATAGGACTTTTCCACCCGCACCAGGCTGTCTTCGTCTATGTTTTTCGTCCATTCCTCACGGACAAAGGTCTTGAGCAATTCCAGAAACGCCCGCTTGCTGGAGAGAAG
>NZ_FQUW01000030.1 GCF_900129285.1 Desulfofundulus australicus DSM 11792
CCCCTCCCTTGTCCTTCTACCTGATGCCCGGGGCATTGTATTCCCGTCTCATTTTCCCCGTGGTCGTGAAACATTTCCCCCGGATCCATTCGTTTTGTATATCCGGTAGAGGTTGTCGGCGTGCCGGTTCGTTCCATGCTGATAATACCAGGGCAGCCAGACACATATGTGTCCGCCCGCGCAGATGGTAAAGTTGAAGGATTAGTAGAATCTTCCAATTCCGGTGGACAGTAGATAACCTGGCTGTTTTAACGCCCGATTGGCGGGTGCAAATATACTAAATACGGACAAAATAAAAAAAGGCCTGCAAAGGGCCATCTGATATGAGGCAACAGTACAATCATTACATTTTCCCCGGAAAAGGTCTTTATACCCTGTTCCTACTACCCGTTCACCTCCTCAGCCAGCTCCAGGATCCTGGCCAGCACCTTTTGCCTGCGGGCTTCAATATCCTGGAAGTTCATGTTCGGGATGTAGTAAGCTTCTACCTCGTCGTGTACCTTTTTCGCCCGGTAGATGAACTCCACCGCCTCCTCCATGCAGCGCCGGTACAGCTCCCGGGCGGTATCCCTTTCAGCCTGTAGTGCCTCGCTGGCTACGGGCCGGACGCAGGTCATGGTGTCCACAACCACGTCGCCGTCTTGGGGTTTATAATAGTGGGGCTCCACGGAGTTGACCACCGCCAGGTTCAGCCCGGGGATCACCAGGTGCTCGATCCGGGAGGGGTCCAGGGCGCAGTGATAAGCCTCCACGTCGAACCCGCGCATGAGAGCAGCGTCCATGATCCGCCGGACCAGGGTGGTCTTGCCCGTACCATCATCACCATTGATAATATAACGTTTCTTTAAGTGACCAACGATAGTGTCCAGGTAGCTCACCGTTCCGTCGGGGGTAATGGCTGTGGCAAAAAGGTGGCGGGCTCTGGGGTTATCTGTCTGGCGCTCCCGCCCGGCAAAAATTTCATGGGTCAGATCGAGGGACAGCTTATCAAAGGCCCCCACATTGAAGGCGCCCGTTTCCCGGTAATAGCTGCGCACCTCTTCCAGGAAGAGGTGGGCGGCGGCCAGGTAGCTGTAGGCCCGTTTAAAGAGCCGTCCTATTTCCTGGTTTAAGGCCAGGATTTCCTTTTTATGTGCCCGCAGGCCTTCCTCGTTCCAGTGATCCCCCAGGTGCACAATTTCATCCACCGCTCCCGGGTTTTTGGGGTCAACCACGTGGGGGGCGGTGCCGTCCAGCAGGGCCACCCTGATGGCCGGGATAACCACCCCGTCCAGCGAGCCGTTGTCCGAAGAACAGCAGTGGAATTCCACGTCGTACCCCCGTTCCAGCATTTCTTCGCCGATTTTGCGCATAAAAGTGGATTTGCCGACGCCGGGTCCCCCTTTGATAACAAAGATGCGGGTGGCGTCGGGCTCGATGATATAATCGTAAAAGGAGTGAAATCCCCTCCAGGTGTTTCCCCCGGGGAAGACTTTTTTCAGCCTGCCTTTACTCAATATGACTACCCCCCTACAGTGCTTTTGGGGAAATATATGCTCGCCGGCGACCAAAAATGACAATGTTCTGCTCCCCGTGCCGCAGGCTGTTCCGGGCCGTATAAATTTGAGCAGGAGTCCGTGGCCATTTACGAGTCGCTGGTTTCCTGCTTTTTAGCCGTGTTATAATCTTATTCAGTGACGAAAAACTGGGGTGTGGTCCGTTTGTACAGGATCCGGGTTGTTGTTGGCGAAAGCGACAGGGATTTTCGTGCCCGGCTTAAGGAAACCCTGCGCCATGCGGGATACATGGTGATCGGGGAAACGCAGGACAGCCGGTCATTGCTGCAGCTGGTATTTCAAACCACCCCGGAACTGGTAATCCTGGAATATCGCCTCCCCGGCAGTGAGGGCATGGATGTGGCCGGCATTATCGAGGAGCATCACGTGGCACCGGTGCTGCTGACGGCCGACCTGCACCAGTATAATGTGGCCGAGCTGGTTCGCTTGCCCGGTATTTACGGCGTGCTCTCCAGGCCGCTGCAGGAAGAAATGGTGGTTCCGGCCGTTGAAACGGCCCTGGCTTCCTTTGAAAGAATTATAAGGCTGGAAAAAGAGGTGACCAGCCTGCGTAAAACCCTGGAAGAGCGCAAGCTGACGGAAAGGGCCAAGGGCCTGCTCATGGAAAGAAAAGGAATGACGGAACGGCAGGCCTATAAATACCTGCAGAAATTGAGTATGGACCGCTGCATTCCCATCTCCCGCCTGGCCCGGGAGATTATCAGGACCCTGGAGAAATAGATTAAGATGCCTTTTGAAGCCAGCTAATTGTATACAGTATTTTAATTAAGTCAACTATTGATCTCCTGCGGCATCCTGTTATAATAACACTTGTATAGGGTGTTTTCAGGGCAACGGCGTCCTGGTTCAGGCCTGTGAAATCGGGCGGGCCTGAATGCAGGGCGTTTTTTTATTTAGTCGAAAACCGGGGAAGGAGGAAACGCCATGCCCACCACCACTCCAGAAGATGTGCTCCAAAAAGCCCGGGAATACAATGTCAAGTTTATCCGGCTGCAGTTCACCGATATTTTCGGTGTCCTGAAAAATATAGCCATTACCGTGGAAGAGTTACCCCGGGCGCTGGAAGGACGGGTAATGTTTGACAGCTCGGTGATCGAGGGCTTTGTCCGGAACCGCGAGTCGGACATTTACCTGCTCCCCGACCCCCGGACCTTTGTGATCTTCCCCTGGCGGCCCCGGGAAGGGGCGGTGGCCCGGTTGATCTGTGATGTGCTTACACCCCGGGGAGAGCCATACTGCGCCTGTTCCCGGGCAGCTTTGAAGCGGGTGCTGGCCAGGGCGAGGAAAATGAACCTGGAGCTCAGGGTGGGTGCGCAGATTGAGTTTTTCCTTTTCCATACTGACGCCCAGGGCAAGCCCACCGTTATCACCCATGACCAGGCCGGGTTCTGTGATCTCACACCGGTGGACCTGGGCGAGAATGCCCGCCGGGATATGGTGCTTACCCTTCAGGAGATGGGCCTGGATGTTTCTTCCTCCCATCATGAATTTGCCCCGGGGCAGCATGAAATTTTTCTGAAAGAAAGTGACGCTTTAACCGTGGCCGACAGCATTGCCACCTTCAAGTTTGTGGTGCGTACCATTGCCCAGCGCCACGGCCTGCATGCATCTTTCATGCCCCGGCCCCTGGCCTCCTGTAACGGCTCGGGGATGCATTTACACCAGTCCCTCTGGCGGGATGGCGAGAATGCCTTCTATGACCCTGCGGGGCAGTACCGGCTCAGCGAGCTGGCCTGCCGGTATATAGCCGGGTTGATTGCCCACGCGGGAGCGCTGACGGCCATTACCAATCCCCTGGTTAACAGTTACAAGCGTCTTGTACCCACCGATCTGGCTCCCGTGCTGGCTGCCTGGTCTGAAGAAAACCGCAGTACTATGATCCGGGTACCCGCCCAGCGCGGGGAAGGCACCCAGGTGGTTTTGCGCAGCCCCGATCCCACCGCCAATCCTTACCTGGCTCTGGCCGCTTCCCTGGCTGCCGGGCTGGATGGCATTGAAAAGGGGCTAACACCCGGGGCGCCCCTGTCGGAAAATAACCTGCCGGTTAAAGAACTGGTCCGCCGCATCGGTCTGCCCCGTCACCTGGCGGAGGCCCTGCAGGCCCTGGCGGGCGATGCGGTGATCCAGGAGGCCCTGGGAAAAGAAATAACTGCCCGCTTCCTGGAGGCCAAGGAGGACGAGTGGGAGCGCTATCACGCCCAGGTGCACCAGTGGGAGCTGGATGAGTATTTGACCAACTTCTAGGGGCTTTTCCCGGCCGCCGGGGCGCTTTCGCAACGAAGGGAAGGGGGTGGTTTTTGGGGTAACAGGTTAACTTATTAAAAGATTAAAAAGATGTTTGTTAAGAAAAAAACGGCCCAAAACAAAGTTTGAGCCGGAGACACAAAAAGAACTTGCCAGGAGAATTTTTTAAAGATAACCGTTAATTTAATTTTACCGTGTTTTTCAGGAGGATGGAACAATGAGTTTTAGTAAAGGTGTTAACGCCACTGCAGCCACCATGACCAGGCTGCGCACAGGGGAAAGTTACTGCCCTTTCAGCGGAATGTGTGTAACCTGCCTGGACGGTTGTCCCGGCCTTTGTGAAATTGGTAAATCTTCCGTACGGGGCAAGGAAGTGCTTTATCCCCAGCCTTTTGGGAAAACCACCTCTGCTTCCCAGAAGGATTACCCGGTGGACTATTCCCACTTCAATATCCTGGGTACCGCTGTGGGCGCACAGGGCATTGAGGCCGATCCCGATAAGGCCATTTTCCCGGCGGTAAGCCTGGAGACCGCCGTGGGAGCCAGGGCCGACCTGAAGCTAAACCTGCCCATTGTAATTGCTGCCATGGGTTCCACCAACGTGGCGGCCAATAACTGGGACCACCTGGCTGCCGGGGCAGCCATCTCCGGGGTAGGTATTGTAATCGGGGAAAACGTGTGCGCCATGGACCCCAATGCCGAGATTAAGGACGGGCGCGTGGTTCATTCACCCAACCTGGCCCGGCGGGTGAAGGACTTCCAGGAATGGTACAGCGGCAGGGGATTTATTGCCGTGCAGGCCAATGTGGAAGACACCAAGCTGGGTGTTCAGGAATACGCCATAGAAAAGCTGGGCGTGGAAGCCGTGGAGATCAAGTGGGGCCAGGGGGCCAAGGACATCGGCGGTGAAGTCAAGCTGGACAGCCTGGAGCGGGCCCTGCAGCTGAAGGGCCGCGGCTACATTGTGCTGCCCGATCCCACGGATCCCAAAGTCCAGGCGGCCTACCGGGCCGGGGCTTTCAGTGAGTTCGAGCGCCACTCCCGCATCGGGATGGTGGATTATGAGTCCTTTATGGCGCGGGTGGAAGAACTGCGCAGGGCAGGAGCAAAGTACGTCTTCTTGAAAACCGGCGCCTACCGTCCGGCCGACCTGGCCCGGGCAGTCAAATACGCTTCGGACGCCAGGCTCGACCTGCTTACCGTTGACGGTGCCGGCGGCGGTACCGGTATGAGCCCGTGGCGGATGATGAATGAGTGGGGTGTACCCACCCTCTATCTGCAGGCACTGCTGGTCAAGTACCTGGATAAACTGGCGGCCAGGGGCGCCTATGTCCCGCCGGTGGCCATTGCCGGCGGTTTTACCCTGGAGGATCACATATTCAAGGGACTGGCCATTGGTGCTCCCTACGTGAAGGCCATCGGCATGGCCCGCTCGGCCCTGACAGCGGCCATGGTGGGCAAGACCGTGGGCGAAGCCGTAAAATCCGGCAAGGTGCCCAATGAGTACAAGAAATACGGTGAGTCCCTTGAGCAGGTTTTCATTGCCGCCAGCGAGCTGAAGGAAAAACTGGGCGCCGAAGCCTTTGAAAGACTGCCCGTGGGAGCCATCGGTGTCTACACCTACTTTGAGCGGCTGGCCCAGGGCCTGCGGCAGTTCATGTGCGGCGCCCGCAAGTTTGCCCTGTCCTACATCACCCGGGACGATGTGACCGCCCTGACCAGGGAAGCAGCTGAAATTACCGGCATCAGGTACGTCATGGATGTGGATGCCGAAGAGGTGGAAGAAATTTTAGGTTAACACAAAAAAACTGTTGCCAAGGGCCGGGGTACGGATTATAATAAAAACATGCCAAAGGTTTATTTGTAGGGTACAATGATGTGCCCGGCTATGAACAGGCAATGACGCCCTCGACAGGCCATACGGCCTTGAAGAGGGCATTTTTCTTCCCGGGAAGGTGGTATTTTTTCCAGTAGTCCGGCAACGCCCGGCGGATTGGTTACCAGGAACAATTTGGGAGGAAAATCTCCATGGCGGAACAGAGAATAGTGCTGGTAGATAGCGATGCCACCTGGAGAAAGTCCATTAAAGCCGTGCTCACCAAGCTGGGATACTGGGTCGTGGGTGAGGCAGCGGATGGCCTTTCGGGCCTCAAGCTGGTGCGCAGCCGGCAGCCGGATCTGCTGATCATCGAGGCCGGGGTGCCGGGCATGGACGGGCTGGAAGTGGCACGCATTCTCCATGAGGATAAGTTGGCCCCAGTGGTCGTGCTGGTTAGCTCCATGAGTCCCGGCCTTTTAGAGAAAGCCAAAGAGGCGCGGGTATCGGCCCTCCTGACCAAGCCGGTGGATGAAAGTACCCTGTTGTCCGCCGTGGAACTGGCCCTGGCCAACTACCAGGAAATTATCAAGCTGGAAAGCCAGGTCCAGGAGTTGAAGGAAGCCCTGGAAACCCGTAAATTGGTAGAAAAAGCCAAGGGAATCCTGATGGAGACACTGGGACTCACGGAAGCCGAGGCATTCCGGCGCATGCAAAAAAGCAGCATGGACAAACGCATTTCCATGCGTCAGGTTGCCGAAGCCATCATCCTGGCCCACAACTTGAAAAGTTAAGGTATAATGACGTACCGAAAAATGGGCAAAGGCGCCCTGTGGGGAATTAAGTCAGTATGAACTATTCCCTTGGGGCGCCTTTCCATTTTGAAAAATTTCAAGAAGGTGGTTGTTTTATGGACGAAGCAATTAAAAAAGAAGTACTGGCCAAAGCGAGGGAAATGGGTGTAAAGTTCATCCGCCTGCAGTTCACCGACATTCTCGGTGTGCTCAAGAACATGGCCATCACCGTGGAACAGCTGGAAAAGGCCCTGGACGGGGAGCTGATGTTTGACGGCTCTTCCATTCACGGGTTCACCCGTATTGAAGAGTCCGATATGTACCTTCGTCCCGATCCCAGAACCTTTGCCGTATTCCCCTGGCGTCCCCGGGACGGTGCCGTGGCCCGCCTCATGTGCGATGTCTATAATCCCGACGGTACTCCTTATGCCGGCTGCCCCCGCAACACCCTCAAGCGGGTGCTGGCCCAGGCAGCGGAAATGGGCTTTACCATGAATGTGGGACCGGAGCTGGAATTTTTCCTTTTCCAGGTGGATTCCGAGGGACGTCCCACCCTGCGCACCCACGATAAGGCCGGTTACTTCGACCTCAGCCCCGTGGATCTGGGGGAAAACGCCCGCCGGGCTATGGTGCTTACCCTGGAAGAAATGGGTTTTGAAATTGAGGCCTCCCACCACGAGGTGGCTCCCGGCCAGCATGAAATTGATTTTAAATATTCTGATGCCCTGGATTGTGCCGATAAAATTGTGACCTTCAAATTTGTGGTGCGGACCATTGCCCAGCGGCACGGTTTGCATGCCACGTTCATGCCCAAGCCCGTCTATGGTATTAACGGCAGCGGCATGCACACCAACCAGTCCCTCTTCCGGGGGAACGAAAATGCTTTCTATGACCCTTCCGCCCCCGACGGGTTGAGCGATATCGCCCGCTATTACATCGGCGGTCTAATGAAGCACGCCCGGGCCCTGGCCGCGATAACCAACCCCACGGTAAACTCCTATAAACGCCTGGTGCCCGGTTATGAGGCCCCGGTTTATATTGCCTGGTCGGGGCGCAACCGCAGCCCGCTCATCCGCATACCGGCCAAGCGGGGCATGTCCACCCGCATTGAGCTGCGCAACCCCGACCCGTCCTGCAACCCCTACCTGGCCCTGGCGGCCTGCCTGGCGGCCGGTCTGGATGGGATTAAAAACCGCATTGAGCCGCCGCCTCCCTGTGACCGTAACATTTACGAGATGACCGCTGCCGAGCGGCGGGAACTGGGCATCGAGAGCCTGCCCGCCAGCCTGGAGGAAGCCCTGCAGGAACTGGCCGGGGATGAGGTAATCAGGGGGGCTCTGGGCGAAGATATATACAACAAATTTGTCGCGGCCAAACAAAAGGAATGGGAAAACTACCGCGTCCAGGTTCACCCCTGGGAAATTGAAGAGTACCTAACCAGGTTTTAAAAAGTTTTGTTACCATCCTCCTAATAGCCCTGCCGGGGATACCCGGTAGGGTATTTTTTCCAGGGTAAAAAATTTGTCAAAAAGCCCTTTTCTTTTGAGGTATTTATGGTATATACTATAAACTAGCTTTAAAATAACGGTGCAACAACATAATTCGGGTACGATGTTGTATCCGGAAGGGGCAATGGGGCCCACATGCAGCAGGTGAAACCTCTATCCTGCAGGTGTGGCCTTTTTTTCGTAAATAGCCCCGGTTTTTTAGAAGGGAGAGGTTGAAGGCCCGTGGCTCAGTTGACTAACGATGATGTAAGACACCTGGCCAAAGAACTGGGAGTAAAGTTCATCCGCCTGCAGTTTACCGATATTTTTGGCGTGTTAAAAAATGTTTCCATTACCGTGGAACAGCTGGATAAGGCCCTGGATGGGGAAATGATGTTTGACGGCTCTTCCATTGAAGGTTTTGTTCGTATCGAGGAATCGGACATGTACCTGCGTCCCGATCCGGCCACCTTCGTGGTCTTTCCCTGGCGCCCCCGGGACGGGGCGGTGGCCCGGTTGATATGTGACATTTATAATGCCGACGGCACCCCCTTTATCGGCGACCCCCGTTACGTGCTCAAGCGTGTTATAGCCGAAGCCAGGGAAATGGGCTTTACCATGAACGTGGGCCCGGAGGCGGAGTTTTTCCTCTTCCACGTGGACAGTGACGGCCGCCCCACCACCATCACCCACGACCGGGCGGGCTACTTTGACCTGACGCCTGTGGATCTGGGTGAAGATGCCCGGCGGGACATGGTCCTCACCCTGGAGCAGATGGGTTTTGAAATCGAAGCTTCCCACCATGAGGTGGCTCCCGGGCAGCACGAAATTGATTTTAAATATGCCGATGCCCTGGATACCGCCGACAAGGTGGTCACCTTTAAGTTTGTGGTGCGCACTATCGCCCAGAGGCACGGGCTTCATGCCTCCTTCATGCCCAAGCCCATATTCGGCATTGCCGGTTCGGGCATGCACTTGAATCAGTCCCTTATGAAAAACGGGGAGAATGCCTTTTACGATCCCCGGGCACCCCTGCAGTTGAGCGATACAGCCCTGTATTACATCGGCGGCCTGATCAAGCACGCCCGGGCCATTGCCGCCATAACCAACCCGACGGTAAACTCGTACAAGCGCCTGGTTTCCGGTTACGAGGCACCGGTGTATATCGCCTGGTCCTCCCGTAACCGCAGTCCCCTGATCCGCATCCCGGCCAAGCGGGGCCAGTCCACCCGCATTGAGCTGCGCAGCCCGGATCCGTCCTGCAACCCCTACCTGGCCCTGGCCGTGTGCCTGGCGGCGGGGCTGGACGGGATAAAGAATCGCATCTCACCTCCGCCGCCCTGCGACTGCAACATTTATGAAATGAGTGCCAGGGAACGGGAGGAGCGGGGCATCGGCTGCCTGCCCGAGAGTTTGAAGGAAGCCCTGGATGAGCTGGAGCGGGACGAGGTGATCAAGGAAGCTCTCGGCCCCCACGTATACAGCCGCTTCATGGAGGCCAAGCGCATCGAATGGGACCGTTATCGCGTGCAGGTGCATCCCTGGGAGATTGAGGAGTATCTGACCAAGTACTAGGCGTGCTCGCTGGAGGACAGCGCAGTACCTTGCGGAAGGGCCGGACGGGCCAGGAAGCCGGCCGAACTTGAGCGCCGGGGAACGACTGCCTCCAAAATATGCGAAAATAAATTGAACCGGTACAACGGTGTGCCGGGGTAACGAGGGCAACGAGGCCCACGTGCAGGTCACCTTTCAAGGAGGAAAATGTCCCTTTCCATCCCACAGGCCTGCCGTGGGCTTTTTTAGTCTTTTTTACAACTTTAGTCTATAGTCTATCGAGGAAGGAGTGACGGAAATGCCTCGAGTTGTGGTCAAGCCGGAAGTCTGTATTGGTTGCCACCTGTGTGAGGTCTGGTGCGTGGTGGCCCATTCACGCAGTAAAAACATTCTCAAAGCATTTCTCCATGAAACACCACGGCCGGTACCCCGGGTGGTGGTGGAAGAAAACCTGCCCTTTACCCTCCCCGTGCATTGCCGGCACTGTACCGAACCGTCCTGCGTGGAGGCATGCATCAGCGGGGCACTGTACAGGGACCCCCTCACAGGCCGGGTGGAACACGATGCCGGCCGCTGTGTGGGCTGCTACAGCTGCGTTATGGCCTGTCCCTACGGGGCAGTGGTCATCGATGAAGTCAACCGCAAAGTAGCCAGGTGCGATCTGTGTAAGGAAATGGGAGAACCGGCCTGCGTGAAGCAGTGTCCCAACCGGGCACTGGTTTATCAGGATTCGTTTACCAGTTAGGCAAGGGGGAAGCTTATGGAGAGGTTTGATTATCTGATCATTGGTAACTCGGTGGGTGCGGTGGGTTGCATTGAAACCCTGCGTTCATTCGATAAAAGCAGTTCCATAGCTGTTATCGGGGAAGAACCACACCATGTCTATTCCCGGGCCCTGCTGCCCTATTACCTGGATAATGAAGTGCCCGTGGAAAAAATGCTCTACCGCCCGGTGGATTTCTATGAGCGTCTGGGGGTGACCCCTGTGCTCGGCCGGCGGGCGGTGGGCCTGGATACGGCCGGACACGTGGTAAAACTGGATGACGGCCTGATCATCTCCTATGGAAAACTGCTGCTGGCCACCGGCGGGCGGCCCATTGTCCCCCCCATACCGGGACTGGATACGGAAAAGGAGAACATCTGCAACTTTGTGGCGTTGCAGGACCTGCAGCGCATCAGCCGGTTGCTCCCGTCGGCGGGGCGGGCGGTGGTGCTCGGCGGGGGGATCATCGGCCTTATGGCAGCCGAGGCGCTGCATAAAAAGGGTCTGGAGGTCGGTGTGGTGGAACTGGCTCCCCGGGTGCTGGCGCCGGTGGTGGATGAATTTACCTCCCGGCTGATTGAGGAGGCCTTCCGCCGGTCCGGCGTGGTCATATACACCGGAACCACCTTTAAAGAAGTCCAGGGCGGGGAGCGGGCCACCGGAGTGGTGCTCACCGACGGTACTTCCCTCCCCTGCGACCTGCTGGTGGTGGCCGTGGGTGTGGCCCCCCGGGTGGACCTGGCCAGGGAAGCGGGACTGGCCGTGAACCGGGGTATTCTGGTGAATCGACAGATGGAAACATCCGCTGCCGGTGTTTATGCCTGTGGAGACTGTGCCGAAGTTTACGACTTCCTGACGGGTAACCGGCGCGTGCTCCCCCTGTGGCCCAATGCCTACGCCGGCGGCCGGGTGGCCGCGTACAACATGCTGGGTATGAAGCGGGAATACGATCGGGCCACCTCCATGAATGCCATGCACTTTTTCGACCTGAACATTATCACGGCCGGTCTCAATACGGCAGGGGAAAAGGATGGCTTTGAGGTTATCAGCCGTTTTGATGCCGGCTCCCGCAGCTACCGGAGATTTGTGTTAAAGGACGACCGCATTCACGGGTTTACCCTGGTGACCGGGATTGCCCGGGCGGGTATCTTCCTGCACCTGATGCGCCGGGGTTGCCCTGTTACTTCCTTTAAAGAGAAGCTCCTGGAGGGGGAGTTCGGTTACCTGGCCATTCCGGAAGGCCTGAGACGGGAGTTATTGAAGGATGAAGGAGTGATGAGCGAATATGCGGCCACAAATCAGTGAACGGTACCTGCCTGAAAAAGATTCCCAGGCCTGCGGTTTGTTTGGGGTAATGAATACGGCCGGGGAAAGGTTTGGTGGGGAAATGGCCATAAACGCCATGGCGAACATGAAGGTGCGGGGTAACGGCCTGGGCGGCGGTTTTGCCATTTACGGGCTTTACCCGGAGTTCAGGGATTACTACGCCCTGCACATCATGTTTGAACGTCACCAACCTGGGGCCAAAGAAATGGTAGATGAATTTCTGGCTGACCATTTCCACGTGGTCTATGATGAAGTAATCCCCACCAATAAAAAGGCCACGGTTCTGAACCCGCCGGTGGTGTGGCGATATTTCGTATCTCCCCGACGGCACCCGGAAGAAGGAAATAACCTGTCAGATGATGAGTTCGTGGTGGAAAAAGTTATGCACATCAACACCCGGATCGATGGTGCTTACGTATTTTCTTCCGGGAAGGACATGGGCGTTTTTAAAGGGGTGGGTTTCCCCGAGGAGATTGCCGATTACTTCATGCTTGACCGGTTGTACAAGGGATACATCTGGACCGCCCACAGCCGTTTTCCCACCAATACGCCCGGATGGTGGGGCGGGGCACACCCTTTTTCCATCCTGGACTGGACGGTGGTGCATAACGGTGAGCTCTCTTCCTACGGCACCAACCGCCGGTATCTGGAGATGTTTGGCTACTACTGTACCCTTTATACGGATACGGAAGTGATGGCCTATGCCGTGGACCTGCTCATGCGCCGGCAGGGCCTGCCCATAGAAGTGGTATCCGGGATCTTCGCCGCCCCCATGTGGGACATCATTGAGCATATGGAACCGGAAAGACGAGAGCTTTACAAGACCCTACGTATGTCCTACGCCCCTCTGTTGATGAACGGCCCCTTTACGGTTATCGTCGCCCATCATAATGAAATGTTCGGCCTGACCGACCGCATCAGGCTGCGGCCAATTACGGCTGCTGCGGCGGGGGATTTTGTCTTTCTTTCTTCTGAAGAGGCATCCATCCGGGCCGTGGCTCCCCGGCTTGACCTGGCCTGGACGCCGCCGGGGGGCGAGCCGGTAGTGGCCCGGCTGCACACTAAGGACTATCTGGCCAGCCTGACCCGTGCCGTGTAGCATTTACCCCGGGTGTAACCAGCAAGGTAATTGTTCAGTAAAGCTGCTACCATTGGCACGGTGCCGCGTTGTCCAAAGCGAACGACTTGCGGAGTGCAGTCAGTGCGGAGCACTGGAGTGAGCGTGGACAACGCGGCACCATAGGGTCACTGAACAAATACCCAACAAGATCACACATAATGAGGGTGAGATAGCATGTTTTCCCATCTGTTACCCGAGTTTCTGGTTGAACGCCGCAGTGACCGGTGTATAAAATGCCGGGTCTGTGAGCGGCAATGCCCCAACGGGGTTCACCATTACGATACAGAACTGGACCTCATGTTCAGCGATGAAAGCCCGTGTGTGGGGTGCCAGCGTTGTGTGGTGTTCTGCCCCACCAACGCCCTTTCTGTATACCCGCACCCGACGACCTATCGTCCCAATGCCAGCTGGACCAGGGAGAAGCTGCAGGATTTAAAGAAACAGGCCGAGACCGGAGGGGTTATTCTGACCGGCAGCGGCAATGACAAGCCCTACCGGATTTACTGGGACCACCTGGTCCTGAATGCCTCCCAGGTAACCAACCCTTCCATTGACCCGTTGCGGGAGCCCATGGAACTGCGTACTTACCTGGGGCGCAAGCCGGATACCCTGGAAGTGGAAGTATGTGGGGACAGAGTATCCATTACCTCCCGGCTTTCACCCAATGTGCCCGTGGAAACGCCCATTCTTTTCTCGGCCATGTCTTACGGTGCCATCAGCTACCAGGCTTTTGTGTCCCTGGCCATGGCCGCTAAAGAGTTCGGTACCCTCTTCAATACCGGTGAAGGCGGTCTGCCCCGGGAAATGCGGGAAAAGTTCGGCCAAAATGCCGTCGTGCAGTGTGCCAGCGGGCGCTTTGGGGTGGACCCGGAGTATTTAAACTCGGCAGCCGTGGTGGAAATCAAGATCGGCCAGGGGGCCAAGCCGGGTATTGGCGGTCACCTGCCGGGAGAAAAGGTGGCGGCCAACATTGCCCTGACCCGGATGATCCCTGAAGGTACCGATGCCCTCTCCCCGGCGCCGCAGCATGACATTTATTCCATTGAAGACCTGTCCATGCTCATCTATGCCCTGAAGGAGGCCACCAACTACGAAAAGCCGGTTTCCGTCAAGATTGCGGCGGTGCACAACGTGGCGGCCATTGCCTCCGGCATAGTCAGGGCCGGAGCAGATATCGTGGCCATTGACGGCCTGCGGGGCGGTACCGGTGCCGCGCCCAAAGCCATCCGGGATAACGTGGGTATTCCCATCGAGCTGGCCTTAGCGGCAGTGGACCGGCGGCTGCGGGAAGAGGGCATCAGGCACAAGTGCTCCATCATTGCGGCCAGCGGTATCCGCTGCAGTGCTGACGTGGTCAAAGCTATTGCCCTGGGAGCGGACGCGGTGTACATCGGCTCGGCGGCACTGGTGGCCATGGGCTGTACCCTGTGCCAGAAATGCTATACCGGCAAATGTGCCTGGGGTATCTGTACCCAGGATCCCTACCTTTCCCGCCGCCTGAACCCGGAAATCGCCAGCCAGCGGCTGGTCAACCTGCTGCGGGGCTGGAGCCATGAGATCAAGGAAATGCTGGGCGGCATGGGCATTAACGCCATTGAAAGCCTGCGGGGCAACCGGGAACACCTGCGCGGGGTGGGCCTGGAGGGCTGGGAACTGGACGTGCTGGGAGTAAAAGGAGCGGGGGAGTGAGAACATGGCGGTAAGCTGTGCCCGATATGGGCTGCGGGAAATGTTTTTGGGTGGTGTTAGATCCCTTGAGGAACTGAGAAGCCGCCTTTCAATAGAGGGACAGGAGGCGGAAATAGACGCCCGGGATCTTGTGCACAAGGAAATAAATGATCTGATCCGGGAAGCGGCCCTTTCCGGCGCCCGCAGGATCACCCTGCTGAACGTTTGCGGCCAGCGTTACATCGGGACGCGGCTCTTCCTCCCACAGCAGGACGGCAAAATAGAAATTCATGTTTATTCCACTCCGGGCAACGACCTGGGAGCTTTCCTGGCCGGGCACCGCATTGTGGTGCACGGCAATGCCCAGGACGGGGTGGGCAATACCATGGATGACGGCGAGATCGTGGTTCACGGGCGGGCAGGGGATATCGTTGCCATGGCCATGCGCGGCGGCAGGATTTTTATCCGGGACAGCGTCGGTTACCGGGCGGCCATTCATATGAAGGAGTATACCGGCAAGGTGCCGGTACTGGTAATCGGCGGGACGGCCCAGGACTTCTTTGGCGAGTATATGGCCGGGGGTATTGTGATCCTGCTGGGCCTGAACCTCAAGCCGGGCGAGCGCCACCACGCCCACTACATCGGTACGGGCATGCACGGCGGGGTAATTTACCTGCGGGGAGAGGTTGCCCCCTACCAGCTGGGCAGGGAAGTGGGCGTGCTGGAGCTGGATGACAAGGACCGCCGGCTTTTACACCGGTACGTTGGTGAATTTGCCCGGCACTTTAACCTCAATGCGGAGAGCATCCTGGATGACCGTTTTGTCAAACTGATGCCGGTATCCAAAAGACCTTACGGCAGGGTATATGCTTATTAAAACACGAGCAAATAAATGGCTGCTGTTTTGCAACACAAGCGTGCGACCTTGCAGGTGCGTGCACACAGCGGCCATTATTATTTTCCGGCGATATGCCCGCCGCATCTTGATCCTGACATCTTGCGTCAATCCGATATTCAATCGTGCCTGTGTTTTGTGTTAAAATATACGTATTCCAGAAAGAACGGGGGGAGAGACATGAAACATACCCTGGCGGTGCTGGTGCTGAACAAGCCCGGGGTACTGGCCCGGATTTCCGGCCTGTTGAGCAGGAGGGTGTTCAATATAGAAAGCATTGCTGCCGGATATACCGAGGAGCCGGACATCACCCGCATTACCATCGTGGTAAATGGAGACGACCGGGAACTGGATCAGGTGGTCAAGCAACTGTCCAAGTTGATTGACGTGATCAAGATCCAGGAACTGCACAGCAGTGAATCCATTGAAAGAGAGCTGGCCCTGATTAAAGTCAAAGCGGACCCGACCCGCCGTTCGGATATTGTCGACATCGTGGAAATTTTCCGGGCGAACATTGTGGACGTCAACCGGGAAACGATGGTGGTGGAGCTTACCGGTGACGAGGAAAAAATCAATGCCCTCTGCGCCGTCCTGGAAGACCACGGTATAGTGGAAATGGTCAGAACGGGGAAAATTGCCCTCTGCCGGGGTCCGGGGGCAACCAAATACTATCAGGAACAGTAAATTATACCCTTTTTCAGCCAGGTATTGACATAAGAACCGCCCAAATGTATATAATATGTAGTGCTGGTATTTTTAGTGCGAATTAAGGGGGTTTGGTGGTGGCTCAGGTGAAAAGGATTATGATTACCCTGCCCGACAATCTTCTGGCCGAAATGGATGGAATAGCGGCTGCGGAAAAATCAAACAGGAGCGAATTGATCCGGGAAGCCATGCGCTTTTACCTCGCCGAGCGCAAGCGTCAGCAGCTCCGGGAGCAGATGAAGAAGGGTTACCAGGAAATGGCCAGGATTAACCGGGAATTAGCCGCAGAACAGTGGCTGGGGGATGAGGATCAAGAACATTACAGAAAGGCGGAGGTAAAATAAACCCATGCAGGTCCGCCGTGGCGACATTTTCTACGCCGACCTCAGCCCGGTGGTGGGTTCGGAGCAGGGCGGTACCCGTCCCGTTTTGATCCTGCAAAATGATATTGGTAATCAATACAGTCCTACCACCATAGTGGCGGCCATTACTTCACAGATTGCCAAGGCCAAGCTACCCACCCATGTGGAGATGCCCGCAAGTCCCGGTGGGCTGGAGAAGGATTCCGTCATCCTGCTGGAGCAAATCCGGACCATTGACAAGAGCCGCCTGCTGGAGAAAGTTACCTCCTTAAATCGCGAGACCATGCAGAAAGTGAATCATGCCGTGGAAATCAGCCTGGGATTGGTGGACATCTAGAGCGCCTGCAGCAGGGTGCTTTTTCTTTTGCTGGAGCGGGGGTGCTTTAAAAATGCTTCCGGTGATCGGTATTATCCCGGCCTGGAATGAGGAAAAAGGGCAGTTTTTTGTAAGCCGCTATTACACGGCGGCAGTGGAAGCGGCCGGGGGAGTTCCTGTGTTGCTGTCCTATATAGCGGGAGAGCCGGGCTTGCTGGCGCAGCTCAGGCTTTTAGACGGGCTGGTTCTTTCCGGCGGCGGCGACGTGGATCCCGTTTATTTCGGTGAAGAGCCCCTTCCAGGTTGCGGGGAGATAAGCCCGGAACGGGATAAATTTGAGCTCGAACTGGCCCGGCGGGCGTTATCCCGGGGCCTGCCCGTCCTGGGCATTTGCCGCGGGATCCAGGTGATGAACATCGCCGCCGGCGGTGATATTTATCAGGATATTTTGACCCAGGTGCCGGGATGTTTAAAGCACCAGCAGAAAGCGCCCCGCTGGAGCCCCACCCACGAAGTAATCATCGAGGAGAATACCCGCCTGGCCGGCATATTTAAGGCGGGGGCTCTGCGGGTGAACAGTTTTCATCACCAGGCGGTGCGCCGGCCCGCACCGGGATTTGTTGTTTCCGCCCGGTCCCGGGATGGGATTATCGAGGCGCTGGAAAGCTCCGGCCGGGGGTTCGCCCTGGGAGTACAGTGGCACCCGGAAACCATGTGGGAGCGGGATGAACGCTTTTTAAACCTTTTTAAAGCCCTGGTGGATGCCGGCCGGGAATATGGAAAAAATAAATAAAAAGGAGATGCTGGGTTGGATGCTGGCCTTAACCGGAGGAACGGTAATTACCATGACCGGTCAAATTTATGAGCCGGGAATGGTACTGGTGGAGGAGGGCAAAATTGTCGCCGCAGGGCCCCTGGACAGGATCCCGGCAGGGGTTGAAGTGGACGACGTCACCGGATACCTGGTCATGCCGGGCTTTATTGATGCCCACTGTCATGTGGGAGTGGCTGAGGAAATTTACCGGGAAGAGGGGGACGATACCAATGAGTATACCGATCCCGTTACCCCTCACCTGCGGGCCATCGACGCCGTTAACCCTGCGGATCTGGGCTTTGAAGATGCCCGGTCCGGGGGAGTGACCACCGTGGCCACCGGTCCCGGCAGCGCCAACATCCTGGGGGGAGAAATGGCAGCCCTGAAAACCGCCGGCCAGGTAGTCGACCGGATGGTGGTCCGGGCGCCAGTGGGCCTGAAAGCGGCCCTTGGCGAAAACCCCAAGCGCACTTATGCCCGCGAGAAGAAAATGCCCGCCACCCGTATGGCTTCGGCGGCTCTTTTAAGGGAGGCCCTGGCTAAAGCCAGGGATTACCAGCGCAAGCTGGAAGCGGCGGCAGCCGGCCGGGGCGAGCATCCCGGCCGGGATCTGAAGATGGAAGCCCTGCTGCCGGTTCTGCGGCGGGAAATTCCCCTGCGGGTACACGCCCACCGGGCTGACGACATCATGACCGCCCTGCGCATAGCCCGGGAATTTGATCTACTGCTGGTGGTGGAACACTGCACCGAGGGTTACCTGGTGGCCCGGGAGCTGGCCGCTTACGGGGCCATGGCCGTGGTGGGGCCGGTGATAACCAACCGGGCCAAGGTGGAGCTGAAGGGTATTTCCCTGGAGACCCCCCGGATTCTGGCCGAGGCCGGGGTTACCTTTGCCATTATGACCGATCACCCGGTGGTGCCCATTCAGTACCTGGCGTTGTCCGCCGCCCTGACCCTCAGGGGCGGGCTGTCCGAAGAAAGAGCCCTGCGGGCCATTACGCTGGATGCAGCCAGGATCCTGGGCCTGGAAAGCCGGCTGGGCAGCCTGGAGCCGGGTAAGGACGCCGATATAGTGGTGTTAAGCGGCCATCCCTTTGATCCCCGTACCCGGGTAGTCAAAACTTACATTGAAGGGCGCCTGGTTTATCTACCCCGGCCATGATGTTAACATTGAGCGTCATTTCACAGGGTCAGGGTATTTAGGGATAAAATTATAAGTTAAGTTATTAAAAGTTGACACATTTTTAAAACAATTAAACAAATGCAAAATAAATGGGAATGATATTCAAATCTTTCACATTGAAAATAAAAAAATTTTATTTTTCTTAGCAGGATCAGATAATTTCCCTGTCGAATATTCATGACGGAAAGATTAAACTATAATGTTAATTAGTGTCATATTATGTCGGAGGTGTAGGGAGTGAGAGGGGAGATTCTTGATGTTCTGATAGTTGACGATCAGCCCGGAGTACGTTACTTGCTGGAGATTCTCATTAAAGAATTCGGCCACCGGGTACACACTGCGGAAAACGGGCTGGTAGCCCTGGAGAGGGTACGCCAGATTCATCCGGATGTAATCTTTATGGATGTAAGAATGCCTTTAATGGACGGCCTGGAGACGCTGCGGCGGGTTAAAAAGATCACCTCCGACACCGTTGTTATTATCATGAGCGCTTATCTTTCCGATCATACCGTCGAGCAGGCCCTGAAGAATGGCGCTTATTGCTGCCTGACCAAGCCCTTTGATATAGAAAAGATCAAGGAGCTGATCCAGGCTCTTTCCTGGCAGCACCGGAAAAGGGACTGGAATCAGAGCTATGTAATTTAGGTTCCAGGCCTGGTAATTTAAAATTTGCAACTTCAAAATATAAGCAGGAAAAAATTTTTTTTAAGCGAATAATTACATACAATATACAGGTAAATAAGGGCATTTTCAACCCATGGGGGTGCCCGGCGGCATCAGCGGTTGCCGGGCTGAGAAAAGCGTTTAACGCTTTACCCTTTGAACCTGATCTGGGTCATACCAGCGTAGGGAAATGGGTGAACGGTTAGCGTATTACACCCGTCTCCTGATCAGGTAGATGGGTTTTTTTATGGGAGGGGTTTTTGTGGGGGATTTTTACCGGGTTCTGGACGCCAATTTTAACCGTGCCCGGGAAGGACTGCGGGTGGTGGAGGAAGTAGCCCGCTTTATTCTGGATGATCCGCAAATAACCATGCGCATTAGAAAAATACGGCACCGTCTGGGCCTGCTGCAGGAGAAGCTTACCGGGCAGGGGATTGTTCTGGTCGAGGCCCGGGATGTTTGCAGGGACGTGGCTGCTCCCGCCCCTCCGGCAGCGGGAGAGGAAAAAATCAACCTTTTACAGCTAATTACGGCCAATTTCAAGCGGGTGCAGGAAGCCGTCCGGGTGCTGGAGGAGTATGTCCGTCTCCTGCCGTTCCCCGCCCCTTTTAAAGAAATACGCTATGAAGTGTACGCGCTGGAACAGGAAATGGCCGGCCGCCTGGTGCGGCCGGATACGGGCAAAGTTCCCGGGAGGGTTGATTACAGCCTTTATGTGATCACGGGCGATAAATTCAGCCGGGGAAGGCCGCTGGTGGAAGTGGTCCGGGCGGCCATTGAAGGCGGGGCCACGGTTATCCAGCTGCGGGAAAAAGATTTTACCGCCCGCCAGCTGGTCGATGCCGGGCACCAGCTGCGCCGCCTGACCCGGGAAAAGGGAGTAACCTTTATCGTCAACGACCGGGTGGATATAGCCCTGGCGGTGGAGGCCGATGGTGTCCACCTGGGTCAGGACGACCTGCCCGTGGGTATGGCCCGGAAAATCCTTGGCCCCGGCAAAATTATCGGTGTTTCCACCCACAGTATAGAGCAGGCCCTGGAAGCCCAGCGGCAGGGGGCGGACTATATCGGTGTGGGACCCGTCTTTGAAACCCGGACCAAGGATGATGTTCAGGCTCCGGTGGGTGTGGACCTGGTGCGGCAGGTGGCTTCCGTGGTCAGCATTCCCAAAGTGGCCATCGGGGGCATCAAGGCGTACAATGTGGAAGAGGTGATTGCCGCCGGGGCTGACGGAGCGGCAGTGATCACGGCAGTGGTGGCGGCAGAAGATATATCCGGCGCTGCCCGCGAACTGCGTTCCCGGATTGACAGGACAAGGAGGTAATAAACATGACCCAGCTTTTAGCAGCCCGGAGAGGAGAAATAACGGCGGCCATGCGCCGGGTAGCGGAAAAGGAAAAATTACCGGTGGAGGAAATTTTAAAGAAGGTGGCGGCCGGGACAGTGGTCATACCGGCCAACAGGAACCATGGCAATCTGGACCCCTGCGGCATTGGTGAGGGCCTGCGGACGAAAATAAACGCCAACCTGGGAACATCCACCGCCTTTCCCGATATTGAAGGTGAGCTGACCAAACTGGAAGCCGCCTTAAAAGCCGGGGCCGACGCGGTGATGGACCTGTCCACGGGTGGAGACCTGGATGGCTGCCGCCGGGCAGTTATTGCAAGGAGCCCTGTACCGGTGGGTACCGTGCCCATTTACCAGGCGGCCGTGGAAGCCCGGGAAAAGCGGGGCGGTATTGTCAGAATGACCGCCGACGACCTCTTTGCCGTTATTGAAAAGCAGGCTGCCGACGGGGTGGACTTTATCACTGTCCACTGCGGGCTTACCCTGGAAGCCATTGGCCGCCTGCAAAGGCAGGGGCGCGTCACCGATATTGTCAGCCGGGGCGGTTCCTTCCTGGCCGGGTGGATGCTGCACAACGGCCGGGAAAACCCCCTGTACGAGCATTTTGACCGCCTGCTGGAGATATGCCTGCGTTACGACGTTACCCTGAGTCTGGGGGATGGCCTGCGGCCCGGGTGCCTGGCCGATGCCACCGACCGGGCCCAGATTCAGGAGTTGATTGTGCTGGGTGAACTGGTGGACCGGGCGCGGGCGGCGGGTGTCCAGGCCATGGTGGAAGGACCCGGACACGTTCCCCTGGACCAGGTGGCGGCCAACGTGCAGGTACAGAAAACGTTGTGCAAGGGGGCTCCTTTTTACGTCCTGGGTCCCCTGGTTACCGATGTGGCACCCGGCTACGACCATATTACCGCTGCCATTGGGGGAGCGGTGGCTGCCATGGCCGGGGCGGACTTCCTGTGCTATGTAACTCCTTCCGAACACCTGGGGCTGCCCACTTTGGAAGACGTGAAGGAGGGTGTGGTCGCCTCCCGCATTGCTGCCCACGCGGCGGACCTGGTCAAGGGGGTGCCGGGAGCCCGGGAATGGGATCTGGCCATGGCCCGGGCCCGCAAGGCGCTGGACTGGAAGGCGCAGATCAACCTGGCCATTGACCCGGAAAAGGCCCGCCGGTATCGCGAGAAACGCAATCCAGCCGGGACCAGGGCCTGCACCATGTGCGGCGAGTTCTGCGCCATGGAGATTGTGGCCAGGTACCTGGGTGCGGAGAAAGTGGAGGAATGCTAAAAAGGCCCGGTTGCGGGTGAAGGGACGGATGAACGCCGTCCCTTTTGATGATTATATTAAGATACGGCACAAAACTTTCGGGATGGTGCTTGGGTCATACCCGGCTGTATCAGGGGAGTGATTGATTGTTGAAACTCGGGGAACTGGGCGAATTTGCCCTTATTGATCGCCTTTCCCGGGACCTGGTCCACCGGCCGGAAGAGGTGGTGCGGGGCATTGGGGATGATGCGGCGGTGCTGGACTTCGATGGCCCGCGGTGGCTGTTGTTCACCACCGATATGCTGGTGGAGGGAGTCCATTTTTCGCTGGATTATGCCTCCCCCGTCCAGGTTGGGATTAAGGCTGTGGCGGTTAATGTGAGCGATATTGCCGCCATGGGCGGCTGGCCCGCCCATGGCGTGGTTTCCCTGGGCCTCCCCCCGCGCCTGTCCGTGGAGGAGGTGGAGGAACTATACCGGGGCATCAGGCGGGCAGCGAAGGAATATGATTTGAACATCGTCGGCGGGGATACGGTGCTCAGCCCGGAGCGGCTGGTAATCAACGTGGCCCTGCTGGGCTTTGTGGAAAAGGGCCGGGCGGTATACCGCAGCGGGGCCAGGGTGGGGGACCTGATCTGCGTCACCGGCAGCCTGGGCAAATCGGCCGCCGGGCTGTACCTGTGCCAGCACCCGGAGGCCGGGGCGGGCCCGGGGGTGGCGGCTTACCTCAAGCGGGCCCACCTGGAGCCCCGGGCAAAACTGCGCAGCGGGCGGATTTTATCCGCGGCGGGGGTAACGGCCATGGATGACGTCAGCGACGGCCTGGCTGCCGAACTGCGGGAGATCTGCCGGGCCAGCGGGGTGGGGTGCCGGGTGCGGGCGGCGGATATTCCCGTGGACTACCGGGTGAGGGAAGTGGCTGCCCTGGCGGGCCGGGATCCCCTGGACTGGGCTTTTTCCGGGGGTGAGGATTTTGAGCTGGTTTTCACCATTCCGCCGGAACGGGTTGCCCTGGTGGAGGAAAGGCTTGCCGCGGCCGGCGAGGAATGCCGTTGTATCGGAGAGGTTATCCCGGCGGAAAAGGGAATGGTGCTGGAATTGCCCGGCGGTCGTTGCGTCCCCCTGGAGGCCCGCGGCTACGATCACTTTGCCCCTTAACCCTTTATGGCTTACAAAGAGTTTTGCTCCGGCCTGTCTATGGGTTATAATACTGGCAGGCTTTTCTGTTCCGGTATAGAATTAAAAAACAGGTGGTTTCATGGCTCTGGTATGGCAGACCCGTTCCGCCGGGGAAACGGAAGAACTGGGCCGTCTCCTGGCCTCCCTTTTACAACCGGGGGACGTCCTTTGCCTGCACGGGGAGCTGGGTGCGGGTAAAACGGTGCTGGCCCGGGGCATTGCCCGGGGGCTGGGAGTTGCCGGGCCGGTAACCAGCCCCACGTTTACTTTAATTAACGAATACTCCGGCCGCCTGCCCCTTTATCATATGGACGTTTACCGCCTGGAAGGGCCGGGGGATATGGCTGACCTGGGTTACGAGGACTATTTCTACGGGTCCGGCGTGACCCTGGTTGAATGGGCGGGGCGGGTGAAGGAGATTTTACCTTCTGAAAGGCTGGATATCTACCTTGAGGGCTCTCTCCAGGATCCCGAGCTGCGCAGGATTTTGTTTGCCCCCCGGGGGGAGCGCTATGAAGAACTGGTGAAGGAGTTGAGCACCCTTGTTCGTGCTCGGCATTGAAGCTGCAACCCCGGTGGCTGCAGTGGCGGTGGTCCGGGGGGAAAAGGTGCTGGCCGAACGGATGGTCAACAACCAGCGTACCCATTCGGTGAACCTGTTGCCCATGATAAAAGCCGTAATGGAGGATGCAGGGGTTACCCGTCAAGACCTGGGGGGTATAGCCGTTTCCTCGGGTCCCGGGTCCTTTACCGGCCTGCGCATAGGCATGGCCACGGCCAAAACGCTGGCCCAGGTCTGGGGGCTGCCCATCGTGGGTATCAGCACCCTGGAGGCCCTGGCCTATCCTTTAACGGGCCAGGAGGGGCTGATCTGCCCCATTCTCAACGCCCGCAGGGACGAGGTTTACGCGGCGGTATACCGGACGGTCGCAGGGAAGCTGGAGCGGCTGGAGGGCCCCATGGCCATCCGCCCGGAGGAACTCGCCCGGCGCCTGGAATCCCGGGATCTGCCCGTTACTTTGCTGGGCGACGGCGTTCCCGTTTACGGTGAATTCTTCTTAAAACAGCTTGGTGGCCGGGTTTTGCTGGCCCCGGGCAGCGCTTCCTGGCCCAGGGGGGCACCGGTGGCCGAGCTGGGTTACCGGCGGCTGGTGGCCGGTGAGGGTATGGATCCCCTTAAACTCTTGCCCGATTATATCCGGTTATCCGAAGCAGAAGTAAAATGGCTGCAAAAACAAAAAGGGTAAGCCGGTGTTTCCTATGGAACTGACTTTTACCGAAATGTCCTGTGAGCATTTGGATGAAGTTATGGCCATCGAGCAGGCCTCTTTCCCCACCCCGTGGTCCCGCCATGCCTTTACCCATGAGCTGCTGCAAAATGAGTTTGCCGTATATATTGTGGTCCTGGCGGGGCAGAAGGTGATCGGTTATGCCGGCATGTGGCTGATCCTGGATGAGGCTCACGTAACCAATGTGGCCGTACATCCCGACTACCGCCGGCGGCAGGTCGGGCGCAGGCTGATGCAGGAACTCATGCGCCGGGCGGTTATGCTGGGAGCCAGCCGCATGACCCTCGAGGTGCGGACCTCCAACCAGGTGGCCAGGCGCCTTTATGCCTCGCTGGGTTTCGTGGAGCGGGGACGGCGCCGGGGTTATTATACCGATACCAACGAGGATGCGGTAATTATGTGGAAGGACCCCCTTGATGGATTCTGGAGCGGGAGGTGAGCAGGTATGAACCCCGGTATGCGTTTGGTAGTCCGCCTGGGCGGCCTTGTGCTGGCTGCGGTGGGGCTGCTGGCCAACCTCCCCGCAGGCTGGACCATCGGGCTGGTGGCGGCCGGGCTGGCCATCTTTTTGCTGGCCGGCGGTGGCGGGTGAGGTTGTTAAGATGCGGCAGGTTGGTAACCTGCGGGAAAGATGCCGGCCCCATGGGTAAAAGTGCCGGCGGTAATTGTTAAAAAAAGATCTTGACAATCCCCGGAAAGGGGTGTTAATTTATACTCAATAGATACCCCTACTGGTATTAGTATTTTCATATACCGGTAAGGGTAGATGGTACCGGCCCGGCCGGGCCGGTACCTGAAAGATGGTTGAAATATATCCCGGAATAAGGAGGCGGACTTTGTTTATGACCACAGCGGAACTGCAGAACATCAAGGCGGATAAGGTTGTGGACGCCCGGGGGGTTTCCTGCCCCGGCCCCATTATGGCGGCCAAAAAGGCCATTGCCGACGTTAAAGTGGGAGAAGTAATGGAGATCCTGGCTACCGATTCCGGGTCCCAGAGGGACATTCCGGCCTGGGCCAGGAAAATGGGCCACGAATTCCTCGGTGTGGTTGAAGAAGCCGGTTACTGGAAGCTCTATGTGAAAAGGATGAAGTAGCATGTCCGGGCAGGCCGGCATCAACAGCGACTTTTCACCAAAGATCCTCGTCTTTTCCACCAACAACATTTCCGATCCCGGTATTGACCTTGCCGGTAGTTCCCATATGCACTACCCACCTTCGGTTACGGTTATCAGCATGCCCTGCACCAGCGGTATCAGGCCCGAATGGATCGCCTATGCGGTGGAAAGGGGCTTTGACGGGGTTTTCCTGGCTGCCGACGGGGAAGAATGCGCCTACCTTCCCGACTGTGCAAAGAGAACGTCGGAGATTGTGCGCAGGGCTCAGGAGTTGCTCGAACAAAAGGGATATGAACCCCAGAGGGTACGAATGTCGGCCATCTGCTCGGTCTGTGCCGGGCCGTTTACCGGCCACATGAAAGAATTTTCCGAGGCCTTGAAAAATCTCGGGCCCGCCAGGAAGGGATAAAGCATGAATTACGATGTTCTCGTCATCGGCAGCGGGATTGGGGGTATGGAGTCGGCCCTCAAGCTGGGAGATATGGGTTACCGGGTCCTGCTGGTGGAAAAGGAAGCCAGTGTGGGCGGCAAGATGATTTTGCTGAGCAAGGTATTTCCCACCCTTGACTGCGCCAGCTGTATCTCCACCCCCAAGATGGCCGCCACAGTACACCATCCCAACATTGACGTGCTGATTTACTCCGAAGTGGAGGAGATCAGGAAGCTGCCGGGGGGCCAGTTTGCCGTCCGGGTCCGCCGCAAACCCACCTTTGTCCACCACTCCCTCTGCACCGGTTGCCGCCAGTGTGAAATGAACTGCAATGTCGCGGTTCCGGATCAGTTCAACTTCGACATGGTGGCCAGGAGGGCGGCCTACATCCCCTTCCCCCAGGCTGTCCCCAAAAAGGCCGTCATAGAGCGGGAGGGGACGTCCCCCTGTTCCTTTGCCTGCCCGGCCGGCATCAAGGCCCACGGGTATATCGCCCTGGTCAGGAGCGGGAAGTACCGGGAGGCCTTCGAGCTGGTGCTGGAAAGCACACCGCTGGTGGGCAGCCTGGGCAGGGCCTGCTACGCCCCCTGCGAAGGCGAGTGCACCCGGAACCGGCTGGAAGGCCCGCTGCCCATCAGGAGGATCAAGCGTTTTATCGCCGACCGCTATTATGCGGAACACCCGGCGCCCCGGCTTTCGCCCCCGCAGGAGCGGGAGGATAAAAGGGTGGCCGTGGTGGGAGCGGGGCCGGCGGGGCTCACCGCCGCCTTCTTCCTGGCTAAAAAGGGCTACCGGGTGACCGTTTTTGAAGCGGGGCCGCAGCCCGGCGGCATGCTGCGCACGGCCATCCCTTCCTACCGCCTGCCCAAAGAGGTGGTGGCCAGGGATATAGAGAACGTGGTGGCCCTGGGTGTGGAAATCAAAACCGGATGCAGGGTGGAAAACCTGGAAGAGCTGAAGAATGAAGGTTTTGACGCCATATTCGTGGCCACCGGTACACCGCGCTCCAGGCCAATGGGGATTGAAGGCGAGGATCTGGAGGGTGTGTACCGCGCCCTGGATTTCCTGCAGCAGGTGAACGAAGGCCGCAGGATATCCCTTGCCGGGAAGACGGTGGTGGTGGTGGGCGGCGGTAACGTGGCCGTGGATGCGGCCAGGGTGGCCGTAAGGCTGGGTGCGCGAAGGGTTATCGTCCAGTACCGCAGGACGAAAGCCGAGATGCCCGCCCATGAAAGGGAAGTCGTAGCTGCGGAGCGGGAAGGGGTGGAGTTTCAATTTTTGAGCGCGCCCCTGAAGTTTGTGGGCAGCGGTGGGAAAGTGGCGGCGGTGGAGAGCGTCAGGATGGAGCCGGGTGAGCCGGACGCCGGCGGGAGGAGGAAGCCGGAGCCAGTTGCCGGCTCCGGGTACAGGATTGCGGCCGATGTGGTCATAACGGCTATCGGCCTGGAACCGGATACGGGGGCCTTTCGGAAAATATTGCCCCTCAACGACAATGGTACCATCAGGGTGGACCCGCACACCCTGCAAACCGCCGTACCCTACGTCTTTGCCGGGGGAGACGTGGTCACCGGCCCCTCCATGATCGTGAAGGCAGTGGCCCAGGGCAGGCGGGCGGCCTTCTTCATCGACCGCTATTTAAAGGGAGAAGAACTTAAAGGTGTGGAGTTTGATTACCGGATGCCGGTGGTGGACAGGGAAAAGGTTCTGGGCCGGCAGCAGAGCTACCGGACCCTGCCCCCGGTGGAAGAGGGCGAACTCCTGCAGGAAAGGCCCGGCGATTTTTCCGCAACGGAACTGCCTCTCTCGGAGGAACAGGCGCGGTACAGTGCCGGCAGGTGCCTGGACTGCGGGGTTTGTTCCGAATGCCGCCAGTGTGCGGCCACCTGCCCGGCCGGTGCCGTTGACCTTTCCATGAAGGAGGAGCAGAAAGAGTATCAGGTGGGTGCGGTGATTATAGCCACGGGGTTTCAGTTCTTCCCCGCCCGGGAGAAGCCGCAGTACGGTTACGGGAAGTTTAAAAACGTCATCACCGGCATGCAGATGGACCGGCTGCTGGCTCCCACCAGGCCCTATAACGCCGTGCTGAGGCCATCCGACGGCAGGGTGCCCGAGAACATAGCCTTTGTGCTCTGCACCGGTTCCAGGGACCGGTCGGTGAACAACCCTGTATGCTCCCGGGTATGCTGCATGTACTCGATCAAGCAAAACCAGCTGATTATGGGCGCGCTGCCCCTGGCCGACGTAACGGTTTATTATATCGACATCCGGGCCTTTGGCAAGGGATATGAGGAATTTTACAACCAGGCCCGGGATATGGGCGCCCGTTTTATCAAGGGCAGGGTGGCCAGGATCGAGGAAAAGGAAGACGGTAACCTCCTCCTTTACTACGAGGATATTGACCACGGCGGGAAACTCGCCCGGGCGGAACACGACCTGGTGGTTCTCTCCACGGGCCTCCTTCCCAACCCGCGGGTTCCGGAGCTGTTTGGCAACGCGAAGCTGGAGCTGGATGAAAACCTGTTCGTCAGGGAAGTGGATGAAGACCTGAATCCGGGCAAAACAAGTATCGAAGGGGTCTTCGTGGCCGGAGCTGCTTCCGGTGCCCGCGACATACCCGACTCCATATTACATGCCGGCGCTGCGGCAGCTCTGGCGGCGGCCTATGTGGAAAGGATAAGGATGAAAAAATGAAGGACCGGAGAATAGGTGTGTACGTCTGCCACTGCGGCGGGAACATTTCCGATTACGTGGATGTGAACAGGGTGGTCGAGGCCGTCCGGGAAGAGCCGGGAGTGGTGGTGGCCAGGGAGGCCATGTTCACCTGTTCCGACGCCTCCCAGCAGGAGATAATCCGGGACATCAAAGAGCAGGAACTGGACGGGCTGGTGGTGGCATCCTGTTCCCCCAGGCTGCACCTTCATACTTTCAGGGATGTGGCGAAAAGGGCGGGACTCAACCCCTACCAGTACACCCAGGTCAATATCAGGGAACAGTGTTCCTGGGCCCACACCGGTGACAGGGAAGGGGCCACTGCCAAGGCCATCAGGCTGGTCAGGGCGGGCATTGCCAGGACCAGGTTAACCGAGCCGCTCCAGCCACTTAAAATTGACACGGTACCTGCAGTACTGGTGGTTGGCGCGGGGATAGCCGGGCTGCGGGCGGCCATCGGCCTGGCGGACACCGGCATCAGTGTTTATGTGGTGGAGCGGGAAGCAGCCCCGGGCGGCCGGGTGGCCCGCCTGGGGAGGATGTACCCCCACGGTAAAAGGGGCCGGGAGCTGATTAACCAGCTGGTTGAGGAAGTGCAGAAGAGGGAAAATATAACCCTTTTTACCGGTGCCGGGCTGGTAGAAAAGTCAGGCAGTATCGGGAACTTTCAGGTGAGGATACGGGTGAGGGAGCCCGTGGAAAGTGAAATCGGGGTACAGGTAGGGGCAATCATTGTAGCCACCGGTTTCGACCTCTACCAGCCCCGGGAGGGCGAGTACGGCTTCGGGCTGGAGGGGGTAATAACCCTGGATGACTTCCTGGAGCTCCTGGATGCTCCCGGTGCCGGGTTGAACTTCCGGGGCCGGGAAGTGAAGGACGTGGTTTACGTTTACTGTGTTGGCAGCAGGCAGGGTGCGGGTGGGGAAGGGGCCAACCGCTATTGCTCCCGTTACTGCTGTAATGCGGCAGTCCACGCGGCCAGCCTGGCTTTTGACAAAAGCCCCGGAGTCCGCCAGTACCACCTTTTCCGGGATATGCGTACCTACGGCAGGTTCGAGCTGTTCTACCAGGAGGCCCTCAGGCGGGGGGCGGTGTTCCTGAAATTTGATGAGAGCGAGCCCCCCAGGGTTGAACGGGGCGAGGGTGGGAAATTAAAGGTTACCGTGAAGGACCTGCTCACCTGCGGGGAGGAGTTTGAGCTCCAGGCCGATCTGGTGGTGCTGGTCACCGGTATGGTACCCCGGGAGAACGGAAAACTGGTGGATATTCTGAAGCTGCCCGTGGGCAGGGACGGCTTTTTCAACGAGATCCACCCCAAGCTGCGCCCGGTGGAAACGGTGGTGGATGGCCTGTTTATCTGCGGCACCTGCCAGGGGCCCAAAAATTCTTCCGAGAGCGTTGCTTCCGCCCTGGCCGCGGTAACCCAGAGCGCCTCCATCCTCAAAAAAGGGTATGTCGAGCTGGAGCCCCTGGTTGCCGCCGTGGATCCCCGGCGGTGTAACTGGTGCGGTGAATGTGCAGGGACCTGTCCCTATTCCGCCATTGAACGGGAGCATTACCAGGACAGGGAAGTGGCCCGGGTCAACGAAGCGGTATGCAAGGGCTGCGGGGGCTGCGTACCGTCCTGTTCCCGGGGGGCCCTCAACCTCAAGGGTTATTCAGATGAGCAGATCAGGGCCATGATTGATGCCCTGGCAAAGGAGATATGCTGATGGACGGCAGGGTGAGAGATATCCGGGAAGTAATCAGGGAAGAGATGCTGATGAGGGATAAAATCCTGGACCTCCTGAAGGACGGCCCCAAAACCATTCCGGAAATAGCCCGGGCACTGGACCGTCCCGGCCATGAAGTCATGTTCTGGGTTATGGGCATGCGCAAGTACGGGCAGGTATGTGAGGATGAGCTGACCGACGAGGGTTACTACAGGTACAGGGCCGTTTGCAAGGAGGAGTGCTGATGCCACGGATGGATCCCCTCTTCGCGGAAGAAGTTAACAGTTTCGGCCGTTTTGATGCCCGGGCCTGTTTGAACTGCGGGGTGTGCAGCGCGGTGTGCCCCATGGGCATCGAGCTCCTCCCCCGGAAGCTGTTCCGCTACGTCCTGCTGGGCGTGAAGGACAGGGTGCTGGAAAATGTCCAGGCTGTTTACTCCTGCCTGCTGTGCCGCCTTTGTGAGGTCAACTGCCCGGCGCAGGTGCGGGTCGCAGAAAATGTACGTTTCCTGCGCTACTACCTGAACAAGAAAGTTTTTCAAATTTGAGGAGAATGGGATCATGCCGCTACCAATTGGAGATACCGTGGGCATTCTCGCGGACAACCTGCGGATGAGAAAATCCGTTCTGCCCATCCCGGCCAGGAGCACCGCTGCCTGGGCCAGGGGCCTGGGGCTGGCCCGGGGCGGGGAAACCATCCTCTATACCGGCGGGATGTACCAGCTTGTTCCTTACATCCAGGCCCTGAACAGGTTCCAGGAAAAAATTGAGGATTCCTGGCTTGCCGGGATGATCAAATACGGGAGGATGGCCAACAGGGTGATCAACATTTCCGCCCTGATGGCCCGGCCTCCCGGGAGTGAGCGTGAATCCAGCGACCGGATACTGGTTAATATCGCCCGCCTCCTGAGGCGGGCGGGGGTTGATTTCGGCTACCTGTACGAGGATGATCTCTATTCGGGGGCGCTGGCCTACGATCTGGGTGCGGATGATGTGGTGGAAGCCCACACCCGCAGGCTGGCCGGGGTATTTAAAAAGTACCGGGTAAAAAGGGTCATTACCGTCGATCCCCATACCACCCACATGCTCCGCTCCGTGTACCCCGCTTTAACTGGCCAGCATGACCTGCAGGTGAAAAGTTACCTGGAAGTGCTGGTGGAGCGGGGCGCTGTGCCCCGGAAGGAGCTCCGCCTGGAAGCGGCCCTCCACGATTCCTGTCTTTACGCCCGGTGCGAAAACGTGCTGCAGGAACAGAGGACCCTGCTGCTCAGGGCGGGCGTGGACCTCAAAGAACCGGCGGATTCCGGCAGGTTCACCCTCTGCTGTGGGGGGCCCGCCGAATCCCTGTTCCCCAAAAAGGCCAGGGAAACCGCGGCCAAAAGGGTGGAGCAGCTCAAGAAGGTTTCCGGCAGGGTGGTGACCATGTGCCCCATCTGTCTGGTCAACCTGCGGAAGGCTGCCGGGGGTGAAATCCAGCTGGAGGATATATCCGGCTACCTGGTACGGGCCTACTGTGAGGGATAGGGTGAAGAATTTTCCTGGTTGCAGGAAAATATGCGGGGGTGAGAGATGCATGAAAAAGACCATCATTGTGTTCAGCGGTGACCTGGACCGGGTGATGGCCGCTTTCATAATTGCCAACGGTGCAGCCGCCATGGGTGACGAGGTGACCATGTTTTTCACCTTCTGGGGGCTGAATGTCCTGAGAAAGCCGGAGAAGGTTAAAGTGAAGAAGAGCTTCCTGCAGGCCCTGTTCGGCTGGATGATGCCCAGGGGAGCCGACAGGCTGGGCATATCCAAAATGAACTTTGGCGGCCTGGGGGCAAGGATGATGAAGATCGTCATGAAACAGCAGAACGTCACCCCCCTTACGGAGTTGATTGCCTCGGCCAGGGAACAGGGCATCAAGATGATTGCCTGTACCATGTCCATGGATGTGATGGGCATTAGAAAGGAAGAACTTATCGACGGCCTGGAGTTTGCCGGGGTGGCCACCTATCTGGCCGAAGCCGATGAAGCCAACGTCAACCTCTTCATATAAATCCCCCTCCAATCCCCCTCTGACCTGCCCCCAAAGGGCCGGTCTTTTTTTTGGGGCGGTTGTCCCCTTTTTTTGTTCCGGGAACCGGCGTGGTTGTCATTTAAAAGATTGCGCCTTCCGGGAATTTACCCCGGCCTGCCCCCGGGTTATAATAGGGAGAGGTAATTTTTACGTGCTGCTCAGCAGCATTCTGGAGGCTGATTGGAGATGGGGATATATAACGATGTGACGGAATTGATTGGTTCCACGCCCCTGGTTCGCCTGGGCCGGGTGGCTTCCGGCCTGCCCGCCGCCGTCCTGGCCAAGCTGGAGTACTTCAATCCCGGCGGCAGCGTTAAAGACCGGATAGCCTGCAATATGATCCGGGAGGCGGAAGAAAAGGGGCTGATCACCAGGGACACGCTGATCATCGAGCCTACCAGCGGAAATACCGGTATCGGCCTGGCCATGGTCTGCGCAGTCCGGGGTTACCGCCTGGTGCTGACCATGCCCGAAACCATGAGCGTGGAGCGTCGCAGGCTCCTGGCTGCCTACGGAGCCGAAGTGGTTCTCACCCCCGGCAGCGAGGGTATGGCCGGGGCGGTGCGTAAGGCGCAGGAGCTGGCGGCTTCTCACCCCAACGCCTTTATCCCGCAGCAGTTTGCCAACCCGGCCAACCCGGCAGCCCACCGGGCCACCACGGCCGAAGAAATCTGGCGGGATACCGGCGGCGAGGTGGATTTCTTTGTGGCCGGCGTTGGCACCGGGGGTACCATCACCGGGGTGGCCTCCGTTTTGAAGGCCCGCCGTCCCTCCCTGCGGGCGGTGGCGGTGGAACCGGCCGCCTCGCCGGTGCTTTCCGGCGGGGAACCCGGGCCCCATAAAATTCAGGGCATTGGTGCGGGTTTTGTGCCGGAAGTGCTCGACCGGTCCCTGCTGGATGAAATCATCCGGGTAACCGATGAAGATGCGCTGCACACCGCCCGCCGCCTGGCCCGGGAGGAGGGCCTGCTGGTGGGGATTTCCGCGGGGGCGGCCGCCTGGGCGGCCATCCAGGTGGCCAGCCGGCCGGAAAACCGGGGTAAAAACGTGGTGGTCCTGCTCCCGGATACGGGAGAACGCTACCTTTCCACCGATTTGTTTGATTATTGAAGCGCAGGGCTCCGGCGCGCAGGCACTGCTGCCGGTTCGCCCCGGGGCCGGTATTTGACGCTTACTAGCAATCCCTGCTTTTAAAAAGTTTTATGGACGGGAGATGTAATCCATGAGCTCGCCTGCCAGGGCACCGCTTTCACTCCGGCAGAGTATGGAACCGGTAACCGCTCATCTGGAGCGCCCCCTGGTCAACCCTTACCTGGCCATCCTGGTGGGGGTGATGGGGGCTGCCTTCTCTTCCATTTTTACCAAGCTGGCCGCGGCTCCGCCCATGATTATTGCCTTCTACCGGCTGGGGTTTACCGTGCTCATGATTACCCCCGTGGTCCTGACCAGGGAGCGGGAGGAACTGCGCTCCATGGGCCGGCGGGATATCCTTCTGGCCTGCCTTTCCGGCGTTTTGCTGGCGCTGCATTTTACTGCCTGGATTGCCTCCCTGGAGTACACTTCCATCGCCAGCTCCACCGTACTGGTGGCCATGCAGCCCCTGTTTACCGTTCTGGGGGGCTACCTGCTCTACAGGGAAAAAATCGCCCTCCCCGGGCTTGCGGGGGCGGCCCTGGCCCTGCTCGGCAGCGTTGTGGTGGGGGTGGGCGACTTTCAAATCGGGGGGCGGGCCTTCTGGGGGGACATCCTGGCCTTTGCCGGGGCCATTTTTGTGGCCGGCTACGTTTTAATCGGGCGCGGCCTGCGGCACCGTCTTTCACTGCTCCCCTACATTTTCGTCGTCTACGGGGCCAGCGCGGTGACCCTGCTGGCGGGCGCCCTGCTGGCCGGGGTGCCCCTGTTTCCGTATCCCCCGGCAACATGGCTGTGGTTCTTTCTCCTGGCCCTGGTATCCACCATTTTCGGCCACACCATTTTCAACTGGGCCCTGCGTTACGTCAAGGCGGCCGTGGTGTCGGTGAGTCTGCTGGGCGAACCGGTAGGGGCCACCATTCTGGCTTACTTCATTTTTCATCAAGTACCTTCGTTCCTGCAGCTGGCCGGGGGCCTGGCCATCATTGCGGGGCTGGCCATTTTTATCCGGGCGGCCGGGAGGCAGGAGTAGAGTATGGGCAATATACATTTGCTGCCTACCGTAGCGGGCTGGGTGGGCACTGCCTGGAGTGAGCGGGGGCTGGTGGCTCTTACCTTTCCCCGGCCCCATCGGGAGGAGGCCCTGGCTGCCCTGCGGGATGAATCGGGGTGCGGCGCAAATTGCCGGGGCGGGCCGGCGGCGGGAAAGTGGCTCTCCACCCTGAAAGAGCGGCTGAACCGGTATTTCCGGGGGCGGCGGGTTTCCTTTACGGATATCCCCGTGGACCTCTCATTATACAGGCCCTTTACAGCGCGGGTGCTGGAAACCGTCCGGCACATAGGTTACGGCCAGTTATGGTCATACCGGCAGGTGGCGGAGGCCGCCGGCTACCCCCGGGCCGCCCGGGCTGCGGGCGGGGCCGTAAGGGCCAACCGGGTTCCCCTGGTCATACCCTGCCACCGGGTCATCTGCAGTGACGGGTCCCCGGGCGGTTTCGGGGGCGGCCTGCCGCTGAAACAGTGGCTGCTGGAGCTGGAAGGCGTGCGTCCCGGCCCCGCCGGGCGATACCAATTGACAAACGGCCCGGTTATGCGGTAATATAAGTAAGGCGCGGCATGTAAGCCGGCCGGTAAGTTAATACTCCGCGCTGGTGTAGCTCAGCGGTAGAGCAGCGCACTCGTAATGCGCAGGTCGTCGGTTCGAATCCGACCACCAGCTCCAGCAAGGCAAGGTGCCGCAGGGAATTGCGGCCCTTCGTTTTTTAGCGAAAAGCGAACCCCCGGTGCCTATGCTTTTTGGGGGCAGAGGGTTGTATACGCTACCAGGAGCTGCCTGCAAAGGCGGCTTTATATATGAAAGTAAAACGAATGCAGCCAGCTATGGCTGCTTTTCGTTTATGCCCAAATACTCTTTCAGGGCATTTTGCAGTAAGTGAGAGAAGTTGACATTGTGTTCCCGGGCTAAATCATCAAGCCATTTGGGTATGGTCAGCGTTTTTTTGACAGCCCGGTGCTTCATCTCGTCGCGGAAGGGTGGCATCCAGGCTTCGACGAGGACGACAACCTGATTTGGTTCCACTTTTAATTTGTTTACAGGGCTGGGTTCGGGAATGGGATAGTTTTCCTCCTCCAGCCCGTATAAGTGAAGGGCTAATGCTTCTTTAGCCATGCGAAGCGCTTCCTCATCGTTGTCGCCGCAGGTGTAGCATCCGGGTAAGTCGGGGAATTCTACCGAGATGCCATCGTCAGCGTAATTAAAGATGGCAGGATAGATATATCTGTCCTTGGGCATAACCGGGACCTCCTTTCAGGATATTAGGCCATTATTTATCTAAACCTGCTTGCTTAAGGATACTCTTGACTGTTTTAGTTGGGAGGCTTTTTCTCGGGTGAGGGATAGTGACTAATCCTGGCCTTGTTGGGTGTTTGAATTGGTGGTGACTACCGCTGACCCTAACAAGCATCCAGCCTGCTTCCTGCACCATGCGGATTAGTTCCTTGGATGAATATGTTTTCACTCACCCTCACCTCACGAGTATTATAACACGTATAAAAACACGTGTCAACAAATAAAGTAAAAACTGAATGAACCTCAGGTGGCCTGCATAAACCGGGAGATTATGGAGCTCCTGCCCTGTGCCTGCGCCTACACGGGGTAATTTACGATGATAGGGGCTCCCCCGAGGACTACATTTTCCTTGATGTTAACTCTGCCTTTGAAGAAATGACCGGGCTCAAGAAAGAAGATATCCTGGGGAAAAGGGCAACGGAAGTCCTGCCCGGGCTGAGGGAAGGCAATTTCGACCGGGTGGGTTTTTACGGCCGTTTGACCCGCAGCGGCAGGGAAGAGGAATTCGTGCAGTATGCTGATGCGGACCGGAAAGAGGACCGGGCGCCATAAGGCGCCCGGCCGGGGTTTATTGGGCCTGATAGGGGAAGAAGCCCCTGCCGAAGAACAGCAGAATCAGGATCAGGAAGAGAATAAAGGAGAACTGGCCATAGTAGTAGCCGGGATCGGGAGCCATACGGTTGCCTCCTTTCTATATTTTGGTATAGCTGGTTTTCAATAATAAGGTATGAAAAAATCCGGTAAAAGGTGAGGGGATAATAAAAGGAAAAGGGGATCCTGATAGACCCTGATCATGATATAATATAGTAGGGTTACTTATAGAAAAGATAAGCTCCGGAGAACCCGGGGGTCGGGCTGCCCCTGCGGAGCGAGGATGAGGTGGTGGGGGTCCTTGAATTCTCTGGAGGAGTTTCACTTTTACCTTTACGTTCCGGAAGGCGCAGGGGAGATGGGTTCTTATTTTGCCAGCCGTTTACCGGGGGTGGGAAAGGTACCGTGGTTTATTTGTGTGTCAATTCTCACTTTGATTTAGCCCAACCCCTGCCCATTTTCGCAGATTGAACAATCTGCAACTATTTCCGATACCAGAATAATCTGCAACTGCTTCGCAAATTGTGCTGGTATTTCAGGTCAGTCAGTCCGTCTATTCACCAGAATATGACAACCAGTGACTGACCCCTTTTCTTCCGGCTGTGGAACAGGTAGAATATTTGCTGGAAGTGACCGCCATGCAGCAGATATTTTACACGCCTGTACCGCCGGAAGAATACGCCCGCCTGGGCAAAGATTTTCCCTTTCCCCAACCACTCTCATGCCCCAACCCCGGTTGTCTGGT
>NZ_FQUW01000065.1 GCF_900129285.1 Desulfofundulus australicus DSM 11792
AAACGAATGGATCCGGGGGAAATGTTTCACGACCACGGGGAAAATGAGACGGGAATACAATGCCCCGGGCATCAGGTAGAAGGACAAGGGAGGGGGAGCCACTATGCCGTACCCGCGTACCCGGGACCACCCGGAGGCGGTCATCAAGATCCTGCTCACGGTGATCGAAAAAACGCCCGCAGGCGGGGCCACCCTGGAAGAGCTGAAGGAGGCATACCGGGAGGTCAAGGACCGGGAGCCGAGCGAGAAGACCATCCGGCGCATCATCCGGCGCATCAACCTCCTCTTCGACCCGCTGGCCTACAACGATGAGGACGACTGCGAGGAGATCGACAGGGAGCCGCGGGCCATCGAGGTCCGGAAAAAAGGCGACCGCCACACGTACATCTTCACCCGCGACCTCGCCGCGCCCCGGTTCGATCCTGGCCTGGCCCTGCTCCTGGCCTTAAGCCTCTACCCGCAGCAGCGGCACCTCCTGCCCGACCAGTTCGAAGTGCTTTTGAAGCTCGTCTTCGAGAGCGTACTGCAGCGGGTAGCCGAGTGGAGTCGCCTGCGGCAGGAGATGGAGCGCTACGTATACGTCTCGGGGCACGGCCCGGCAAACCCGCAGAAGAACGCGCGCCTGGTAGAGCGGATACTCCAGGCCATCCGCCTGGCCAAAAGGGTACGGTTGGCCTACCGGCGCGCCTCCGACGGGCAACTGACCACACGCGAGGTCGAGCCGTACGGCCTGCTCAGCCGGCACGGGATCTGGTACCTGGTTGGCCGCTGCCTCGCCGCGGGCGAAAGGCGCGTCTTTCGCCTGGGCGGTCGAAGTCGCCCGGAGCCCGGAGCGCCTCGCGGCCCTGCGGGAGCGACACCGGCACAAGTGCTCTGTTCCCGCGCGGCCCCCCTTCCAAAGACCACCGGTTAGCCGATTTGGTTTCTAAAGCAATGCGCGGGGCCAATAACTCCTCAGCAATCTCAATTAGCATTTCCTGGTTCTTGATGTCAGTCAGGCGTCTTATCTTGAACTCTGCTCCGTTGCACCAGTAGTCTCCCGCTGAGGGATCGGTCTCAAATACAAGTTCTTCGTTGAAGCGATAAGACGGACTACAATTCATCTTTTGCAGTATCTGGTCTGGGAGCAGCTTCAGGATGTGGTGAGGCCATGCGCGGTGAGCGTATAGATTACGCCGAAGGTAATCTTCGTCACGGGGCTGGTAGACTCCTGTGATAAACAGCAGGGGAAAATAGGGATCAACCCCCAACTCGTTACAGACAGCGTAAAAGTCGCGGCTCTTGAAGGCCGCGTTACTCACGGGGCACTTAAAGGATGTCATATGAGCAGGTCTCACATGGCCCACTCATACAGTTTCTTCAAGGCGGTAGCCCATCGCTGATTATTGCTCCTAATTACAGAATATGGTATACTGGACAACGAGGTGAAATCCAATGGCAGTTGAACGTTTGGTTGAGGAAATCAAAACAATCATAAGCGGGTGAAAGCATTGCCTGAATATGTGGTGGACTCATCGTTCTTAATCTCGCTGTCCAGGATTAACGCCCTCCAGTTGATTAAGCTGCTGCCCGGGCCTGCCCTGTGCCCGGAGGAAGTGTACCAGGAAGTTGTTGAAACAGGTTTACACCGGGGCTACGCCGATGCGTTTCTGATCAGCCGTGAAGTCTTTCTCCCCGAACCACCCCTGGTCAAAAGCGTGGCGGTATCAAATCGCCTGGGAACAAAAGGAATATCACCGGTGGATGATAGCGTTTTATCCCTGGCTTTTCAGCGAAAGGCCGTCCTGTTGACGGATGATATAAGGTTGCGTAAAAAGGCTCTTGGAGCCGGCCTGAAGGTTCATACCTCGCCGGAATTCCTTCTGTACTATCTTAACTATGACAGTTTCAAATCGGCCCTTGATGGTTTGGTAAAACACAGGCGACTGGACGAAAAAATAGCAAAACTTTACCTGGAGGCCAAGAGACAATGGAAAAAAGAGTAAGAATAAGCACCGAGTTTGATCCGGTGCTCTTAAAAAGGTTGGACGCATATGCTTCCAAAAGGTACCTGGACCGTTCATCCGCCCTTCAGCAATTAGTTTCCTTTGCGCTACGTGAAATCTACAAAAAAGAGGCTGTACAGGCTTACCGGGAGGGCCGGATGACTATCCGGCAGTGCGCAGATATGCTGGGAGTCGATTACTTTGAAATGAACGAAATTCTCAAGTCTGAAAATATAAACATCATACCCGAACCCGAACAAGGCCTGGCAACACTGTTGCCGGAATTGGAAGATTCTTTTGGGAAAAACCCGTAAACCATATGCATTACCGGGCTTGTACCCTCACACAGAATGTTTTATAGCCGTAACAACCCCTCACGTGGTTGATCCCAAAAACCCGGGAGCGGTGGATGAAATCGTGCATCTGGGGGATCATTGGAACCCGGTCATCCCCGGGCTGAACCTGGCGGTGGTCAGCTCCGTGGAGCCCCACTATTATAAACCCCAAGACGGCGACGTGGTTGTGGACACCATGACCTGCGTCCGGCCCGTAGCCAGCGAGGCACT
>NZ_FQUW01000008.1 GCF_900129285.1 Desulfofundulus australicus DSM 11792
GTTTAAACTGGATCGTCCTGATTTGCTGGACTAGATCACCAATGCCGGATATGGTATTCTGGAATGGGAACGGCTTGTGCAGTCCCTCCCCCCGGAAATTGATCATTTGGGCGTAGTGGGTATGCTTGGCCACGTCTACACCCACAATTAAGGTTTCAGGTGTGATCATGGCAAGCTTCTGGGAAAGGGGATTGTACATCGCTGATCCCTCCTGGTATTGGTGGTTTTGGGTTTTGGCATTTACACCATACCAGGATTTTTTCTTTCCCTCAAGCCCCACTACTCCTGTTTACAGGAATGCTTAGTAAACCCAAACTTCCTGCTTTATTAAGCCAACTCTCTAAACCCTCACCCTTGCACGCAACATTTGCCGCACTTGTGAATAATATCTAACCTGTTGATTTGAGCAATCTTCAATAACAACCACCAGAGCATACGGTTCACGGTCAAAAATATCTTTGGCCCATGGTTCTACTGTTCTCGTGACCACGACAAAAATCTTATTTTCTCCCCACCTTGAATCAACCTGGGACAAATCCCAGGTGGCCGCCTGGACAGTTCCATTATTTCGAAACCTTGCCTTGGGGATAAAATCCCCCGCTTCCGGGATTGACTTTTCCCGTTCTTCTCGTGGAGTATACCGGAAAACGCGTACAACATTGTCCAAACTATTGTTTTTAACGACCCTAAAATTTATTGCACTTGCCTTATAGTTAATCCTGGTCCTGCGAACGAGCGGGGTGTGCGCCAGAGCAACTGTTATCCGCCGCAGCCTTCTCTCTGGCGGCCAAAGAAATCCTCCGGCAGAGGAATTTCATAGAAATGGTGGCTTTCCCCCTCTATTTCTTCTTGATTAATTAACGTTACTTTATTCTCAAAAGAATATACAACTTTTTCCCAGTCCGGCTTTCCGTAGCCAACAACGTTAAATATTTTCTCTAGATCGCCATTAAAAAGCTTTATTGTTGCTTCCGGGCACCTGGAATGAGCTACAATCAATGCCCGCAAAAGGTTGGGACCGGCATCAGGATATCGCCGCAGCAACAATCCGGCCAGGTACGCTATTTTAGGAGCTGCAAAACTGGTTCCCCGATCAACTTTAAACAAATTACCGGTAGCAAAATTATGCGCGGTACTTATTTCACCAAGCCCATCAGTTGGTCCGGCAACGTGATTACTAAGCCTGAGGTCTACCGAGAAATTCCCGCCATACTCCACCACCTCAGGTTTAATCGCTTTCCGGGGACCAGGTCCCGTTCGTGTGAAAGGCGACGGTTGATCACGACGGGCGATCGGTTGGTATCCCACATCATGAGGATGTCTTTGCCCCATACGTGGTTGCTCATATCTGGCTAAACTGCCCACGGTTAAAACATTTAAGGCCGGTGCGGGGTCAATTATCCGTGCTTCGGGAGAAAAAAGATAATCTGGGTATTCTGACCGCCAATCGACCGGAATAACGTCAGTACCCTCAAAATTTCCGGCTGAAACCACGAAAAGTACCTGGTATTCCCTGGCCAGGCTATCCAGTACCGTTGCCAGCCCCCGAACGTGACCGTCCAGGTATATTTTGCGTAAATCCCCAAAAGATAGGTTAAATATCCGGCAATTATAGTGTTCAACAAAATATTTAACTGCTGCAATAATGTGGTTCTCGACAAAGCCAGTATCATTCCGGTTAGCAGCATCTATAATCCGGCCACTAAAAATACGAAACTCTGGTATAAAGCGCCCCTCATTAAGGCACTTCTCAATATCTCCATACAAGGCAAGACCACAAACCATTGTACCATGACCGGACTCGTCTTGCGGCCCCAAACCAGGGAAGAAACTCTGAGCATCACCAATGGCCGATGCCAGCAAAGGATGCCCCGTTGCCACACCGCTGTCGAGGACGACAACACCAGGAGCACCATCCGGCGGGGAAGGAATTTCCGGCAAATCTCTTAAAGACATATGCACCAAGCTTACAGACAATTGATAACGGGGTGGAAGGTCCACAAGACGAACATCACGATGCAACAGGATTGCCTGAAGTGACTCCCTGGTAACTTTTAACCTGTACATGACGATATTTTCCTGGTTAACGCGGTCTATTTTCACTATGTTTTTCTTAGTACACCAGTTTTCGAAATAATTGAGCATTTGTTCCCGCCGCGGCCCCCTCTCCAGAGGCCAAAGTTCTACATCTACAATAAACGGCTCCTCTTCCGGGATACCCTCCTGGCGCAGTGCCGGTCCCTGGCGATCTTCGGGCGTCCAGCCTTCAATCCCTTTTACGGCAAAAATTATATCTTTTCTGGTGGGTACCTCGCCACGCGACATTTGTGCCAGCCTTCTTCTGAACTCATCCAGACCTTCTTGAGAAGCAAAAAGAACTACCAGTTCGCTCCCTTCCTGGCTGACTACCCGAAGGCCTTCAATGCTTTCCAGGTCGTCAGGTTGAATTCCAACCGCTTTAATTTTTAACAGGAGATTGGGGTCAAATCCCGGTTCTTGCTTATCTGCCGTTATGACAACCCTTTCCAGTTGCCGGGAAAGTTCCTGCGCATGAGCCCGCGGATCTGACGGGACGGTTACGTTACTTCTCCCCGGTCGAACGCGCCGGGGATTAACCGGCACCAGGCGTTGCAATCTCAAGTGGTTATATCGCTCCAACACAAACACCTCTTCACGGATCTTATAACCTCAATACAATATTCTGCCTTTCCTCCTCACGCTTGCGCGCTTCTTCTACCAGCTCCAGGGTGAGAAACTCCCTTCCTTTGAGAACCATTGTTTTAATAGCCCGGATCAGAATGCGCTCGATGTCGGCATGCGAAAAGCCCTTAAAATGATTGAGAAACGAACGGTCTTCCAGCGGCAGATCGTACCGGACACCCCTCAGTTTAACAATCAGCAACTGCCGAATCTGTTCTAAGTTAGGCCGCTCAAAAAACAGTACCTCATCAAATCTACGCCACAAAGCTTTGTCCAAAAGCCGCTCGTGGTTGGTAGCAGCAATTAAAATACTTTTTCCCCGGAAACCATCCATCATCTGCAAAAAAGAATTGACAACCCGCTTGAGTTCTCCATGTTCACCAAGATCATCCCTGGTCTTTCCAATCGCGTCAAATTCATCAAACAAAGCAACAAAGCAGCTTGCTTCCAAAAAATCAAATACTTTCCGAAGGTTGGCCGACGTTTCCCCCAGAAAGGAAGAAACTACCGCATCAAAACGGACAACCGCCAGTTCCAAACCCAATTCGGCGGCCAAAACTTCTGCCGCTAAAGTTTTCCCGCATCCCGGCGGCCCGCAAAACAAAAGGCGGGAAATGGGTTTTAGACCGTAACTGGCCAGCACTTCGGCACGGCTATTTTCAAGTAACACTTCTTCCAATATAGATTTGTTAACGTCAGAAAGAACTATGTCCTGCAGATACCGCACCGGCTCACGAACTGCAAGGAGCGGCAATCCCCTTTCCCGGTCTCTGGGAATATCATACAATACTCTCGGAAAACTTTTTCTACCCGGGTCCGAATGTTCTCCATAAAGAATACGCTCCAGATCATTAGCCAAAAGATGATGATTTTTTAAGCGCTCTTCCCGGATAACTTCTTCAGCCACCCGGCGAAACTCCTCCCCGCCGTCCCGGGCGCCAATTTTAATCAACTGCCTCAGCAGCCTGCCGCTGGTCATTTTACTTCACCCACTAGGTTATTTTTTCTCTATAAACAGTTCTATTAACATAATATTTTAATTCCATTCGTATTTTAATTCCATTCGGTCTTTCAAAGCCGTTATCTACCATAGAACCCCAATTCAAATAACCGCGAATTAATTGCCCGGATAGACGTTCGTTTCCCGGCCGTAGCGAGACCCGGACGGCCCGGCGGCTAAAGGGATTGCAGCTCACCGCCCACCCCTGGCGGACCTGTTGCCTGAACCTTTCCCCGTAAAAGGCGGGAATGTCGGTGCGCCGGCTGACCGAAACGATCCGGGGCTTATTGAACAGCACATTTTTTCTTCCATCAGGCAGCAATAACCCCTTGCGCTCGCCAGGCTTCAGAAAACATTTTTATCAAAAGTTGTCAGCAAAGCCTCGCTACAGGTGAATACCGCGAGTATTTTTCAACAAAAACCAACCAAAGATGCAGATTTATGATCGTGATATAATCATGCCGATAACCGGGGAGCCTCTAAGGTTATTTTCTTTACCCCAATCTGTTCAAATGCACGGTGCACGGCTATCGGCTTCCCCAATATTGCAATTAGCGTATGGAAAATACAAACCAATCCAGACGGAGCCCAGGGTTCGTGATCGCGAACGAATGACACAATTTTATCCAATTCCATCTTCGCCGCGTCCACTTTTACTGCCTCCCATTTATCTTTTACGCCTGAAGCACGGATGGCTAGCAGCTCATCCAACGTGAGTTGAATCCGGATAAATCCCAGCAGACCAAATTGGTAAAATTGAGTATCCAGGCCAAAGCTAAGAAACTTGGGCTTTTCCTTATAATCGCGCCCCAACGATATACCCAATTCCTCATAAAGGCCCCGGGCCGCTGCTTTAAAGAAATCAGGCGCCCCCGTTTCGTCATTGTCGAATGGACGTTGTAACCCCTCATTTACCGGCACATTCCAATACCCCGGCCGGGAAAAAGTACCTGGTGAACGTTGCGCGAAAACCATGTATTCATCACGGGTAATCACGGCAAGATTAATCCCGAAACTATGGGCAAGGAAACTTACCGGCTTCGACCAGGGGTCCAGATCTTTCAAATACTTGCTGCGCAATGTTACACCGGGCAAAGCATCATTTAACGGCCGATCTAAAACAGGAGAAGTGGCCAGAAAATTATAATAGTCGCTGGGACCGAAAATAAACTTTAATCTGCTCCGTTCATCACCGGGTTCGCGGTCAATAACAAAAGAATGAAGGTAATAACGGCTCCCATTCCACGCAGCGCGCAGGTGCGATGCGCTGGCCTGTCGTTGCTCCTCTTCAACGATCTTTCTCAGCTTCTCTACTTCCTCCGGTAATTCTACCCGCTCTTTCACATACCGGCATTCAAGATCACCAGGATCATATGCTTCCCCGTGCCCACCATCAATAACTATCCATGGCAACTTTTGTTTGCCCAGCATGAATTCTTCCCCAAAAACTGTCCGCTTCCGGACGAAAATCCGTGCCAAACGTTTAATCTTTCTCCAGGTAGACCTGAAAAAAGCTTTAATAGCTTCTTCAAAAACAAATGTTAAGATCGTTCCTATTAACGCACCTACAATATGCGGACGCAATAAAGCCCATATTTCCCCGAACATAGGCTAATCCCCTTTAGCCCGGCTTGCTACTCATCTATGCCAACATACACCAAATACAAAAAGAAAATGTCACTTGCTTTATAAGCATTCGTTGATCAGCTATCAGGGGGCACTTAACGAAGTTAATATCCGAATCCTCCTACTCCAGGTAGCGGTCATAGATAGCGGCCATCTCCGTCAGAACTTTCTCCAAGGAGTAGTCCTGGATCTTCTCCCGCCCGGCCGCACCCATGGAGGCCCGCTGTTCGGGATTGGAAACAAGCTTTTCTATGGCCGCAGCCAGACCATCCACATCGCCAAGCTCCACCAGCAACCCCGTTTTTCCGTGTTCCACCAGATCGCGGTTGCCACGCACATTGGTGGCCACCACCGGTTTGCCGGCGGCCATGGCCTCCATGATGCTTTTAGGTAGGCCTTCACGCTTGGAAACCAGGGTGACAATATCCGTTTCCCTGAGAATCTGGGGCACGTTCCTGCGGTAGCCCAAGAAATGAACCCTGGGTATCCGCTCTTGCTCCACCCTTTGTTGCAGGACAACCATTTTTTCCCCACTGCCTACCAACAATAAGTGACCATGACCGTACCTCCTTATAAACGCCCGCCAAGCGTCAAGGAGAAAGGCGTGGTTCTTATTTTCATTCAATTCCGCCACGCAGGTTATTACCACGTCGTCAGGGTCTATGCCCAGCGCAGCACGCACGCTCCCCTTCTCTGCAACCGGGGTAGAGAACTTGCTCAGATCCACCCCAACGCCGTGGACGTAAAAAAGGTTCTTTCCCGCCTCAAAACCTAGCCTTCGGGCGTTATCAAAGTCCTCACCATTCATCACAATCAGCCCGTCCGTCCAAGGGGCGGCCAGGCGCTCGGCATTATAATAAATAAGCCAGTTGCGACGCGGGGCGCCTTTATAAAAATGAAAGCCATGGGCCGTGTATAAAACGGGCCCCTGGTAAGTGGTCTTGGCTAAATACCGTCCCAGGAAAGCGGCCACCGGGGTATGGACGTGGATGAGGTCGAAGCGATGCTCCTTTAACAAAGCTCGCAGCTGGCGGTAGGCCAATACGTTAGCGGAGCCGTAAGGGGAACGGGTAAAGGGAACCTCCCAACAGGTCACCCCCTCTGCCTCTACATCCTCCTTGTGCCCTTCGGCGGAAGAAGCCGCCGCGTAAACCTCATAGCCCTTCTCCTGCAACAGCTTCATAAAAGGGATGTGAAAGGCAGCCAGGTGAGTATAGACAGAAGCGATAAACAATACTTTGCCGTTTCCCTGGCAGGGGTAGTTGTCCCTCTCCTTTTCTATTTGTGGCTTACAAGCCGCCATTCACCCCATACCCCTTTCGCTTCAGACACCTTCCGAACGAATCCTTAACACTTTTGACCGCATAGAACTTAATATCTCCCTATCCTGATCAGGTGCCTTGTCAGCCAGGCTCCCTAATGCATCAGCGATCCAGTCCAGCTTGTGCCTTGCCTTCTCGCTCAACCAGAGTGCCAGAACCGGGGATTCCAGAACTTCGAAAACTTCCTTTTTCCGCTTTTCAAATAACTTATAGGTACTGAGATACATGACAAGCTTTCGGGGTAGGTGCACCCGCCGGTCCTCAACCAAGCACAAACACTTCTCACACAAATTATCAGCGCCAGCCTGGTCTGCCAGCCAACCCATCAGATACAATACCTCATCCAACAGAATTTCGTCCTGCGCCAGTTGCCAGACATGGGGGACAAGGTACTGCTCGAAACGGTTGACTATCTCGTTCAAGACCCATGTTTTCTCCTCGGCATCCCCCTGCCCGGAAACCTTATCCACAAGATAGGTCAGCCCTAAGAACAGCGACCATAACAACCGCAGGCTATCGGCATACCAATGACTATAGTCGGCGAACCGGTACAAAGGGTCGCGGTACTTCTTCCAAGGAAACCCATTTAGAAACTGCTTCACGTACCAGTCAGTCCAGCCCGTTCCGTACAGCTTACAGGTTACGTCGACCATGTTTTCTGTTTCCGGTTGGTCAAGGGAGTAGTTAAAATACAACTTTTCTCCTTTAAGTTTCTCAACCCATCTCTCCAAAACCTGCCGCCGCATAGAACCGGCCAGCCCGGGCCTTGTTGCGTCAAGTAAATCCGACAACAGGGCTGCCACTCCTTGTTTCAGGCCAGTCAAAAAGGGCAGTATTTCGTCGTCAGAGAGCACCGCCTGGTCAAGGAGCGTGGGTACCTCCGGAAGAAGGTTTTGCTGCTCCTCTATTCCTTGCATGGAAAGGTGTGTCAGGAATACTTTGACTTTCCACTCACCAGCAGCAGGTACGGCTTGCCACGCTTCCTGGGTACTCGCTGCCACAGGTCGGAAATTTAACAGATGAAACAGAATAAACCTGGTGGCCACCTTACTTTGGAAGTAGTCATTAGAAATCTCTTCCCAATGTAAAACGTGGAACAGGTGGGGCAGCAATACCCAATTGCGGTCCAGCTCCTCACAGTAGCGGTGCGGGTCAGCCTTTTGTAAATATTCGGCGTAAAACACCTTTTCCCGCAATAGGTGGTCAAATTCCCAGGGGTTCTGCCCCAAGCCCCAGCACTGTCTGTAGCTTTCCGGTTCCTCAGAGAAGTTTTCGTATACCGTTTTAAGCTGCGCCCATTGCAGCTCTTTTGCGTTGATACTATTCGAGATTTCTCTTCTCAAATTTTCAAGGAATCTCTGTAAATAGGCGACCGCACGCTCACTTCTTACTATAACATCTTCTGCCGTAAAACCGGCCCCACAGTAAATCCAGTGCGCCAGACAACTAAACAATGCGTCAACCTTGTCACCGTCCGGGTTTTCTGCCGCAAATAACTGCTTGGTATAATCCCTTATTTGGGAGAAAACCTCCTCACGCTTGTCCTCTCTGACCCGCCAGCTTGCCGCTTCGCCGCTGGTTTCAAGGTACCCCAGCTCAATTATTTGCCGCAGAGCGTCCCGCGCATCTGCACCTGATACAGGGAAAAAGCACAGGATATCTTCCCACCCGGGAAACGCTCGAAGATTGCCGGGAAGCGCCTCTGGCTTCTCCTCCTGGCTTTGCCTTTTAACCCCCTCGGCATCCCATAATACCACACTGCGTGCTTCCTCCCTGCCGGGAACATTTCCCGCGCGCAGCCCCTCTACATATTCTTCAACTTTTTCTAAGACATCCGCCGGCAGCTCCACCATCACGGCTGGATATCTTCGGGATTGGGAGTTGAAGGAGTTACCCAGTATCCACCCCTCTATCCCACCCTTAGTCTCAAGCAGCAAAAACCGGTCATGGAACTGCTGTTCAGTGGCCTGTTCATTCTGCACATTAATTACTTTAAGGTTAGGGGGCAGTAAGCTTATATTCTGCCGCAGGACCTGCCGCATGCCTTCAGGGCTAACCGCTTTTTCACTATCACTGACCTGCTTGTCTACTAGACTGGTAATTACTTCCACCGGAAGGGAAAGGTTTTGCAGCCTGGGCAGGATGCGCGCAGCGGCACCTGTATCGAAGTAAGGATCGACGAATGTTGCCTTTTTAACCTCGGGGCGACTAAGTAAGGACTGCAAGTACTCAAAGAACATTACCTCCCCATCCTGCGAACCCACAAAAAAGCGGCTTCGTGACGATTGAGGAAATAACGCGGCCAGTGTGCTTCGAAAAAGCTCACCTTCCGCCACCCAGGGATCAAAAGGGTATCCCCCGGTATTAATCACCTGCCTGAAGGTAGTTGTAACGCTTTCCGCACGGTCGCGGTATTTTTGCGGCAGCTTTTCCGACCACGGGTCTTTAATATATCTTACGCCTGTGAGCAGTTTTAGGTCGAAATGCAAGGATCGGATTAAATATGAGTGAGAATAATGGAGTAACTTTCCCTGACCTGACCATACCTTCACTGCCAGGGAAGTTATCGGTTCTGCGCCTTCGCAGGTAACAACATCTCCGGCACGCTGGAGCTGTTTTAGTTCGTCCGCCAGCAAAGTTTGCGCATGGCTGCGCCCGTTATAAAGAGAAACATTCACCCACAGCGGCAGGCTTTTCTCCAACGTTTCGTCAGCCCATATTTTAACGCCACGCGATACCGGTTGTTGCTGCCACCACTTATCGGGGTGCGTTCGCATGTCCTTGATTAACTCTACATGCAGGCCAAAAGGCTCCAGCAGGCAACCGGCATCAAGATTGTCGTAAATTTCCAGATTGCCAAAACGGTCACTATCCTCACTTAATAGCTTGACGCCAGTACTCCCGGCAACCCAGTCTTCCAGCTTGCGCAAGGCATCTTTAACTTTGTCCCTCTCCATATTTCCGGGAGGAAAAAGGCGCTCCAAATAAGAGGTTTTTCCCAGAGCATAGTAAATCCTGCCCCGGGCAGTGCGGTAGGTCAGAGACTTTAACCCCGTAACATGCTCCTGGCGCCCCGCCAAATAGATGGCCGGGCGCAATTCCCACCTGGGGACAACTATTTGCTGGTCTTTAACCTCAATCTTCCCTGTAGAAAGCGTTTTTTCAATAAACTGGCCCAGGAATTCACCGTTGAGAATGCACCATAAACACAGCAATTCCCAGGACCTGGTGTCATTTATCTTCCGCTGGTACCAGGCAATAGGTTCGTCCTCCCCCACGTCAATAGCAAAACCGTAAACCAAAGCGTGAAAGTTATCAGATTTGCGGTGGAAAACATAAAGGTTAAGGGCATACATTGTTATTCACCCTCACCGGGTAACGTATTTACTTTTCGGCTACTTTCCCAAGGCCCTTTTTACCCAGCAATTCCATGTAAAGCGCCTCCCACTGGTCGACGACTCGGTCCAGGGAGTAATTTTCTTCTATGTACCTGCGCCCAAACTCGCCCATCCGCTGCCTTTCTTCCAGAGACAGGTCCATCAAGTGCAGCATGGCCCGAGCCAGGGCTTCGAGGTCTTCGGGGGGAACAAGGAAGCCGCTCTGTTCGTCCAAAACAACTTCCCGGTTCCCGCCCACGTCGGTAGCCACTATAGGAAGCCCCGTAGCTGCTGCCTCCAGAAGTACCATGGGCATCCCCTCCCAGGCTGATGACATGACGTAGGCGTCCGCGGCGTTCATAAGTTCAGGTACGTCCTTACGCACCCCGAGGAAATGCACCTTTTCTCTAAGGCCAAGCTGATTTGCAAGCTGCTCAGCCTCCTCCCTTAGCGAGCCCTGCCCAGCGATAAGCAGCACCGTGTCTCCGCGCTCCCGCAGGACCCTGGCAAAGGCCCGTAACATGTTGGGGTAATCCTTTGCCCCTTCAATGCGCCCTACCGCAAGCCACGCGAACGCGCTGCCAAGCCCTAACTCGTGCCGGAGACGCGCACCAGCCTCTGGATTAGGGCGGAAGTGGTCCGTGTCTACCCCGTTGGGGATGAAGCGTATCTTGTGTCGAGGTACGGCCCCTACCCGCACATAGCGCTCGAGGCCCGCTTGGCTCACCTGGGTCGTAAGGTCGCAGAAAAAATCGGTGAGCCGGTAAGCCCATTCCCGGTGACGACCACCTTCGTTAATGTTGTGCGCAGTGCATACCAGTACCGGAACTCTGGCCAGAGGCCGGGCTAGGCGTGCGAGAAGGTTGGCATGAACCATATGGCTGTGAACTACCTGCGGCCGATCACGTCGGAGAATACTCGCGAGCCGGAATAGCGCCCGTGGGTCCGGCACGCCGCGGCGCATGTTAAGGGTGGCCAGCGGAATGCCCGCCGCCTCCAATTCCTCCGCAAAAGCCTGGGGCGGGAGCATGGAGACAACCCGTACCCCCCAACCCCGTGCCCTGAGGCGGGTCGCTAGGCGCACCAACTGGGTTTCCGCGCCGCCGTAGGCGAGGCCGGTCGTGAGAAATAAGAGTCTTCCATTCAAATACAACACCCTTTCGCCGGGCGATAATACTTAATCATCGAGTTAATCACGATATATGAACCAACGCCTACTAAAGCTAATAACGACGGCCAAAATAAAGGCATCTCAAGACTGCTCCGGTGAAATGTTATTGCCTCTGGCAGCAAGGTCAGATAGAGGATGGTAAATGCCAGAGACCTCGAACGCGACCTCATCTTTTCCAGCCAACCCATAGCCAGTGCTATTAAGAAATAAACAACAGGAACTCCGAGTGTACCAAAGTTGACGTATGCTTCCAGGATACTGGAATAGGCAGTTCCAGCAATTGTACCGCGTTGTGCCCAGTCCGAGAAGAAAGTATCTCTAAACTCGTAGACGATTGACTGAGGTTTATCCGGCCAAATAAAGCGAGGAATTGGAATTGTCAGGCCTATTAGGTATGTTTCCCCCCACCTAAGCTCAGCCATGCCGGACAAAACATAGGTATTGAAGTTACCAAATGGGGCACCAAACTCATTGTTTGCTGGATTAAGGCTCGTAGCCCAGAACTCAGGTTTGGACATACGCATCGTCAATGCACTCAATTCTCCCGTTGCTAATGCATGTCCGATCTGGGCCCTGCTACCATACATAAATCCCATAATCAAGTAAAGTGTCAAAGCAATGGCGAACCACTTAGAGTTTATTCTTTTAATAGGCGAAAAGAAGGAATAGCTAATAATAAGAACAACTAGCAACGATAAGAGTGAACCTCTCCTGCCTAGCACCAGCAATATTAGAATCTCAGGTGAAGCTAATGCTAACCATAAGACGATGAGGTGGAGACGGCGCATTCTTACTGTTGCTGTTACGTTTTTAGCGGATAAACAAAGCCCAAGAAATGTGGTAGCAAGTAACGTAATCTCGACCGAAGGGAGTGTCCCGGTCTGGTCGGAAACAGCGCTTTGGTATGCAGCCTTACCAGCAAGTAAAACACCAATTCCCCCGACACGAAATAAATTCACTATTTCCATGAGAGAAGCAATTCCAGCGAATGCACACGCTATTACAAGCAAAGCCCTTTCATTCCAGCGAGGCATTTGATTTTCTACGTTAATCCTGGTGATTTTCACGCTAGCCGAAACTACCAGGCCAACCGACATCGCTATAATCGCTAGTGAATAGTGGAAGAGAAAGTTATCAACCAAATAGGGAGTTGGAAAAACATTAGGAAGACCTTCTCCATAATAAGCTGCGATAGGACCAGTTAGTCCATAGAGAGCCGAGAAAGTAAGGAAGATCACGGTAAAGTTAGTATAATAACCGGTTAGTCTACGCCCCAAGAAAATGAGCAGAATACTTGCGATGGTGGAAAATATTATCGCTATACCAGTAGTTTGCCAAGCTAAAAAAAATGTGGCTAGTCCACCCAATATGGCGACAAGCAAACCAAGAAGAAGCCCGTTCTGAGTTAGTTTCATCTGCTGACCCCCAGAACCTCTAGATATCGGCTGCATACTTCATTAGCTGTAAAAGGTTGAGTAGCCTTTTTCGTTGGGATATTTTCTCTTTCCAACGTGAGATTTTTTCTGATAGCTTCGGCCAATTCCTCATGCTCTCCGACCGGTACTAGTTTCCCATACCTGCCTCCGGCTAATATTTCGTAAGGGCCGCTGGGGCAGTCGGTAGATACGACAGGTGTACCTAAGGCCAAAGCTTGGATAAGTACGTTCGGTAAGCCCTCCCATCTAGATGAAAGCACAAAAACTGCCGCCCGCCTCATGTACTTGAAGGGATTACCCACAAATCCAGGCATATCTACGTGCTGCATTTGGCCCAGTTCCTGCACCAAAGCTTCAAGCTCAGGTCGTTTCTCGCCTTCTCCCAGAATGACCAAACGAGCTCGGCGTTCCTTTCGAACAAGCGCAAAGGCGCGGATAAGCGTAGCGAAGTCTTTCTGCTCGGTTAGACGCCCCACCCCCAGAATAACCGGAGGTTCTCCAGGGGCAAACCAGGGATGGTCGACGGGCTCTTCTGCCTTTTTAAAAAGCTCCTCAGTGACGACGGGGTTGTAAATGACCCTGACCTTTTCTGCGGGGAGCCCCACGGTGCGAATAAGATCCTCCGTAACACCTTTGGATACTGCAACTACAGCATCAGCCCAGGGATAAAAGCGGCGCATTAAAAAGGGCATAAGTCGTCCCCGTAAACTCGAAGCATTCGCAGAGCATAAGCTCACCGTATTAGCTTCACGCACCACAACCCTGGTCGGCACCCCAGCTAAGCGCTTAGCCCAAAGGGCGATGATGTTTGCATGGTTTAGCGTGGAGAGCATAGCCGCAGGCTTTTCCTGCCTCAAATAGCGCACCAGACCAGGCAAAGCCAGTAATACACGGGACGCTCCTAAGTCAACTACCCGCACTCCTGCGGGAACTTCCGAAAGGTAAGGTCCCTCGGCTTTAGCAAGGACCAGATCCACATCCAGGCCCCGCTCAGCAAATCCCCGGGCCAGGTTTACCATGACCCGCTCGGCTCCACCGCCGCGGAGGGAAGGGAGGAAGAGGGCAAGGCGATCTGATGTCAAACATTCACGCATCGCGGGTCACCTTTGAGATAATGTACCGATATTTTCCAGAGCCAGAAGGCGGTATATCCTCCACCAGCTCCACATCAAGACGGCATTCCTGGCCCATAACCAGCTTCACTTTTGTTTCAAGCTCTTGTCTATATCCTCTTAAAAGCCATCTCTCAGCTTCATCGCGTGGAACAGCAGGCGCCACCAGCAGGCGTATCCAGTTGTAGTCCTCCTGGATGAACTGGAACTTTCGTATCGCAGGACTGTGCAGCATAACACCTACCAGATGGATGAAATACTCGGGCGAAACAACACCTCTGTCCGCTCTAACAAAGACATCCGTCAGGCGCCCTACGACTTCGCTTAAGCAAGGCCAGTGCCGGCTGCAATTGCACCCCCCCTCGGCAAACACAGCCATGTCGCCTATCCGGTAGCGAATGAGGGGCATAGCAAAATTTGTAAGGGAAGTCACTAAACCTCACCCACTTCTCCGGGAGCGCAAGGCTGTCCATCGGGTTTCACGATTTCGAGATAATGGGTTAATGGGTTTACGTGAAGCCCCTGGTGAGCCTCACACTCACAGGCCATGTCGCCAACTTCCCGCGACCCGTAGCGGTTGAACACGGGAGCCATGAAAACTCGCTCAATTACTTCGCGTATATGTGGATACAGTGTTCCGGCTGAGGTCATTATCGCACGTGGAGTGTGCACCTTAAGCCCTTCGCGCTCTATAAATTTAGCGAGTTCGTAAATACTTTCAACGTAAGCCAATATCTGAACCGGCCGGACAGCGTTGATGCGCTGAACATACGTTTGCATATCTGCCTCAGTCATGCGAAAGGTGTTCAACCAATGCTCATTACGAAGCCAACGCCCAATGCGGGTTCGCAATGTCTCATTGCCCACCAACAAATCGCGTTCGGAGCCCCATAGCACAATCTTGGGCATGCCAACAGAATATCCTGTCCATTTGTCAAACAGCATTTTTCCAGCTTGCGCCCACTGATGGTAGTCGCTGTCTTGAATGAACCGTACAGGTTCGCCAGTAGAACCGCCGGAGGTATTGTAGAACCATTTCCGTCTTGGCAAATCTTCCGATCTCAATTCATCAAATCGCTCCCGAATGATTTCTTTTGTTAAAAAAGGTAAGGTCTGGGAGAACTTGAACACAGCACTTTTGGGCAGACCTCTTGTCCATCCATGTTCTTTCAACAGCGTTCGGTAATACGGAACATTCTCATACGCATGAGTCAGCAATCGGTGCAACCGCTCCTGCTGCAGTTCATATATCTGTTTTTTCGGTAAACGCTCTGCTCTTCGAAGCTCCTGCAAATGTGAAAACTCATCACCTCGCCCCGAAGTGTTTAACCACACTTTGTACAGCCAACCCCGAACTCTATTGACCATTGCCTTGCCTCCTAGTCTGATCGCTACATCTGGCAGCCCACAAGATAACGTCTGTGCGCCCCGTTCGCAGACCTCTCATGCTCGTGGGTAATAGATCTGCCCAATTGATTGTCCAACGAGGTCAACCGGATAACGGAGCATTCGGTGAGCCAGCAAGAATAACCCACCCGCATGACTACCGAAGAACGTAGCCACCATCAACTGGGGCAGTCAATGGATTCCATAAGCCAGATAGCAAAACACTTTAAGCCTTCAGGAAACGGTACGCACGGCCTGTAGCATAGCAATCTCCCCGCCTTCTCCAAATCCGCCCACGTCTGTGGCACGTCTCCGGGCTGGGGGGGCTGGAAGTCGAGCCGGGCCTTTACTTCCAGCACTTCTTCCAGTGCCCGGACCATCTCCAGCAGGCTCACTGTTTTGTTATTACCCACGTTAATGATCTCGTACTGGCTTTCAGTGTAGTCCATGGCTGCCCGCATTCCCTGTATCACATCGTCTATGTAAGTGTAGTCCCTCCGGCTTGTGCCGTCCCCGTAGATGGGGATAGGCTCGCCCTTCAGCATCTTCCGGGCGAACTTGTGGATGGCCAGGTCGGGCCGCTGTCGCGGGCCATAGACGGTGAATAAGCGTAAGGCGATGAATCGGATGCCGTACAGGTGGCTGTAGACGTGCCCCAGGAGTTCCCCTGCCACCTTGGTGGCTGCGTAGGGGCTTATGGGCATGAGCACGCAGTCGTCCTCCCGCCAGGGCACGTTGGGGTTCACCCCGTAAACGCTGGACGAAGAGGCAAATACGAACTGTTTTACTCCCCATTCCCTGGCCAACTCCAGCAGGTTCTGCGTGCCGCGGACGTTCACTTCCTGGTAGCAGATAGGATCGCGTATGGAAGGACGGACACCGGCCTTAGCTGCCAGGTGAACTATCACATCGTACTCCCCGGAGAGGCGCTGCCGGAGAGTCTCCATATCCCTTATGTCGGCTTCAACCAGGGTATAGTTGCTGTATTCCAGGTGGGGCGCTATGTTCCTGCACTTGATACCGGGGTCGTAGAAGGGATCGAAGTTATCTACGACCGTGACCCGCCAGCCTTCGGATAAAAGGCGGTCTACCAGGTGGCTGCCTATAAAGCCGGCCCCTCCTGTTACTAAAGCTGATTTCACCGGCCCACCCCCAGGTAGGTCCATCCCGCTCGCCTGGCTTGTTCAGGGTCAAACAGGTTGCGCCCGTCCACCAGCACCGGAGTACGCATCATTCCGGCCAGGCGGGCCAGGTCAAGGTGCCGGTACTCGGGCCATTCTGTGGCCAGCACCAGGGCTTCGGCCCCCGAGGCCAAAGTGTAAGGATCCTGGAAAAACTCCACTTCTAATCCTTCTAATGCCCGCCGCGCGTTGTCCAAGGCTACCGGGTCATGCACCCGCACGTGGGCGCCGCGATCAATCAGTATTCGGACCAAATCCATGGATGGAGATTCCCGTATATCGTCGGTTCCCGGTTTAAAAGACAAACCCAATACCCCCACCACGCGGCCCCGCACTCCTTTCAGGGCTTCCTGCAGTTTTTCTACCACCCGGAGGCGCTGGCGGAAGTTAATCTCCCGGGCAGCGGCCACAATCGGCAAGTCGTAGTCGTACTCCTGCCCCATGGCCAAAAGGGCGGCGGTATCCTTGGGAAAACAACTTCCTCCCCAGCCCAGTCCCGCGGCCAGAAAACGCAGCCCAATCCGCGGGTCCAGGCCGATGCCCCTGCTTACCTCGGTCACGTCGGCCCCCACTTTCTCGCACAGCCCGGCAATTTCGTTGATGAAGCTGATCTTAAGGGCCAAAAAGGCGTTGGCCGCATATTTAATCATCTCGGCGCTGGTGGGATCGGTGGTAATCAGCGGGGGCAGGGCATAACCTTCGGGCCGGGGCAGAAAAGGAGGCGGGTCAAAGGTCTGCTCCAGGATGGGCCGGTAGAGCCGCCGCAGCATTTCCACCCCCGCGGCCTCCCGCGCACCCACCACGATGCGGTCGGGATAAAAGGTATCATAAAGGGCCATGCCTTCTCGAAGAAACTCAGGGTTGGAAACTACGTACGCGGTTACCTCTTTCGCGAGACCACGCTCGTTCAGCACCCGGTTTACCACATAAGCCACCCGGCGATTAGTACCAACAGGCACAGTAGATTTAACCACAAGGATGTAATTGCGCCCAGGCAACAAGCTCGCGGCAACCTCACGGGCCGCTGCTTCCACAAACTGGGTATCAGCCTCCCCATTGGCTTTGGAGGGGGTACCCACTGCAATTAAGATAACATGGGCTTCGGCCACTGCTTCGGCAGTAGAGTGAGTAAAAAACAGGCGGTCTTGAGCCAGCGCCAGAAGAGTTTCGAGCCCCTGCTCACGAATTGGGCTTTTGCCGGAACGCAAAAGCTTTATTTTAGACACATCTTTATCCACTCCGGTGACCTGGTGCCCTAAATAGGCCAGGGCAGTTCCGGTAGCTAAACCTACATAGCCGGTGCCAATCATGGCCACTTTTAGGGGTTTAAATCCGTCCACAAGAAAAACTCTCCCTAATTAGTTTCTAGTCGAATGGCATTTGGTCATACAATTTTACCAGGTTCCAATAATTACGACGTTTAGGTATATGTCCCTCGCTGAACCAGGAGCATTTTACAATTTCTGGCTGTTCTGTGCCGATATACCCTCACGCTTGGACAGGTCCAGTGGATTCCGCTGGAAATACTCGAGTATAAAAGCCAGAAATACTCCCACCATTAACCCCAGCATCCCGGCCAGGGCTACATTAAGTTTTTTATTTGGCTTAACCGGGTAAACCGGTTCCCGGGCACCGCGGATAACCTGCACGTCTTTCAACCCGTTGATTTCCTTCTGCAGAGCCAGGTAGCGGTCCAGAAGCTCGATACGCTGGGACTCTTCGCTCTGGAGGTACTCCAGGGTGCGGGAGCGGCGCAGGTCCTTTTCCACCGGCGAAATACCCGTGGTGGATTCGATGGCACTTAAAACTTCCCGTGTCTTTTTGATGTCCGCTTCAACCGAGGACAGGCGGGTTCTCACCGCATCCAGCTGGCCGGCCAGCAGTTGCCTGTACTGCTGGTACGAAGCACTGCTCCGCTCTTTGAACAGCTCAACCATTTTTTCCACTATGGCCCTGCCTTCGGAACGGTTGGTGGTCTGTATGGAAATCTTAAGAAAGTTTGTGTCATTAACCGGCTCCACCTTGATGGTTTGCTTAAAACTCCTGAATTTTTCCCTGGGAACGTCGAGCTTTAAAGCAGATATGACGTTAAGCAACAATTCATCGCTGAGCAGGATTTCCCTGGCCGAAGCCTGGCTGGTATAGGTGGGATCGGGAAAAGCACCCAGCGCAATGATTGTGCTCACTTCATATGTCGGCGGGATTATAAAGCTGACTGCCGCCGCGGCTAAAACAGCGAGCAGGAATATACCCAGGATAAGCTTCCGCCTTTTCCACAGGATAAGGATTAGATCCCTCAGATCCAGTTCTTCTTCCAAGTGTTTCATCCTCCTAAAATGTGGGAACTGCCTTCAACTGCTGGAAAGCCGCTTCCAAACTTTTATTTATCTGCCCGGCTTCCTTGAGCAGCTTTTGAGCTTCCTCCTTTTGGCCCTGCTTTTCTTTAACCAGGGCCAGCCAGAGGGATGCTTCGCCCTTCAACCGGTCGTCCTGCATGGCGGCCTGCAGGCTTTTCTCCGAACCCGGCAGGTCGCCCAGCAGGTAGCAGGCCTGCCCCAAGCCCAGGTGCACCCCGGGGGTAACGGAGAGCATGGGGGCATCCACCCAGAGTTTCTTCTCCTCTTCCCCCAGCCCGGCCACCCGGGCCCGGATCATCTCCGGCACCTGCAGGGCTTCTTCCAGGTGCTGTCGGGCGGCGTCTTTATTCCCCGCCTGCAGCTCGCCCCTGCCGGCGGCAGCGCAGGTGGTGGCCAGGGTTTCGTACCAGGCGATCTGGTACGGGGCCAGTTCCACCGCCCGGCGGGCGGATTCCACCGCCTCCCGGTACCTGCCGGCGGCCAGCAAGGCCTGCGCCAGGTCGGCCTGACAGCCGGCGCTGTAGCGGCTCAGGGCCGCGGCCCGGCGGGCCTCCTCCAGGGCCTGCCGGGGTTGACCCGTGCCCAGGTAGATGCGCATGAGGACGGTGTGATAGTCGGCGTTAAAAGGGTTGCGGGCGGCTGCCTGCTGCATGGCGGCCAGGCCCTGCCGGACGTTTCCCTGCTGCAGGTATCCGGTTGCCTGGGTGGCATAGCTGTTGGCCGAGGCCAGGAAGAAGGCAAAAAGGAACACTATGGCGCCGGCAGCGGAGGCTGCGGCCAGGGCTACGGGTTTCGGGGGGTGAACTCCACTTTTTTTTGCTGGTTGAACTTTATTGCCTGGAACTTGAGCAATATCTTTAGCAACTATACTAATTGTTTTTTTGTGTCTTGCTTTTTTGCCCAATTTTAGTCACTGTCCTTACCATCTGCTACTTCCCAATTAGCCAAAAATGCAGGTTCACCGATTCTATCAATGTAATCATCTGGCAAAACGATATAACCCTCAAATCCAGTATCTATATAGGCACGAACCTTTTCTTTATAATTACCAACTGCAAAAAACAAGTCAATATAGGGGTATTCATAGGTAGGCACTTATAATCCTCCATTTACCTATGGCTTTAAAGCCGATTTTGTAAAAAGCGAAGCGGCCGGGGCCAAACTTTTCTATTGCTTTTTGTGCAGCTTGAACATCATTGGAATCAACTATAATCTGCCCATCCTCAGAAATGGCAATGTATTTTCCTTTGTGCTCCTTTTCCAAATGCCGCCCATATTTTTCGTAGAGTTGTGCATTCCTTTTTACTATTTCCTCCGGGTTATAACGAAAAGACATCATCATTCACCTTCCCCGCTTATTTCCCTGTTTCGATTATACCCCAAAACCCTGACGCAAGCAAAAAGAGTCCATAACGCCAGTGTGAGGGCGGACAGGGACAGGTCGAAGTCGATGGCCGCGTGCAGGCCGGTGGCCAGGGTCCCGGCGGTTATGGCCCAGGCCATCCCCCGGCGGGTACTGCCGGCGGGCGCGCTCCAGTACGCCCGGTGGGCGGCCCACAGGAAGGAGGCCCAGATGCCCAGCATCACCAGCAGACCCACCAGGCCGGTCTCCACGGCCACCTGGAAGTAGTGACTGTGCACCTCGTTGGAGTTGTACAGGTAGCCCTGGTAGGCCCGGTAGGCCTCTTCCCAGCCGCCGCCTCCCCAGCCCAGGAAGGGGCGGTCTTTAATCATGGCCAGGGCGTCTTTAACAAAGTAAGCGCGTTCAAAGGCATTGCGCAGGTAGGTGAAGCTGGTTACCTTTTCCATGGCCCCGGGGTGTGCGGCCAGCACCGCCGCACCTGCCACCAGGCAGGCCAGGATCACGGAGGCCAGGGCCAGGCTCACCTTTCTTTTATCCCCCAGCCACGGGGATAGATAGCGTTTTTCAACCAGGCCCCATGCCCACTGCCCGGCCAGCACCAGGACCAGCCCGCCGGAAAACCAGAGCCAGGCCGCACCCGCCTGTTTGGCCGCGGCCGCGGCGATAAACTTATGGGAAACGAGATAGCCCAGCCCGCCCACATACAGAGCGTGGAGCAGCACGGGCAGCCGCTTCTGCCAGTGCAGACCGATCAGGTAGAGCAGGAACACCGCCCCGGTAATGAGCAGGCCGCCGCGGGACCTGGTGCCGAAGAGCACGGCCAGGATGATGAAGTTGGCCGCGGCGTAAAAATACCCGAAGGGCCGGCACTCCAGCAGGCGCCGGGGCAGGGCCTGGCGCAGCACCCGGTCGGTGATGCTTTCACCCACGGTGGAAAAGCCGTGGTGCGCCCAGAAGAACAGCCCGGCAAAGCCCGCCAGGGCCAGGTAGCTGGCCAGGGCGTTGGGATACTGAAATGAAGAATAAATGCGCCCGTTGAGAAAACCATCCTTTATGTAAACCAGGCCGGTGGCCGTGAAGAGACCGGCCAATGCCACCCCGGCGGCAGCCAGGTAGATAACCTGCAGCAGCCGGCGGGCGTCTTCCTCCCGCTGCACCACCTGAACGGCCACCCAGTAGGCCAGGAAATAGAGGATGTTCTTCACAATTTCATCCACGGCCAGGCCGTAGTTGACCGCGCCGAAGGCGGCCATGACGTACACCAGAGGCAGGGCCAGGGTGAAGTAGTCCAGCGGGTGGGTTAAAAAGCTGTAATCCCGCCGCCCGTGCTTCCAGAGCCAGGTAAACCAGAAGATAACCGCCGCGCCCATCAGGGCCATTTCCTGCTCCGGGGGGAAGAAAAGCCCCCGGAAAAAGGGCGGGAAAAAGAGCAGCGCCGCCAGCCCCCAGAAGGCAACCTGGTAGGTCCAGGGGCGGGCAGCCGCCACTGCTGCATTCAGTTCCATTGGACGGGTTGAGCGGCTGATCGAAGCAGTTTTTCCGGCCATGGGCTTACTCCTCGTTAGCGAATAATTTCAATGGTACTGTAAAGGCACAAATTACAACATTCTACAAAAATTCCTTATTTCCTCCTCTGGTCCGCAAACAATTTCCAACCCTTCCTCAGGCCGGCATGGCTGCATCCGGCCGGGATAATTAACGCCTTCCCAGCTGTTCCACCCGTTCTTCCGGGCTGATGATGCTGGTGATGCGCACGCCGAAGTTTTCATTGACCACCACCACTTCCCCCCGGGCTACCAGGGTGCCGTTGACCAGCACCTCCACCGGCTCGTCCACCAGGGAGGAAAGCTCCACGATGGCCCCCGGAGTCAGGCCCAGCACTTCTTTAATCGGCCGCCGGGTGCGCCCCAGGACCACACTGACTTTCAGGGGGATGTCCAGCAGCAGCTCCAGCTTGCGCTGTTCCTCCTCGCTCAAGGTGCCCGGAGCACGCCTGTCGCCGTTCCCGGACGGCGCTCCCGCGGCCGCGGCCGGGGTAGTTTTCATCCGGGCAGACTCCGGCGGGGACTCCGGTTCCGGAACGGCCGCCTGCGGGGCGGGGGCGGCAGCCTGGGCCGCCAGCTGTTCCAGGAGCATGGCCGCCTCTTCTTTGGCCGTCTCCATGCTCATGATCTGCATAATTTCCGTATCCACCAGCTCCCCGATGGTCATCTTGAAGGAGACCACCACAATGGGGTCTCCGGTGGGCAGCCGGTAGCCCGTCCCCTCCTCCGAAACCTCCAGCACCGTGGTTTGGGGCGGGGAAATGTTGATGGTCCGGCGGAAAATGGTGGCCAGGGAGGTGGAGGCCGAGCCGATCATCTGGTTCATGGCCTCCGACGCGGCGGAAAGCTCCAGTTCGGAGATTTGTTCCGCCACGTTGGTACCATCCCCGCCCATCATCAGGTCGGCCATGACCATGGCATCCTTCAGCTGGATGATGAGCACGTTGAAACCCTTCAGGCCTTCTTTAAATTCCACCTGGATGATGACGTAGGGCACCTTGAAGGAGGAAAAAAATTCCTCCTGGCTGCAGGTCAGCACCCGGGGACTGGTAATGGTCACCTTCTGGTTCAGCAGTTCCGAAAGGGTGGTGGCGGCCGACCCCATGGAAATATTGCCAATTTCCCCCAGGGCGTCCCTTTCTTCGGGGGTCAGGTCCACCGCCGGCCGGCAGCCCGCGGAGGAGGAGCGGCTCCCCGGCGCCGGCTCACCGGCCGGTTCCACGGCCGGCTGCTCCGGCCCTCCGCCGCCGTCAGCCCGGCCCTCCGGGGACAGCGCAGCTGCGGCTGCCACCTCGCCCTCCGCATTGCCCGCCTCCGGTGCCGTTTCCCCGGCCGCGGCCTTTAACAGGGCGTCTATTTCCTCCTGGCTCAGAAAATTGTTGCCGTCATTCACCGTTCATATCCTCCCCGCTCAGCGATACCACCTGCACCGCCAGGTTCTGCCCTACCCGCCCGGCCTGCACGCCGAACTTCCGCTCCCCCTCCACGTACAGGTCCAGGTCCTCATTCAGATGGCGGTTTAACACCAGCACGTCGCCCTCCTGCAGCTGCAGCAACTCGTGCACGGTGATTTCCGCTTCCCCCAGGACCACCTGCAGTTCCACCCGGGAAAATCCCAGCCAGTGGCTCAGCCGCTCCAGATCCTCCGGGCGGGGGCCGCCCGCCTGGCGGCTGAACTGCTGGCGCACAGAAAGACGGGAGATCACCGGCTCCATCAGCAGGTAGGGCAGGCAGAGGTTGATAAAGCCCCGCTCCTCATCGTTGATGGACACGGAAAAGGTAATGAGGGCCACCACCTCGTTGGGCGAATAAAGCTGCTGCATCCGGGGGTTGGACTCGATGTTTTCCACCCGGGGCTCCACGGTGTAAAAATCGTGCCAGGCCTGGGCCAGGTGCTCCAGAATGCGCTCCACCAGCCGTCTGGCCACGGTTACTTCGATATCCGTCAGTTCCCTGATCTGGTCAGACGAGGTGCCCGGTCCTCCAAAAAGCAGGTCCAGCATCGGGAAAATCACCTGGGTGTTGATCTCCAGCAGGGCCGGACCCTCCAGTGGCTTTAAGCCGAAGACGGCCAGGGCCGTGGGGCTGGGAATGGAGCGGATAAACTCCTCATATATCATTTGTCCCACCGAGGCCATTTCCACGTTAATTGCCGCCCTGAGATAACCGGAAAGAAAGCTGGACAGCAGCCGGGCAAAATGCTGGTGCATCATTTCCAGGGTCCGCAGGTGCTCCTTGGAAAACTTGTTGGGCCGGCGAAAATCGTAGGGCTTGATCAAAGGGGCCGCCGTTTTTTGAGCTTCCTCCAGGCTCAGTTCGCCGGATGTGAGGGCCGCCAGGAGGGAATCTATTTCCCCCTGGCTCAGGACATCCTGCATTCGACGCGCCTCCTCCTACCTACCTGCGGGAGCGGGCCAGTACCCGCTCAATGGCCTGCAGGAGCCTCTCCTGCTGGAAGGGCTTGACGATAAAGTCCCTGGCCCCGGCCTGAATGGCATCCATAACCATGGCCTGCTGGCCCATGGCGCTGACCATGACAATGCTGGCCTGGGGATCAATGGCTTTAATGGCCTTCACCGCTTCGATCCCGTCCATATCGGGCATGGTGATGTCCATGGTCACAATGTCCGGTTTGAGCTCGGCGTATTTTTCCACGGCCTGCTTGCCGTTTTCCGCCTCGCCCACCACTTCATAGCCGCTTTTGGTCACGATATTCTTGATCATCATCCGCATGAAGGCGGCATCATCAACCACCAGGATCCTTTTACCCATCCCGTTTCCCCCTCGCATGTACTGAAAAAGCTCCATCTTATAAACCGAGGGCAGCCATTAAACGTTCAATGGCCCCCGGCTCGGTGAGCAGGAAAAAGTGCCCTTTGATCAACGTTTCATCTTCCTGGAACAGCTCCGTTTCTATAACCAGCACCTGTTCTTCCACCCTGCCGGCAGCCACCATCAAGGAGGTCAGCACCGCCCCCAGCATATCGAAGGCAAACAGGGGCACGGTGGTGATCATGTTCAAACCGGTCATCATGCTGATGGCGCTGACAAAGGAACCGGTGAGCACATTGCCGATCTCCTTTATCGCCGACCGGGCCATCTCGTCCAGCTCACCGGTGGTCCCCACCGGCAGCCCCAGGAGCATGTCCACAAGGCGGAGGGTACTCTCCCCGTCAAAAATGTACAGCACTATTCCCGGCGCGTCCCCCAGCACCCGCAGGCTCACGCAGCCCACCAGCTCCTCGTACCCGCCCACCAGCTCGATCATCTCCTCGAAGGGCAGGAAACTGCTGCGGGGCACGCGCATGTTCACCCGGCGGTTGATTAACTGGGCCAGGGAGGTCACCGCGTTGCCCAGCCCGATGTTACTGATTTCCCTGAGGGCGTCCAGTTCCACCGGCGAAAGGTTCCTGTAGCTCAAAAGTTATCCCCCTTTGCAGCCCGCCTGCGGTAAAAGCAGGTGCGTATCTTTTCCAGGTCCAGTTCCCGGTAATTGAAGATCATCTCGCTCCCGCCAATAAACAGCACCCCGCCCGGGGCCAGCGCCCGGGCCAGTTTATCGTTGAGCCTGTCCTGGGCCTCCCGGGTAAAGTAGATGGTCACGTTACGGCACAGGATGAGGTCGTAACCCCGGCCAAAGGAATCGTTCAGGAGATCCTGGCGGCGGAAATTCACCCGCCGGCGCAGTTTCTCATCGATGACGTAAAAATTGCCCTCCCGGGTGAAGAACCGGGCCAGCCGCTGCGGGCTGACGTTGCGCACGGCCTCGGGAGGATACCGGCCTTCCCTTGCCCTGGCCAGGATATTCTGGTCTATGTCCGTTCCCTCCAGGTGATGCAGGTGCCCCGGGGTGAGCTCCTCCAGAATGATGGCCACCGAGTACGGCTCGGCGCCCGCGGCACAGCCGGCGCTCCATATTTTCAGCGTCCTCTTTTCTTTCAGGAGGCCGGGCAGGATGATGCTTTCCAGCTCCCGGAACCTTTCCGGGTCCCGAAAAAACTCCGATACGTTGATGGTCAGGTAGTCCACAAAGGACCGGTAAGCGGCGGGGTCGCCCACCAGCTTTTGAAACAGGGCTCCATAATCAGGAAGCTGGCGCCGCACCAGGTAGGCATCCAGCCGCCTTCTGAGCTGGGTTTCCTTGTAGCTGTTCAGGTCCAGGTGAAAATGCCGGCGCATCATTTCTTTAAAACTGGCAAAATCCACTTCAGATCACCTTCAGCTTGCTCCCCAGCATGCGGATGCTCACCTGACCGTTGCTGGTGTCGAAAATCATGGTCCTCCCCCGGTTACCTCCTACTTCTTCAGCCAGGATGGGAATACCTGCTTCCCTTAACATTGCCCGGGCCTTTTCCACGTTGCGCTGGCCGATGTTCAGGATCATCTTGCTGTCCAGGCCCGAAAACATCTGGGCGCCCCCCACCAGCTTGGCCTGCAGGCGGCTCAGATGGGCCCCGTTTTTTTTCATTTCGTCGATCAGCAGGGGAATGCCCAGGTCGGCAAACTTGGCCGGCTTGGTCACGTTGTTAAACTGGGTGCTGTCCGGAAGCATCAGGTGCAGGAGCCCGCCCAGCTTGAGCGCCGGGTCATAAAGGCTTACCCCCACACAGGAACCCAGGCCCAGGGTAATCAGCCGGGCCGGCTCCCTGCCGATTTTATAATCGGCAATGCCCACCTGTATCTCCACAGGTCTATCAAACTTGGCCGGCTCCATTCCATTCCTCCTTCTAGGCTGCCTGCCGTTCTTATTCAATCATCCCGGAACAGGCAGCGACATCACTTGCGCAGGTTGTTGGCCATGCCCCACATTTCGTCGGCGGTGCCGACCACCCGCAGGCTCAGCTGGTAGGCCCGCTGGGCTTCCACCAGGGCAGTCATCTCCACCGTCAGGTCGCTGTTGGAAGCCTCCAGGCAGCCCGGGATCAGAGCACCCGTGCCGCCGTTCCCCGGCTGGAATTCCACCGCCCCGCCGCTGGCCGCCGTGGCCAGGTAGAGGTTCTCTCCCCGGGCGGCGAGTCCCGCCGGGTTGGTGAAGGAGTAAAGGGTCAGCCGGCCAGCTTCCTCTTCCTGCCGGTCACTGTTTATAATCGTCACCCTCCCGTCGGAATGAAGGGTTACGGAACGGTATCCGTCAGGCAAAACAATTTCCGGGTCCAGGGGGTAGCCCTGTTCGGTCACCAGGCGCCCACCGGAATCCACGGTAAATCTGCCGTTCCTGGTGTAGGCGTATTCCCCCCCGGGCAGGCGCACCCGGAAAAAGCCGCCGCCCTGGATGGCCGCGTCCAGGGGCTGTCCGGTGCGGATCAGGCTGCCGGGCCGGAAGTCCCGGGTGACTGCGGCCACCCGCACACCGCTTCCTTCCGGAGGCGTGGGGCCGGGATTGGGTGCCCCCGGCAAAACCTGCCTTTCGGCGGGTATGCCCTCCCGCCCCATTTCCTGGTAGAGCAGGTCGGCAAAGCTTACTTCCTGCCTCTTGTAGCCGGAAGTGTTGATATTGGCCAGGTTGCTGGCACAGGTATCCAGGCGGAGCTGCTGGGCGTAAAGCCCCGCGGCTCCGGTGGACAGGGCCCGCAGCATGGGATCACCTCGTTTAAAGAGATTTCAATGTCAGCAGGGACGGGGCGCGCCGTTTAAAGTTAGCGCAGCGCTCCCACCCGGTTGACCGCCAGGTCCAGGAGCTGGTCCTGGGCCTGCAGGATGCGCTGGTTGGCCTCATAGGAGCGCGCGGCGCTGACCAGCTGCACCATGGAGGCGGCAGGGTCCACATTGGACCCTTCCAGAAAACCCTGGCGGACTTCAGGGCTGGCCGCCGGCCGGGCGCTGCCGGCGGGAGCCGCAAAGTAGTTATCCCCGGTTTTGGTCAGCAGGTTCAGGTCGGCAAACCGGACTATGCGCAGGCGGCCCACCGTTCCCTGCCCGGGCCGGATTATTTCTCCCCCGGCGGTGACCTGGAAATCATCAGTCCCCACCCGCACCGGGCCGGCTTCCCCCAGCACCCGGTTGCCGCGGGAGTCCACCAGGTAGCCCTCGCCGTCCACGCCCAGGTTGCCGTCCCGGGTGTAAAGTTCTCCCTGCGGGGTCTGCACTGCCAGGAAAGCGCCGGGATCGGTCAGGGCCAGGTGGGTGCTCCTGCCCGTGGGCTGGAGAGCGCCGGGGGAAAAATTGGTCACCACCCGGGCAACGGCTGCGCCCTGGTTGGTTGTGCCCACGTAGCGCCAGCCGGGGCCGGTTCTGAAAGTCCCCTCCTGCTGCTCCACCAGCAGCAGTTCGGGGAAAGGCTTCTGCACAACATTATCGGCCTTGAAGCCGCTGGTGGAGGCGTTGGCCAGGTTGGCTGCCAGCACGTCCAGCCGGGCCTGCTGGACGCCCAGGCCGGTGGCGGCGGTATAAAGACCACGGATCACGTCGGGTTCCCCCCTCTTGAGAAATTCGGCTTCGGTAACTCGCCGGGCGCGGCGTTATCTCCGGACCGCCCCCGGAGGTTACCGGAGCACCCGCCCGCGCATAACTTTTCAAGCCCGCCCGGCCAGCTTCTGGCGCAGGCGGTTGATGGCCCGGCTGTGCAGCTGGCACACCCTGGACTCGGAAACATCCAGGACAGCCCCGATTTCCTTTAAGGTCAGGCCCTCCTGGTAATACAGGGCCAGCACCAGCTGGTCTTTCTCCGGCAGGCTGGCCACCGCCCGGGCCAGAAGCTCCCTGTTCTCTTCTTCCGTTACGTGCTCCAGGGGATCGGGGCTGGTTTCGTCGGGGAGCAGGTCCCCCAGCCGGACCGGCTCGCCGTTGCCCGCGGCCACCATTTCATCCAGGGAGAGGGTATGCAGGCGGCAGAGCTGGTTGTCCAGGTAGCGCACCTCGGACCGGGAAAGGCCCATTTCCTCCGCCAGCGCGTCCACGGGCACCTTTTCCTGGTAGTGGTTCTCCAGTTTCTCCCGGGCGGCCCTGAGCTGCTGGACCCTGCGCCAGAGGGTGCGGGGCATCCAGTTAGCCCGGCGCAGCTCGTCCAGCATGGCTCCCCGCACCCGGGTGGTGGCGTAGGCTTCAAAATTGTGCCCCAGGTCCGGGTCGAACTTGTCGATGGCCTCGATCAGCCCGAAGATACCGCAGCTCTCCAGGTCTTCCTGGCTCAGGCACGACGGCAGCCTGACGGCCAGCCGGCCGGCCAGGTACTTAACCAGCCAGAGGTAGGAAAGGATGAGCCGGTGGCGGATCTCCGGGCTTCTTGTCCGCTTGAATTCCTGCCAGAGTTTTTCCCTGTCGGCAGCGTTATCCACGTTCTCACTTCCTGGTAAGCCGGGCCTGGCGGGCCATGCACTGGAAAATATAGCGCATGATCAAATCCTGCTGGGCGGTGGTGATATCCACAAATTCCAGGGCCGCATGGTATTTTGATTTTTCCTTCTCCATCAGCCGCAGCACCCGGCCGCGGAGCTCCATCTTCCGGGCCCCCTGCTGCAGGGGCAGGTTAAACATAAGCAGCACTTCCCGGCCGGGCGGGAGCGGCTCGTCCACGGCCAGGAGCATTCCCCCGCCGCTGATATCCACCGTATAGGCCTTTTTATAAGCAGCCTGGTGCCCGCCTTCCTCCGGCAGCCGGACGTAATGGACTTCCAGGAGGGTTTTCAGGCGCACGTGCCGGCGCTGCTGCACCCGCCGGCACTCACCGGTGGGAACCAGGCGGTAGAGGGGTACCTCTTTTCCAATCCGACCCAGGCAGCGGGCGGGGAAAACAAAGCTGGCCGACTCATCAAAAAAGCGCACGCTCACCCGGTCCCCCGGGCCCAGGATGAGGACGTTCCCCCGCAGGCGGGGCAGCAAAACGTGCAGCTCACGCCCGCTGATATCCTGAACGGCGGAGGCGTACCAGTCCCCTTCCCCCTCCCTCGCCACCTCGATCTTCTGGTTGATGGTGAGCTGGTCAAACAAAATCCGTACCTCCCGTAAACTTTCACTGGCGGTTGAACAGCCTGGCCAGGCGCTGCACGAAACCCCGCAGGCCCGGCCGGGACTGGTCCTCCCGGGACATGCCGCCGGCAAGAAAGCGGGCCATGGCGGCCACACTCCTGGCGGGCCGGGAGCGGGGCTCTGCCAGGTAAAAAGGCCTCTGCTCCCGCACTGCCCGGTGCACCACCCGGTCCTCGGGAATGGCTCCCAGGTAGACCACCGGCAGGTTCAGAAAGCGGCCGGCCACCATCTCCAGCCGGCGGGCCGTGTCCAGGGCCTCCTGCTCGCTGCCGGCCCGGTTGACCGCCAGCAGCACCTGCCGGTGCAGGTTGAAGCGGGCCAGCACCTTGATCAGGCTGTAGCCGTCGGTAAGGGAAGTGGGCTCGGGGGTGACGACCACGATCACTTCCCCGGCGGCAGCCAGGAAGCCCAGCACGTTCCGGGAAAGCCCCGCCCCCGTATCGACGAGCACGAAGTCGGCCAGCCCGTCCAGGAGAGCCATGGACGAAAGCAGCCTCTGCCAGTGTGCCCGGTCCAGATTGGCCAGCTCCAGGAAACCCGAGCCGCCGGATATCAGCTGCACCCCGCCCGGGGCGGGCACCAGCACTTCCCGGATGTCCCGGCCCCGGTAGAGGCAGTCGTAGAGGGTGCAGGGGGGAGTCAGCCCCAGGAGCACTTCCACGTTGGCCAGGCCCAGGTCGGCGTCCAGGATGATCACCCGCTGTTCCAGCGCGGCCAGGGCCAGGCCCAGGTTGACCGCCAGGTTGCTCTTGCCCACCCCGCCCTTGCCACTGGTAACGGCGATGACCCGGGCGGCAGCGGCCCGCGGTTCTTCCGCCGGCGGCACCGCTCCTTCCGGGAAACTGCCGGGCACGCGGCCGAAGATGCGCCCGCCCTTAAATCCGGAGGAGCGCCCCCGCATCTTCTTCGACCCCCTCCAGGAGGAGGGCGGCCAGGCGCCGGGGAGTCAGGCCGGCGATGTCGTCGGGGACGTTCTGCCCGCCGGTGACGTAGCTTACCGGCCGGCGCATCTGGTGGACCAGGTTCAACACCCCTCCCCGGGTTTGCGTTTCATCCAGCTTGGTGAAGATGAACTCCGAGTACCCCACCCGGTCGAATTCCCGGGCCATATGCAGGAGGTCCCGGTTGCGGGTGGTGGCGCTCAGGACCAGGTAGACCCGGCGGGACGGCGGCAGGGCATCCACAAAACCTTTCAACTTGAGCAACTGGCCGGCATTGCGGCAGGAGATCCCCTCCGTATCGATGAAAACGGTCTCCTTGTCCTGGTGGGCCTCCACCGCCGAGGCCAGTTCGGCGGGGGTCATCACCACTTCCACCGGCACGCCAATGGTCTGACCGTAAAACTTCAGCTCCTCCACCGCCCCGAAGCGGTGGCTGTACACGGCAACCAGCGCTATCCTTTTGCGCTCGAAAAGTGCCTGCCTGGCGGCCAGCTTGGCCAGGGTGGTGGTTTTCCCCGCCCCGGTGGGGCCGATGAAAACCCGGATCTTCCCGTTCCGATCATCACGGCTGGAGTAGGCCTCCTCCACCAGGGAAACCACCCGTCCCTTCAGCTGCAGGAGCAGGAAGTCCTCGTCCTCCCCGGCGGGGGTGCCGGGCTCCAGGCCGTCCAGGAGCATTTCCACCACCCCTTCCAGCACTTCCATATCCAGCAGGCGCCGCCGCCATTTTTCCCGAACGTCCCCGTCCATCATGGCTTCCTCCTGTCGTTTCAGAATGGCCCGGAAGGAGGGAAAATCACCCCGTTCCCGGCCGGCAGGCGGGCCCGCATCAGGGACGGGCCCGCTGCCGCCGGTGGACAGTGCCCCGGCCGGGCCGGGTGCAGGCGGCACCCGCCCCTCCGGCCCCGGCATTTCTTCCCTGCGTGTGCGCCGGACCTGCGGGGCCGGTGCCGGCGAGGGGGTGCCCGCGGCCGCCGTGCCGCCCTCCCTGGAAGCGGGGGGCTGCGGCCCGGCGGCCGGCCCCGGCGGCAGTTCCGCTGCCGGGGGCGCGGCGGGCAGTTCGTCCAGGGCCGCGGTCACCTCCAGCTGGGGCGGCCGGAAGAAGTCCAGCAGGTGTTTTCGGGGCAGGCGGTAGCTGGAAATGATGACCGCCTCGGGCCCCATATCCTCCCGGATCAGGCGCATGGCCTCCTGCATTTCCCTGACAATATACTTCTTGATCTTCACTCCGCACTCACCGTCCCCACTACTTCCACTTCGATGCCCGGCGCCACTTCGTTCAAGGACAGCACGGTCACCGCCGGCAGGCTGCGTTCAATCAACCTGCGGAAGGGCAGCCTTACGCGGGGCGAGCAGAGCACCACCGGGATCTGCCCTTTGAGGCTCAGCTTCTCGGCCTGCTCCCGGAGCTTTTCCAGGATCTTGCGGGCCAGCCCGGGCTCCAGCACCGGGTAGGCCCCGAGCTGGGTCTGCTGGATGGAGTCCGTGATGGCCTGCTCCAGCCGGGGGTGCAGGGTGAGCACGGCCAGCTTGTTCTCCGGGGTCAGGTACAGCCGGGTGATGGTGCGGGAAAGGCGGCTGCGCACGTGCTCGGTGAGAAAATCGCTGTCCCGGTTCAGGCGGGCCCCGTCGGCCAGGGCCTCGCAGATGCTCACCAGGTCCCTGAGGGGCACCCTTTCCCGCAGGAGATTCTGCAGCACCTTCTGCACCTCGCCCAGGGTCAGCAGGTCGGGAACCAGCTCCTCCACCACCGCCGGGTCCTTTTCCTTAATGACCTCCAGCAGTTCCTTCACTTCCTGTCGGCCCAGCAGCTCATGGGCGTGGGCCTTAATGAATTCCGTCAGGTGGGTGACCATAACGGTGGAGGGATCCACCACCGTCAGCCCGGCCAGCTCCAGCCTCTCCTTTTCCCCGGCCGGCACCCACCAGGCCGGCAGGCCGAAGGTGGGCTCGGTGGTGGGTATGCCCGGAATACCGGTGGCCTGCCCCGTGGGGTCCATCACCAGGTAATGGCCGGGCAGCAGTTCCCCCCGGGCAGCCTCCTCGCCCCGGATTTTAAAGACGTAGGCGTTGGGCGACAGCTGCAGGTTATCCCGGATGCGGATGGGCCGCACGTAAATTCCCAGTTCCACGGCGCACTGCCGGCGCACCGCCGCCAGCCGGTGCAGCAGGTCCCCGCCCTGGGACTCGTCGGTGAGGGGGATGAGGTTGTAGCCGATTTCTATCTGCAGGGGGTCCACCTGGAAGTACGTGGCCACGTTTTCCGGCTCCCGGCGGATCTCCTGCGCCTGCTGCCTGGCCCGGGCCTCCTGCCGCCGCACCTCCTCCCTTTGCTTTTCCTGCACCAGGCTCCTGCCGGCGATAAAGCTGGCCCCCGCCAGCAGAAGGAAGAGGATGTTGGGCATGGCCGGGATGCAACCCAGGACGAAGAGGATTCCCGCCACCAGGTAGAGGATGCGGGGGAAGCCGGTGAACTGCCGGGAGATGTCCTTCCCGAAGCTGGCGTCCGACGTGGCCCTGGTCACCAGGATGCCGGCGGCGGTGGAGATGAGCACCGAGGGCACCTGGGTCACCAGACCGTCCCCGATGGTGAGCACGGTAAAGGTGCGCAGGGCTTCGGAGACGGGCATGCCCATCTGCAGGGTGCCGATGGCGATGCCCCCCAGGATGTTGACCAGGGTGATGATGATGCCGGCAATGGCGTCCCCCCGCACGAACTTGCTGGCCCCGTCCATGGCGCCGTAAAAGTCAGCCTCCCGCTGCAGCCTCTTCCGCCTTTCCCTGGCCTCCGCCTCGGTAATCAGCCCCGCGTTGAAGTCGGCGTCAATGCTCATCTGCTTGCCGGGCATGGCATCCAGGGTGAAGCGCGCGGCCACCTCGGCCACCCGGCCCGCCCCGCTGGTGATCACCACGAACTGGATCACGGTGATGATGATGAAAACGATGAATCCCACCACGTAGTTGCCCCCGGCCACAAAGTGCCCGAAGGCGTCGATGACGTTGCCCGCGTAGCCCTGCCCCAGGATCAGCCGGGTGGAGGAGATGTTCAGGGCCAGCCGGTAGAGGGTGGTCACCAGCAGCAGGGCCGGGAAGACGGAAAACTGCAGGGGCTCGGTGGTGAACATGGTGATGAGCAGGATCACCAGCCCCAGGGTGATGCTGATGGAAAGCAGCACGTCCAGGACCCGGGGGGGCATGGGGATGATGATCATCAGCACGATGCCCACGATCAGGCCGGCGATGAGCAGGTCGTTGTTGCGTTTCAGTTGTGACCTCAGGGTTGTGCCGGGTGCGGGCACGGTTTGTCCCTCCTGTAAATGTTCGGTGAACCCGGTTGGGTGCGGCGCCGTCCTCGCTCACTCCAGTGCTTCGCGTAAGATGCGCACCGTGGTTCGCTTCGGGCCGGCTCTGGCTCTCTGTGGATTACCATCGGCACTGTTGCCTCACGACCATAATTAAACTGCCCGATGTGTTACTAACAGGTGTTCTTCCCTTTGCTTTCGTTTGGCGTCCTCGAGAGCCGGGCCGGCGGCCTCGCTTCGCCGGGTGCTGTGACCGGCGCTCCGCAAGTCGTTCGCTTCGGGCAACGCGGCACCGTGCCATGGTAGTGATTTTTTACACCGGCCGTTTTTTCAGGCGGTAGACCAGGGCCAGGATCTGGGCTACGGCCTGGTAGAGTTCCACCGGGATTTCCTGCCCGATTTCCACCTGGTGGTAAAGGGTCCGGGCCACTTCGGGGTTATGTATGACCGGCACATTATGCTCGGCGGCCAGCTCCCGGATGCGGCGGGCCAGGTCCCCGGCTCCCTTGGCCACCACCCGGGGGGCGGGCATTTCCCTTTCGTCGTAGCGCAGGGCCACCGCCAGGTGGGTGGGGTTGGTGATGACCACCGTGGCCCGGGGCACTTCCTGGCGGATGCGGTTGAGCAGGATCTGCCGCTGGCGCCGCCTCTGCCAGCTTTTTACGGTGGGGTCCCCTTCGGTCTGTTTGAGCTCATCCTTTACTTCCTGCCTGGTCATGCGCAGGCCCCGCAGGTACTCCCAGCGCTGGTAGAACAGGTCGAGCACCGCCAGGAGTAAAAAGGTGCCGCCCGCCGCCGCGGCTGCCGCCAGCATAACCCCGGCCACCGTGTCGAAGGCCGCCCGGGGTGAACGATGAAAGACCAGCAGCAGCTCCGGCAGGTACGCCTTCACCACCAGGTAGCTGACCCCCGCCACCACCGCCACTTTAAGGATGCTCTTACCCAGTTCCACCAGAGTGCGCAGGCTGAAGATGCGGGAGAGGCCGCTGACGGGATTGATCCGCTCCAGGTTGGGTTTGACCACCTCCGGGGCGAAGATAAAACCTGTCTGCAGCAGGTGCACCGCCAGGGCCGCACCGGTTAGCGTCAGCATAAGCGGCGTGCACATCCACAGTGCCCCGCGGCCGGCATCGAAGATCACCCGGGGCAGGCTTTCGGGCGACAGGTCGAAGGTCAGGCAGTGGCTGAAATACCAGGTGAGCTCTTTCTGCCAGCTTTCCATGGCCGGGCCCTTCAAAAGGTAGGCCAGGGTGACGGCCGCCATGAGCACCACCGCCGCAGCAAAGTCCCGGCTCCTGGGCACCTGACCCCTGCGCCTGGCCTCCTGCAGCCGCCGCGGGGTCGGGGCTTCGGTTTTCTGCTGGGCGCCCCCGCCGTGGGCCAATCTCCATCCCCTCTTCCCAATAAGTTAATAAATCAGGTGCCTGGCACGCAATTTATTAACTTATTTCAATCACCCGGAAAGCCCGCGGATCACTGTGTACAGGTCCTGCTCCATCATGCGGACCAGGGCCCGGAAGACCACCCCGAAAAGCGGCACCATGATGCTCAAGGTGAGAATGCCCAGGGCGATCTTCAGCGGAAAGCCCAGCATGAAAATGTTCATTTCCGGGGCGGTGCGGCCCAGAAGCCCCAGGCAGAGGTCGATAATCAGCACCACCGCCACCACGGGAGCGGCGATCTGCACGCCCAGGGCCACCATGCGGGCGAATATCCGCACCACGGCCAGGGTGGTGACCCCGTCCAGGGAGGCACCGGCCAGGGGCACCAGCTCGTAACTCCTGGCCAGGGCGGCAATGAGCACGTGGTGCCCGTCCAGGATGAAGAAGAGCACCATGCCCAGGAGGTACAGGAAGCGGGAGCTGAGGGTGGACTGATGCCCCATGGCCGGGTCAAAAAAGCTGGCCATGAAAAAGCCCATCTGAATGTCCATGATCTGCCCCGCCACAGCCAGGCTCTGGAAGACCAGGCCGGCCACGAAGCCCAGCACCAGGCCCACCCCGGCCTCTTCCGCCGCCGCCAGGGCAAACCCCACAAGGCCCCCGGGAAAATCCGGCTCCACTCCCGGCACCAGGGGGTAGAGCACCACGGCCAACACCAGGGCCGTGAAGGCTTTCAAAGACCGGGGTACGTTGAGAAAGAAAAACAGGGGACCCGCAACCAGAAAGGCGCTGGCCCGGATGAAGATTAAAATAAAGGTTGCCGCCGCTCCGTAGTTAAGCAATTCCGCTCTCTCCCCCTACCCTGTGAGATTGGGCAGGTGCTGGAACAGCCGCGTGGTGTAACTGGTCATCAGGCGGACCAGCCACGGCGCGGTGATGGCCAGGGCCAGAAATACGGCCACGATCTTGGGCACAAAGGTCAGGGACTGCTCCTGCACCTGGGTGACAGCCTGGAGGATGCTGATCACCAGCCCCACCAGCAGCGATACGGCCAGGGTGGGCAGGGAGAGGAGCAGGATCATCACCAGGGCTTCCCGGGCGATCTGGGTGACAAGGGTATCGGTCACGGCTTTTCCCCCTCTGCCGGCGGCTTACGGCCGTTCTGTTTTTACGAATGGTGTCCGGCCGGCGGGAGCCCCCGCCGTCCGGGCGCACCTAATGGAAACTTTCCACCAGGGACCGGACCACCAGGTACCAGCCGTCCACCATCACGAAGAGCAGCAGCTTGAAGGGCAGCGAGATCATTACCGGGGGCAGCATGAACATGCCCATGGACATCAGGGCGCTGGCCACCACCATGTCAATAACCAGGAAGGGCACGTACAGCAGAAACCCCATCTGAAAGGCGGTTTTCAGCTCGCTGATCACAAAGGCCGGGATGACCACCGTAATGGGCAGGTCATCCGCATTCCGGGGCCGGGGCATTTTGGCCAGGCTGACGAACAGGGCCAGGTCCTTCTCCCGGGTCTGCTTGAGCATGAACGCCTTCAGCGGTTTGGCCGCAGCCTCAAAGGCCTGCTCCTGGGTCAACTGGTTGTTTAAATAGGGCTGCAGGGCCTCCCGGTTGATTTCCTGGAAGGTAGGGGTCATCACAAAAAACGTCAGGAACAGGGCCAGGCCGATGATCACCTGGTTGGGCGGCGTCTGCTGGATGCCCAGGGCCCCCCGCAGGATGGACAGGACCACCACAATGCGGGTAAAGCTGGTGACCATAACCAGCAGGCCCGGGGCCAGGGCCAGCACCGTGAGCAGGACCAGCAGTTTGACGCTGTCCACCACCTGAGCCGGTTCGTCCGTGGGGGTGATCCGCAGATCGATGCCCGGCAGGGGCTGCGCCCCGGCTGCCGCCGGGGCGGCGATAAGGGCCAGCAGGAACACCGGGACCGCCAGGCGGCGGAACCACAAATGGTCTTTCCAGATTTTGCGGTTATCATTCTCCAGCACTGCGCTCATCTTTTTGCCCATCCAGATAGCTTTGATGCTGCTTTGCAGAAGTTTCCGGTGGTCCGTCACCGGCGAGCCTTTTCTTCAACCGGTCGAGGGCCGCGGACAGTTCCCGCTGGAAGGAGGCCGGCCCTGATCTTTTCCCGGCGGGTGTATCGGGAAAAGGCAGCCCTTCCGGCAGGTGGTCGAATTCCTGCAGCAGGGTCACATTGTTCTCCTGGTGGACCAGGAGGTAGTAGCGCCGGCCCACCTGCACGAGGGTGAGGGCGGCCTTCGGCCCCAGGGGCAGTTGCTCGATCACGCGCATGTAACGGCCCCGGTTGAAGGCCAGGTGCCGGCCGAGGCCGTAGCGCACGGCCAGGTAGGCCAGGGCGGCCACCAGGAGCAGGCTCAGCACCAGCTGCACCGCGGCCCGGAACAGGTCGGCGTCGCTCACTGCTTTTCCCCGCCTCTTTTCACCCTGCCCGGCTCCCGGATGCTCTCAATGCGGACGCCGAAATTGCCGCCCAGGACCACCACTTCTCCCCGGGCCAGAGGCTGGTCGTTGATCAGCACTTCCACCGCGTCACCCGCCGGGCGGTTCAGCTCGACCACGGAACCCTCGGCAAGCCGCAGTATATCCCGCACTTTCATGGTGGTGCTCCCCAACTCCACCGTCAGGGTCACCTTGACGTCGTCCAGGTAATCGAGGGGTACTTTCAGGCGGTCCGCTCCCGGGGGCGCGGTCAGGGGAGGGAAGCTCACCCTTTTCACCGCCGGCTGCCGCCCCTCCATCCGCTCAACCATTTCTCTGATTTCTTCTTCGCTGATCACAGGCACCGCCTGCTTTCCTTGAAAATTCAGCCTCCGCCATGCGGAGCGCCGGGCTTACTGCACCAGAAAATCGGTAAAGTAGAGCTGCTCCACCTTTCCGTGCAGGAGCTGGCTGTTGATCCGGTCGAGAATTTCTTTTTTGATGGCCTCCTGGTTTTTCACCGGGAGCACCTCATCCGCCGTCTTGCTGCGCAGGATGGTCAGCACCGCCTCGGTGAGCATGGGCTGCTTGGCCTTGACCTCCTCGACCAGCTTTTTATCGGCAGGATACTCCAGCACCACCTGCACCCGCAGGTAGCGGCCGGGACCCTCGCCGGCCAGGTTGATTACCCTGGACCCCAGGTCCAGGGTCTCCATGGGGCGCTCCTTAGGCGTGGCCTGCACCGGCCCGGCCAGGGGGCCGAAAAACCACAGGGCGCCGAAGGTGAGCCCGCCGCCGATGATGACGGCCAGGAGCAGCAGGAAAATGGTGCGGCCGCGGCCGCCCCGTTTTTTCTCGCCTTCTCCGCCGGTTTGTTTTTTTCTGCTGACAGGCATCTGGGAACACCCTTTTTGCGGCTGCCGGCTCTTAATTATGAGTGCCGGCAGCCGGAATTTTTGGCGGCGGCACCCGGCAACGGCCTGCTGAAGCTGTGCGGCTTAATGGGGTCATAACCGGAGCCGCCGGTGGTTCCATGGGTGGCGGTCGCCCTTCACCGCTCATATGCCCCCGGGATGACCGCCACCCGTGCCATGTAAATATTTTACAATACATCTACTACCGCTTCAGGTTGATCAGTTCCTCCAGCATGGTATCGGAGACGGTAATAATCCGGGCGCTGGCCTGGTAGCCGCGCTGGGTGGTGATCATATTGGTGAACTCGTCGGTCAGATCCACGTTGGACATCTCCAGGTAGCCGGAGTTGATTTCACTGGACATCTTAGTATTATCCAGTAGGTTCGCTGATCCACTTGCATCTGTTACGTCAAAATAGTTTTGACCTACTTTTTTAAGGCCTTCCGGATTAGGGAATGTGAAAAGGGCAACATAGGCATTCGTAGGTGTATTTGAACCGATTTTAATTTTTAACTGGTTTCCTGCGGTATCATATGCAGTTATTTTACCATCTTTCCCTATACTTATTGAGCCAACCACAGCAGCATTTTCTTTTGAATCGACAAATTGTATACTTCCAGGATCAATCCAAGTAGGGGGGGTTGCATCATAATTACCTATTCCTACCAATAGATTGCCATTACTATCGACCATAAACCCATTTTGATCAATGTAGAAAATACCGTTTCTTGTATAGACGCTCTTGCCACTCGTATCTGTTACTTGAAAGAACCCATTCCCTTGAATGGCCAGGTCCAGGGTGCGTCCGGTTCCCTGCAACGCGCCCTGGCCCATATTGGTGCCTATTCCTGCTACAATAACACCAGTGCCAACCTGAGACGGGTTGATTGAGCCTGCTCCTGAGGTGCCTCCCGTCGGAGCGCTGGGTGACTTGATCATTTGATAGACCATATCCTGGAAATTAGCCCGCTGGCTTTTAAAACCCACGGTGTTCACGTTGGATATATTGTTGCCGATGACGTCCATGCGGATCTGGTGGTTTTTCATGCCGGCGACGCCGGCGAAAAGAGAGCGGATCATTTTTCTCCCTCCGGTTTAAGGGTAACCGTTTAATATCAATGACCTTTCTAACAGTTACAGCGGTAGAACTATCACGCCATATTAGGGGGTCCCATTTAACTTCAGCTTTAGCGCTTCAGCTCGATGGTTTCCCGGAGCACCTCGTCGGAGGTGGTGAAGACCCTGGCGCTGGCCTCATACCCCCGCTGGGTGACGATCAAGCTGCCCAGTTCCGTGGCCAGGTCAACATTGGACATCTCCAGGCAGCCGGATTCGATGGTGCCCAGGCCGTCCTTGCCCGGCGTTCCGTCCAGCCTCTCTCCGGCAGGATTTTCTTCACCACCGTTCCCCGAAGCATTATTGTCGGTATACAGGTTGCCTCCCACCCTGGTCAGGCCGTTGGGGTTGGGGAAGCTGAACAGGCCGATTTGTTTATCATCGCTGGCGGTGCTGCCGTCGCTGTAGGTGACGGAAATTTTCCCCATGTTTGAAACATTTATGGCAGCAATAGGTTTGGATACATCCAGTTGTATCTCGCTTCCGCTCTCGTCCACCAGCCTGAGGCCGCTGGAATTGACCAGGTAGCCTTCCTTATCCACTGAAAATGAGCCTTCCCTGGTATAGTAAATTTTGTCCTCTCCGCTTTCATCGCCTGCTTTTACCCCGAAAAAACCGTTCCCGTTGATGGCCAGGTCCAGCGACCGGCCGGTTGGCACAAGCGGCCCCTGGTTGAAGTTGTTGAGCACAGCGGCCAGCATTACGCCCGTTCCCATCTGGGAAGGGTTGCTCTGGGCCGTGCCGGCGCGTATGGTTTGATAAAGGGTATCCTGAAAACTGGCCTGGGCCGCTTTGTACCCCGGGGTGTTTATGTTGGCGATGTTGTTGGCCAGAATGTCCATGCGCGTGCGGTGGCTGAGCATACCGGCCAGGCTGGTATATATGGACTGGATCATTTTTCTTCTCACCTCACGTATATCTACGGTTATTCCAACCACTTTTCCGACTTCCGACGACTGACTTCTATTCAGCGCCGCCTCCGTCGTTCAGCGGCTGCGCGGCCTCCTTGCGGTCCGGCCGTTACTCGACAATTATTGCCCCGTCAATATTGGTGAAAACGCGCCCCGCCCCGGAGCGGCGGTCCAGGGCCGTCACCACCGTGCGGTTCTCCACACTGGTTACCAGGGCCAGGTCGTGGTAGATAACCAGTGAATTCCTCACCCCCTTGCCGGCGGCCAGGCTCACTGCCCGGCTGATTTTTTCCATGTCGGCTTCCTTCAGGGTGATGTTGCGCTCCCGCAGGCGCTTTTCGGCGTGGGCCGATAATTTCAGCGGGACCGCGCCCATTTCCCGGCGCAGCACTTCTTTAAAAGAGCCTGACCGGGACGCCCCGTCCTGCCTTTCAGGCCGGCCTTCCCTGGAAACCGGGAGGACCAGCGGTTCGGGCAATATTCCCTGCATCCTGATATTCATTTAACCCCGGATCTCCTTTACCATATCGTAGTCGTAGGGAGTGCCGTTGACCACCAGCTTGAGGCCGTTATCGTCGACAACAAGCTTTTCCACCGTTCCCTCAACCTCACCGCCGTCCTCCCCCGCCACCGTCACCTGCCTGCCCACCAGGCCGGCGGAAAGGGAGAGTTCCTCCATCTTCAACAGAAGTTCCATGTTTTTGTTGAGGTTCATAATTTGTTCCAGGGCGGTAATCTGCGTCATCTGGGTCATGAACTGGTCCTGGTCCATGGGGCTCATGGGGTTCTGGTAGCGCAACTGGGCCACCAGGATCTGCAGAAAAGCGTCCTTGTCCAGTTCCTTTTTGACCGGCTGGAGTTTGTCCTGGGGGTTATAGTAGATACTGTTCGCCGCAGTTACCTCCATCTTACATCCCACCTTCACACGAAAAAGTTGATCCCGCCCGGCAACGGATCTGCCGGCTGTTCCTGCCCGGTACTGCCCCCCGGCTCCCCGCCGGGACCGCTGTACTGCCGCCCGTAATTATATCCCGGCTGCTGGTAATCACTCCGGGGCGGGAGACCGCCCTCATGTCCCACCGACACCGAAGCGCTCTGCAGGTGCAGGTTCTGGGCGGCCAGGGCCTCGCGCAGCTGGGGCAGGGCACTTTCAATGGCGTCCCCGGCGGCGGCGTTACTTGCGAGGAAGTGGGCGCTCACATCCCCCTGCCGGTAGACCAGGCGGACCACAACCTCGCCCAGGTGCTCCGGCTCAAGTTTGAACCAGAGGTGGGTCTGCCCCTCGGTATGCCGTGCCACGGTCTGCCGCAACACCCGGCCGATTAAAACCGGCATTTGCAGCGGACTTATAGTCTCCTGCTGTACTACCGTACCGGCCGGGTTTAGGGATGTCGCGGCCGTCCTGCTCCCACCGCTGCCGGCCGGCTGGTGCAGCGCCGTACTATGGTCCGGAGTGCCGGCGCCGCCATGACGGTTGATAGCGGAAAAATTCATCCCGGCCTGCGGGGTTTCCCCGCCACCCCGCTTCTCCGGAGACCCCACCTGTTCCCGGGCTTCAACCGGCTTCGCACTCCCGGAAGCTGCTTCTACCGGTACGCGCGCATCCTTAAAAACAGGTCCGCTGCCGTTAACGGATGAATCGGTTTCCCCGGAATTCCCTTTCGGGGAAACGTCGTAAAGCACCCCCGGCTGTCTGACTTCCGGCTGCTGGCTGTCCACCGCCCTGCTGCCCGGACCGGGTTCGAGAATTCCCGAGCCTCTCAGCAACTGAAGAATCCTTTCCTTCAGGAAGGCATCATAAGATTGAGTCTCATCCTGCAGCAATTCCGGCAGGCCCGGCCCCTTAAGCTCCACAACGTCGGCATCCCTATGCTGCCCGGCCGGGCCGTCCCCGCGGCCGGCTTCCGGCGGCGGTGCGGGCGGATTTACCACCGCCTCCAGGAGCCGGCCCCACGGTGCAGCGGCGGCAGGGCTGTTCCCCTCCCCGCCCCCCGCATCAGCACCTGCCGGTACAGTCGCAGGCATTTTATTCTCCATCATACCGCAGAAGTTCAGCAGGGCCGCCAGAAGGACCTCCTTCCTGCCGGTGAACTGCTCTCTGTCCCCGCCTTCTTCAAGCTCGCCCGGCCCCTCAAGGTTGCAGGCCGGCGGCAGCAGGGGTTCCATAATACCAGCATCCCCGGGGGGTGAAAGGGGCAGCTTTTCCGCAGGAACGGTCTGGAAAACGCCGGCCAGCGTCCCCGGGGTGCCGGCCTCTCCCGGATTCCAGACCGGGTTGCCGCCGCCCGGGTCCGGGGTGACCGGCCCTTCCCCGGCTATGCCCAGCAGCTGCATAAGCAGGGCAAGAAACGCGCCGGAGGCGGGTGTGCCGGCAGCAGTGCCGCCCTGGGAACATGGTCTTTCCGGTGCTGCGGAAACCGCGTTGATCTCCATGACTCCTCACCTCCTTTACCGGGACTCCGCCATTTATCCGGAGCCGCCACCTTCCTCCCGCCGGAGCAGGCCGGCGGCTACCGGTTCCCCTCCCGGCACCAGAACATCCGCAGCCCCTGCTCATCCGTCTCCTTCTGCTCGGCCCGGTTTTCCTCCCGGATGTGGTTCTGGAGCTGTTTTTCCTTCAGCGTCTCCAGGATCATCCTCTGGCGCCGGGCTTCAAAGGCCTCCACCCGGCAGCGCATGAGCCTTTCGCTGGCCCTTTCCACTTCCTCCCGGCAGCGGTCCCGTTCGCCGGCCAGCCGCTCCCGCCAGAGCACCAGGTGAAGCTCGGTCTCGGGCCGCAGCGGCCCCGGGCCGCCGCCGGCAAGGCTCTCTTCCAGCAGGCCGGTGGCCCTGTGCAGTTCCTCCACCCGGGCCAGGTACTCCCGCCTGGCCCGGGAGTGGGCCAGGATGGCCTGTTCCTCCTTTTTCTCCCTGAACTGCAGTACCGGCTGGAGATGAAAACGGAACTTGCGCATCTGCAGTCACTCCCTGGCATGGTAATCCGGCCTGCCCCTGCAGGCCTTTCGCCTACCGCTCCTGGACGGCCGACCTCCCGCCGCAGGTGAGCCGGCCGCATTAACCGGGGTCGGGCAGGGCCTTTACCGCCTCTTCAAAGCTGCTGTGCTCGTGCATGTCCTGACGCAAAAACCGCATCAAATCCGGGTACACCCTGACCGCCGCGTCCACCCGGGGGTTGGAGCCGGCCACGTAGGCGCCGATGTTGATCAGATCCTCCGCCTGGCGGTAGGCGGCCAGCAGGTCCCGCAGCCGGCTGGCCCGGGCCAGGTGCTCCGCGCTCACCAGCTCCGGCATCACCCGGCTCACGCTCTGCAGCACATCGATGGCCGGGTAGTGGTTCCGGGCGGCCAGCTCCCGGGTCAGCACAATGTGGCCGTCCAGGATGCCCCGCACGGCATCGGTAATGGGCTCGTTCAGGTCGTCCCCCTCCACCAGCACGGTGTAAAAAGCGGTGATGGACCCCACCGCCCCCATGCCGGACCGCTCCAGCAGCCGGGGCAGCAGGGCAAAAACCGAGGGGGTGTAGCCCCGGGTGGCCGGGGGCTCGCCGATGGCCAGGCCCACCTCCCGCTGGGCCATGGCAAAGCGGGTGACCGAATCCATGAGCAGGAGCACGTCTTTGCCCCGGTCGCGGAAATACTCGGCGATGGCGCTGGCCAGAAAGGCGGCCTTCACCCGCACCAGGGCCGGCCGGTCGGAGGTGGCGGCCACCACCACCGAGCGGGCCAGGCCCCCGGGGCCCAGGTCCCCTTCAATGAAGTCCCGCACCTCCCGGCCCCGCTCCCCCACCAGGGCGATGACGTTTACATCGGCGCTGCTGTAGCGGGCCACCATGCCCAGAAGGGTACTCTTGCCCACCCCGCTGCCAGCAAAAATACCCAGGCGCTGCCCGCGGCCGCAGGTGAGGAAGGCATCGATGGCCCGCACCCCGGTGGAAAAAACCTGCGCGATGCGCTGCCTGGACAGGGGGCTGGGGGGAGAGCTGTCCACAGGCACGTAAGACTGGTCGGGGGAGGACAGCTCCCGCCCGTCCATGGGCCGGCCCAGCCCGTCCAGCACCCGCCCCAGGAGGTGGTCCCCCACCGCCACCATCAGGCCCCGGCCCCGGGGGACCACGCTGCAGCCGGGGTAAATGCCCCGCAGTTCCCCCAGGGGCATGAGCAGGGTAACGTCTTCCCGGAAGCCCACCACCTCGGCCACCACCGGGGCTTCGCCGGGCACGTGGATATCGCAGATCTCACCGATGCGGGCGGCAATCCCACGTGCCTCCACGGTCAGGCCGATTACCCGCACCACCTGCCCGGTGGGGCGCAGCAGTCTGGCCGCCCGCACCCGGCGGCGCCAGCGTTCCAGGTCGATTTGGGGTAAGGACGCCTGCATTATCCCACCTGCCGATCCTGCCCGCTCTCACTCACCCCGGCGGATGCCGGGAACTGCAAGGGTTCAGCGGTCCCGCCGCGGTCTCCTGCCCTCTCCCGCCCGGCGACCTGCAGCCCCGCTTCCCTCAATACTTCCTCCAGGGCCCGCCAGCGGGCTTCAAGGGTGGCGTCCACCCTGCCGTCGCCCGATTCAATGCGGCACCCGCCGGGCTCTACGGACGGATCGCCGATGACGTGCAGGGCCGTACCGGGGGGCAGGACGGGGAGCAGCTGCTCCCGGCTGTCCTCCACCAGCTTTTTCTGCCCCGGGTTTACATAAATGACCACCTGCTCCCTGATGCGGACCGCATCCAGGGCTTCCCGCACAATGTTCAGCACCACGGCGGGGTCGACGGTCAGCTGGGCGGCCACAATTTTTTCGGCCATCTCCCGGGCCAGGGCCACCAGCTCCCCTTCCAGGTTCTCCAGGGCGGCCCGGCGGATTTCTTCAGCCTGCCGCAGCACCTGTAGGGCTTCTTCCCTCAGGGCCCGGGCCCCGGCCGCGGCTTCTTCCATGGCCCGGCGGTGGCCCTCCCGGTAGCCCTCCTCCCACCCCTCCCGCAGGCCCTCCTCCCGGGCCCGGGCGGCGGCCTCCCGGGCCAGCTCCTCCGCCTCCTGCCGCGCCTTTGCCAGGATGCCTTCGGCCTCCCTTTTCGCTTCAGCCAGGATCTTTTCGCCCTCGGCCCGGGCTTTCTCCTCAGCCGCCCGCCCCTGACCGTTGCCGTTACCTTCTCCGTGCCCCTCCAGGGGCAGCACGGGGAAATGGTAGCGGGGAGCCAAAAGGACGGGGTCCTCACCGCGGGAAACAAATCCCCGGATGATCCTAAATGATGATGGCATCCTCCCCACCCCGCGCGATGATGATTTCGCCCGTCTCGTCCAGGCGGCGGATGATCTGCACTATGCGCTGCTGGGCCTCTTCCACATCCCGCAGGCGCACCGGCCCCATAAACTGAATTTCCTCCCGCAGCATCTCGGCCGCCCGCCGGGACATGTTCTTGAAAATGCGCTCGTTGACTTCCTCGTTGGCCCCCCGCATGGCCCTGGCCAGGTCCTTGGTATCCACTTCCCGCAGCACCCGCTGGATGGCCGTGTCGTGGAGCTTGACGATGTCCTCGAACACAAACATCATCTTGCGCACCTCGTCGGCCAGTTCGGGGTCGGATACTTCCAGCTCCTCCAGGATGGTTTTTTCGGTGCTGCGGTCCACCCGGTTCAAAATGTTGACCAGGGTTTTCACGCCGCCCACCGCCTGCTCCTGCTGGACCACCATGGAGAGCTTCCTCTCCAGCACGCCCTCCACTTCTTTGATTACCTCGGGGGGCGTGCGGTCGATCATCGCCACCCTCCGGGCCACATCGCTCTGCTTCTCCGGAGGCAGGGAAGAAAGGATGAGGGCCGCCTGCTCCGGAACCAGGTGGGTGATGATCAGGGCAATGGTCTGGGGGTGCTCGTCCCGGATGAAGTTGAGCAGGTGTTTGGGGTCGGTCCGGCGCAGGTTGCTGAAGGGAACCTTCTGTATGGCCACCGTTACCTTGTTGAGGATTTCCTCGGCCCGCTGGGGGCCCAGGGCCTTCTCCAGCACCTCCCGGGCGTACTTGTAGCCGCCCCGCATCAGGTATTCCCTGGCCCTGTTCATTTCCAGGAACTCCTCCAGCACCACCTGCTGCACTTCCCTGGGCACGCTTTCCATCATGGAAATCTGCTGGGTGATCATTTCAATTTCATCATCGGGGAAGTGCTTCAGGACTTTGGCGGACAGTTCTGCCCCCAGGGCTATCAGCACGATAGCCGCCTTCTGAACGCCGGTAAGCTTTTCGGTAAACCGCCCGTTCATACTGCCGCACCTACTCCTTGAGCCACAACTTTAAAATTTCGGCCACCTCGGCGGGCCTTTCCCGGGCCATTTCCCGGATCCGCTGCGTTCTGCCGGGCTGCTCCGCGGGCTGCTCCGGCCCGGGCTCGTACGCGGCGGCCACGGGGGCCTGCGGCACCTCTTCCTCCATTTCCTCCACGTACCTCCGCCGCCGGCGGCGGATGAACAGGATCAGGAGGAGCAGGAGACCCAGCCCGGCCGCTCCCGCTGCCGCGGGCCAGTATTTTTTCAGCACAGCCGGCATAACCGGGGCCGGCGGTCCTTCCTCCCGGAACTGGTCCAGGTAGGAGGTGTCGAAGGGCATGGCCGAAACGTTGATCTGGTCCCCCCGGTTCTGCTGCAGGCCCACCGCCGCCGCCACCATGTCCTGGACCTGCTGCAGCTGGGGCGCGCTGTAGTTGCCGTTTAAAACCACGGCCACCGAAAGCCGGCGCAGGGTCCCCGGTGCGGCCACCAGGGTCTGCTGCTGGCTGCCCAGCTGGTAGTTTGTGGTGGTCTGCCGCTTCTGGTACTGGGAGTTACCGCCGGTAAGAGCGGGAATGCTGCTTCCCGTCTGGGAACTGTCAGTGCCCCCTGGCCCGACGGCGCCCGTTCCCGAGCCGCTTTCGTTAACGGTCTGCTGGCTTAAAACCTGCCCCGGCTGCACGGTGGTGGTGGTGGTCTGGCGCTGGTCGAAGTCCAGATCAGCGGTAACCATGGCCACCGCCTTGTTCGGCCCCAGGATTCTGGTCAGCATCTGCTGGATGCGGGTTTCCAGTTCCTTTTCGTACTGCCGGCGCACCTGGTACTGGTCCAGGGACAGGCGGGTCAGCCTGGCCCGCTCGTCGGACAGGGCCAGCTCGTCGCTCAGGACGTTGCCTTCCATGTCGATGATGTGTACATTTTCCGGCTTCAACCCCTGCACGCTGCCCACCACCAGGTCCATGATGCCCTTCACCTGCTCGGGCTTGAGCTCGCTTTTGAGCTTCAAAGCTATGGAGGCGGAAGGCTCAACCTGCTCGTCCAGGAAGAGGCTTTCCCGGGGCAGCACCAGGTGCACCCGGGCCTGCTCCACCTCCTCCAGGCTGGTGATGGTGCGGCGCAGTTCCTCCTGCAGCGCCCGCTGGTAGTTGACCTGCTGTTCAAAATCGGTAACGCCAAACTTTTGCTGGTCGAAAAGCTCCCACCCGGCCCCCGTATCGGCCAGCACCCCCTTGCTGGCCAGCTCTATTCTCACGCTGGGAACCTGATCTTCCGGCACGGCAATGGTTTTACCCTGATCCTCCAGCCGGTAGGGAACCTTCATATTTTTCAGTTCTTCGGCGATTTTACCCGCCTGAGCGGGCTCCAGGTCGGTGAAGAGGGGGGCATATGCCGGCCGGGTGATAAGCACAGCCAGGTAAATCACCGTGGCTAACAGCCCGGCCGCGGCAGCCACCAGGAGGACCTGCCGGGGCCGGGGCAGCGCCTGCCACCGCTCCTTGACGGGGGCCAGGATCTGTCTGGGGTCCATCAACTGCACAGCTCCTTAAACCTGCATGCGCGATATTTCCTGGTAGGCTTCTACAATTTTATTGCGGACCTCCACGGCCAGGGTCATCATGATCCGGGCTTCCTCCATGGCGATGGTCACCTGGTGCAGGTCCTGCACCCGTCCGGTGAGGAAGTCCAGGCCCACCCGGTCGGCCCGCACCTGGGCGTTGTTCACCTCTTCCAGGGCCCGCAAAAGGGCACGGCCGAAGTCGCCGGCACCAGCGGCAGCATCCTGTTTAGAGGGACGGGCCGCCGCAGGCTCAGGGGAAAGAAAGGAAACGGGTAAAACCTGCATTCTGAGGAGTTCTCCTTTCGTCAGCAGCATGAATGGATAAGCCTGTGCTTGAAGATCAGCTCCTGCCTATTTCCAGGGCCCGCAGGGCCATGTCCTTGGCTGCGTTCAAAACCGTGACGTTGGCCTCGTAGGCCCGGGTGGCGGCAATCATGCTGACCATTTCGCTGGCTATGTTGATGTTGGGATAGGCTACGTACCCCGTCCGGGGGTCGGCCAGGGGGTGGGAGGGCTCGTATGCCAGCCGGGGCGGGGAGGGATCTTCCACCACCGCCGCCACGCTTACTCCGGCGGCATCGAGGGAGGGCTGGCCGGGCGGGGAGTCCAGAGCCCGGCGCAGCTTTTCGGCAAAGACGGGGACTTTCCGCCGGTAGGGCGGGTTCAGGGGATCGTTGGGCCGCCCCGCCGTCTGCAGGTTGGCAATATTGTTGGCCGTAATATCCAGCCACAGCCTGGAAGCTGTTAAGCCGGAAGCACTAATGCCGAATACATCTAATAGAGGCACCGTCTGTTACCTCCCCCGGATGACGTATGTCAAAAGGGACAGGCGGTCGCCCAGCGCCCGGGCGGCAGCCTGGTACGTCAGGGTGTTGACGGCCAGGTTCACCATCTCCTGGTCAATGTCCACGTTATTGCCGTTGTAACCCATGGTGGTGCCCTCCTCCTTCACCACCGTGGGTTCCACCCGGGCCAGCGGTACCGGGGCCCCGAAATGCCGGGGGTCGCTGGTGACCAGCGGCAGGGCGTCCTCCCCCAGCGCCCGCCGCAGTTCCTCCGTAAAGCTGACGGAGGATTTTTTAAATCCCGGCGTGTTCACATTGGCCACGTTGTGGGCAATCACCCTCTGCGCCAGCGCCGATGCGTCCAGCTGCTTCTGCAGCGCCACTATAATGGGGCTGCCGAAAAGATCCATAAACCGCCACCTCGCTTTTCCGTAAGCGCTTTAAAAATTTCTGTCTTCTGGCCGCTCCCACCCCCATAATCAAAAGCGCCATTTCTGTATTAGCTCTGTAGAAGAGTATAAGGGTAATGATTTTGCTTCCAGTTTCAGGCAAATTTTTCTAACTGGAAGGGGTTATTTATTTTTCTTAAAGCACCAAAAAACCGGCACCGGGGCCGGGAAGCAGTACTGCATTGTCGCAGCCCGGCTGCCGTGGCGGGAAGCCCGCTGTAGGCCCGCAGCTTTGCGCCCTTCCCTTTCGGTGAAGTTTGCCCCTGGACAATGTGCGATAAAAAGTGTGAAAAAGGGATTATTAACTTGTCATTGGGTTAAAAACGTTCCCTTGTAGGTGATATCAAAGCAATGTAATTATGTGGCAAGTTTTTGGTAACTAAGTGGTAATTTATTTGACACGTTTTCCCAAACTCCTCCTGTAAAGAGAAAAAAATACGTTAAAAATACATAAAAAATTGCTCCTCTTTGCGCTTTTTGGCACAAAGCAGGGAGCAACTGCTACCTTTAGTCGAAGAATGTCGATTATGGTTTTATTTGCGCGCCCAGGCCATAACCCGGCGCACGGCCGTGATGACGTCCTGCACATCATTGTCGCTCATGGCCGGGAAAAGGGGCAGGGTGATGGCCCGCTCGTAAAATTCTTCCGCCCGCAGGCAGTAAAACCCGGAAAGGCTGCAGTTGTCCGGGTCCCCCAGCCAGCGGTAGTAAGGGTGGCGGTAGACGGGCAGGTAGTGGACGTTCACCCCGATATTTTCCGCCCGCAGGGCTTCAAACACCTGGCGCCGGTCGTATTTCAGAAGCTCCAGCTTTAATGCCAGCACGTAAAGGTGCCAGGAAGAGCGGCCGTAAGGCGCCTGGTAGGGGATTTCCACCCCGGGAAGTTCGGCAAAGGCTTCGTTATAGGTGCGGGCAATTTCGCGCCTGCGCTCCACAAAGCGGTCCAGCTTGCGCAGCTGGCTCAACCCCAGGGCGGCCTGGATATCGGTGAGGCGGTAGTTGAAGCCCACGTCCAGCATTTCGTAGTACCAGGGACCGTGGTCCTCCACCATGAACTCCCGGTCCCTGGTGATGCCGTGGTTGCGGAAGAGCAGCAGCCAGTGGTACAGCTCGTCGGAATCGGTGGTCACCATCCCCCCTTCCCCGGTGGTGATGTGCTTCACCGGGTGAAAGCTGAAAACGGTCATGTCGCTGAGGCAGCCCACGGGCTGCCCTTTATATTCCGCCCCCAGGGCGTGGCAGGCATCTTCAATAACCACGAGGTTGTGCTTTTCAGCCAGGGCGTGAATGGCGTCCAGATCGCAGGGCTGGCCGGTGAAATGCACGGGAATGATGGCCTTTGTCTGCGGGGTGATCTTTTTTTCTATTTCCGCCGGGTCGATATTGTATGTACGCGGGTCTATATCCGCAAAGACGGGTTTGGCCCCCAGGTAGAGGGCACAGTTGGCGCTGGCCACGAAGGTGATGGGGCTGGTGATCACTTCATCCCCCCTGCCCACGCCGGCGGCAAAGCAGGCCGCGTGCAGGGCCGCCGTCCCGCTGGAGAAGGCCACGGCATAACGGGCCCCCACCCGGGCGGCAAACTGCTTTTCGAATTCGGCCAGGACGGGGCCGGTGGTCAGCCAGTCACCCCGCAGCACCCGGGTGACGGCTTCGATGTCGTCCACTTCAAGCCAGTGCCGGGCATAGGGAAGATAGGTTTCCCGCACGGGCCTACCCCCGGCAATGGCGGGTGTTTGCAGTTCAGGCTGATCGGTATGGGTTTTCATAGGCAGGAAATAACTCCTTTGATCTAGTTTTTTGGGCAAGCCGGATCCAGAGCTCAATAAATTCTGCTGGCGAGGCAGTAATGGACGCCGCGATACCTCCAGGTATCCCCCGCATTAATTTTCCTGCGGCCTGATTAACAGGGCTGCCACCTGCACGGTAAAGCGGGCGTCGTCCATGGCCCTGGCCGCATCTTCCCGCGTATACTCTTCCGTGGGTATGAAGTCCACATCGCCGTAGAAGGCAAACTCCCGCTCTTTTCGCAGCCACCTGGATATTTGGGCCAGCCTTTGCGCTTCCCGGCTGACTTCGGGCGGCAGGCGGTCCTGGAACTCCACCAGCAAATAGCCCACATCGTGCTGTTTGGGTGGGTCCACTCCAATCCAGCGCAGCATACCTTTCAGGGCCAGCTCCACGATCTCCTGGGCCTCGCGGATTACGTCGGAATATGCTTCTTCTCCGAAGAGAACGGGCAGTATCTTCAACCTTTTGGTGGCTTTGAGCAAGTAACTCTGGGCCAGGGTGGTGCTGGTCAAATTTCGATCACCTCACCCGGCTTATAATCCTTCTTGAGCACCCAGTACCAGGCGCCGCCGCGGTATATTTTCTGCGCCCCCAATTGCTGCAGCCTTTCCCGCAGGCGGGCCAGGTAGCGGGCCAGAAAATTTCCCCGGTCGTATAGAATTTTCACGTCGTCAACCATATCCAGAAACAGCAGGCTGCCCTGCAGCACTTCCTCTTTTCCCTTGATTACAGGGGACAGGTCCGGCACTATATGGGTGAACCGGGATGATTCCTGCTGCATTTTCTCTTCCACCCCGGCAAATTCAGCCATTCTCTTCATCCGGCCCCGCGGCAGGTCTTCGGCCACCAGCAGCAGGTCGATGTCCGAATCCGGCCGGGGCGTGCCGCGGGCTACCGAACCGAAAACGGCTAAAGACACCAAACGGGAGCCGTAAACCTCCTTTACGGCCGGCACCAGCAGTTCAAGGGCCTGTTCAAATTCCCGGCGGTACATGATATCACCCTGCCAGCATACGGATTGATGATCAAATTTTTCATTATCGTATCATACGGTGGGGGTAAACTTCAAGGAAAAGGAGCATCCGCCCGGGTCCACAGTTGCCCCAAATGCAGCCAGCGGGAATCTCTGCAAAGCAGATGTTTTACCGGCCGCCGGGCCGGAAACCCCTTCCGGGTGCTAAAGAAACCCGGCACCGCTGCCGAAGAAAATAATAGAGGCCATCTTCGGATATGAATGCAAAGGAGCAGAAGGCGATGAGGATAAATTTTAATCCCGGCCAGGTGGCAGATATTTACTTCAAACGTCTTAAAACAACCGGCAAAGAAGGAAAAAAGGAGGGCGTGGCCGCCAGCCACCTGCAGAAAGACGCGGTGGAGATCTCCGACCGGGCCCGGGAGCTCCAGCTCTACCGGGCGCGCTTGAAGGAGCTGCCCGAAACGAGGGAGGAACTGGTGGTAGCGGTTAAAAAGCGGCTGGCGGAAGGCACCTACCGCATTGACGCCGAAAAGGTGGCCGCGGGCATCATCGAAGAGCACCGGCTGGACAGGCGGGTGTGATGTCCCGGGAGGAGAGGGTGCTTACGGACGGATGCCGCCCCCGGCACCGGCTGCCGGCCTACCGCGGTCAGCACCAGGGCTGAAGGGGAACATGGCGTTCATCAAGGCCGCCGGCTTTGGGCCGGCGGTTTGTCTTTCCGGGAGCCGTTTTCAATCCCGGCGCGCACGGCGGCAGCCACGCACCCCTCTTTTTTTGCCGCTTCCGGCAGGACCGGCACTAAATAAACCTGTCCAGGATCAGGCCCAGCATCCTCTTCACGCTGGCCACGATCTTCAGGGTCCACTCCGGGGGGATCTCCCGGATCACTTCCTGCGTTTCGGCATTGATCACCCTGACCATGATCTCCCCGCTTTCCTCGTGCAGGACAAAACGCAGCTCCGTGCGGTAGAGTTCCATGGTTCCGTTGATCCGGCTGACGGCATCCCGCACCTCCTGGATGGTGGGCCTGCTTTCCTCTTCTTTTTCTTCCGGAAACAGGGCCTCCCTCTCCGCCTGCTCCCCGGGGCGGGCGGCGTCATTCCGGAGCGCTGCGGGCAGCCCCGCCAGGGAGAAAAGATCCGGCCTGCCGGCTGGGTCTACCTTGCTCATTTTCACCCTGCCTTTCCATGAATTAAGAGTCGCTACTTCTTAATTCGTCAGCCGGAGGAAGAAATTAAGGAGCCCATAATTTTTTTGTCGCCGGGAAAAGCTCAAGGATGCGCTTCCCCTGCCGAAACAAGGTGTTAGGAAAATGTTTTTGACAGGACGGGGACGGCTATGGACGAGCAGACAAATCAGATCCACCAGCTGGTGGCTATACTTGAAGACGAGCTGGCGGAACTGGAAAAAATGATGGCAGCGGCCCGGAGGCAAAACGACGCCCTGCGCCGGAACGACGGAGAAAAGCTGCTCGAGGCTACGGGGGAGCTGGAGCTCCTGGCGCGGGCGCTGAAAGCGCTGCAGGCAGCCCGCAGCGAAGTGCAGGCACGGGTCGGGCGGGACTGCGGCCTGCCCCCGGGGACACCTCTGGCGGAGGTGGCTGCCGCCCTGCCTTTAGTGCCGGTCGCCCGGCAGGCAGCGCACCTGGCGGCCGGGCTGCGGGAGAAGGCCCGGGAGCTGGCGGAACTGATCCGGCTCAACAACCTGCTGGCCCAAAACGGCCTGCGCTTCTGCAGCCTCCTGTTGAGGGCCGTGGACCCGTCCCGCACCCGGACGTACCTTCCCGACGGCGCCGTAAGCAAGGACGGCGCAAACCCGCCCCTGCTGGATAAATCCGTCTGAACCCGCAGATGGCGGCGGGGCCCTCCCTCCCCCACCGCCTTCTATAAAATAAAATTCGATAAAAAAGAGGAGTGTTATTATGCCCGGAACCTTTTTCGGCCTGGAAATAGCCCGGCGGGGACTGCAGGTTCACCGCACGGCCATGGACATAACCGGCCACAACGTGGCCAACGCCAGCACGCCCGGTTACACCCGCCAGGAGGCGGTTATTACCGCCACCGGCCCCTACGCCAACCCGACACTGGGCAGCAGGCTGCTCCCCGGGCAGCTGGGCACCGGCGTGGAAGCGACCATGGTCCGGCGCATCAAAAACGAGTACCTGGACACACAGGCCCGGGACAGCATCTCCTCCCGGGATTTCTGGCAGGTTCAGGAAGACCTGTTCGCCCGCATTGAGGCGGTGTTTGCCGAACCCGGAGCCAGCGGCATCGCCAGCACCTTGACTAAATTTTTCAACACCTGGCAGGACCTGAACAACACCCCCCAGGACCCCGGCGTCAAGGCCGCCGTGGCCGAGACGGGCGACGAACTGGCCACCATGATGCGGGAGGCCTACCAGCAGCTGGGGGATATTGCGGAGAGTATTTTAAAAATCGAGCAAGACGGAAGCAGCATAAACGTTACCGGAGGCCAGCTTAAAGACCAGGTGGACACGGTGAACGAGATCCTGCGCCAGATCCGGGAACTGACGGAAGCCATCAAGCGGGTCTACGCCCAGGGCAACCAGCCCAACGACCTGCTGGACAAACGGGACCTGCTCCTGGACCGGCTGGCGGAATACGGGCCGGTGAGCGTCACCCACCTCACCGAGGGGGGCAGGCCGACGGGGGAAATTGCTTTGACCTTCTTCGGTGAGGATGTGAGAGCTGCGGGCGTCACGGTGGAGCTGGTACCGGAAGTTGAAACACCTCCGGGAGAAATAAAAGAGGTAAAACTGCGGATTGGCAGTGAAGAAGTTTTCCTGACCAACTACCCGGCGAACCTGCCGAAGGCGGGCAGCCTGGCAGGGCTGGAGGAAACCCGCGCGAGGATCGACGGGTACACCGATGAGGCCGACAATAAAGTAGAGGGATACAGAGACAAACTGGAGAACCTGGCCGGGGCCCTGAAGGATACCATCTACCAGGCCCTCAACCACGGCCATGACGACGTACCCAATAATGATATTCCTGACAAAATAGACTTTTTCACAGGTTCGCTGGCCGGGGGCAACTTTGCCGTAGACCCGGATATTATGAAAGATCCCACCAAAATCGACGGTACCAACGCTCTCTACGTGGCCAGGCTGGCGACCATTGGGATGGACGGCACGAAGGACTTCGAGTTGGGGAAAGGCGCCAGCGGTAACCCGGTTAAAGTAGACCTGGCCAACCTGGGCGGGGCCACGTTCAGTGAATACTTCCACGCCCTGCTGGCGGATATAGGCGCCCGCTCCGGCAGCGCATCGGACATGGCCGGAAGCCGGCGCGCCGTCGCCGAGCAGGTGGAGTCCCTGCGCCAGTCCGTGTCCGGGGTCAACCTGGACGAAGAACTTTCCCGGCTGATCCAGTACCAGTACGGCTACCAGGCCAGCGCCCGGGTGCTGGCTACCATCAACGAAATGCTGGACTACCTGATCAACAGGACCGGCTAAGTAGGATTAACAGAACGTTTTACAGGCATGAAAAGGTCGTGTTGTCAGACGCCAGGAATAACGGCAAAAGATAAATCCCTGATGCGGAGGGAAAAACAATGCGCATTACCCACATGCTGGTCGCCCGGCGCACACAGAACTACATCCAGGAGGCCATGCAGAGGCTGGCCCGCACCCAGGAGCAGATGTCCACCGGCCGCAGGGTCCTGCGCCTGAGCGACGATCCGCCGGCTTTAAGCCAGCTCCTCAACGTGCGTGCGGCGGTGGAGCGGAACCAGCAGTACGCGCGGAACATCACCGACGGCCTGAGCTACCTGGACGGGGCCGACACCGCCCTGGGCACGGCGGGCGAGCTGATTCAGAAGGCCCTGGAATACGCCATCCAGGGCGCCAACGGCACCCTGGAGAAGAACGATATGGCCGCCATCGGCGAGCAGATAGACAAGATGATCGACGAGCTGGTGGATATAGCCAACACCACCGTGGGCGGCAAATATATCTTTGCCGGCACGAAAAACGACCGGCCGCCGTTCAAGCGGGAGGTCGACAATGGGGTTGACAAAATATATTACCAGGGCAACCTGGAGCGCGTTTCCCGGGAGATCCTGGACCAGGCGAACTACCCCATCGACGTGCCGGCGGTGACACTTGTCGATAATAACTCGAATACCCTGGGTGGTGTTTTCGGGGAGGTACAGTCTTCCAATAACGGGTATGAAGTGGTTGGCGGTGTTTTCCAGATTCTGCTGGCTTTAAGAAACAGTTTGAAGGCAGCGGACGCTTCTGGGGTGAACGATTCTATCGGTGCGCTGAATACCCAGCTCGACCATCTCCTGCGCTACCGGGTGCAGGTGGGAGCCCGCACCAGCCACTTCGAGTCGGTGCGCAGCCAGCTCCAGGACCAGGAGGTTCGCCTCACCCAGGTGCTGAGCAACCTGGAGGACGCCGACGTAGCCCGGGTGGCTGTGGACCTCTCCCGCCAGCAGCTCGCCTACCAGGCGGCCCTGGCGGCGGGGGCAAAAATACTGGAAACCTCCCTGCTGGACTACCTGCGCTAACAAATTTTACAGGGCAGCACACGCATGCGAAAAAGAAGCTGGAAGCCTACCACATCTTCCAGCTTTTTTCTTCCGCAAACAGCGGCCGGCTGTTATGCTTTTCAATTTTCTGGTATAATAGTGCCTGAGGACAGAAACATTGAAAGATTTGCCTTTGCCGGGAAAATGCAGGTGGTATTCTTATGCAGGAAATAATAGTTAAATCCGACAAATGGTATACCTATGATGATTATTTACAGTTAGACGATAAGTACGAGTATGAAGTTATCGGGGGAAAGCTGTTCATGACGCCAAAGCCGCGGCCGCTGCACCAGGAGATTGTCGGCAGGTTATATGTCGCGCTGCATAACTTTCTCAAGCAGCGGAACATACAGGGAAAAATTTTTCTCGATGTGGACGTGATTTTTGGCAATCAGGTGGTTTCTCCGGATATAATCTACATCATTCCTGAACGCTTGTCCATTATATCAGAAACAAACATTCAAGGGCCACCGGATCTGATCATCGAAGTCCTCTCCCCATCCACACAAAAATACGACCGCAAGCAAAAAAGCCAGCTCTATTACGCCAACGGAGTAAGGAGTACTGGCTCATAGATCCGGCAACCCAGCTGGCGGAGGTTTTTTCCCGGGAGGATAAAGGCTGGTACCGGGCGGGTGTTTACGACGAAGAGGATACGCTGGTTTCCCCCCTCCTGCCGGAGCTGGAAATTAACATGAAAGAGATTTTTGACGTTTCTTAAAAGGGTTTAAAAGGGTTTTAAGGGACGGGACGCAAAAAGAAGGGACTGTCTTATATGACCGCCAGGGAGAGGAAAATAGCCCGCTTAAAACGCCTGATATCGGAAATAAATGAAGACTTGCGGACAATTGATCAGATTGCCGGTAAAGCCAGGGCATTATTTGAGGAAGTGAATGCCAGAACCGGTCCCGTGCCCGACCGGGATCTGATGGCCATGGCGGCCTATTTGCATCATTTTTACACGGGTGTGGAATCAATGTTCGAGCGCATTTCGCGCCAGATCGACGGCGGGCCGGTTAAGGCCGGAGACTGGCACCGGGAACTTTTAAGAAGCATGGCCGTAGAACTGGAAGGACTGCGGCCCGGGGTCATATCCCGGGAATTAATGGAAGAGCTGGATGAATACCGCCGCTTCCGCCACCTTTTCCGCCATGCCTATGCCGGTGAGCTGCGCTGGATGAAAATGTGCCACCTGGCGGAAAATATGGGCGATATCCTGAGTCTTTTGAAGAGCAAAATGGACCAGTTCAAGGCATTTGTCACGGGTGTGATCGAAGAACTGGAAAAGAACATTGAATAATCGCAGTTTTACCAGTGGGCCTGTTTTTTACAAAAAGCATTGGTGAATGGGTGATTATACGCATGGGCGTCTACCTGGGATTGGACATTTTGCCGTGGGAGATCGAATTGGCGGAGTGGGAAGGTTTTTATGATGAAGTTATGAAAATAATCAATGCCTTTCCCCTACCCGTCCTGCGCCTTGGCTACGAAGAAAAGTTTGGTTATCGCCGGCTTCTGCTCAGCCGGAACCCGGAAAGCCAGAATGAAAGAGGCCGTTACCTGGCCATTTGCGGAGATGCCCGGACAGGACAATGTGCGGAGCAATTTATCATTTTTCGAGATCTACAGGTCTACAGGAAAAGATATGCACCGGACGATTCCCAGGTGAAGAAACCGGAAAGAAAAAACCAGGCCGACTGGCCTATCCTTTTACGGGAAGAAGATTCAGTGCGAGTGTTTTATGAAAAGACGCAGTCCCGTCCCTACCATGATCTAATCTGGTCCATAGTCACCCTGGCAGAGAACCTTTTCCCCGGCCGGGCCTGCGCCACCGGCAACCTTAATGCACGGAGATGGCAGGAGACACTACAGTGGCTGGAAAGCGTTACAGACCGGCGACTGCAAAAACCCCTGCTGTTAGATGCAGAAAGGCTCTGGTATGCCTTTGGTACCGCCTTCACTGCTCTGGAAAGAGCCCAAAAGGTAACAGAAAAATTGGTTGGCGGTCCTGCGCCCTTTTACAGTTTTTTAAAACTGAAAGATCCTGCTCTTTTACGTGTTCTGGTCAAGAATAGACTTAAGGAGTATAACTCCAGGACTGTTGGTGCCCTTTCAGAATGCCTGTACATTCTCGATGGCACGGAAGATTTACGGTTCCTGGTCGAAGTAGCTTGTTTAGAACCGGATGGTCCCCGCTGGGAGTTGACCGATGTCCTGTCTTCTGCCTATTACCTTGGCGCCTTTGTACCGGAGGGAAAAGCGCCCGATGCAACTCTGGCCCTTGGTTTTCTGCCGGCCGAATTTTTACCGAAATATTACCATACCGATTTTTATCTGGAAAAGGAATTGGCCTGCCGGCAAGTAGCTGAGGTGACAGGCTTGCCCGTGCAAAAGATTGAGGAGATGATCCTGGAGATCGAAAAAGAGAACAAATCAGACTCTAACAAGGAGGACAAAGAAAAAATACCTTTTTATACTGCGGACAGTGAGCAGCCATCATCTGATAAACCTGACCATACAGGAGAACCTGCATACCGTAATCCACAGGTAGAAATTCCATACCCGCAGGAATTGATCAATACTCTTAAGGAGCAGGTAGCCGCCATTGGTAAGAATTGGGACAGCTCCACGCTCCATCATCTGGTGGCTGCAATAGCCTCGAAAAAAAATGTTGTGCTTACCGAAGAAGCCTGGAAGATTGTTGATGAGGAAAAAGACCCGGATCTTCTGGCGGTTATTCTGGGGATCATGAACAATTATCACAAATTTGAGAGAGCTACAAATGTTATCGAGTTTATACTGAAACAATTGCCGGATATAAAAGAGTCCTGGGAAAATGGACGGCCCTGGAAATATCCCGGTGGGCATCGACCCATTCCCCTGCATTGACACTTCAATTCCGCATAATGGTAGACTCCTCCGGCACCGGCGGTGTGCAGCCGGTAGCGCCCGTCTTCCCCCAGGCGGTAAAATTCCGCCTGCTGCCGGTCAGGATCGATCAGCCAGTACTCCTTAACCCCCGCCGCCTCGTACTCCACGTATTTCTCGCCGCGGTCCCGGGCGAAACTTTCCGGGGAGGTGATAGGAATTCCTCGAAGGTCATACGGCCCGGCGTCTCTTCGGATTCCCGGTCAACCGCATAAGCTCCGGCGGTCTCCCGCACCGCTTCTTTTCCGGCCTGAGTGCTCATTTACTCACCTTCCTGAAGTGCCTGGCACCAAACACTCATAACCTAATATCTACTAGCCTGAAATATAAATTCAACATCACCCGTTGCCCAGCCAAGCCCTGCCAGTATTTTTAATTCTCCTCCCCATTGCAGTTCTTTTATTGCTTGTGCTAATTCTTTTTTTGCTTCTTCAAAATTTTCATTTCCCTTGTTATTAACTTCGAGGTATCCGCGAGTTAATCTGTTTAACGTAGACTGTTTGGGTTCCCACGGCTTATTAAATATTATAGAGCGAATAAACTCAACCGCAGTCATTTCTCTCACTCCCTACTTATTTCAGTACCCTGGATCTCATTTCTTGAATTTCCTTAAAGCATTCAACCAGGGTATTTTTTAAATCAAGCAAGCTTTCCGGTCTCATTTCATAGACAAACGCTCTCTTAGAGGCAATATCAAAAGGCAGCCTTATTTCTTCTCCCTGCCTCCAAATAAGAATAACCTCATGAATCCTTTTAAAGCAATGGGTTAAGCCGAGTTCATACATTACATTCGGGTTGTACCCGGTTACGTCTACTATAACCTGACCTGCTACGAACAATGCCCTTAAAATGTCATTAATAATATCCCCACCCATTTTTCTGTTATCAATTCTGTAAACCCATAGTCCACATTCCCTGGCGGCAGGTTCAATGGCATCCATTAACACTTTGTCGCTATCATTATTAAACGGTGAAAATACCAGGCACATTCTCTGATCCTGTTCAAACTCACCAGCTAACAAATACTTTCTTAAATCCAGCGGGTACACAATTGATTTATAGGCATCTGCAATAAGCATATTCGATATCAACTCCTCAGTAATTCATCCGGGCCTTTTGTACTTCTCTTTTATCTTCCAAATTATTCCATTCAAGCTTAAGTTTTAAAACTTTTTTGGCAACCTTTCCGCAGATTGCTGGCATCCTCTCCCAGCACCACTCAGTACAGCAATCTATCTTTTTCGTTTATATCAATCTGCGATAATGCCAAGCCACTCATTACTGATTTTGACTTTTTCATCGGGCTGTGGAGGCCGGGGATAACTTCGGAATGGTAGACTCCCCCGGCACCGGCGGTGTGCAGCCGGTAGCGCCCGTCTTCCCCCAGGCGGTAAAATTCCGCCTGCTGCCGGTCGGGATCGATCAGCCAGTACTCCTTTACCCCCGCCGCCTCGTACTCCACGTATTTCTCGCCGCGGTCCCTGGCGAAACTTTCCGGGGAGGTGATCTCCACCACCAGGTCCGGAGCGCCGTCGAAATAAGTGGGCGTCAACCGGTGCAACCGCTCCCTGCTGATAAACACGATGTCCGGCTCGCGCCCCCGTTTTAGTGGTGCAGGCAGCTTGATGATAAAAGGCGCCGGGATTACCTCGCCCAGCTGCCGCATGAGAACGAAGTTTCCCAGCAAATCCACCAGGAACCTGGCAATCCGCTGGTGCCTCACCGCCGCCGGGGTCAGGACCACCACCTCCCCGTCCACCCACTCCGCCCGGGTATCCTCGTCCCCCCACGCCAGGAACTCCTCGAAGGTCATACGGCCCGGCGTTTTTTCGGATTCCCGGTCAACCGCGTAAACTGCGCTGGTCTCCCGCACCGCTTCTTTTCCGGCTTGAATGCTCATTTACTCACCTCCCGACCGGCAGGACTAATGAAATACATTGATATACTAAGTTTACAACAACCCAACAGGCCGGGCAAGGTGACCCAAGGTGAGAGGGGGAAAGACGTTCTGGTCAACGAGGGCAAACAAAATTTTGCCGGCAATAGTTTTACCGGCATGGCCAGCAATTCCATCCATGCGAAGTCCAGCTTAATCCAGACCTGTTACACTTTCCATTCCTGAAGGGCAAACTCAACCAGGCGGGTGGTACGGGCATTGATGAATTTTTCAGCGTCGTTAAGCATCCACCTGGTCCGGTAAGCGCCAAATGAAGTGTAGGTGGCAAGTTTTTCGAAACCTTCATCATTGGCCAGTTCCCTGACCATAGCCAGGTTCGAGCCTATTTTTTCACGATTTAAATATTCGTCCCTCTTCTGGGAGGGTAGACGGTTAGAAAGGGAAGCGTTCCACGATTGGTCAAGCAGGATCAAATTACCCAGCAGGTCCACAATTTTGGTGTGCTTTTCCTTAAGCTCGGGGCGCCAGTTCCCGTAATCGCTGTCCGGCGGAATCTGCGGCCAGACGTGTTCAACCTGCATATTTCTTGCCTCTTTCCAGTCCAAAAGGGAACTCTGTCCGCTTTGCCGCGCCAGGTGCAGCTCCCACCTGTATAAAAAATAACGTCTCTCCGGACCGGAAAGAGTGTTCCGCTCCAGGTTGTCTTTAAAAATGTTGTCCCCGCCGTAATATTCAATCAACTGTTTAAGACTGGCGGTAATCTCCTCCAGCCCGGTCTGGCCGTGCCAGAGCCGGTGGGCCAGGGAAGAAAGGGTGCCGATGCCCGCATCGCTGCGCCGGTTGCACACGCGGTAGGCCCGCCAGGAAAACAGGTAGCAAAGCCGGAGAACTTCGCAAACATCCTCCGGGGAACCCGGCATGAACCTTTTAAAGACGGCCATCAGCAGGGGGGCGAAGTTGGCCATGGTGCCGATAGCCGGGTCGTTAAGTAATTCGAAGTACTGCCCGGCAGCGCCACGGACGGCGCCAAAGCGGGCTAAATCAGGCTTTCTCAGCCCTGCGTACAAATTCGCGGCTTCCACCAGGTTTTCCACGTAATCCCTGGCGTGGCGTAAAACCTCATCGGAGTTCGGTGCACGGTTTTTCTCATCCCGGTGCTTGTCCTTCAACGCCCGGTAAACGTCGTAAATATTATAGACCCCTGTCAATACTATCCAGTGGTATCTGGCCAGGCTGTTTTCCAGGTCCACCGTGTCCTCGGCGTACCCCTCAATGCGGTAAAGGTTCCGCAGGATCTTCTCCCAGGCCGCACCAACGGCTGCTTCCAGATCTCTGCCCGCCACCGTGTCAGGAGTTCTGGCCGCCAGGTATAGGAGATAATTCTTTATTTTATCCAGTTCAGAAAGGGGCTTACCGCGGTCGTTGGTGGTTTCGAATACCACCCCCGCCGTTTTGTTATCTTCCACCTGATAGGTAAGAAAAACAATTTTTTCGGCGATGTCTTCAAGAAAGGTCCGGAGCGATTGGCCTTCGTTACCGTAAACCTGGAAAATTTTCTGATCAAAATAGGCGCGGGCTTTCTGTAAACGGACTTGCCCCGGCGTTTCGGGGTCCCTTGTTTGCGGCTCCGGGGAAAGCACGCAATGCCAGAAAAAGTCGTCATCGGTGGGGGGCGCAAGCTGTAACCTTCTCAAGCCGTAGCTGGGCCTTCGATCGTGGCAGCCACAGACGTATTTCTCAAAGAATTGCCAGCTGACGTCCTCAAAACCGGCCTGCTTGCGCAGAAACCGGCAGGCACAGGCAAAAAGAAATCACCAGTGTGGTAAGGCGCTGCTGACCATCCACTATTTCAAAGCTACCTGGCTCAGAAGAAGGCTTAAAGATAAGCGTACCCGTAAAATGGGAGGACACTTCGCGGAGATTCTCCATGTCCTGCCAGATATCTTCAAGCTGCTTCTCGGTCCAGGCATAGGACCGTTGATAGGGTGGAACCAGGAACTTCACACCACCGTTAAAGAGGGCGGAAAAGGTTAACGGCTCTGATGAAATGTTTTTCATTTTTTTGCCTCCCGGGATAATACTACCATAGAGTGGGCTATGAAACCGATCTCTGGAAGCCTTGTCATTCCTGAATTTCTCACGTGGCATTATTTGGAGGGTCTGAAAGTTAGAAGTGCCTTAGTGCCTACAGCCACAAGTATTTCTAATCTTTAGATTTCAAAGTCAAGTAAAACCGTTAAAGCCCGTGTGTATTCCCATTCAGACCCGCTCCTAAATGTGACACACCCGGCACGAGGCATGCTCTGGTTGCTGCCAACAACTGTACCGGGTGTATCATTGACTCAACAACCATAATTCCCAGCTTACCACTATTTGAAGCATATTATTTTGCAACATATATAAGTTAATAAGTTAAGTGCCTGGCACCAGGTTCCTAAAGGGGTTTCAAGGGACGCGGGACGATGAACAATTACTGGAAATACATGCAGGGCCACCTGAAAGAAGTGGCCCGGGAAGAAAAAGAGCTGGAGCAAAAAGCAGGCCTGGCCCGGGAAAAGGCCGGGGAAATAGCCCGGCAGCTGGCCCGCCGGTTCGGCGTGACAAAGGTCTGCCTTTTCGGCTCCCTGGCCACGGGTTATAGGGAGATGAAAATAGCCCGTTTAAACGTCTGATATCGTTAATGGGTTTGTTGCTCAAGATAAAAGGTGACCTGGCGGGCGAATTCTTCGAAATCGCCCAATTCTTCGGTAACGGTTTTATAAATTGCCCGGTAATCCAGGCGCCAGTAAACGTGAACGATGGCATTGCGCATACCGGCCATACCTTTAATCCGGCGGGCGAAGCGGTGATCCAGCAATCCTTTTTCCCCGGCCAGTTCGATCAGGCTGGTGGTATCATACTCACTCAACGCCACCCCTTTGACTGCCAGAAAGTGCCGGCAAATATCCAGGACACTTTCCAGGGCGATACGCAGGTGATGCACGCACAGGTCCCGGGTGTCAAGATCAAACGTAAACTCCTCGTAGGACGAAAAGCGTGCCTGCAGGTCCTTTAACCGCTGAACCGCCTGATCCATTTGAGATAAGCAGGTTTCAATCCGCTCGCGGTTAAGCCGCCTCCCGGCCACAAGCAAGCCCTCCCTCGCCCGTTCCCGCCAGCATGTGTTGTACTCGCACTTAAAGTAAAGGTAGTCTTCGAAATCGAAAAAAGTATCCGTGGCAAAGCGGGCAAAGCTTTCCTCATCTCTACTGTAAAGCAAAATACCTTTAGTTAAAGCTTCCATCTTCAGCGCCGGACTGCACAGGTTCAATGCGACCAGGTCTACGTCCCGGCGCTTTATGAGCGCGGATAGTTCATCAAAGGTCTTCAGGTAACGTTGAAAATGATAGTCCGAAAAAAGTACGGCCACATCCAGATCCCGGGGAGTCGCCGGGGGATCTTCAACGGCAGAACCGAATAAAAAAGCCAGTTCTATCCCGTGCCGCTCATAAAAGGGCGCGGGTATTTTTAATAACTCTTTTGGCAACCTTTCCGCAACTGCCGGCATTGCCCCTCAACACCTCCCCGAATACTCACCTGTTTTTCATTTGTACCAATATCCGGGATAACAACCTCTTGCGGTTTCCGGTTACGGCTTGCCTCGCGCCACGTTAACGGCCGCGCGATTTTGTCATACCGGGAAAATATCTCTCGCCCTTGCTTCCAAACCGGGCAGTACCGTGGAAGCGATAAACTCTTCATCCTCCTCCTCGTATACCCCGGTGCGCTGCCAGTCTTTTTCGCCGGGCACAAACACCTCCACCAGCCGTTCCTGCGGGTCTACAAGCCAGAATTCCCTGACCCCACTTTTTAAATACTGCCGGCTTTTCCTGCCCCGGTCCCGCCGGATGGTGCCCGGGGAAAGAACCTCCACCACCAGATCCGGAGCGCCGTTGATCCGTGTTTCTTCTATAATGCCAAGCCGCTCATTGCTGATAAAGATTACGTCCGGCTGGAAAGTGTTCATTTTTACCGGTTCGTCCAGGACCACATCCAGGGGAGCAAAAAAAACCTGCCCGGAGCCGGTCCTCTGGGCATACTGGTCAATGATCTTAAAGAGCCTGCCCACCAAAAGCTGATGTCGTGTGCCCGGCGATGGCGCCAGGACCAGTTCCCCCTCGATCAGTTCATAACGGTTGCCATCGTCTATCTTCAAATAGTCGTCGTAGGTATAGAACTTTTTGACCTCTCTAGCGGGTTGAGTCGCCACTGGCTGTCCTCCTTTCATCGCAACGCTGCCCCGACAGACATCACTGTTTCATTTTTGCTATCAACTTCTATCAAGTAGCGATAAAAGTGACAGCAAAAGCAGTTCACGCTCTCCGAGAGGCCGGGTACCCCCACCTGCCCGGCTGACGGGGCAGGCGGACCACGGGCTTCTGGAGTCCCGCCCGAAACAGTCACCGCCAAACCGGTACGTCATCCGGCAGACTCACAGGCCCACCGTCTTTATCCAGCCCGACGGCTTCCAAACGGCGGGGTGGTCTTATCGCCTAAAGGCTCCCACCTGAAGGACAGGGACGGTTTGGCCGACCGGAATGCCGTTTCCCGTACACCCCAGTGCACGGCTACCCGGCAGTGCTCAATCCCCCAAAGGAAACCTCATCGTTAAAGCCCGCTTCGCGTGCGCCACTACCAGCCAGCGCACGTTCCGTCGGAGCTTTCTCCCACCGGGCCAGCCCCTGCCCTTTCCCGGGAACATCCCGGGAGAATAAAGGATTAATTGGCCTGCTGTTTCTGATAATAACGCTGGAGTAAAAGTTCTTTTACTTTCTTATATGGCATATACCGGGTTATTTCTTCATCGTGCAATCTCATCTTCAGGTTTATGCCCGAAACCTGGTCAGCGTCGCATGTAAAACCGCATTTTTGGCATTTGAAAACGTCCCCGTGGCGGTTCTTCGCGTCCACCCACCCGCACACGGGACACGTCTGGCTGGAGTACGCCGCGTTCACCGGACCGGGGTCGGTGACGGAGTAAATGTAATTTTTGTATCCCAGCCGCTCTTTGATGATGCTGCGCTGCCAGCCGCTCACCTTGCGGGAGAGACCCCTGCTCCCGGCCTTCCCGCGCAGATGGGCAAGGTCTTCGTAGGCAATTATCTTCGGTCGGCGTTCTTTGTAGAATTCGTTAAACGCCCGGTTGATTTCGTTCTCGCACCTGGTTCGGTATTTTTTGTTTCTTTTGGTTTGCTTGGTAAGGCCCAGGTTGTGTTTTAAGATCCGCCGGACCTTGTTCGGGTCCTGTTCGAGGAACTTCCGGCGCAGCGCCCACAGCTTGCCGCGCTTCCGGCTCTTGTCCAGGATGTGGTCGGACATTTCCTGCAGGGCCTCACCGTATTCGGGCCGGTATTTTTTGCCCGTGTCGTCGGTGAACACCTCAGTCACGCCCAGGTCGATGCCCGCCTCTCCCTCACCGGGCGGGAAAGTCCGCGGTTCCCTGGTCAGATGGATTTCCACGCAGTTTTCTTCGGGAATCAGAACCACCCGCACGTTGCCTTCTATGGCGTGCACGCCAGCCAGCGGGATGATCACCCTCTCGCCGGGAGTTAGAGTCGCTACAGCAATGTACTGCCGCTTTTCACTGGTGAAAACCCGGTACATCTGCTGGTCGACGGTGAAGCTGCGGGCTTTCTTGACCCGGGGCTTTCTGCCCAGAACGCGCCGAAAAACGCGCTTTAAGTACTTTCTCACCCTGGCGCGGCCTCCCGCGTCCAGCTTTATCTCTTCGCTGACAATATCTTCACCGGTGAAGACCGCCCGGATGCGTTTCCAGTCGCGACCGTGCTTCACGTGCCTGTACAGCAACCAGAAGGCGTAGTGCTTTTCTTCATCGGTCAGCCCTTCGTGGCGGTAAAGGTACTCTTTGACTTCGGCAATGGCGGCCTCCCACTGCCTCTCCAGGGTGTAAAGAGCATCTTCCAGGGCCAGCTTCCACTGCCGGGCCTGCAGGCCAAAGGGACTGACGAAACCGGCGGAAACCAGTTCGTCCCGCAGCTTGCGCTTTTCGCCCAGATAGTGCAGGTATTTTACATGCCCGTACTCCACCAGGAAGGCGTCCTTCTGCCGGGCATATGCTTCGGCAGTTTCAGTTATCCTGGCCCACTTCTCATTGTTCAGCGGCAGGCTCTTCTGCCTTACTGTCTGCTGCATCTTTCAGCGCCTCCCGGACGGTTCTGGTGAGCTTTCGCGCCTTATATGTCCTCTGGCCGTACAACCTGGCCGCGAAGTGCTGGACGATGCTGATCAGGTCTTCGGTCAACTCCCGGGCCGGGGACATGTCGTAAAGCAACCAGTTTACCCTCTTTATCCCAAGCGCGGAGCGTTGATACGCTGACACCAAGTTTTTCGGCAAACTCGCTTATTGTGTAAAGTTTCATAAAACACCACCTGATATTAATTTATATCAGATGGTGTTGGTTGGCAATGCCTATTTAGGATAATTATTAAAAGAGAAGAAGCTGTTTTCTACCTCCTGATACACAAAGTTTACAACATCCAGCCTGTTCGTGGCAAGACGACGCAAGGCGAACGGCGCAGGACGTTATGCCCGGAAGGTCCTTCCAAAACCACGTCGGCGGGGGCAAACAAAACCTTTCCGTCAATGCTTTTGCCGGAGTATGCTTTAGTCCTGCCGCTCATTTTTTTCCAGTATATCTGATGCCGGGAACAGCGCAATAAACCTGGCCAGGCCCAGTAAAAGTGCCTGGCACCAGATATAACCGGGCTATTATGCTTTTCGTGTTTTTGGAAAGGTCTGTTGTCAAAACCTGGTGATAGGGGGTATAATTTAAGCATCGTGGATATTCCGGTTACAAGGGACGTGGGACGATGAACAATTACCGGAGATACATGCAGGGCCACCTGAAAGAAGTGGCCCGGGAAGAAAAAGAGCTGGAGCAAAAAGCAGGCCTGGCCCGGGAAAAGGCCGGGGAAATAGCCAGGCAGCTGGCCCGCCGGTTCGGCGTAACAAAGGTCTGCCTTTTCGGCTCCCTGGCCACGGATGATTTTGATCAGTTTTCGGACATAGATCTGGCCGTGGCCGGACTCCCGGAAAGGGAATACCTGAAGGCCTACGGGCTGGCGGAAGAGATAGCCCGCCCTTTTGCGGTGGATCTGGTGCTCCTGGAAAATGCCGTGGAAACATTAAAGGAACGGGTGCAAAAAGAAGGGATTGTCTTATATGACCGCCAGGGAGAGGAAAATAGCCCGCTTAAAACGCCTGATATCGGAAATAAATGAAGACTTGCGGACAATTGATCAGATTGCCGGTAAAGCCAGGGCTTTATTAGAGGAAGTGAATGCCAGAACCGGTCCCGTGCCCGACCGAGATCTGATGGCCATGGCAGCCTATTTGCATCATTTTTACACGGGTGTGGAATCAATGTTCGAACGCATTTCGCGCCAGATCGACGGCGGGCCGGTTAAGGCCGGAGACTGGCACCGGGAACTTTTAAGAAGCATGGCCGTAGAACTGGAAGGACTGCGGCCCGGGGTCATATCCCGGGAATTAATGGAAGAGCTGGATGAATACCGCCGCTTCCGCCACCTTTTCCGCCATGCCTATGCCGGTGAGCTGCGCTGGATGAAAATGTGCCACCTGGCGGAAAATATGGGCGATATCCTGAGTCTTTTGAAGAGCAAAATGGACCAGTTCAAGGCATTTGTCACGGGTGTGATCGAAGAACTGGAAAAGAACATTGAATAATCGCAGTTTTACCAGTGGGCCTGTTTTTTACAAAAAGCATTGGTGAATGGGTGATTATACGCATGGGCGTCTACCTGGGATTGGACATTTTGCCGTGGGAGATCGAATTGGCGGAGTGGGAAGGTTTTTATGATGAAGTTATGAAAATAATCAATGCCTTTCCCCTACCCGTCCTGCGCCTTGGCTACGAAGAAAAGTTTGGTTATCGCCGGCTTCTGCTCAGCCGGAACCCGGAAAGCCAGAATGAAAGAGGCCGTTACCTGGCCATTTGCGGAGATGCCCGGACAGGACAATGTGCGGAGCAATTTATCATTTTTCGAGATCTACAGGTCTACAGGAAAAGATATGCACCGGACGATTCCCAGGTGAAGAAACCGGAAAGAAAAAACCAGGCCGACTGGCCTATCCTTTTACGGGAAGAAGATTCAGTGCGAGTGTTTTATGAAAAGACGCAGTCCCGTCCCTACCATGATCTAATCTGGTCCATAGTCACCCTGGCAGAGAACCTTTTCCCCGGCCGGGCCTGCGCCACCGGCAACCTTAATGCACGGAGATGGCAGGAGACACTACAGTGGCTGGAAAGCGTTACAGACCGGCGACTGCAAAAACCCCTGCTGTTAGATGCAGAAAGGCTCTGGTATGCCTTTGGTACCGCCTTCACTGCTCTGGAAAGAGCCCAAAAGGTAACAGAAAAATTGGTTGGCGGTCCTGCGCCCTTTTACAGTTTTTTAAAACTGAAAGATCCTGCTCTTTTACGTGTTCTGGTCAAGAATAGACTTAAGGAGTATAACTCCAGGACTGTTGGTGCCCTTTCAGAATGCCTGTACATTCTCGATGGCACGGAAGATTTACGGTTCCTGGTCGAAGTAGCTTGTTTAGAACCGGATGGTCCCCGCTGGGAGTTGACCGATGTCCTGTCTTCTGCCTATTACCTTGGCGCCTTTGTACCGGAGGGAAAAGCGCCCGATGCAACTCTGGCCCTTGGTTTTCTGCCGGCCGAATTTTTACCGAAATATTACCATACCGATTTTTATCTGGAAAAGGAATTGGCCTGCCGGCAAGTAGCTGAGGTGACAGGCTTGCCCGTGCAAAAGATTGAGGAGATGATCCTGGAGATCGAAAAAGAGAACAAATCAGACTCTAACAAGGAGGACAAAGAAAAAATACCTTTTTATACTGCGGACAGTGAGCAGCCATCATCTGATAAACCTGACCATACAGGAGAACCTGCATACCGTAATCCACAGGTAGAAATTCCATACCCGCAGGAATTGATCAATACTCTTAAGGAGCAGGTAGCCGCCATTGGTAAGAATTGGGACAGCTCCACGCTCCATCATCTGGTGGCTGCAATAGCCTCGAAAAAAAATGTTGTGCTTACCGAAGAAGCCTGGAAGATTGTTGATGAGGAAAAAGACCCGGATCTTCTGGCGGTTATTCTGGGGATCATGAACAATTATCACAAATTTGAGAGAGCTACAAATGTTATCGAGTTTATACTGAAACAATTGCCGGATATAAAAGAGTCCTGGGAAAATGGACGGCCCTGGAAATATCCCGGTGGGCATCGACCCATTCCCCTGCATTGACACTTCAATTCCGCATAATGGTAGACTCCTCCGGCACCGGCGGTGTGCAGCCGGTAGCGCCCGTCTTCCCCCAGGCGGTAAAATTCCGCCTGCTGCCGGTCAGGATCGATCAGCCAGTACTCCTTAACCCCCGCCGCCTCGTACTCCACGTATTTCTCGCCGCGGTCCCGGGCGAAACTTTCCGGGGAGGTGATAGGAATTCCTCGAAGGTCATACGGCCCGGCGTCTCTTCGGATTCCCGGTCAACCGCATAAGCTCCGGCGGTCTCCCGCACCGCTTCTTTTCCGGCCTGAGTGCTCATTTACTCACCTTCCTGAAGTGCCTGGCACCAAACACTCATAACCTAATATCTACTAGCCTGAAATATAAATTCAACATCACCCGTTGCCCAGCCAAGCCCTGCCAGTATTTTTAATTCTCCTCCCCATTGCAGTTCTTTTATTGCTTGTGCTAATTCTTTTTTTGCTTCTTCAAAATTTTCATTTCCCTTGTTATTAACTTCGAGGTATCCGCGAGTTAATCTGTTTAACGTAGACTGTTTGGGTTCCCACGGCTTATTAAATATTATAGAGCGAATAAACTCAACCGCAGTCATTTCTCTCACTCCCTACTTATTTCAGTACCCTGGATCTCATTTCTTGAATTTCCTTAAAGCATTCAACCAGGGTATTTTTTAAATCAAGCAAGCTTTCCGGTCTCATTTCATAGACAAACGCTCTCTTAGAGGCAATATCAAAAGGCAGCCTTATTTCTTCTCCCTGCCTCCAAATAAGAATAACCTCATGAATCCTTTTAAAGCAATGGGTTAAGCCGAGTTCATACATTACATTCGGGTTGTACCCGGTTACGTCTACTATAACCTGACCTGCTACGAACAATGCCCTTAAAATGTCATTAATAATATCCCCACCCATTTTTCTGTTATCAATTCTGTAAACCCATAGTCCACATTCCCTGGCGGCAGGTTCAATGGCATCCATTAACACTTTGTCGCTATCATTATTAAACGGTGAAAATACCAGGCACATTCTCTGATCCTGTTCAAACTCACCAGCTAACAAATACTTTCTTAAATCCAGCGGGTACACAATTGATTTATAGGCATCTGCAATAAGCATATTCGATATCAACTCCTCAGTAATTCATCCGGGCCTTTTGTACTTCTCTTTTATCTTCCAAATTATTCCATTCAAGCTTAAGTTTTAAAACTTTTTTGGCAACCTTTCCGCAGATTGCTGGCATCCTCTCCCAGCACCACTCAGTACAGCAATCTATCTTTTTCGTTTATATCAATCTGCGATAATGCCAAGCCACTCATTACTGATTTTGACTTTTTCATCGGGCTGTGGAGGCCGGGGATAACTTCGGAATGGTAGACTCCCCCGGCACCGGCGGTGTGCAGCCGGTAGCGCCCGTCTTCCCCCAGGCGGTAAAATTCCGCCTGCTGCCGGTCGGGATCGATCAGCCAGTACTCCTTTACCCCCGCCGCCTCGTACTCCACGTACTTCTCGCCACGGTCCCGGGTGAAACTTTCCGGGGAGGTGATTGGAACTCTTCGAAGGCCATGCGGCCCGGCGTCTTTTCGGATTCACGGTCAACCGCGTAAGCTCCGGCGGTTTCCCGTACCCTTTCTTTTTCGGCCTGAGTGCTTACTTCCTCCTCACCTCCCGGTCAGCATGACGGGTGGCAGACATCAGAAATTTTCCATAGCAACATTATACCATTCAAATGCTTCTCCTAAAGGGTTCATGCCAAAAAAACCCCTTCAAGATGTCGATAAACTGTTCCTTTGTCAACCTGGCATAAATCTTTCTCCCCCGCTCCTGCAAATGCACCGCGGCCACGGGATTGTCGCCGCTAATGTAGTTGCGCCAGTTTTGAACAGACGGTCGTGGTCAATCTGATTTTTGTTCATCAGGCCGTATCCTTTTTTATCCTGGTTACAGTCTATACCGGGCGGGTGCGGGCCGACAAGGGTTTTTCCCAGCGCTACGTCGCAGGGCAAGCCGGGTTTGCAGTGTTCTCGTTATGCTGTAAAACTGTTTAAACCCATTGCCCGTTCAGACATAAGTTAATAAGTTAAGTGCCTGGCACCAGGTTCGACATTCGGATGTTACCCTGGTCGGCTGCTGGGCCCACGCCCGTCGCAAGTTTGATGAAGCCTTAAAGGCCCTGCCGGAAGATAAACGCAATAAAGCAGTAGCCGCCCGGGAGGGGCTGGAGTTCTGCAACCGGCTCTTTGCCATTGAGCGCGAGTTGAAAGAGGCAACACCGGAAGAACGCTATCAAATACGCCAGGTGCGCAGCCGGCCTGTGCTGGGCGCCTTTTTGGCGTGGCTAAAAAAACAGAAAACGCAGGTACTGCCCAAAAGTTCCTTTGGTCAGGCAATCAACTATTGCCTGAGCCAGTGGGATAAACTTATTGCCTTTTTGCAGGATGGGCGCCTGGAACTGGATAACAACCGGAGTGAGCGGTCGATCAAACCCTTTGTCATTGGCCGCAAGAACTGGTTGTTTGCCAATACCCCGCGGGGTGCCCGGGCCAGCGCCATTACTTACAGCATCATAGAAACGGCGAAGGAAAATGGTTTAAATCCTTTCCAATACCTCAGCTATCTTTTTGAAAGACTTCCCAACCTGGACCCCACAGACGGTAACGCCCTGGATCAGTTACTCCCCTGGTCCGATTCGCTGCCCCCTGTCTGCAGGGCCAGTAAATAAGCTGGATTTTGTCCCCACCTGATTGCAAGGTGGGGATTATTTTACGCTTACGTCACCCCGAATAAAGGCGGTAAATTCCCAGGCATTAAATGGTATTGAGTGGAATTTATTTTAAACCGATCACGCATCAACTATTCCCTGGTTTTTATAGCCATCTGCCCATAATAAGGGGGTTTGCGGAAAAACCTCTGCTCCTCATCAAACAGTGCACTTTCGGGGGTTCTCTGAATTTGCCTTAAAGGACTCAACGGTAATTCAATTGTCACTGCCGACTCCACATTGTTCCCCTCCACCTGATAGACCAACCGCTCGTAGGGCTTGCGATAGGGAGCATATGCCAGCGATCCGCCATATCGTCCTGTATTACAGATTACTACGTTACACAATAAAAGGCGAATGTCAGTCTCTGCCAGGGCTTTAAAAGCAGATACGTCTTTATTAAAAGCTACGATAAATAATGTCTGGATAGAACTTTGCAAAAGAACCTGAACGGGGAGGTTCATGAAATCAAAACAGATTAACACGGCAAATTCGCCCAATATTTCACTTTGAAAAATATATATACCATTTCCCTCACGATATTTATAGTTATTTTTTAAAATTATCTTTTTCTCCTCAGGAGCAAGACTTAATTTAGTAATTTTCACTATGGTTGCTTCTTTGCGGTAACGGAAGGAATAGTTGTCTGGACGTAAGAGGTTTTTTGGAATAATCACAAATGCCTGGTTAATTAAAGGATAATTTTTGTCGTTGTCATCACACCATCCTGGTCCGTATTCCATTCCCCCGATAATAATAGCGCCTAATTTTCCTGCCCACTGTTCTAAGTTGGGTAAATACTTGCGCGGTACACAAAATTCCGGCAAAAGCACAAAATGTGCTCCTGACTTTCGCGCTACCTGTAATACTTTTTCTATTGACTCATAATGTTTTATGGGGTTTTTTATTCTTAAACGGCTTTCCGGTATAAAATCCTCTTTCTTTAAACAGACCTGTCCAATGGTAACTTTCACTTTTTCAAGCATTTTCCCAATCAAACCTTCCCCTTTCAACAAAAAGATCAAGATTAATCAGGACAATTTCTGGTAAACCATATTGCGAGGTGTACCTTTGTTTTATCTCCTCAAGATGAACTTCCAGTTGTTTTTTAAAATTTCTTAAGGTTTTGATTGGCTCTACTTCAATAGGTAAAAGAGGTAAATTTACACCCCACTCCTCCGCAATTTTCCTATTATAGAAGTACCGGTAATTCAACGCGCCGGCAATAAGGATTAGGAGACCAGTAGATGGGTAACGGGAAAGGCGCAGCAATTTTTCAAGTGAATACCAGTTATTAAGCCGGGAAATTTTTTCTCCCCAGGTTCTAAAACTTCTACCGGCTAGTATACGTAAAAGCAGCATGGACAGAGAGTAACAGACATGATATTCCCGGTATTCTTCATCATCAATTTGCAAATAAGAAACAGGCGTAAGATACCATTCATATGAAGGACGGCTATGTTTGAGAATGAGCTCAAGTTCATTATTAGGTAGCTCTTCCTTCCGGAATTTTTGCCATTGGTCGGGAGTTAAAAAAATATTACCGGCGTTGATTTGAAATTTATTTTCATACTTGCTATCTAGTACCTTACAGATAGCAAGCATTAATTTTGTAATTTCCATTTCGTTTAACGCGCGTTTTTCCAGCAAAGTGTCCGTACCGTTTCTAATATTTGTCTCAATCATTAATAACCAATCATCAAGCGATATCATCATGTCTTTTTCGAAAACCATCTCGGAACAAGGTTTTAGGCCTTCTACCAGGGCGGGAGTAGCCTCCCAGGCACCTATGGCACTTAAATAATAGAGGCGAGACAAGATTGTTTTAGCAGATTCAGTGCTACTCTCTTTAAGCGCACCAAGAAAATCCCTTACATCTTTTTTATCCAACACCAGCGCCTCAAGAGCAGCATCTACCAGCTCATAATAACTTATTTCCTCACTTGTCCAACCAGTTAAATTATTCAACTGAATTTCATCAATTTTTGTAAAAACTTGTTTCCATAGATGCTTGGGAAATAAATCAATCTGTAACAAGCCTAAGCGCACAATAAGCCTTGGTGAATCAGCAAGATTAAGCTCCCGGATAATACTCCAGATCCACTTTAACCATTTTTCCCTCTCATCTAATTTATGTTTTTGGCTATCAGCCCAGGACGGCTGTAGCTTCCGTTTAACAAAATCTGCAGTCGCAATAACCGCCAGATTTTCCTTTATATCACCAGATATATACTCAAATCTCTGAAATAAGTATACCTTGCCGAGTTCTTCATTTTTCCAGTCCTCTTTTTTGATCAATTCATGCAAATCCAAATCAAGCACGGCAGAGACCCACATGAGCGCCATCTTCTCATACCATAAAAGCTTTGCAGATTCGTTCAATCTATGCCAGTTCCAAAGCTTAATCCCTTTAGTTATTGCACTGATTATCTCGGGTCGAACATTCGGTAAAACTCTTTGCCAGTTAGCAGCAACTGTATATAAAAATCTTGTCCGCAAAAATACGGGATCCTTTTTCCATTCTTTGCAAGGCTTCATTTTTGCCATCATTCTTTCAAGCCGCGTGGCTACGTCCCTTGGCGCACATTCCAGGAGAAAAATTACATAGGAATCTAACACACCGGGTTTAAATAAAAACCTATTGAACGACTTTTCCAGTGCGTTTGCAATATCTTTCAGTTCGTTCTGGAAAATATCTTCCAATCCCCGCTCTTGCACTTCTCTGCTCCATTTTCTCAATCTCCAATCCGCAAAAGAAATGCGCGTTTCTGTTTTAATTTCTTCCTCGGTAAAATCTGATTCCAATAGATCCTTGACTAATTCCAGGTAGTCCCGTAGTTCATACCGATCCATAGCCTTCAATTGCTGATCTCCTATCTGAGATAAGCGGTCAATAGCCCTGGTACTTTTAGGGAGGCGGTCATTTTCGGTTACATAGGGACATTCTCCTTGGCTCTTCAGGAGTTCTAAAATCTTTTCCTTCTCCTCATCGGAAAGATCTTCTTTCTTGATAATACCCAATTTACTTTTAAGTTCCTCAATATCAAGACGCGGTTTCATTTTCTGCTCAGATAGTTTCAGACCTGTGATATTTTTCACACATTCATTTAATTTTTTAAGACCTTCTATAACCACCTCTTTTGATGAAGAAATGATAGTAAAATCATCAGTGTATCTGGTTATGTAGGTAGGAGTTCCCTGCCTTGTTTTCTCCTTGCAAAATTTATCCATCTCTTTATCGACTTTTTCTGTAAGGACACAATTAGCCAAAAAACCTGCTGCTATTAAGCCTGTCGGCAAAAATTCTTCCGGCGATCCATTTTCCCCAAACATTTTTTCTTCTTTTATTACTTCATAAAGTTCCTTTGCGCTCTCTTTCTCATCAAGTTTAAATGTACAAAGTTGTTTTAATAGAATAATCCATTGTTCTGCTGCATATTTACATTGATATTCTGCGCTTAATTCATTCAACCTTTGCTCTAAAACTTTATGCACATGTTCTAACTTTAACGTTGGATAAAATTTCTCTATATCAGCATTTCCGTAATAAGCTTTTCTTTCTTCTCTGTCCTTTTTGCTTTTAAAAACCTCTCGAAATTGTTTCTCCTGCAATTCTCTCCATCTTCTAAGACTCCATTGAAAGCTTTCATAAATCTCTTTACTGGAAAGATTTATAAACATACGCTCATATTGAAACACATTCCCATTCCAGATCGGGTAATATACTCTGCGAAGGCGATTATTGCAACTCCAGGAAACCATCCACTCCAGTTTTTGGTGTTCCAAAGAATTGGTAAAGTTATGCGTATCAAACCATTCCCCAATAGCAAGCATGACTGTTGCCCACGCCACCTGATCGCGAAGAGCGATTTGAAACACGGGCCGGTATTGCATGTTTCCGTCTTCAGCGAGAGCTTTTGGAAAAAGAAGTAATTTGATCGGACTCGTATTATAAATACACCTTTTAAAATCACTTTGGATATCCCTTAATTCCCTTTCCAAGTTTAGTTCAAACCTTTTTAACTCTACTGGATCATAAAAACCTGTGTTCTTTAGATAAAAATTGCGTGCTTTCTTCCAGCCAAAGTAGAACAATGAGATTGGAAGCTCTTCTGGAGAAGGGATAATCTTCATAGCATCACTTCCTTCTGGTGAAGCGTACCCGGCGGCGCTAAAACCAGTTCCCCCTTGAATCAATTGGGGCCTTTATTAAATTAACAAATCCGTAAAATTATGTATTTGGCGCTTGGCTTTATCTTTGCTCACTTTCTTACCCCGGTTAACACCGTGGGCGGCAGACATCGTTCCTGATACAGAGTTTACAACATCCAACGAGGTGAGGCAAGGATACCGCGCAAAAAGTTATACACGGACAGCTTTTCCAGAATCACGCCAGCGGAGATAAATAAAATTTTCCCGGCAATACTTTTGCCGGCGTATGTTTTTAGTCCTGACGTTCGCCTTTTTCCAGTGTACCTGGTGCCGGGAGCAGCGCAATAAACCTGGCCAGGCTCAGTAGCGTCATAAACAGCCCGGTTATCGACTGCGCCCACAAAACATACAGACCAACCACTGTCTGCGCTTTTATGCCCGGAGAACCGAAATTGGTCATGACCACAAAACTGGAGTATATTACCCCAACCAATGACCCGTTCATATTTTCAAATCTAAATTCACCTGCCAGGACAAGGTAAGCTGCCGCAAACCAGAATATTATTTCAAAATAATTATGCAAAAGCAGCAGAACGGTCCGGCGGTAGCTTCGCACGGAATAATCCCTGTTCCGGGCCCTGGCCCTGTGCTCATCAAATAAAAGGACGTTTACCTGGTAGACGATAATTTTTCAAACATCCTCAGGAAGGCATAGAACAGAATAAAATACCGCAGGGGGTTAAAATCTATATACCTGATCAATACTACGGCTAAAAAAGAGGCGATTAAATGACCCAAAACCCACCCATCCACAAAAAAATAACCAACCCGGTCACGGGAGAAATGGCGGATGAGCTGGAATAAGGTATCCACCTTAAGAAAGCGAAAATCCTGGCCCAGAAGTCTACTATAAACGTTCGTTCCTCCCGGCTGTCCCTCATTCGCTGTTCCATATTTTTTGAAAAATGCCCGTCATTCATTCGCCCGTTTTCCTGGACGTCTTTCCACAACTTATATTGTACGACAATAACCTAAATTTCTATTTGTTAAGAATGGTTTATCAACTTTTATGAGGGTACTCACCTTACTTCTTTCCGCGTCAAATCTAACTTTATCGATTCCTTTCCCCAGATTAAACGTTACGGAGCCAGCCGGAAGGCTGGCTCCACGTGCAAATGCCGCAATTACCGCAGGAGCTGGAGGACTGCCTGGGGCAGCTGGTTGGCTTGACTGAGCATGGCCGTGGCGGCCTGCTGCAGGATGTTCATCTTGGTGAACTCCATTATTTCCTTGGCCATGTCCACATCGCGGATGCGGGATTCGGCTGCGGTGAGGTTCTCGGAAGCGGTGCCCAGGTTGTTTATGGTGTGCTCGAGGCGGTTCTGAATAGCACCGAGTTTAGAGCGTTCGGCAGATACTGTTTCAATAGCGGCCTCTATTTTGGTTATAGCTGTATTTGCGTTCTGCTGCGTACGAACATCTATACCTTTTACGGCAACGGCCTCTTTGTCCAGTACACCGTCACCATTTGAATCTACAGCCGCCGAAGAAGTGCCTGATGTGTAATCAGTATTCACTACAGTAAATGTAGCAGTATTACCTATTGCAGGTGTATTGTTACCAGTAGTAAAGGTAAGCGTCTTGCCGTTAGATAGCGAAATAGTGTAAGCGCTATTTACAGCAAGATTAGAGGTATAAGTAGCAGTAGCAATAACTTTCCCATTGCTATCAGTAATTTCAGCTATATCAACCTTTGTACCATCACTACTTTTAATTGTAAGTGTATAAGTTCCATCTGCCAAAGCATCTTTTGCGCTAACTTCTACTGCCACAATATTCGTGCCCGATGTCAAATCAGCACCCGACGCACCAATATAAATAGTTGCTGTCTCACCAGCGGCCATTGCAGCATCATATGCTAACGTAATAACATCTGTCCCACTGTCATCGACTAAGGTTACAGGACCTGCTGCAGCCGTATGACCAGTTTTGGACGCAATAACATTGCCTTCAGCATCTTTTAGTGTTATGTCGACACCGGCTGTAGCATTTGCTGCAACTTCAACAGTATAGTTACCTTCCGTCAAATACTGAGTTCCTACGATATCTGCACCTACAAGTTTATCTCCGGTACTAGACACAACTTTTGCACTTATGGAGGCCACATCCTCAGTTAACCCGAGAGTATAGGCATCCATCGCATTAATGCTTAAAGACAGGTTCTGGTTTTCGTTCGCACCGATATGGAAGATACCTGCAAAAGCACCACCCAGAAGATTCTTGGTGTTGAACTCTGTATTATTGGAAATACGGCTAAGCTCTTTTGCCAGCTGGTCTACTTCCTTCTGAAGCTCGACACGGTCAGCCTCCGTATTCGTATCGCTGGCTGATTGCACGGCGAGTTCTCGCATTCTCTGCAGGATAGAGTGAGTTTCGTTCAGTGCTCCCTCAGCAGTCTGGATCAGGGAGATAGCATCCTGCGCATTTTTGGAGGCCATCTCTAGTCCGCGAATCTGTCCGCGCATTTTTTCGGAGATGGCCAAGCCTGCCGCATCGTCTCCAGCACGGTTGATCCTTAGACCCGACGACAATTTCTCCAGCGACTTGGCCGCCATCATGTTGTTAATCGACAACTGACGATAGGTGTTTAGGGCTGAGATGTTGTGGTTGATGATCATCCCTTCTCATTCCTCCCTGAATTTTTACTCGCCGCCTTCCCTGGCGGCGGCTTTGCGAAGGCGCCGCTACCGTCGGCCGCCCGGTACCGGTTCCTTCTAGTTACTTAATTCGGAAGGAATTTGAGAAGGTTTAGGGGGGAAGAAGGCACTTTTTAACGAACCGCCCCGCCGGGCACGGCAAGAAAGCGGCCTGACCTCCCTTTTAAGCCACTCCCGGCTGCCAATTACAACCCCCTGGCGGCTGTTTCCACGGAAAATGGGCGTGCGGGCCGGCCTTTAAATGTTCCCTTATAAGTCAATATCCTCTTCAAAGGGATTCAAAAAAGTTATGCCTTCCACACTGCTGCCGGAAGCAAAGTCTTCACTTAAAACCACCGGTATCTGGTTCAACCGGGCTGTGGCCCAGATCTGGGCGTCCCAATATGAAAATTTGTGTTCTCGAACGCCGCGAATCGCCTCCAGGATAATCAGGCCGGTAAGATCAAACACGGTCCAGGAACACAGGTAATTTTGAACACTATTCCGGGCAGCTTCAAAATCAAGGGGTTCGGCAATCTTCCGGGTAACCGCGACGACAAATTCCGCCAGCACCTGAACGCTTAGCGCACCGGTACGGGAAGAAGCAAGTTTGTCCAGCGTCTTTATGGATTTTTCTTGTTTAAGGGGGTTTGCCGGATCGTAAGCGTAAACAAGAATATTAGTATCCACCAGCACTTTAGCGCTCATAAAGTTCCTCCCGCCGCCACCGCCGCCCCTGATCCTGTTTGCTACCGGGCTCGACCTGCGCTCTCAGCTTTGCCGCCAGCTCCCTGGTGACCAGGGCGGTGAGGTTTTCCTCCTGCACGTCCCGGTAGATTTCTTCCCGGAAGACGGCCACTTCCGGCGGCGCCTCGATGCCCAGGCGCACGAAATCGCCGCTGACCTCCACCACTACGACGCGGATGTCCCGGCCGATGACCAGGGACTGGCCTTTTTTTCTGGTGAGCACCAGCATTTATTTCCCCTCCCCGGCGGGGCCTGCCCCTTTGCCCGTTCCGGCATCGCCCGGCGGGGATTCGGGCCCGGTTCCGGAAAGGTACCGTGGCGGGGGGTCTTGCTGGGGCCGGGGGCGGTTGGGGGAGACCGGCCGGGGCTGGGAACGGGAATGAGCCGGTGGACAGGGTTCGCCGGCCGGCCCGGCCTCAGGTCCGGCCGGGTCCCGGTTTTCCGACCGCTGTCCGAAAAGCGGGTGCCTGATGGAGTAGCGCCCGTCCACCAGCACCACCTGGCGGGCCGTGCCGGTGGCCGCGTTCACCACCACCGGGGCCAGGAGGTTGACGGTGGCGCGGGCCAGGCCCCGGCTGGCGTTGACGATGCAGAAGACGGCCACCTCTTCCGGGGCCTTTATGCCCAGGGCCCGGGCATCCTCTTCGGGCAGGTCGAACTCGTAGTCCGGGAAAAAGGCGAAAGGGTTCACCAGGATGAAGCCGGTGTTTTCGTCCTGCAGGCACTGCAAAAAGAAAAAGGGCGAATCTTCCGCTGCGGCTACCAGTTCGAATTCGGTCAGTTCCGCGGGCAGGCCCGGCAGCCCGGCGGGAAAAGTGATGGTTTTATTTTGACCGGCAGACAAACTGATTCCTCCACTCATCAGCCAAAATTTGCATATTCAAGGTACCGTCAAGGGTAATGGCAAGCCCGTTCAGCAGCTAAACAATCAGACTTTCAGGCCAATCTCACCCTGTCTTTTAATATTTCCCGGAGAAAAGGATTGTTTTTATGTTTCTCCAGCTCCTCCCTGGTGTATGGAAAAATGTCCACCCCTATCCCCAGGCCGCTGAAAAATCCATAAAATCTGTTACCCGCTCGAGGGGTGGCCTGGGAGAATTTTTCAAGACAATTAAGATGTCGGCGTCACTTCCCGGCACGGCCCTTCCCTTTGCCAGGGAGCCGAAGAGAGAAACTTCCAGGACGTTTTCATCAACCTGTCTCAATCTCCTGGCGGCAGACTGCAGGCCCTTGAAAATCCGGTCAACATCAAGCGAGATTATCCGCACAGAACCGGATGATCTGCTCCGCATAGCCGACGTCCTCGCGGGCTTCCTTTTCGGTAAAATAATCCATCGGAGCACCCGTGACAAACCCGTTCGGATACCTTGCGGGAATGCAATATTATCAACACCCCTGCTCTAATAGTACAATGAACCGGTAGAATTTACAACTTAATCAAAGGATCTTGGAAGGTACCGGTGTATGCTTCTCAAGTTTTGCTTTCTCCTGCCGAGCTTATAAGTAAGGAAAATTATTTACGCAAGGGTGAGCAATATGGTCTCCAGCCTTTACACCAGCTCCAGCCTGCGCATCGGCGGGCTGGCGTCGGGCATAGACACAGATTCTATCATCAAGGAACTGATGAAGGCGCAGAGGATACCCCTGGACCGCTTGAACCAGGACAGGCAGATCCTCCTCTGGCAGCAGGAGGACTACCGGGCTATCTACGACAGCCTGCGCTCCTTCCGGGATAAGGTCTTCAATATGAAGCTGCAGGCCACGTACCTGGCGAAGAAGGCTTCTTCGTCCAACGAGGCCGCTGTAACCGCCACGGCCAACCCTACCGCCACGCCCGGGACGTATACTGTAACGGTAAATAAGCTGGCCACAGGGGTGTCCAAGGTAAGCCAGATAAAGTTGAATGACGAAACCAAGGACGGGACCATCCTAACCCTGGCTGAGCAGTTTGGAATAACGGGGACTATCTCCTTTGCCCTCGAAGGCAGCAAGGGGAAGAAGGGCACAGACTACTTCAATTTTGACACCACCAAGGACACTATCTATGACGTCGTCAAGAAGATCAACGACGCAGACCTGGGGATAACCGCCTCCTACGACTCCAACTTGAACCGCTTTATTCTTGCCACCACCTCTACGGGCACGACGGCGATAATAAAGGTGACCGAAGATAGCTCTTATTTCTTATCCGGCGACAAGGACCTCAAGGATCCGACCCAGAAAAACGGAAATAACTACCTAAAGCTGCTTTTAAAGGGTGATGGTACGGCCGATACCGGCCAGGACGCTGAGTTCAACCTCAGCATCGGTGACGCCACCGTGCAGAACTATACGAGCCCCACCAACACCCCGACGGTGGCCGGCATCACCCTCACCCTGAAACAGGGAGGGGGTACTTCTGCCACCATCACCGTCTCCAACGACACCGACGCCGTGTTCAACGCCATCAAGGATTTCGTCAATGCCTATAACGAGCTCATCGATAAAATCAACAAAAAGCTTACCGAGCCCCGCTACCGGGACTACCTGCCGCTTACCGACGAGCAGCGGGAACAGCTTTCCGACGAGCAGGAAAAGAAGTGGGAGGAAAAGGCCAGGAGCGGCCTTTTGCGGGGCGACAGCCTCCTGGAGAGCGTGGTTTCCAGGATGCGCGCTACAATGTCCGCTATTGTGCCGGGGCTGGCTGCCGGGTGTGATGCGCTGGCCGATGTTGGAATCACCACCCTTTCCTATGAGGAAAGGGGGAAACTCTACATTGACGAAGCAAAGCTGAAAGACGCCCTGCAAAAGGACCCGGACGGGGTAATGAATTTATTTACGAAGAGTGCGGAGAAGTATGCGGAAAAGGGCATCGCCATGCGGCTTTATGACGACGTGAACAGCGCCATGGACCTGATATCCGACCGGGCCGGTACCAGCAGTTCCTACAGCACGGCGGACAACAGCGCCATCGGCCGGCAGATAGCCGCCGTGAACGAGCGCATCAGCATCATGGAAGAACGACTGCAACAACTGGAGGACCGCTACTGGCGGCAGTTCACCGCCATGGAGCAGGCCATCCAGCAGATGAACGCCCAGAGCGCCTGGCTGGCCATGCAGCTCGGCATGGGCCAGGGCCGTTAAGGGCCGTTTCCCGCAGGGAATAAGTATTCAGTCAAACCAAACGGTTGAAAAGCGGCAAGAAGAAACGCGTATCCAAGGGGTGAGTTTTAAAAATGCAGGCGGCTTCAAACCCCTACCAGCAATACCTCCAAAACGCCGTGCTCACCGCCGACCCGGGGCGGCTGACGCTCATGCTTTACACCGGCGCGGTCAAATTCATCCGCCAGGCCAAAGACTGCCTGGCCGCCCGGGACATCCCCGGCGCGCACCGGGCCTGCCTGCGCGCCCAGGACATCATCATCTACCTCCTGGAAACCGTCAACCGGGAGATGGAAGTCGGCAAAAACCTTTCCGCCCTCTACGATTACATGTACCGGCGCCTGGTGGAGGCCAACGTGAAAAAGGATGCGGCCGTCCTGGACGAAGTGGCCGGGCTGCTGGAAGACCTGGCCGGCACCTGGGAACAGGCCCTCAAATTGAAAGGTCAACAGGCGGCGGGCGGCTGATCAGGTATAAACCCCAGAGTGTAACTCAGGGGTAAGTGTTAAGTGACCCCGCTATGGTGCCGCCCAGCACTCACTAAAATACGGCTCTGCTCCTGATATTTCAGGTTTAATCGTCACTTCCGGTTTTATGTAGAGCTACTATGCCAGTGAGTGCTGGGTCCACGCTCATTCCAGTGCTCCGCGTAAGATGCGCACCGCGGCTCGCTTCTGACTGGACAAGCGGCTTGAGCCGAGCAGAAAGACAAAGGGATGATTCCACAATGCCCCCACAAAATCAAGACGAAAAAAAACTCAGGCTCCTGCAGAAAATGCGCGGTGAAGTGCTGGCCCTAAAGGCCGTACTCGAGCGCCTGTGTGCGCTCCAGGATGGGCTGGCGACGGAGGAATCACTGGGTGCTGTTTCCCGGCACCTTGCCGCCATTGAAGAGATAAGAGCAGGGATTGATGAGCTGGACAGGGCGGGGGGCTCCGGCACGGGCGGGCCGGAAGTCTCCGCCCTGCTCCTTGAAATCGATGAGATCCACCGGCAGAACCTCCGGCTGGCCGCAAAGGTTAAAGAACGCCTGGCCGCTGCCCTGGCCAACCTCCACAAGGCCGGGCAGGCCAGGGCCTACATGAAGAAAAAAGGCGCCGCCGAAAGTTATTTTCTGGACCGGCGGGGGTAACAAAGAAAAAGGGGATTGTGGCCCGGGGATGAACGGTGGGAACTCATTGACGGGAAGGGACATCCAGGGCATCGAAGTTCCCCTCCGGGAAATATTTGAGACAGTGAAGCCTGCGGGAAAAAGATAATTGATGATTTTTAAAGATACCGGTCCAGGAGCAGGCCGATGGCTTTTTCTGGCTCCCGCGCCGCCTCCAGCACAACCTGTCCGGGCACTTCCCCTTTCACCGTACCCGTATCCTTTTCCACCACTTCCACCCGGAGGTTTTCCCCGTCTTCCCGCACCAGAAACTCCAGGGGCTGGTTGTAGGCCTCTGCCGCCTGGTTCAGCCGGCCCACTGCGGCCACCAGTTCCTCCCGGCTGAAGCCCCCTTCTTCCGGTGGAGGCGCACCCTGGGGAAAGACATCCTCCCGCTTTACCGCCGCCGGAGGCTCAACCCGCCGCAGCGGCGCCACTTCCTGGGAGGCCAGAGACTGCAATCCACCCGCACCCACTTTCATAATCAGCCCTCCTCTCCTGACTGGTTCAACAGCCCTTTACACTCTCTCACACGGTCCGCACCAGCCTCACCATCTCCCCCGCCACTTCATCCAGGGGGACCACCTTCAGCGCCGCCCCCAGGTCAATGGCCGCTCTGGGCATGCCGAAGACCACGCAGGTGGCCTCATCCTGCGCGATGGTGGGGCCGCCCTTTTCCCTGATGGCGGCCATGCCCCTGGCGCCGTCCCGGCCCATGCCTGTGAGGAGCACCCCCATCACCCGGCCCCGAAAACTTCCGCCGCCGAGAGCATCACCCCGTCCACCGAGGGGCGGAACCCCCCGGGAGGCACAGGCCCGCTGCCGGCATCCAGGTGCACGGTGACGCGGCCGGGGTGCCCCCGGAAAGTCAGGTCGAAGCCGGCCGGGGCCACCAGCACCCGGCCCGGGACCACCGGGTCGCCCTCCTCCGCGTGCTTCACCGGCAGGCGGCTGCGCCGGTTCAGGTGCTCAGCCAGGGGGCCGGAAAAGCCCACCGGCAGGTGCTGCACCAGCACCACGGCGGCGGGAAAATCCTCCGGCAGGGCGGGGATGATCACCTGCAGGGCGGCCGGGCCGCCGGTGGAGGAACCCACCACCACCAGGTCGACGCGGGGGGAGCGCTTCGGCAGCAGCACCGGCCGGGGCAAAGAGCCGCCGGCCACAGTACCCCGGGCCGCCTCCGTCCTGCCGGCGCCGGTAACCCCGGCAGCCGCACCGGAAAAAGCCCCGGACGGTAAAAAGCCCGGAGGCGGGAAGAGGATTTTCTCCCGGGCGGGCTGGACCCCGGAGGGGGATGTTCCGGCGCGCCGCTCCGGAAGGGTACCTGAGTCCGCCGGAGCCGCCGGGGATGCACCCCTTTTGCCGGAAGCACCGGGGCGGCCGGCCGGCCCGCCGGGGGCCGGCCGGGCATCCGGGCGCCTTTTTTCTGGCAGAGAAGGCCGTACAGGTCCGGCCTTTCCTGCGGCAGGCGGGTGCAACACCTCGCCCGCTCCCGGGCGGGCCAGTTTTCCCGCGGCTACGGAAGCGGCGGCGTGCAGCTTTTCCACCAGCTCTCCAACCACGGCCTCCAGCTGGTCCCGGCTGGGGGGCTTGGCCACAAAGTCTACCGCCCCCAGGGAGAGGGCCTGCATGGTGGCCCGGGCGCCGGCGGTGGTCCGGGAGCTGAGCATGACCACCGGGACCGGGCACTCCCTCATCACCCTGCGCAGCACCCCCAGGCCGTCCAGGACCGGCATTTCCAGGTCCAGGGTGACCACGTCGGGCTTTAAGGCGCAGATCCTGGCCACCGCCTCCTCCCCGTCCGCCGCAGTGCCGATCACTTCAAACCCCCGGCTTTCCAGCAGGCGGCTGAACAGGCGGCGCATGAGGGCCGAGTCGTCCACCACCAGCACGCGAATTGCCGCCAATTCCCATACCCCTTTTCAGCAGATTTTAACCGTAAAACCGTCCTACCCGGCCCTGCTCATCTCCAGGGCGGCGTCCTCCACACCGGTTTCCTTGACAATGGCCCGGGCGTCCACAATCAGGGCCACCTTCCCGTCCCCCAGGATGGTGGCGCCCGACAGGCCGGGCACCTGGCCCAGGTAGCCGCCCAGGGACTTGATCACTATTTCCTGCTCGCCGATGAGCCGGTCCACCACCACGCCCACCTTCTTATCCCCGGAGCCCAGGACAACCACGGATAGCCGGCCTTCCTCCCTGCTCTTTTCTTGAAAAAGGTGGGCCAGTCGCACCAGGGGCAGCACCTGCCCGCGCACCACCACCACTTCCGCGTGGCGCACCCGCTGTATCTCCCCGGGCTTGAAGGTGAGGGTTTCCAGCACGTTGGTCAGGGGAAAGGCGTAAACATGGTCCCCCAGGGTCACCATCAGCGCCCGGATGATGGCCAGGGTCAGGGGCAGCTTGATGGTGAAGGTGGTCCCCCTGCCGGGAGTGGTGGTAAATTCCACCGACCCGTTGATCTGCTCGATCTGGTTGCGCACGATGTCCATGCCCACTCCCCGGCCGGAAATGTCGCTCACGCTGGAGGCGGTGGAAAAGCCGGGGGCGAATATGAGGTCCAGGACTTCTCTTTCCCCGGCCCGGGCGGCCTGTTCCGGGGTCAGCAGACCCTTCTCCACCGCCCTCTGCCGGATTTTTTCCGGGTCCATCCCCCTCCCGTCGTCCGAAAGGGTGATTACAATCTGGCTCTCCACATAGGCCGCCTTCAGGAGCAGCCGGCCGGCGCGGGGTTTGCCCAGGCGGACCCTCTCTTCGGGCGGTTCAATGCCGTGGTCCACGGCGTTGCGCAGGAGGTGGATCAGGGGGTCGCTGATGACTTCGATCACATTGCGGTCCAGTTCCGTTTCCCGGCCCTCGATGATGAAGTCTATTTCCTTGCCCAGCTTGTGGGCCAGGTCGCGCACCATCCGGGGAAGGCGGTTGAAAACGTGGGCCACGGGCAGCATGCGCGCCTTCATGATTTCTTCCTGCAGGTCGCCGGTCACCTGGCCCAGATGGTTGGAAATTTCCACAATATTCTCCACCAGATCGTCGGAGCCGTAGCGGCTCTCGAAGACCTCCACGAAGCGGTCCAGGCGGGTGCGGTCGATGACCAGTTCCCCCACCAGGTTCATCAAATTGTCCAGCTTCTGCACGTCCACCCGCACGGTCTTGATATTCTCCCGGCCCGGCGAAGCGTTTGCCTCCTTCCTGGCCTGCTGGCCGGCGGCTTCCCGGGCGGCGGGCTGCTCCCCGGAACGCAGCTTGATGGGGCGGACCTCCACGCTGCTCACCTCGGCAATGGAAAAGACCAGATCGCGCACCTGACCGGCGTCTTCCCTGGTCAGCAGCACCACGGTGAACCCCTCGCCGTACCGGCCTTCCTGCAGGTCCTCCGCCGGGGGCACGCTTTTAATAATTTCACCGGCCTGCTGCAGGGTCTCAAAGATCAAAAAGGCCCGCACCCCTTTCATCTGGCAGCCCCGGTCGATGCCGATATCCACCTGGTAGGCCTGGAAACCCCGCACCTCCGCTTCCCGCACCACTTCTTCCACGGCTTCCTCCAGCTCCAGCTCGAAGCGGTAAGCGGAACCCCCGGCGGGCAGTTCATCCGCTGCCGGTGCCGGCGGCAGCTCACCGCCGGCCGGGGCGGCATCGGGCTCCCCCGCCCCGCAGCCGGCCCGGCAGGAACGCAGCTTTTCTATTACCGCCGAAACGTCCACCCCGCCGCCGGCGCCGGTAATCTCGTCCTTTAATAGCTTGAGAGCGTCCAGGGCCTCGAACAGGACATTCACCAGGTTTTCGGAAACTTCCATCTTGCCCTGGCGCAGAAGGTCAAAAAGGTTTTCTATCTCGTGGGTCAGGGAAGTAATTTTTTCATAGCCCATGACGGCCGAAGAGCCCTTTATGGTGTGGGCAGCCCGGAAGATTTCCTGAATTACTTCGGGACTGCCGCCCTCCCGCTCAAGCAGCAGAACATTGTCGTTGATTGCCTGGATTTTTTCCTCCAGCTCTTCCAGGTAAATGGCAATTTCTTCACCGGTAAACATCTTGGCCACCGTCCTTCCCCAAGCTCATTGCGCGAGCGGTCAGATCGTCTATAATTCGGGAGAAGCAGCTTTTCAGGCTTCCCGGGAAAGCTCCCGCAGGGCTTCCTTTTCCTCCCGGTGGAAGATACGGGTCACATCCAGGAGAATTACCAGCCGCTCCCCAACCAGGGCAATGCCCCGCAGGAAGGCGGCGGAAACCCCGGCCACCATGGCCGGGGGCGGCTGGATGTCGTCCGGAGAGAGGCGCAGCACCTCCGACACCCCGTCCACCACCATCCCGGCTGTGGCCCCGCCCACCTCGACGATGATAATGCGCGTATTCTCAGATCTGCCGGTGGTTCCCAGGCCCAGGCGGCGGGCCAGGTCTATTACCGGTATGACCCGCCCCCGCAGGTTGATCACCCCTTCCACAAATGCCGGGGCACCGGGAATAGCCGTAACACCGGCAGCCCTGATTATTTCCAGGACGTGGTTTATATCAACGCCGTAAACCTGCTCCTTTAAACGGAACACCACCAGCTGCAGCTCGCCCCGCCCTTTATCCATGCCATCCTCCCCTTTGTCCAGCAGGTCCGGGTGTCTTCTGGGTCCCGGCCACTCCTTTTACTCTTCTTCTGAACGGCTCCTTTCCTCTTCCCGCCTGGCTTCGGGCTTGAGGAAAGCGGTCAACCGCTCCCGGATCAAGATGGGGTTGTAACCGGCCTGCAGGGAAACAATACCCTCCAGCATCAACTGCCGGTGCAGCATCTCCTTCTTGCTCAGGTTCTGCAGCTTGGCCGCCAGGGGCAGCCAGAATATATTGGCACTGGCCACGCCGTAAAGGGTGGCGATGAAGGCCACTCCAATGGCCGGCCCCAGGGACTCCGGGGATTCAATGGAGCTGAGCACGTGGACCAGACCCATCACCGTCCCGATAATCCCCATGGTGGGGGCATAGCCTCCAGCTGCCTCAAAGATGCCCGCCCCCATACTGTGGCGCTCCTGGGCGGCGTACAGCTCGGCCTCCAGGATGCTGCGCACCAGCTCCGGGTCGGTGCCGTCCACCACCAGCTGGATGCCCTTGCGCAGGAAGGGGTCGTCAATATCACCCAGGCGGTTTTCCAGGTGCAGCAGCCCCTCCCTCCTGGCCTCGTCGGCCAGGCTGACAATCAGCTCAATGGTTTCAATGGGCTCGGGAATGTTGCTGAAAAAGCTCACCCGCAGGAGCTGCGGAACCTGCTTCAGATCGTTGAAGGTAAAACTGAAAATGGTGGCACCTATGGTGCCGCCGAAGACAATCACCGCAGCTGTGGGCTGCAGGAGGGCGGTGGCGTGTCCCCCCTCCATCAAAAATCCGCCCACCAGGGCTACAAAGGCAATTACAAATCCAAGTACGGCTAAATCCATCCTTCATCCCTTTCCCCAGATTCAATTCCCCGTTGCCTACGGCAGGGAAGCCGGCTCAGCCCCCTTGTACTTGCTGCGCAGGATGACTATATCAACCCGGCGGTTCAACTGCCGGTGGGCTTCCGAATCGTTGGGAAACCGGGGACGGTACTCGCCATATCCCACGGCGGAAAGGCGCCCGGGTGGGAAACCGGCCGTGCGGATCAGTTCCCTCACCACCGCCGTGGCCCTGGCCGCAGACAGTTCCCAGTTGGAAGGGTAGAGCTCCGTGTGAATGGGCAGATTGTCGGTGTGTCCTTCAATGCGTATGTAGTTGGGGGTTTTCAGCAGCACCGGGGCTACCGCGGCAATGATCTCCCTGGCCCGGGGGGTGAGTTCCGCCGAACCCAGCTTAAAAAGGACCTCTTCCTGGAAGCTGAGGACTATGCCCCGCTCTTCAATGGTAGCCGAAACCCTGGCTCCCAGGCCCTGGGCCTGTACTTCCCGCATCAGCTCCCTGCGGATATTCTCCATCTCCGCCCGGTCGGCCATATCCTCCTGCAGATCCGCTTCCGTTTCCGTACCGCTGATCCCGGGGACTACCGAAGGCCCCAGGTTATCCAGAACAACCCCGCCGCCCCCCATGGCCTCACTTAAAGATTCGGCCAGCATGCGGAACTTCTTGATATCAATCTGGCTTAAGGAATACATGACAATAAAAAAAATCAGCAGCAGGGTAATCATGTCGGCATAGGTGATCAGCCACCTTTCCATGCTGCCGTAACTGGTTTTGCGGCTGCTTCTTTTCACGCCATAACCCCCTTTTTACACATTTCACCTGCCGCCTCAAATACACTTCCAGTATTCTCCTCAAAAAGGAAACTTCCTCCCGCAAAAGTTTTTTTGACGACAATTTTCTTACTGTCTCAAGAGCCAGACAAAATGTCCGAAAATTTTATATAAGAAAACTGCGCACGGAGGGATAGAATGTGGGTAAATTGCGCCGCCAGCTCGTTCTATTGACTTCCGCCCTGGCCCTGCTGGCCGTGGCGGCAACGCTCCTGGCAGGCTGGTTGGCCCGGGGCAGCGTGCCCGCCACTCTGGCCGGGGCAGCAGCAGGGATTCTCCTGGCCGGAGTTCTGGCAGCCTTCGCCTTCGCTTCCCTGCAGGCCACCGTGAACATGGTTATCGTCAACACAGACAAGGCCATTGCCGGTGACCTTACCGGAAAGATTGAGGACCGCCATTTCGGCTGGGGAGAAATAAACAGGCTGGTAACAAATATCCGCAAGGTTTTAAAAGGCGTGCACAAGTGGTTTGGCCTGGTGCGGGAGTATTCGGATCAGCTGACCGCCGCCACCGCCCAGATCACTTCCGGCACGGAGCAAATCAGCACCGGCAGCCAGGAACAGGCCGGGCAGGTACAGAAACTTCTGCAGGAAATTGAGAACCTGGCCCAATCGGCCCGGCAGTCGGCGGAAAAAGCCCGGCAAACGGCAGATGTGGCCCGGGAGACAGACCTGACCGCCCGGCAGGGTGGTCAAGCGGTGGACAGGGTTATCGAAAGCATGAATCTGATCCATGAAAAGATCAAAACCCTGGATGAAAGTTCCGCCCGCATCGGCCAGTTCGTTCAGGTAATTGAAGATATCGCCGCCCAGACCAACCTCCTGGCCTTAAACGCAGCCATTGAAGCAGCCCGGGCAGGAGAGCACGGCCGGGGGTTCGCAGTGGTAGCCCAGGAGGTGCGCGAACTGGCGGAAAACTCCGCCCGCGCCACCCGGGAAATCACCCAGTTGGTGGCCGGCATCCAGGGAGCCGCGGGGGAAAGCGTGGCGGCGGTAGAGCGGGGCCTGCAGGTTACCGGGGAAGTTCAGGAAGCTTTCCGGAACATCGTATCCCAGATCGAACGCACCGTGGAGAGCATCGAGGAGCTGGCTTCCGCCTCCCAGGAACAGGCGGCCAGCACGGAGCAGATGGTGGGGGGAGTGGAAGCCATTGCGGCTGTCGCCGAACAGGCGGCTGCCAGCTGCCAGGAGACGGCCGCCATTACCGGCGAGCTGTCCGGCCTGGCCGACAGGCTGAAATCCGTGGCCGACATCTGGAAATTCAACCAGGACGGAGGGGAAGACAGGCGCAAGGGCGGGCCTCACGTTGATGCGCAGGAGCATAAAAACGGTGCGGCAGCATAGGCCGGAATGCCGGGGGCCGGCGGGATCTCCCACACCGGAACGAGCACCAATGCGGCCCCGGGTTTACCCTTTTAAGTCCCGGCCTTTCGATCCGGCCTTTTCCGGGGAGAGTGCAATTGTTAACGCCCGGAGATCAGGCTGCCGGAGGGAACACTCGACCCCGCCGCGGGCTGCCTGACGGCAGAACACCTCCACCACGTGCGGGTCAAACTGGGTGCCCGCACAGCGGTACAGCTCCTGCAGGGCCTCGAAGCCGGATTTTGCCGGCCTGTATACCCGGTGCGAGGTCATGGCGTCGTAGCTGTCCGCCACCGCCAGGATACGTGCTCCCAGGGGGATTTCTTCCCCTTTCAGCCCCGCGGGGTAGCCCCGGCCGTCGTAACGCTCATGGTGGTAGAGTACCAGGCGGCTGACGGTTCCCATTTCTGGAATGGGGGAGAGAACGTTAAAGCTGTACACCGGGTGGTTCTTCATCTCCTCCCACTCTTCACCCGTGAGCCTGCCCGGTTTGAAGAGAATACCGCCCGGCACCCCCATTTTGCCAATATCGTGGAGCAGGCCGGCAGTATAAATTATTTTTTGTTCTTCCTCCCCCATCCCCAGCCAGTCCGCCAGCAGTGCGGCCAGGGAAGCCACCCGCCCCGAGTGAAGCCAGACAACTTTCAACCGGGCCTCCAGCATCCTGTACAGTGCTCCAACCACATGCGCCATGGAACCCACAGAATCACCCCAAAAAATTTTTTCAACTGACTGCTCAGGCAAAACAAAAGCTACAGGAGAAAAGCACTTCCCTGTAGCCACTTTTCTCCCCTGCAGCCCAGCCGTCATAGTTCTCCGCATATAGCGTTCTGCGGGAAACCTTAGACCTGTGGCTTTGCGTCCCCGGCTTTCGCGCGGGTTTGCCCTCCGGGAGCCGTTTGATGCCCCTCCGGTTTTGCATCTTTGCGGTTGAGACCTTTTTTAGATCTTAAACTCGTTGGCCGCTGACTGCAGCCTGGCCGCAATCTCCGCCAGCTCCTGGGTGGCCCCGGCCACCTGCTGGATGGTGGAGGTTACCTGCTCGTAGCTGGCAGATAGCTGCTCCACCCCCTCACCGGTCTGCCTGGTGCCTTCGATGATTTCTTCCACCAGCTCGATGTTTTTCCCAACGGCATCAATAATACCATCAAGAGCCTCGCCTGCCCGGGAGGCCAGGGCCACGCCTTCCTGTACTTCGGCAGAGCCGCGCTCCATGGCTGCTACGGCCGCTTCCACCCCCGCCTGGATCTGGCTGACCAGCCGGCCTATCTCCCCGGCGGCTCCGGCCGATTGTTCGGCCAGCTTCCTTACCTCTTCCGCCACTACAGCAAAACCGCGTCCCTGCTCGCCGGCCCGGGCCGCTTCGATGGCTGCGTTCAGGGCCAGCAGGTTGGTCTGGTCGGCTATGCCGGTGATGATGCCGGTAATGTTACCGATGCGCGCCGAGAGTTCGCCCAGGCTCCGGATGGACTCGCCCATGCGCCCGGCAGAAGCAGCAATGGAGTGGATCTTACCGATTGTCTCTTTCACCGTCTTTCCGCCGCTTTCGGCCACGGCAACCACCTTCTTCGACTCACTGGAGGTGCGGCTGGCGTTTTCCAGACTCTTTTCCGCCGTTGCGGCCACCTCGCCGGTGGTACTGGCCAGTTCTTCCACGGTTGCGCTGACCTGCTGGGTGGAAGCAGCCAGTTCCTGGCTGTGGGCAGCCAGGGTTTGAGCCTCCCTGACCAGGCCTGAAAGCAGTTTCCTCACACTGTCCTGCAGCCGGTTCACGGCCAGGGCCAGCTTTCCTATCTCGTCCTTCATACGCAGGATTTTTTCCGGCACCGGCCGGGTAAAGTCACCGCTGGCTATGAGCCCCAGATGGTCCACCATTTGCACCAGGGGTGAGGTAATTCTGCCGGCCATCATTAAGGTCAGCCCCAGGGCAACAAGAATTATCAGCAGCGATAAGAGCAGCATAGTTTGCTTTAATACCGACACCCTCTCCAGGACCTCGGCAGTGGGAACATTGATGCCCACAGACCAGCCGGTAGATTTAATGGGGGCAAATCCCACAAACCTTTCCTGCCCCTGGAAGACGTACCGCCCCACGCCTTCCTCCCCTTTCGCCATCCGGGAAACCACCGCTGCCAGCTCCTTCAGGGAGGAGTCGGTTCTGGCCTGCTCGATGAAATTCTCCTGGGCTGCCACCCGGGTAAATTCCTTATGGGCTATGACCTTGCCTGTGTTGTCCACGGCAAAACCGTAACCCGTGCGCCCGTAATTGATGGAAGAAACCAAAGTGCTCATCTTGCTGCCATCCATAACCCCGATAACCGCGCCGTTTACCTCTCCAGTGGCATAATGGCGAACCGGAGCGGAAAAAACAAAGACCACAGCATTATCCAGCCTGCTCACCAGCGTGCTGGAAACGGCGGTCTTTCCTTCCAGGGCCGCTTTGAAATAATCCCGGTCGGCAACCCTGGCCTTACTGCCATCGCTGAAGAAAGCATTTCCTTCCCTGTCGGCAATGCCCAGCTGTTTGAAGCCCAGGCTTTCCGCCCTTTTCCACTCCTCGCGCAGGGCCTGCAGTTTTTCCTCCAGAGTGGCCTCCCGGTCACCCCACCTGCCGCGGATGACGTTCCTGCTGGCTATGCTTTCAACCGCATATTTTCGCGCCTGGATACGGTTGTCCAGTGTTTCGGCAGCCTGCCTGGCCGTCTTAAGCAGGGCCTCCTGGCTCTGTTCCTGCAGGGCCTGTTCGGCGTAATGATCGCTCACCAGCCCCAGCACCAGGCACCCCATGAGCACTATAAAGCCGAAGAAAACGGCCATCCTGATCCGCAGGCTTCCCGCAAGCTGTCCCGTAAGTCTTCCCTTCATCCCTGTCTGCAGCCGCCCCTGCACCGTGACGGCAAGCAGGAACAGCGCCGCCAATCCTCCTTCCTTACAATTTTGCTTCTTCAGGCAGTAACCGGAACCGGCAGATCCCGTTTAAGGGTATAGAAACAACCGTTCCCCGGTCTTAAACTTCTATATTTTTATTTCGGCATAATTCAGGGTTACTTGAGCCCGCTGCCAGAGCTTATAGCCTTTTTTTAAACCATAAAAATAGCCGGCAGTTGTGACGGCCGGCTTTAAATAAAACGCTAAAATAATTTTAGTTGTTGGTGCCCTAAACCACCAGCTCATCGGCCAGCTTCTTTAGCCGCGCGGATACCGCCGTCAGCTCATTCACCGAAGCGTTGATTTCCTGCGACGAAGCGGCCTGCTCCTGCACCGCGGCAGATAACTGGGTAATTGAATCCGTCAGCTCCAGAACGGACTGCTGCACCTCCTGCAGGGTCTCCAGGATTTCCCTGGCCGAGCGCTGGGTATCCTGGGATAACTTGCGTATTTCCCCGGCCACCACGTTGAAACCCCGCCCGGCATCGCCCACCCGGGCCGCTTCGATGGCCGCGTTCAACCCCAGCAGGTGGGTTTGCTCGGCAATTTCCTCGATGAGGTTGACAATGCCGTCGGTTTTCTTGATTTCATCCCTGATCTTCTGCGCGCTGCTGTTCAGGTTTTCCGTTGTTGCCGCCACTTCTTCCGAGGTGGCGGAAAGGTTGGAGGTAGCCATGGCTATCTGGTTGATCTGGCCATCCATTTCCTGCGACATTGCAATCAGATTTTCCTGGCGGGTGATGGGGGTGGTCATGCCAATGGTGCCGATTACTTTACCTGTACCGGGATCGGTAATGGGGTAGGAAACGCCGATGTAAGGTATGCCGTAGACCTCCTTCCCCGTCCGCCTGGCCTGCCTGCGGCCGGTGCGCAGGGTCAGGGCGGTTACGCTGCCTTCATTGATGGTGTCACCCGCCTTTAAAGAAAGGCCCACCTGACCGGGGTCGCAGTAAATATACCGCTCCAGGTCCGATACATAAATTCCCATCTCTTCCCCCAGCATCCCCTTAATAAAGGGGGCCAGCTTCAGGGCGCATTTTAAAAGGTCGGGCTCCGCCTGCTCCGCCCGGCGTTCACCCCCGTTATCGCCGGCAGCTGCAGCGGGTTCCACCGGCTCGACCGCTGGAGGTGGAGATATTTCTTCCGGTTGAGCTTTCTTGTTTTTAAATGAAAGCAGGTTCACTAAAGAACACTCCCCTTTCTTTTATCCGCAATCACATCTGACGCTGATGAGATATATCACCAACCTGAAGGAAAACAAGAACATGGGGCAGAACAGGAAGAAACAAACTGGAGGTAGAAAATAAAGCCCCCCTTCCAGGAACGCAAACAAAGAAAAAACTACAGGGAGAAAAGCATCCTGCCCCGTAGTTACTTTTCTCCCCTGCAACCCAGCCGTCATAGCTCCCCGCTAAAAAGCGTCCTGCGGGAAACCTTAGACCTGTGGCTTTGCGTCCCCGGCTTTCGCGCGGGTTTGCCCTCCGGGGTTAAACTTTATTCGCTATTTTTCTACTTATTTCATAATTAATTCTATTGAACCAGCACAATTTTCCTGTGTCAAGTAAATAATGTCATTTTATGTCGAACAGCAATAGTTTGCAGCTTCCACACCAAAGCAAAAAGCCCCGTTTTCCGGGGCTCCCGTTTTTATAGTGGGCGCACCAGGGATTAAACCTGCGACCTCTTGAATGTGAGTCAAGCGTCAGAAAAAACTAATGGACGGTAAACGCCGTATTCTTTCGCATCGTCTATCTTTTCGAGGCACTCTTTTTGGTAAAAACGGAGTTCAAACATTTATTTATCCCCCGTTTCTGGTTGCGAACTTTCCTGGGCTGGTATATACTTTGTATAAACACCTCTTCGAAAGGGTGGGGCACATGCAAAGCCAGATCGCAAAGTGGGGAAACAGCCTGGGCATCCGTATTCCGAAATCAATTATCGAAAAAGTCGGCTTCACTGAAGGAACGCCAGTGATATTGGAGATAGTGGACGAGGCTATCGTCATCCGTAAAAAAAAATACGACCTAAAAGCACTTCTCTCCCAGGTCACTTCCGAAAATCTTCATGCTGAGATAGATACCGGTTATTCGTTAGGGCGGGAAACATGGTAAGCGACAAAAAGCCGTATATTCCGAAACGCGGCGACATAGTATGGTTGCAATTCAATCCACAAACCGGCCACGAACAAGCGGGAAGGCGGCCGGCACTGGTTGTCTCCCCCCGTGTTTACAACGAAAAGGTCGGTCTGGCCCTCTTTTGCCCGATAACCTCAAAAATAAAAGGGTATCCTTTTGAAGTTGAACTGCCGGAAAAATTAAAGGTCTCCGGGGCCGTCCTGGCGGATCAAATCAAGAGCCTGGATTGGCGGGCAAGACGAGCTGAATTCGCCTGCAGAGCCCCGGCGGAGGTTGTCGCAGAAACTCTCGCCAAAATCCGTACATTAATCGAGTGACGACCGGGCATTGCTACCGCCGCCCCCAGCTGCTTTCACCGCTTCTTCCTAAAATTTGCTCTGCTTCCCGAAATGGGAAATTGTTATTTTTAACGAAGGTTTCGGCCATGTGGCGGCCGTCAAAACCCCGGCAGGCTTAAGGTTTTTCGAGCAAAGCAAAAGCCCCGTTTTCCGGGGCTCCCGTTTTTCTGGTGGGCGCGGTAGGGATTGAACCTACGACCTCTTGAATGTGAGTCAAGCGCTCTCCCACTGAGCTACGCGCCCACTTGAAGTTTTACCGCTGCAGGTGTTATTTTAACACATTTGCCGGCCGGGTGCAAGGGGGGCCGGCCTGTTTTTTTATTCCCGGACAGGCGGGGCGCACAGGTATCAGCTCCTTACAATTACGGGGCAGCCGGGAATTATTTCCTTCCCCTCCCCAACCACCGGCACCACCTCACAGGTGTTCAGGGAAGCGCACCAGTCCAGGTCGGCCGCCAGGCCCATGCTGAAAAGCTTGCGCCCGTGCAGGGAATGGTCAAAAGCTCGCCGGGGGTTGTCTTTATAGGCCAGGGCCAGGTGCAGGGCAGCCACGGCAAAGTCGGACAGATCCAGCCCGGACGCTCCGGGAGTAGGGCAGTACAACCAGCCCGGGTCCGCCATTTTCATCATCTCCAGCACCACCATTCCAGCCCCCAGGGCATCTTCCAGGGAAAACTCGCCCTGCGTGCCGGCGCAGGCCAGGATTACGTCCCTGCCCAGCCGGCAGGCCTCCCGGGCCACCGCCCGGGCATTGAGCAGGCTTCCCACCAGCACCGTACCGGCTCTTCCTGCCGCGAGGTTCAGGGCGCGGGTGCCGTTGCTGGTGGTGAGAACCAGCATCCTGCCGCCCACCACTTCCGGCCGGAATTCCAGCGGGGAGTTGCCGTGGGGGAAGCCGGGAATTTTTTCGCCGCCCCTTTCACCGGCCAGCAGTACCGGTATATTCCCCCCGGCCAGCCTGGCTGCAACTTCCTGTGCTTCCGCCGGATCGACAACGGTCACCACACCCCGGCAACCATGGGCCAGGGCGGTAACTATGGTGCTGGTAGCTCTCAAAACATCAAAAACCACCGCCGTCCCCCCGGCCAGAAAGGCCTGTTCCAGGCTTTCAGCTGTTGGATAAAGGGTCACACGCATATTTAAACCTCCACGCGTAAATATTATACTGTTTCCTATCCCGGGCGGCAAGAAAATATTCTCCAGCAGTTTCCAGGCCGGTGAAAGCCCGTACGCTCAAAAGAAGGGTTTTCAAAATCACCCGTGGAAAAAATAAGTAATAAGGGTGGTTCCTGGCGGCAGGGAGGTGCAGTGAAATGCAGCTATACCTGCGTAAAAGATATAAACACTTTGCCCGTTACCGGGAAATTACCAATATACTGGTCCGCCACGGCTTTGGCTACCTGGCTTACCAGCTGGGGTTAACCGAATTCTTGAATTTTGGCCAGCGGTACAGGCTGCGCCGGCGGCTACCCGGCGAAGGAGCCCTGACCGTCAGGGAGCAGCCCTCACCACCTGAAAGATTGCGCCAGGCTCTGGAGGAACTGGGCCCGGCTTTTATCAAGCTGGGGCAGGTGCTTTCCACCCGTTCGGACCTGCTGCCCCCGCAATACATTGCGGAACTGGAGAAGCTGCAGGACCAGGTACCTCCCTTTCCCTTCGCCCAGGTAAGGGAGCGTATTCAAATGGAACTGGGCGCCCCCCTGGAAGAAATATTCGACCAGTTCGAGGCAACTCCCCTGGCTGCCGCTTCCATCGGCCAGGTTCACAGGGCAAGCCTCCGGGATGGCAGGCCGGTGGTGGTAAAAGTTCAGCGTCCGGGCGTCGAAAAAACGATTTTGACCGACATTGAGATTCTTCATGACCTTGCCCGCCTGGTGGACAGGCACGGCCCCTGGCGGGAACTTTATCGTTTTGAAGAGATGGTAGAAGAGTTTGAAAAATTCCTGCGGGAAGAAATGGATTTTACGGTGGAAGGCCGCCATGCCGAAAACTTCCGGCAGCTCTTTGCAGGGGACAGTACCGTCTATTTCCCGGCAGTTTACTGGGATTATACCACCAGCAAAGTATTAACCATGGAGTTTGTTGAGGGGATCAAATTAACCCACCCGCAAGAACTGGCGGGCAGCGGGATCGACCGGAAACTGGTGGCCCGGAATCTGGCCGGTGCTTTACTGCGCCAGATCCTGATGCACGGTTTTTTTCACGGCGACCCCCACCCGGGAAACCTGGCCGCCCTGCCGGGTGGGAGGGTGGTTTTTATGGACTTCGGTATCGTGGGACGACTGGATGAAGAGACCCGGGAAAAAATAGGCAACCTGGTTCTGGGTTTGCTCCGGCGCAATACCGCTCTGGTGGTAAGAGCGGTGGAAGAACTGGGTGTTGTGCCGCCGCATGTGGACCGTACCGCCCTGCAGCAGGATATTGATGCCCTGAGAAAAAAATATTACGAAATTCCCCTGAGCAGGATCAGCCTGAGTGAGTCCCTCAGAGATATCATGGCCGTAGCCTATAAATACCGCATACGCGTTCCCACCCAGTTCACCCTGCTGGTAAAGTCTCTGGTTACCGCAGAGGGCGTGGTTGCCCAATTGGACCGGGAATTAAGCATGGTGGAGATTGCCCGCCCCATGGGCAGGCAACTGCTGGCACGCCGGTTCAGCCTGCCCGGAATAAAAAAAAGGCTCCAGAATTTCCTGGAAGACTACTGCGGGCTCCTTTCCGGGTTACCCCACCGCCTGGACAGGGTGCTGGAGCTGGCTGCTGCAGGTGAATTAAAAATAAAAGCGGTAAACCCGGACCTGGACCGTATGATTGCCCAGCTCAATGCCATGGTCAACCGCATGGTTCTGGGTATCCTGCTGGGTTCTCTGATCGTGGGTTCTTCCCTGCTGATGGGAAAGGGTTACACCATTCTCTGGGGCCTGCCCCTGGCAGAAGCTGCTTTTATTGGAGGAGGGGTACTGGGTTTAGCCCTGGTTTTTTCCATCCTGCGTTCACGCAAGTTTTAGCTCACCGGTGGACGCAGGCCCGGGATCATGAGAACCATCAGGGCCAGGAGCAGAACAAAAAAGATAAACCTGCGCACAAAGGCACCTCCCGTTAACAGTACCGGTCACGGTTAAGATTTTACCTTAAAAGTGTGTCATTTCTACTTAATTTTTGTTAAATTTTCATTAAATATTCTGGTCAATAAAAAACCCTGCCCGCGGCAGGGTAAACATGATATCCAATTTAATCTCTAATAGGTAAAGGTGAAACTATCCAGGATCAGGCTTACAGGGCGTGATTGCAGCCAGCTATTGGGCACCCAGGATTCAAAGAAGTACAGCGCCCCATTGGTGGGGTCAACGCCATTCAATGCGTCCAGGGCAGCCCGCCTGGCTTCCTCGCTGGCCGGGCGGTTAATCCAGCCGTTTAAAACGGGTTCGAACTGGTAAGAACCCGTTTCATCCACCTGGTAGATAACCCCGGGAATGGAATTGGGGAAAATACCGCTCTTTACCCGGTTCAATACCACCGCCCCTACGGCCACCTTGGTAAGGTAGGATTCGGAATCAGCCTCCGCGGTAATCAACCGCGCCAGGAGGTCTACATCGGAACGGCTATAATTAACGGGACCCGAGCTGATGGTACCCCGGCTTACCGGTGCCGGGCTTGTCCCCGCGCTGCGGTTGCCGGGGATAACCAGCTTTTGCCCCGGGTAAATTATGTCGCCGGTCAATCCGTTGGCTGCTTTTATTGACTGATAGGTTAACCCGTAACGCAAGCCAATGAGGTAAAGGGTGTCTCCGGGCTGGACGGTATATGTACCCGGGCTTTCATCTGGAATATAAAGCTTCTGCCCCGGATAGATGAGGTCGCCGTAAATACCGTTGGCCCGGCGCAGGGCGTCCACAGTAGTCCCATAAGCGCGGCTGATCAGGTAAAGGGACTCGCCGGGACTGACTGTGTGGGTGGCTGCTGCTGCAGCACCCGCGGGCAGCAGTAAAAATATGGCCGCCACCGACAAAAGGTAACGAAAGCCGGTGAAAAACCTGTCCATCCTTTCCCCTCCTCGGGCCTCCGGGGTTAGCTGATGGGTTCGGGTAGAGGGTACACCCTTCCACGCGTCCTGCCCTCACCTCCTCAAAACGCGTGGATTCACCCCGCTCGGGATAGAGATTCCCCCGTACCCCGCCTTCTGCATGGCGGGGATTCGGCCGCTGGTAATTCTGTTACCAGTTAGTAATTATACAGAACAGAACCGCCGTTGCCAAGTGACAAATAATGCCAGGTTGGCAGCTTTCCCCCTGGCCCTCAAAAGTTGTTTTTAAACTTCCCCCTGCCTGTTTTTCCCCAGCCTTGCCCTGATCCTGGCATTAATCTGCTCCATTAAAAAAATGGTATTAAAAACATGATGCAGCTGAATGGCAATACTTACCACCGGCCGGTCCAGGTTAACCAGGTGGGGCTCGATAACCAGCTCCACGCCATAAATGGATTCCATCCGCTTTTTAAAGGCCTGCAGGATGGCTTCCCTGGTGCCCGCATCACCCACCTCCAGCCAGGGAGTGGAAGGAAGAATATCTTCTTTTTTTACCATTTCTTTAATTAAGACCAGCAGGTCCTCCTGGAATTGTTCAAAACCGGGTCGCCTGACTGCCGTCATAAAATCCCCCCGTATATTACGAGATTCTGGATTTTATTTCCAGAGCGCGGGCGCCAATGGAGCTGGGCTCCAGAACCAGCGCCCGGGCCGGGATACCGCTTTCCCGGAAAGTATCTTTCATTACCCGGGCAATGAGCTCCGTATTGCTGTCGGCCAGGGCAATTATGCTCGGGCCGGCGCCGCTCAGGCATACCCCCCGGGCTCCGGCCAGGCGGGCGGCTGCCAGCACTTTTTTCATCCCGGGTACGAGGGAAGCGCGGTAAGGCTGGTGAAGCCTGTCCTCCATGGCGGTGGCCAGCAGATCCAGCCGGCCCTGCTGCAGGGCTGCCACCAGGAGGGCCGCCCGTCCCAGATTAAAAACGGCATCCCCCAGGCTGACATGCTGGGGCAGAACCTCCCGCGCCGCCCTGGTACTCAGCTGGAAATCCGGTATCACCACCACCACCTTCAGGCCGGGGGGCGGGTCTATCTTAACGTAACGCACCTCCCCCTCCACGATGGCGGAAATAATAACGCCGCCCAGGAGGGCTGGAGCCACGTTATCGGGATGGCCTTCCAGCTGCGAGGCCATGGTGAGCAGTTCCCGGGGGGAAACCTTGTTTCCGGAAAGCACGTTAGCCGCCACCAGGCCGCCCACGATGGCTGAAGCGCTGCTGCCCAGCCCCCGGGCCACGGGAATATTGTTGAGCAGGCGGATGCGCAGTCCCGCAGGGACAAAGCCCACCTGTTTGAAGAGGTGCATGGCCGCCCGGTAAACGGTGTTGCTTTCGTCCCGGGTTATATCCTGAACCCCTTCCCCGTGCACTTCAATGCTCAGGCCGCTGGACACCTGTGCCATCTCGATAATGTTATAGAATTTTAAGGCCATACCCAGGCAATCAAACCCCGGACCCAGATTGGCCGTAGTGGCGGGCACCTGTACGCGAACCATTTTTATTCACCTTCTACCCGGATGCAGCAGTCTATCCGGTCCACCGAACTCAAGCATTCCACCAGGCGCAGGGCATCCTGCAGGTTCTGCTCCCGCACCCGGTGGGTTACCATCACGATCTCCGCCCTGTCACCATCGGTGTGTTTCTGAATTACCGAAGCCAGGCTGACTTCCTTATCACCGAAAGCGTAGGCAATGGACGCCAGCACTCCCGGCCTGTCGGAAACCGTCAGGCGGATATAATACTTGCTTTCCGCAAGGGCCACGGGTTTGACCGGCTTTTCCTCGTAACAGGTACAGCCCATAAAGGCCGGCACCCGGTGGACTATATGGCGGGCAGCATCCATAATATCGGCCACCACAGCACTTCCCGTGGGCAGCTCCCCTGCCCCCCGGCCGTAAAACATCACATCTCCCACCGCATCACCCCGGATAAAAATGGCATTAAAAACATCGTTAACCGAAGCCAGGGGGTGATATTGGGGGATCATGGTTGGGTGTACCCGTACCTCCACGCCTTCCGGTGTTTCCTTGGCAATGGCCAGCAACTTGATGACATAATTTAACTCCCGGGCGTAGGCAATATCCCTGGCCGTAATTTTACTTATGCCCTCCACGTAAACATCATTCAAAGTTATCCTGGAATTAAAGGCAATGGAAGCCAGGATGGCCAGCTTGCGTGCCGCATCCAGCCCCTCTACATCGGAAGTGGGGTCGGCCTCGGCATAACCCCTGGCCTGGGCCTCCCTCAATACCTGGTCAAAATCCATTCCTTCCAGGGTCATCTTGCTCAACATATAGTTGGTTGTCCCATTAATAATACCCATAATTTCCTGAATCCGGTTGGCCGCCAGGCACTGTTTGAGGGGGCGGATAATGGGAATTCCCCCGGCAACGCTGCCTTCAAAAAAGAAACCCGCCCCGCTGGCCCCGGCAGCGGCAAAAAGTTCTTTACCGTGCAGGGCAATCATATCCTTGTTGGCCGTAACCACACTTTTGCCCCGCTTCAAAGCATCCATAACATAATCCAGCGCCGGGTGAATGCCTCCCATTACTTCCACAATAACATTAATTTCGGGATCATCAATTATATCCTGATAACTATCGGTAAGCAGGGACGGGTCCAGCTGGATGCCCCGGTCCCTGGTCAGGTCGCGGACAAGGATGCGGGAGATTTCTACTGGCGCACCAACCCTTTGCGCGATGTTTGCCGCATTCCCGGTGAGAATGCGGTAAACCCCGCGGCCAACCGTTCCCAGACCTAAAAGCGCTACTTTAACCGGCTGCAAGAAATCCTCTCTCCTTCCTTCCAGCACTTGTCCCGGGTTTGGACATGAATATTTTATCATCGCCTGCCGGTTAAGGGCAAACAAAAAACCGGCCCGGGACCGGTTATTAAATAATTATGCAAATGAGTCCGCCACTTCCTTCATTAACAATACGCTGAATGGTTTCCTGCAGTTTTGCCCTGGCGTTTTCCGGCATGCGGTACAGTTTATTCTGTATTCCTTCTCTAACCAGATCGTGAACCGACTTGCCAAAAATCTCCGATTGCCAGATTTTCTGCGGGTTGGATTCAAATTCATTGAGCATGTATCGCACCAGCTCTTCACATTGTTTTTCCGTTCCAATTATAGGTGTTATTTCGGTAGCAATATCCGCCCGGATCATATGAATGGAAGGAGCTGTTGCCTTCAATTTAACCCCAAAACGATTACCCTGGCGGATCAGCTGGGGCTCTTCCAGAACCATTTCATCCAGGCTGGGAGTTACCACACCGTAGCCCGTTTCCCTTACCTCTGTCAGCGCGTGGGCCACCTTATCATACTCGCGTTTGGCAACGGCCAGCTCTTTAACCAGCCTGAAAAGTTCATGATCCCCGCTGATACTGAAGCCCGATTCTTCGCTCAGCACCTGGAAGAAAAGCTCCTGGGGTGAGGTTATTTCAATGGCTGAAACCCCGGTGCCCATATCCATCCTGGTAATTTTAACGGAAGAAGCAAAGTCGTATTCCCCCAATCTTTCCACCGCGCTATTGATGTCACGCAGGCGGCGCACGTTCTGGATGGTTTCACGAACCGATTCTTCCACCTTCTGTCTCAACCAGTGGCCGCTGTCCAGCTCCTCCACCCACTGTGGAAGCACCACATTAACCTCATTAACAGGGAATTCCATCAGCACAGTTTCCAGAATAAACAGGGCGTCCTGCTGGGTCATCTGCAGGCAGTCCACCGGCAAAACAGGCACATCGTATTTCCCGGCCAGCTCCTCGGCCAGGCTCACCGTCTGGGGATCGAGGGGATGGGTGCTGTTCAGCAGTACCACAAAAGGACGGTTAATGTCCTTGAATTCGGCAATAACCCTTTCTTCAGCTTCCACGTAATTCTCCCGGGGTATATCGGTTATACTCCCATCCGTTGTGACCACCACGCCTATGGTGGAATGGTCCGTAATTACCTTGCGTGTGCCGATCTCCGCTGCCTCCTGGAAGGGAATAGGCTCTTCAAACCAGGGCGTTGACACCATCCGCGGGCCGTTCTCGTCCTCATAACCCAGAGCACCTTCAACCCGGTAGCCCACACAATCCACCAGGCGCATCTTTACCACCAGGTTGGGTGAAATGGTAATTTCCACCGCCTCATTGGGTACGAACTTGGGCTCGGTTGTCATCACTGTCCTGCCGGCACCGCTCTGGGGCAGTTCATCCTTGGCCCGCTCCCGGTCGTAAGGGTTCTCGATGTTCGGAATCATCAGCAGTTCAGCAAAACGCTTGATGAAAGTGGACTTGCCCGTGCGCACGCCGCCACTGACGCCCAGGTAGATATCGCCGCCGGTCCGTTCCGCGATATCCCGGAAGATATCCACTTTCTCCATAATGTATTCCCTCCTTAATAAAGGTTTTTCGGCCGGAATCCATAGGACCAGTTTATTCCAATGGCATACATTAACAATATATATATATTAAGACCCCGGCAGGTTAATAACCGGGGTAAAAATTTTTGTGAACATTCCAGCAGGTATTTCAATCAGAAAAAATTGGTTTTAAAGAAGGATTTTTGCCAGCACTGTCGAATACAATCCATGTCATCTCAAAAAGTTGTCAGAGAGGGGAGTGATGCATGCAAAAATTACCTTACCCGCCCCCCAGGAGCGGGCGGTGGTGGCTGGTTCTTCTCCTGGGTTCCTTAATGCTATGTCTGGTTCCTTCAATTTCCTGGGCCAACCTCAAGCATACGGTAGCAGCCGGGGAAACACTTTATGGCTTGAGCCAGAAATACGGGGTTACCGTAAATGCCCTGCAGGCAGCCAATGGTATCAGCGGGCATTTAATCTACCCCGGCCAGGTGTTAATTATCCCCGGCCAGAGTACAGCAGGGCCGTCCCGGAACAACGCGGTAACCGGGAACGGCAGCACCTCTGACGGGGTTAGTAAATATACGGTTCGTCCGGGAGATTCTCTGTATGCCATTGCCCTGCGTTACGGCGCAAGTGTGGAGGCATTGAAAAATGCCAATAATCTCACCTCCGACCTGATTTACCCCGGGTGGGTTTTAATATTACCCCGGGGCAGCCAGGAAGCCAGCAATGCTGCACCCCGGGTTTCCCGCAGTGGAACAGGCAGCATTAGAGCGGTACTGGCCACGGCCGATTCCCTGCTGGGAAGTCCCTATACCTACGGGGCCAGCGGCCCCGGGGCCTTTGACTGCTCAGGTTTTACCAGCTATGTTTTCCGGAAGGCAGCGGGGATAAACCTGCCCCATAATGCGGCTGCCCAGGCCCAGCTCGGAAAGCGGGTGGAGCGAAGCGACCTGTCACCGGGAGATCTGGTCTTCTTCAGCTACTACGGCAGCGGGAACATTAATCATGTAGGTATATATGTGGGCCAGGACCGGTTTATTCATGCTTCCACCACCCGGGGAGTAATTTATTCTTCCCTTAATGATTCCTATTACGCTGCTAACTACAGGGGGGCAACCAGAATCCTGCCCGGCTAAGGAGTGTACGGTCCGCAGTACCGGGCCCTGCACGCATGCACCTGAAAAAAGCCCGCTTTTTGAAGCGGGCTTTCAGCTTGCAGATAAAAACGGGCTTTTTCTTTTTTACTTGTAGTTCTGGTAGTTTTTCTCGCGCAACTGCACTGCAGCCAGGGCTACCTCTTCCATTTCCCGCCTGCGGCCCCTGCTCATCAGGTTGATCACCGCTTCCCGGGGAGGCATTCCTTCAAAAAGCACCCGGTACATCTGCTCGGTAATGGGCATTTCCACACCGTAACGGCCGGCCAGGCGGTAGGCCGCCCGGGTGGTCCGCACCCCTTCCACCACCATCTGCACCGCAGATATTGCCTCGGAAAGGCTTTTCCCCCGGCCAATCTCAATCCCGGCCCGGCGGTTACGGCTGTGCATGCTGGTACAGGTGACAATCAAATCCCCCACGCCGGCCAGACCGGCAAAAGTCAGGGGATTGGCACCCATGGCCAGACCCAGACGGGTAATTTCGGCCAGGCCCCGGGTCATCAGGGCCGCCTTGGTATTATCACCAAAACCCAGCCCGTCGGCAATTCCCGTACCCAGGGCGATGATATTTTTCAAAGCTCCTCCCAGCTCCACCCCGGCCACGTCGGGGTTGGTATAAACCCGGAAGCTGCCCGTCATAAAAAGTTCCTGGGCAGCCTCAGCCGCAGCCATATTCCGGCTGGCCACCACCACTGCAGTTGGCATCCCCCGCCCCACTTCCTCGGCGTGGCTGGGACCGGAGAGGACCACATAACGGCTGTTATTTTCCTCCCCGGCTTCCCCGGCAAAGACCCGGGAGAGAGGCAGGAGGCTATCTTCCTCAATACCCTTGGCCGCATTGATCAACAGCGCCCGGGGAGAAAGATAGGGAAGCGAAGCCCGCAGGACTTCCCGGAAAGCATGGGAAGGGACACTGTAAATGACCGCCCGGGCATTTTTAACCACTGCGGAAAGATCCACATTTACCTGGACGCCGGGGGGCAGGTAAACTCCCGGCAGGTAACGGCTGTTCTGGCGTTCGCTGTTAATTTGAGCGGCCAGACCCGCCCGCCGTGCCCACATCTCTACCGGTATTCCTTTGCCGGCCAGGAGCACGGCCAGGGCAGTGGCCCAGCTGCCGGCGCCCAGAATGGCCACTTTTTCATTCACCACTGCCAACCCTTTCCTTTAACGAATTTTGGATTCTGTACCTGCCAGCAGCCGGCGGATGTTGGGTATATGCTTGTAAACGGCTATTACCGCCACCAGCAGGGCAAAGAACAGGTGTTCACGGGGCCGGCCCAGCAGGAGCATCCAGAGGGGCATTGAAACGGCAGCCACGATGGAACCCAGGGAAACGTAACCGGAAGCCACCACCACCAACGCCCACAGTCCCAGGGCCAGAAGGGCCGCCACCGGCGCCAGGCCCAGAAAAACCCCCAGCCCCGTAGCTATAATTTTACCCCCCCTGAAACCCAAAAACACCGGCCAGCTATGACCGGCAATTGCAGCCAGACCGCAGGCCAGTTCCAGACCTCCTCCCCCCAGGTAACGCCCCAGGAGCACGGCTAAAAGTCCCTTGCCGGTATCGCCAATAAGAGCAATGGTGCCTGCTACCGGGCCCAGGTTGCGCCAGACATTGGTGGTACCTATATTGCCGCTGCCGTACTTGCGAATATCAATCCCCCGGATTCGTCCCAGCAGGTAGCCCACAGGAATTGAACCAATCAGGTAGCTGACCACCACAGCCAGAACAGCCATTTTCTCCCCCCTTTTTCTTTTTCAATCCCGCTGCCGCAGGATGAAACGGATGGGCGTACCTTCAAAGCCAAAGGCTGCCCGGAGCTGGTTCTCCAGGTAGCGCAGGTAAGAAAAGTGCATCAATTCCGGGTCGTTGACAAAGAGGATGAAAGTGGGTGGCTTCACCCCGCCCTGGGTGGCATAAAATATTTTCAAGCGCTTGTTCTTAGCGGCAGGCGGCGGGTTTCGTAAAACAGCATCCCTGATCAGCCTGTTCAAATCTGAAGTGCTGATGCGCAAACACTGCTGTTGGGCCACCAGGTTCACCATTTCCAGAAGCCTGGATATCCGTTTCCTGGTAAGTGCAGAAACGAAAACTACCGGGGCGTAGGTCATGAAGGCCAGTTCCCGGCGAATAAGTTCGGTAAACCGCTGGTGGGTATGGCTATCCTTATCCACCAGGTCCCATTTGTTGACCACCAGCACGCTGGCCTTGCCCTGCTCATGGGCATAACCCGCTATACGCTTATCCTGATCGGTAACCCCTTCCAGGGCATCCAGCACCACCAGGGCTACCTCGCAGCGATCTACGGCCTTGAAAGAGCGAATCACACTGTACTTTTCCACAGCCTCTTCAATGCGGCTCTTCCGCCGGATGCCCGCCGTATCCACCAGGATGTAGCGCTGCCCTTCCCGCTCAAACCAGGTGTCAATGGCATCCCGGGTGGTCCCGGGAATTTCGCTGACAATCACCCGCTCTTCTCCCAGAATGGCATTGACCAGGGAAGACTTGCCCACATTGGGCCGCCCGATAACGGCAATGCGAATGGTGTCCGCTTCTTCTTCCTCCCCGGTTTCGGGTGGCAGAACCGATACCAGGCGGTCCAGCAAATCCCCGGTATTCATTCCCTGTGCCGCCGAAACGGGGATGGGCTCGCCCAGGCCCAGGCGGTAAAATTCGGCCAGCTGGCCCGGGCGCTGGAAATCCTCCACCTTGTTGGCCACCAGCAATACCGGTTTCCTGGTTCGGCGCAAGAGGGCAGCTGTATCCTCATCTGTGCTGGTCAATCCCGCCCGGGCGTCCACCAGAAAGAGTATGACATCCGCTTCCTCTATGGCCAGCTCAACCTGCCGCCGCACCTGACGGGGAATGTCACCCGATTCTGCAAAATCCAATCCACCGGTATCCACCAGGGTGAAGACGCGCCCGGCCCATTCCGCATCCCGGTAGAGCCGGTCGCGGGTTATCCCGGGTTCATCTTCCACAATGGCGACGCGATTTCCCACCAGGCGGTTAAAAAGGGTGGATTTTCCCACATTTGGACGGCCTACAATTGCTACTACCGGTTTTGGCAAGGGGAGGGCCCTCCCTTTTTCTCCGTAGTTTACTGCTGCGTCAGTGATAATTTAAACAAACTTCTACCAGTCCGGCAGGTCCATCGACCACAAACACGGGGCAATCCAGTCTGGCGGACAATTCCTGCACAGTCATACCGTCGAGAAAGACCTGTTCCGGCTGGCGCACCATAACCCCAGGCAGGATTAACGCCTGCCCCCTGTCCCGGCCTTCCAGGGCTGTCACAATATCCTTCCCGGAAATAAGGCCGGCCACAGTCACCGAAGGGCCAAACAAACCGCTGGGAACGACGGCCAGGTTCACAACCAGGTTATTAACCTTATTCAACCTTTCCACAACCGGCGCCAGGATACTTTCTGCCAGCACCCCTGTAACCACGGTCAACCTGCGTGAAGAGGGCAGCGACGGCGGCAGGGACCTGGATACCCGCTCCCATTCATCCAGAAAGAGGCGCACCAGTCCCACACCGTTTTCCGTCTGGGGAAAATCATCATAACGCAGTCCCGAGGGGATCTCCCTCCCGGCCAGCAGGTAGAATTCATCGCTGGCATAGACCATTGCCCGGGCGAAACGTTCCAGACAATGATCCTGCCACGACTGTACCCGCTCCACCACCTCAACTGATTCTTCACGGTTAAAGGTACGCAGGGGGGTCAACCCTTCCCGGTAACGGGTAAGCCCTACCGGAACAATGGCCGCAGAGCGCACCGCCGGCCAGAGGTTTATCAGGTCGCCCACCGTACGTTCCAGCTCCCTGCCGTCGTTTATCCCCGGGCAAAGGACCACCTGGGTATGCATCTCAATCCCCCCCTGGCCCAACCGCCGCAACTGCTCCATAATTTCCCCGGCCCGGGGATGTCCAAGCATTTTCACCCTCAAAGCAGGGTTGGTGGTATGCACGGAAATATAAAGGGGGGATAACCTGAGCCTGATAATACGCTCCAGATCCCTTTCCTTCAGGCCGGTCAGGGTAATGAAGTTCCCGTGCAGGAAAGAAAGGCGGTAATCGTCATCCTTCACGTACAGGGTGGGACGCAGCCCCGGGGGCATTTGATCCACAAAGCAGAAAAGACAGCGGTTCTGGCAGCGGCGGATGGGTCCCAGGCCCCCGTCAACAAATTCCAGACCCAGATCGTCGTCGAAATCCTTTTCCACATCGCAGAGCCATTCTTCACCGCCGGCTTTGAGCAGGGTAAGCGTCAGTTCCTCCTCGCAGGTTAAAAAGCGATAATCCAGGATATCTTCCACCGGCTGGTTGTTTACCGCCACCAGCCGGTCCCCTGGCTCCACGCCCAGCTCCGCGGCAATACTGCCCGGGGCTACTTTTTCAATTACCAGGCCCTGTGCCGTCATCATGGTCACCTTTATAGAAAAACGTTAGAACACGTAACATTACACTGGGAAAAGTTACGCATACGTAACAGTATTATATTGTAACAACATACCAAATCGCAAGTACTGGAATGCCGCAGCTAAGATTCAGGGTAATTCGCCTTCTGTTTGTCACGGATACAGCGTGTCTTAATCTTTACATCGAGTGCAAAACTACCGGGCGCATATGCAACGCTGCCAGGTTCGCTCCGAGACAAGCCGATGTTTCGCCCGGCCCGGAGCACTGGAGCGACGAGGGACGGCCGTCACCGGCCCGAAACGAACCGCGGCGAAACATCTTACCTAAAAGCCAGGGGATAGCTGTCCAGCGCCGTCTCGTTATTCGTGCTTCACAATGATATACACGCCGTTTTCCAGGTCATGCACCATGGCGTCCAGGGTACGGGCCAGGTAACGGGCCATTTTCACCTGCTCCTCCTGGTTGCGGGCAAAAAAAATGGGCGCTCCCCCGGCCACAATATCCATATTCAAAGTTACCAAAGCCATTATGCGGTTTTCCATAACACCACCATCCATGCCGGTTTACCTGGCGGCCATACGTCCCGCTTCAGTTTTCAATGGCCTGGAACGGGCGCTTTCCAGCACGGGAGTACGCTTTACCGCCAGGATTAACGCATCCTGATCCCTTTCCACGGGTACCGTATAAAGCCCCACCACCCCGCTATCGGGATCAATACGGGCAAGGGGGGTGAACTCTGGAATATCCACGTCTTTCTTGGTTCCCAGAAGCACCGTAACTGTATGCGCTATGGCCTGGCGCTGCCCCAGATCGTGAATGGTGGCCCGGGCATCGGAATTCCTGGGTATAATTAAAACAGCCAGCCCCTCGGCCAGGATCTTCTCCCGTATCTCCTTCAAGCCGACATTGATAAAACCGATGTTTTCCACCATCAGGATAGAATTGTCAAACCATATTCGTGCCGGCACGACTTCGCAGATATCCCCCACTGTCTCCCCGGCCATAAATGTGCGCACAAAGATTATGGAAAGTAAGGCAATAAGAACGGCCGCCGGAAATCTCCCCAGTTCATAGGCAATGCTGGTCAAAAGGGCACAGCCCATGGACAGGTAATTACGGGCTTCAAAGGTACGGGCTATTCCTTCTATATAATCACTGCCCCGCTTGACCAGTTCGTTTTCATCCAGGTGTTCCAGGGTTTTTCTTTCAATACCCCTTATTTCCCGGAACTGACTGGCAGCCAGCGCCAGGAAAGTTACCGCGGTATAATCCGGTTTCAAAATAGCCGGAATGGCTACCGCTCCCAGGGCAGAGGCGATAAAACCCAGGAAAAGGTGAGAAAGATAACCATGAGGGTAGCCGGGATACTGGCGGTAATCCAGGTGCAGCATAACCATCCTGGCTATCGTACCGGCCATTGTCCCGGCTATGATGGTGCCCAGGTAATGTTCCAATTTCCCCCACCTCTAGTCCTGGCGAATACGTTCCAGATGATCCCTGGCCGCCTCACCCGCATCCGGATCCCGGTGGCCTTCTGCCGGCGTTTCGGTTGCCTTTTCAGCGGTATCCAGGTCCGGTTTTCGGGCCCGCCGGGGAGCGAAGAAACTCGCAAATTCCCGGCCAAAGAAATCGCTTAACCTGCTTTTGGCCCTGTCCCAGCTTCCGGCACTGATGAGCAGAAACGCACCTCCCCCCAGCAGGGTCAGGGCAATGATCCAGCCCAGAGCCTTCCAGCTGCCGGGCGTTCCCGCCGTACGGTCGGTAACCGGTTTGGGTGCTCCCCCGGGGGCTGGTCCGGTGAGGCCCAGGACAACCGGCACAGCATCGGCCAGAAGAGCGATGCCTCGCTCGGCCTCTCCCTTCGTGTTGGTGTGGGTGCCCGCTTCGATGAGCAGGGCGGTAGGCATCAGGTCCTGGTTATAATTGCCCTGTGCGGTAAATATTTCTTTAACCACCGGTTTATGCAGGCTGTTGGCGTAGGACATCAACCTCTTGGCAAAATCAAGGTTGGCCTGCATCCGCGGATTTTCCCGCCCCACCACCAGCCGTGTCTGGGCCACATCCTCATTGGAAATATAACGCTGGTAATAGCTGGGATCGGAAATGCCGTCCCTGTGCACGTCAAAAATGGCAATGGGGTTATTCTGCATCAATTTTACAGCCGTTCTCCGGGAACGGTAATAGGCGTTATCGTCATGGGGGTCATGGGGGGTCCTGTCATAATCCACCCTTACACCGCTGTTCTTTAAGCGGTTTACCAGGGCTTCCCCCACCTGGTAAATACCTCCCTTAAAGGGAATGGATTCCGAACCGTCTGTGGGCACATAGGATTCATCGCTGTGGGTGTGGTAAATACCTACCGGCCGGGTACTGCGGGCCATCATCCGGACAGCGGGAACGCCCAGGTGACTGTAATACTCATTATAGGCCAGCAGGTCCCTGTCCATTCCCAGATAACGGGCGTAAGCGGTGTTACCCTTTACCCCGGTAACCCGGTAATGCCGGCTTTCAGCAGTAAAAATTTCGTCTCCCACCGTAACCCGCCGGGAAGCCTGGCTGATCACGCGTCCCTGCTCGTCCTTTACAGTATAGACAACGCCGGCCTGGTGGTCGTTTTCTGCCTCTTTAAAGAAGGTGGTTACCGACCATACCGGCCGGGTAAGCCGTGAAACGGATAACCCCAGGAGCAGGGATATTCCCACCAGAAGCAGGCCGATTCCCCAGATAATCCTGCTTTTTGCCCCGGTCACTTTAAAGTTCCCCCCTCGTCATTCTCAGGACTTTCCCTGCCGATCCTGTTCCCGCCATTCTCCACGGTAGCCATTTCCGGTTTGCGCAAAGCCCTGAGCAAGGCTTCCGGCCGTCCTTTCGATACCGGTCCTCCCTGCAGGCGCTCTCTCACCTCGCCTACCACTTCGGCCAGGAGCACGGCCAGGATCCCGGCCAGCACAATGGCATCGAAGGCGCCAGCGCCGCCAATAGCCACCCGGCCTGCCGGGGCACCGCGGCTGACCAGCCAGAAATAGTAACCCACATCCAGAACCAGCAACCCCAGCGTGGCGGAAACAAAGGCAGCCCGTCTTGAACGCCCGGCAAGGTAACCCACCAGCCCGGCAACCAGAGGATAAAGCCACAGGGCATCCAGAATTTCATACCTTCCTCCGGGTTCGGGCAGACCCCTCATTACCAGGGAGCCCACGGCATAGACCACCACAGCAGTTATCCCTGCCCCCACCAGGGCACGGATACGCTCCGCAGCAGTCCCCGCCCGGGAGAGCAGGTAAATAGACAAACCCAGCGGGATCAGGCCGCCGCCGACGTTTATGGAAACCGGGTAACGGCCGCCGGGAATGGGCAGGGAAATGAAACTGCCCACAATCATGGCCACAATTACGGCCAGGGCACCCCGGTCAGTCAGGCGCATGCGATCCAGGGCCCGGTGGGCCAGGCCCAAAAAGATCAAGAGGGAGATAACTATCAGTGCCGTGATACCCACAGGAAAACCGGTCATGTACCATCCTCCTCTATACTTAAGCTTTTTTTAGCGTGCCCCGGCCAGGTATAAATATGCACAAAAAAAGTGGCGCTTTGCACGCCACTATGCTTTGCCACCGGAAACAAGCTTATTTTTCAAAAAGATCTCCCACCACTTCCCCTATAGTTACGCTGGCACCGTCACTGCTGTGCTGGTAGCCCGGCTCTTTGGCACGCCGGCTCCCCCTTTCCCGATCCCGGTTGACTTCCCGGATGGAAAGGCGGATTCGTTTTTCAGCACGATCCACATTAAGCACCTTAACTTCAACTTCTTCTCCTTCCTGAACCACTTCATCGGGAGTGGCCACATGCCGGTCCGCCAGGTGAGATATATGCACCAGCCCTTCCACTCCCGGCTCCAGCTGGACAAAAGCTCCAAACGGTGCGAGCCTGACCACTTTGGCCTTCACGATGCTGCCCACGGGATATTTTTCCTCCACATTATCCCAGGGGTTGGGCAACACCTGTTTTAAGCCCAGGGAAACTTTTTCATTCTCCCGGTCCACCCGCAGAACCATTACGTCCACTTCGTCGCCTACATTTACCACTTCTGAAGGGTGGTTAACCCGGTACCAGGCCATTTCCGATATATGCAGCAGCCCATCCACGCCGCCAATGTCCACGAAGGCACCAAAATTGGTCAGCCGGCGAACCACGCCCCGCACAACCTGGCCTTCCTGCAGGCTTTCCAGCAACTCCCGGCGCCTGCGCACCGCTTCCTCTTCCAGCACAGCCTTGCGGGAGAGGATAACCTTCCGCCTGCTGCGGTTCAACTCGATTACCTTGGCTCTGATCTTTTCCCCTACATATTTGCTGAGGTCCTCTACGTAACCCCTTTCCACCAGAGAGGCCGGCAGGAAGGCCCTCAAGCCCACATCCACCAGAAGGCCGCCTTTAACCACTTCCCGCACGATGCCCTCGACGGGCTCACCGTTTTCCAGGTGCTCATTTAATTTCACCCAGGCTCTCTCCGCATCGGCCCGTTCCTTGGAGAGGATCAGCCGCCCCTCATTATCTTCAGCTTTAATAACGGCAACTTCTATTTCATCCCCGACCTTTACCACATCCGCGGGGGAACTTACATTGTAGCAGGACAATTCTCTCAGGGGAATTATGCCTTCCGACTTGGCGCCGACATCCACCAGCACCTCATCGGCACCTACCTGAACCACCACGCCCTTCACAATTTGCCCTGGCCGCAATGATCTGACCTCTACGGCTTCTTTCATCCCTTCCTCGCCGCTGGCTGTCTCCCCGGCACTTTCCCCGGCACCGGGTGTTTCACCGGTTGTACTGTCGGCAGCGGGTATACCCTGCACAGCTTCCCGGGCGGCGGCGCTGGCAGTGGTGTCCTGGGCGGCAGGGGAAGCTTCCCCGGCGGTTTCCCCGGTGGCTCCGCCCGGGGATACCACCTGGTCTTTCTCCCCAGCGACACTGGTGTCTTTAATGTTTTCCTCCACAGCTACCATCTCGCCCAACTCCTTCATCCGTCGTTCTACCTCCTCTATAATCCAGTCAGGTGTGGATGCCCCCGCTGTCAATCCCGCCACCTTCACCCCTTTAAACCAGGAGGGGTCCAGTTCCCGGGCGGTTTCCACCTGATAGGTTGGTACACCCGCCTGGCGGCACAGGGCGGCCAGCTTGCGGGTATTGGCGCTGGACGCACCACCAACCACCACCATCACATCCACCTCCCGGGCCAGTTCCAGGGTAGCCCGTTGCCTGGCCCCGGTGGTATGACAGATGGTATTGTATACTTTTAATTGTCCCACTTTTTGCAGCAGGACATCCACCACTGCCTGGAAGTTGGCCAGCGGCTGGGTGGTCTGGGCCAGCACGGCCATGCAGGCCATTGCCGGCAATTTCTCGGCCTCCCGGGGCCCTTCCACCACTACCGCCCGCCCACCGGTCCAGTCCACAATACCCTGAACCTCGGGATGGTTCTTATCACCCACCACCACCACCAGCGTACCGCTGGCAGCTTCAGAGTGGGCCAGCTTCTGTGCCCTGCCCACAAAGGGGCAGGTCGCATCCACTACCTTCAAATCGCGTTTCCTGGCAGCGGCCAGAATGCCTGGGCCTACGCCATGGGAGCGGATAATCAGTTTCCCTCCGGGACGGGCTTCCTCCACCCTGCTTATCTCCTGTATCCCCGCCGCCGCCAGTTTATTCATTACCTGGGGGTTATGAATCAGTGGACCGAGGCAGTAGACCGGCCCGTCCCGCTCCCTGGCCGTAGCCATAGCCAGCTTTAAAGCCCTTTTTACACCAAAACAAAAACCTGCTTCTGCCGACCGCCGCACTTGCATTTAAAAATCACCGACTTACTTCCCGCTGTTCATTAACCTGGCAATCTCATGCATCAGCTTCCGGCTGACTGCCAGGTAATCAGGCCGGCCGCCTGAGCTGTGCTCAAATACCAGCGGCTTGCCTATATTTACCCTGACCTTGCCGAAAAGGCCGCGGGTATTAATCACTGCTACCGGCAGTACCGGTACTTTTGCCCGCAAGGCCAGCATGGCAGCCCCCATATGTGGCTCGAGGAGCTCACCGCTCTTGCTCCTGGTTCCCTCCGGGAAAATACCCACCACCCGGCCCTGCTTTAGCAGCTCCAATGCCCGCCGGACAGCCTGCCTGTCGCCACCACCGCGGCGTACCGGAAAAGCACCCAGAGCCCTTATCACCGGGCCGAGAAGGGGTATCCTGAACAACTCGGCCTTGGCTATAAAATGTACCTGGCGGTCCAGCGCACATCCCACCACCACGGGGTCCCAGTAGCTGACGTGGTTGCTGACCACCAGCACCCCCCCGGAAGGGGGTAGATGATGCGCTCCCACCACTTCCCACCGGCGGACAAGGGCAAGTACTATCCGGCAGATAGCCCGGGCTACGCGATAGAACATCAGGAAAACCTCCCCCGAACCCGGGCAGTTATCATCTCCACTACCTGCTCGACGCTCAAATTTGAACTATCAATAACCCAGGCATCGGGTGCAGGCATGAGCGGTGCTACCGGGCGGCTGCTATCCAGCCTGTCCCGTTCCGCGATTTCCCGGATAAGCAGGTCCAGGGGAACGTGGTGCCCCTGGGCCTGCAAATCCTGCTGCCGGCGCCTGGCCCGCGCTTCCGGCGAGGCAGTAAGGAAAATTTTCAACCCGGCGTCCGGAAGAACCACCGTACCCACGTCCCGGCCATCCATAATCACGTTTTTGCTTTCAGCCATTTCCCGCTGGCGGTGGACCATAACTTCCCGTACCCCGGGCAACCTGGCTACCAGGGATACGTGGCGGGATACTTCCGGCTCCCGGATGGCCCGGGTGACATCTTCCCCATCCAGGTAGATCCGCGTTGCATAACCCGGGTCGGTGGTCATTTCAATCCGGCTTTCCCTGGCCAGTGCTTCCAATGATTTTTCATCTTTAAGGTTCAACCCCCGGCGCAGGGCTTTCAGGGTTATGGCCCGGTACATGGCTCCTGTATCAATGTACAGCCAGCCCAACCTCCGGGCCAGCTCCCGGGCCACCGTACTCTTACCCGCCCCGGCCGGACCGTCGATGGCAATAGACTGCCTGCTAACCATGCCCATCTCCCTATTATAGTAACACAAATACCCTCTTTAATTTCGACACTGCACTGATATTTCCTTCAAGAGATAACAAAGAAAAAAATAAACCGGGAAAAACTCTCCCGGTATTATTCTACCCGCAGGGAGCCCAAAATACCGGTGAATCCGGGAAAAGAAACATCAATACACCCTGCGTCCTGAATTACCGTTTTGCTCCGGGCGGCCAGTCCGGCTACAGCCATAGCCATGGCTATGCGGTGATCTCCATGGCTGGCACATGAAGCTCCGGTAAGGGGGCGGCCACCCCGTACCCGCAGGCCGTCGGGCAGCGCCTCTGCCTCCACACCAAACTTCCTCAACTCCTGCACCACGGTATCGATACGGTTGCTTTCTTTCACCTTCAGCTCCGCGGCATCCCTTACCACCAGTTCTCCTTCTGCCAGGGCGCCAGCCACAGCCAGTACGGGAATCTCATCGATGAGGCGGGGGATCATATCTCCACCAACAGTTACCCCCCTGAGCCGGGAATGACGAACCCGGATATCGCCCACCGGTTCATTGGCAAGCCGGTAACGGTTGGTAATTTCCAGGTCGGCGCCCATAGCCTTCAACACATCCACTATCCCATCCCGGGTGGGATTGAGTCCCACTCCCCGGATGGTTACATCGGAACCGGGCACTACCGCCGCGGCCACCATAAGAAAGGCCGCGGAGGAAATATCCCCGGGAACCACAATCCGGCGCCCGGTTAGAACCTGGCCGCCCTTAATGGTGACGGCTGTTCCCTCTTTAAATACCTCCGCACCGAAAAATTGCAGCATGCGCTCCGTGTGATCCCGGGACGGAACCGGTTCAACAACCCGCGTCTCGCCCCTGGCCAGCAGGCCGGCCAGAAGGAGAGCCGACTTCACCTGGGCGCTGGCCACGGGAAGGGAAAAACTGCAGCCTTCCAGTGCGCCCCCCTGAACGGCCAGGGGAGCCAGGCTGGCCTCCCGGCGGCCCCAGATACGGGCACCCATCCGGGACAGGGGAGCGGTAACCCGCTTCATGGGCCGGCGGCGCAGGGAAGCATCTCCGGTAATAACGGAGAAAAAGGGCAGCCCGGCCAGTATGCCCAGGAGAAGGCGCATGGTTGTGCCGGAATTACCCGCATCCAGCACGTCTCCCGGCTCCTTTAAGGCTGACGGGCCGCGCCCGTGCACGGTAAGCCGTCCTTTCTCATCGGGCCCGGTGAAGGACACTCCCATTTCAGCCAGGCATTTTATTGTGGCCAGGCAGTCGGCCCCCATAAGAAAATTTTCAATTAAGGTTTCACCTTCGGCCAGGGCGCCCAGCATGGCCGCCCGGTGGGAAATGGACTTATCCCCGGGAACTGTGGTGCTCCCCCGCAACGCCCGGGGTGGGGTTATTTCCAGATTCATATTTCGCCTGCCTTTCTGTGTACCTAGCCCCTGCTATGCTTGTTTACACCCGCAGGTCAACAATGTCCGGAAAAGTGACTCCAGACTCTATAATAAAAGCAGCGGGCTGGAAGGTAGAAATGTCCTGTTGTTAGCGCTTAACCACCTGGTAGCCGGCCTGTCTTAAGATGCGCACCGCTTCCTCCTGCCCGGCGGCGGTAGCAAAGGCCAGGCGGATGGAACCGCCTTCTCCCTCCCGTACCCGGAGGATCTCGATATCGCTGATGTTAATACCCGCTTCCCCCAGCAGACCGGCTATCCCGGCAATCATTCCCGGCCGGTCGGGAATGCCCACCACTATTTCGAACATGGACCCCAGATAACCCCGCATACGGGCGGGTATTTTTTTACGCACCCGGCTGGCCTGCTCTAAAAGGGTAAGGATCTCTTCTTCCCGGCGGTCGCTGATGGCCCTTTCCAGGCGTTCCAGTTCCCGCCGGAAACAGGCCAGAACCTCAATCACAGCTCCCCGGTTGGAGAGAAATATGTCCCGCCACATCAACGGATTACCTGCCGCCACGCGGGTAGTGTCCCGGAATCCCCCGGCACCCAGGGGGAGAAAATCCTCTCCCCCTGGCATCTCCACCAGGGTGTTCACCAGGGCCGCCGCCACCAGGTGGGGAACATGGCTGACAGCGGCCACCGCCCGGTCATGCTGCTCCGGCGTCATCTGAACGACCCTGGCTCCCACCCCGGCAGCCAGCAATTTCACCCGCTCAACGGCCCGGGCAGGAGTATCCGGAAAGGGAGTGATGATATAAAAGGCATTTTCAAAAAGGTAGGGATCCGCCCCCGCCATACCCGAATATTCCGAACCGGCCATGGGGTGGCCGCCAACAAACCAGGTTCCCGGCGGCATCATTTCCGCCGCCCGGGTACAAACCTCCACCTTGGTGCTGCCCACATCGGTGACCACCGCCCCGAAAGACAGGTAATTCCTCAGCTGCTTCAGCACGGACGTGGTTTCACCCACCGGTGTGGCAATAACCACCAGTTCCGAGCCCCGCACCGCACCTGCGGGATCGCATGTCGTTTCATGCACCGCCCCTGACTCCATGGCCAAACGGAGGTTTTCGGGATTCTTATCCACGCCTACCACCCGCCGGGCCAGGGAACGGCGGCGCAGGGCCAGCCCGAGGGAGCCGCCTATTAAACCCACGCCAATAATGACCACCCGGTCAAACATCGGTGTCCTCACCGGCCAGCCGGCGGTTGACAGCCCTGGCCACACGGCGCAGCTCCTTCATCATCCGGGCAAAATTCTCCGGGGTCAGGGACTGCGGGCCGTCGCACAGGGCTTCCGCAGGGTTGGGGTGCACCTCAATTAAAAGGCCGTCGGCGCCGGCAGCAACGGCTGCCCGGGCCATGGTGGGTACGAATTGCCACTTGCCTGTACCGTGGCTGGGATCGACCACCACCGGCAGGTGGCTGAAATGTTTGACCACCGGCACGGCAGAAAGATCCAGGGTGTTGCGCGTATAGGTTTCAAAGGTCCGGATGCCCCGCTCACACAGGATAACCCTCTGGTTGCCCATGGACATAATATATTCTGCCGCCATAAGCCATTCTTCAATGGTGCAGGAAAGTCCCCGTTTCAAAAGTACCGGTTTGTCAAGCCGGCCCACCTCCCGCAGGAGGAAAAAGTTCTGCATGTTCCGGGCACCAATTTGCAGGATGTCGGCATATTCCGCCACCAGGGGAAGGGTGCGGGCATCCATCACTTCTGTAACCACCTTCAGGCCGGTAACTTCCCGCGCCTCAGCCAGGAGCTGCAAACCCTTTTCTTCCAGTCCCTGGAATGAATAGGGGGAAGTACGGGGTTTGTAGGCGCCCCCTCTTAAAATAGTAGCCCCGGCAGCCTTCACCTGCCGGGCTGCCTCCAGCAGCTGCTCCCGGCTTTCCACCGCGCAGGGACCGGCCATTACATGAACCGTTTCTCCACCAATGGCCAGGTCTCCCACCATAATCACACTATCCTCGGGATGAAAAGCCCGGCTGGCCAGTTTATATGGTTGAAGCACCGGCATAACCTTTTCCACACCGGGCATGGCCTCCAGAGCCGTATCTTCCAGCCGGGTGCGGTCGCCAATAATCCCGATGATGGTCCGCTCCACCCCCCGGGAGATATGCACCTGAAAACCGCTGTTTTGCAGCCGCTCCACCACCGCACGCACCTGGTCAGGGGTTGCACCCTGCTGCATGACAACAATCACTTTTTACCCCTCCGTCCTATCCATACTGCTATTTTCCCCTGAAAACGAACAAGGCACCAAGGAGGTGCCTTAATACCCGTTAAAAGACATGGACATCCCTCCCCTGCCGTACTACCATCCTGCGCTGAACTCAGTTTTATCTTAGCACAGATTACCTGAAGCGGCAACGCTTTTTTATATGGAGCCGGATAACCTGCGCCCAAGGCTTTCAGCCATGGGGCGCAGTTCTGCCAGCAGGTGTTCCAGCTGTGCGGGAAGCAGGGACTGGGGACCGTCGGAAAGGGCTTCCTCGGGACAGGGGTGTACCTCCAGCATCAATCCGTCAGCCCCCGCCGCCACCGCCGCCCGGGCCACGGGAGCCACCAGGGAACGCCGCCCCGTACCGTGGCTGGGATCGGCAATTACAGGCAGGTGGGAGAGTTCCTTAATAGCCGGAATGGCGCTTATATCCAGGGTATTACGGGTATAGGTTTCATAGGTGCGTATACCCCGTTCACAGAGGATTACATTCCGGTTACCTTCCGCCAGTATGTATTCCGCCGCCAGCAGCCACTCCTCAATGGTGGCGGCAAGCCCCCTTTTAAGCAATACGGGACGATGCACCCTGCCCACTTCCCGCAGCAAATCAAAGTTCTGCATGTTGCGACTGCCTATCTGGAGTATATCCGCATATTTTAAAACCATGTCCAGGTTACGCACATCGGTAATTTCAGTAACCACGGGCAGGCCGGTCAATTCCCGGGCCCGCGCCAAAATACGCAGTCCTTCCTCACCCAGCCCCCGGAAAGAGTAGGGAGAGGTACGGGGCTTGAAAGCTCCACCCCTGAGGATATGGACGCCCATCTCCTTGAGGGTCGAAGCCAGCCCCAGCATCTGCTCTTCGCTTTCCACGGCGCAGGGTCCGGCAATTATTACCACCTGACCGCTTCCAATGCGGCAGGTTTTGAGTTCGATAACCGTATCCTCCTGTTGATATTCCCGGCTGGCCAGCTGGTAGGCAGGCAAGATGTGTACCCCCTTACATAACCTTTGAGGTTAGATCATGGCAATTTTCAAGAGCAGATTTAATCTCCTTGACCAGGGCGGCCACCAACGGAGCCGGGTCGCCCGTACCCGCCCGGTCCACCAGCTCGACGATGGCACTACCCACAACCACGGCGTCGCAGTACGGTGCCACCGCCGCAGCCTGCACCGGGCCGGCAATACCAAAACCAATGGCGCAGGGCAGATGAATACGCCTGCGTACTGTTTGCATGAATTTCGCCAGATTGGTGTTGATCTCCTCCCTGGCACCGGTTACTCCGGTAACGGAAACGCAGTACACAAACCCCCGGGCCGCGGAGGCAATAACGGCCATTCTTTTTTCGGTGGTGGTGGGAGCTACCAGTGGTACGAGGGCAAGACCGTAATGATCGGCATGCCCCAGCAATTCCCCGCTTTCTTCAACGGGCAGGTCGGGCACGATCAGGCCATCTATCCCGGCCCCGGCAGCATCCCGGGTAAACTGCTCCAGCCCGTACTGATATACGGGATTATAGTAAGTCATCACAATGAGGGGAATGCCCGTTTTCTGCCGGATACCGGCGCACAGGCTTAAAATGTCCCTGACCCTTATGCCCCCGGCCAGAGCCCGGGCTGAGGCCCGCTGGATTACCGGGCCGTCGGCTACGGGATCCGAAAAAGGGATGCCCACTTCCACCAGGTCGGCCCCGGCTTCCACCATGGACATGATGAGCCCGGCAGTTGTGCTCAGGTCTGGATACCCGGCAGTAATATAAGTGATGAGCCCTTTTTTCCTCTCCCGGGCCAGGGCGGAAAACTTCGCGGTAATACGGTTTGCAGTCATAATTTCCCCTTCCCCCCTTCCAGGATGCGGGCCACAGTCTCCACATCCTTGTCTCCCCGGCCGGAGAGGTTCACCACGATGATGGCCTCCCGGGGCATTTCTGCGGCCATTTTTACGGCCTGGGCCAGGGCATGGGCGCTTTCCAGCGCCGGAATGATCCCTTCCGTGCGGCAGAGCAATTGAAAAGCTTCCAGGGCTTCCCCATCGGTCACAGCCGTATAGGTAACCCGGCCCGATTCTTTGAGATAGCTGTGCTCCGGGCCAACACCGGGATAATCCAGCCCGGCGGAAATGGAGTGGGCCAGCCTGATCTGTCCGTCTTCATCCTGCAAAACGTAGCTTTTCGAGCCGTGCAAAACACCCGGGCGGCCCCGGTTAAGGGTGGCAGCGTGCTTACCCGTTTCCAGCCCGCAGCCGGCCGCCTCCACCCCCACCAGTTTTACCTCCTCCTCTTCAAGGAAGGGGTGAAATATGCCCATGGCATTGCTTCCTCCCCCCACGCAGGCTATAATCACATCGGGCAGCCTGCCCGTTTGCTCCTGTACCTGCCGGCGGGTTTCCACCCCTATGACGCGCTGAAAATCCCGTACCATCATGGGGTAGGGATGGGGACCGGCCACAGAGCCAATCAGGTAATAAGTGGTATCAACGTTGGTTACCCAGTCCCGCATGGCTTCATTCATGGCATCTTTCAGGGTACGGCTTCCAGCGGACACCCCGATCACCGCAGCACCCAGAATACGCATACGGAAAACGTTCAGGGACTGGCGGGCCATATCCTCTTCACCCATGTACACGGCACATTCCATGCCAAAAAGGGCGGCAGCGGTGGCCGTAGCCACCCCGTGCTGGCCGGCACCCGTTTCGGCTATAATGCGCTTCTTGCCCATCCGCCGGGCCAGGAGAATCTGGCCAATGGTGTTGTTTATTTTATGTGCACCCGTATGATTGAGATCCTCCCTTTTAAGATAAATCCTGGCACCCCGGCAGTATTCGCTCAGGCGGCGGGCAAAATATAACGGTGAGGGCCGGCCCACATACTGCTGCAGGTAATAATCCAGCTCCTGCCAGAAAGACGGGTCCTGCCGCACATCCAGGTAGGCCGATGCCAGTTCCTCCAGGGCCGGCATGAGGGTTTCCGGCACGTAACGACCCCCGAAGGGCCCAAAATAGCCCCGCTCATCCGGTAGTGACATAATTTTTCCCTCTCCTTCCTCACGGTAAGGGTTGGATCTCGCCGTCAACTGCCTTAATTTACGCCGGGCTCCAGCCGGAAGCCCGGGCGGCAGCAATGAAGCGGCGGATTTTCTCCGGGTCCTTTTTCCCCGGCCGGCCTTCCATTTCCACCCCGCTGCTGACGTCCACTCCATAGGGTCGCACCAGCTCCACGGCCCGGCCCACGTTCTCCGGCGTCAGGCCGCCCGCCAGAATGAGGGGGCGGGGTAGTTTCAGGCCGGCAGCCAGGTGCCAGTCAAAGGGCTGCCCGGTACCGCCTTTCCGGCCGGCCACAAAGGTATCGAGCAAAATGGCATCTGCCGGGTAACCGGATACCGCCTGCGGATCTATTTTTAATTCACCACCCACCCGGAAAGCCTTGATCACCCTGCGACCAACAGCGCGGCAGTAATCCACCGGCTCGTTGCCGTGCAACTGGATCACATCCAGCCCGCAGTAATCCGCCACCGCCCTGACTTCCTCCAGGGGAGCATCCACAAACACTCCCACCCGGGTTATGAAGGGCGGCAGTTCCCTGCAAATAAGCCGCGCTTCCACCGGGGTGATGCACCGGGGGCTGGGGGCAAAGACAAAGCCAAGGGCGTCCGCTCCGGCTTCTGCAGCCGCAAGGGCGCCGGAAATATCGGTAATACCACAGATTTTTATCCTGACCATGGAAGGACATCCTCCCCCAGCAGCTCTTTCACCTTACGCTCCATATCCCCGGCTTTGACCAGCGCCTCGCCCACCAGAGCCGCATCGACCCGGTGGCGGGCCAGGGCCAGCATATGTTCCCTGGAATTAATTCCACTTTCGCTGACCACCACCACACCCGGATCGGTAATTTTCTCCCGCAAACGGAAAGTAGTGCTGAGATCAACAGAAAACGTGCGCAGGTCCCGGTTGTTGATGCCAATTATGGAGGCCCCGGAGGCCCGGGCCCGCTCCAGTTCTTCCGCAGTATGCACCTCCACCAGGCAGCTCAGGCCAAGCTCGGCCGCCAGGGCCTGGAAGGAGGAGAGCTGGCGGTCGTCCAGTGCCGCCACAATCAGCAGGATGGCATCCGCCCCCAGATAGCGGGCTTCATAGATCTGGTAGGGGTCGATGATAAAGTCCTTGTATAAAAGGGGCAGGGAAGTCTCACGGCGCACCAGGGGCAGAATCAGGCGGTGCCCCCGGAAAAAATGGCTATCGGTGAGTATGGAAATGGCAGCGGCACCGGCCCGGGTATAAATCCGGGCCACTTCCACCGGCTTCATACCCCTTACCAGCCAGCCTTTGGAGGGCGAGGCCCGTTTAATCTCAGCCATAAGGGTTACTTTTCCCGGGCGGCGCAGATGGTCACGCAGCGATCTGGTAGCTCCAGATGACTGAACCCGACCGGCAAGCCAGGCCAGGGGCCTGATGGCGCGCCGGCATTCAACTTCCCTGCGCTTATGGGCAATAATTTTTTCCAGAATCAAAGGCTGATCACCTGCCGGCCGGCCCGGCGGGTAAAGGCTATTAACTCCTCCAGCTTTCCGGCAGCAGCACCGCTATCTATACTGGCAGCAGCCAGTTCCAGTCCCCTGCCAAGATCTTCCGCCCTGCCGGCAGCAACCAGCCCTAAAGCGGCGTTTAAGAGTACAGTATCCCGGCAGGGACCCCGGGCGCCCCGCAGTATTTCCCTGGCCAGCGCGGCATTAAATTCCGGATTACCCCCGGCCAGGGATTCCACGGGAGTATACGCAAAACCATAATCCGCCGGGTCCAGGGAGTACTCCCGGATATCCCCCTCCCGCACTTCGGCCACCACTGCCGGCCCGGCCGGGGATATTTCATCCAGCCCCCCGGCCCCGTGGACTACAAAGGCACGTCTGGTCCCCAGGCGGGCCAGCACCCGGGCAATTACGGGCACCAGCCCGGCACTGTATACCCCCACGATCTGAACTTTGGCCCCGGCTGGATTCGTCAGGGGGCCGAGCACGTTGAAAACAGTGCGAATACCTATTTCCCGCCGGGGACCTGCAGCGTGCTTCATTGCCCTGTGCAGGGCCGGCGCAAAAAGGAAGGTTATGCCCACCTTATCCAGGCATTCCTCCAGTTCCGCAGGAGATAACTCCAGATTCACCCCCAGCGCCTCCAGCACATCGGCTGACCCGCAGCGGCTCGATACGGAACGGTTGCCGTGCTTGGCCACCGGAACTCCCGCTCCGGCCAGCACCAGGGCAGCAATGGTAGAAATATTAAAAGTACCGGCGCCGTCCCCTCCCGTACCACAGGTATCCACCACCACGGGGTGCCTGGAACGCACCGGCGTGGCATGACGGCGCATGGATCTGGCGAAACCGGTAATTTCCTCTATGTTTTCCCCTTTTAAACGCATGGCAGTCAAAAGCGCGGCAATTTGCGCCGGGCTGGCCTGCCCGGTCATGATTTCATCCATTACCCGCTCCGCTTCGCTCTCACTCAAGCTCTCCCCGGCCACCACACGGCCAATGGCTTCTTTAATCATACTCAATCTCCCCTCAGCCAGGTTTTCAGGCAGGCCACCGGCCTCCCCGGTAAAACAGGAAGTTAGCCAGCAAATCCCGCCCGTATTCGGTAAGGATGGATTCGGGGTGAAACTGCACCCCTTCCACGGTAAATTCCCGGTGGCGCAAACCCATAATTTCTCCTTCAGACGTCCACGCACTCACTTCAAGACACGGGGGAAGGCAGCTGCCATCCACCAGCAGGGAATGGTAGCGGGTAGCCCTAAATGGGGAAGGCAGGCCCTTGAAGATCGTCCTGCCGTCGTGATAAACGGCTGAAGTTTTTCCATGCATCAATCTTTCAGCCCGAATAACCCGACCGCCGAAAGCCTGGCCTATGGTTTGATGGCCCAGGCACACCCCCAGGACCGGTATTTTTCCGGCCAGGTCCCGCACCAGTTCCAGGGAAATACCCGCCCTGCCGGGTACCCCGGGGCCGGGGGAAATGACCACGTGGGTAGGATTCATGCCTCTGATCTCTTCAAGGGTCACCCGGTCGTTGCGCCTTACTTCAACCGGTATTCCCAGTTCCCCAAAATACTGCACCAGGTTATAGGTGAAGGAATCATAATTATCGATCATGAGCAGCCTGATTTCCTCTTCTCCCGGCAGGCAAACCGGCCCGTTCTTTAAATGTGCAACCGGCATCCATTCACCTCCTCATCCAGGGCAAGGGTCTGCAGCAGCGCCTTTGCTTTGTTCAGTGTCTCCAGGTACTCCCTTTCGGGTACGGAATCAGCTACAATACCGGCTCCTGCCTGGATACTGGCGAAACCCCGGTAAAAGGTAATTGTGCGAATGGTAATGGCCATATCCAGGTTACCGTTGTAACCCCAGTAACCGACGGCACCGGCATAAGGGCCGCGGCGCGATGGCTCCAGTTCATTGATGATCTCCATGGCCCTGATTTTTGGCGCCCCGGAAACCGTGCCGGCCGGGAAACAGGCCTTAAAGGCATCGAAAGCCGATACTCCGGGAGCCAGGACTCCCTGTACCGATGAGACAAGGTGCATGACGTGGGAATATCTTTCCACACTCATGAACTGGGGTACGGTCACACTCCCCGGCAGGCACACCCGGCCCAGATCATTACGCCCCAGATCCACCAGCATGATGTGTTCGGCCCGTTCCTTGGCATCGGCCAGCAGATCTGCAGCCAGCTCTTCGTCCTCTGCAACGGTGGCTCCCCGGGGACGCGTACCTGCAATGGGCCTGGTTTCCACCGCGTTGCCTTCCACACGCAGCAGCATTTCCGGCGAAGAGCCGGCCAGGACCACTGATCCCAGATTCAAGTAGTAGAGGTAGGGGGAGGGATTGATACGGCGCAACCGCCGGTAAACCCGGAAGGTATCCCCGGAAAAAGGTAGCTGCAAACGCTGGGACAGAACCACCTGCAGGATCTCTCCCTCCCGGATGTATTCTTTGGCCTTTTGTACCAGGGAGATAAATTTCTCCTGAGCAAGGTTGGAGGTAAAAGATCCTGGACGGGAGCCTGTTTTCTCCGGCGCGGTAACCCGGGCCTTCAATTCCTGACGGCTCATACTATTTACAGCAAACCCGTGGTTATTAATTAACCGGCTTATTTTTTCAATGGTTGCCAGTGCCCGTTTATAGGTGGTTACCGGTTCCCTCCCGGGAACGGTATTGACCACCACCCTCAAGGTGTGACAGACATGGTCCAGGATAAGTACCGTGCCGGTAAATATGAGGATCAGGTCGGGCAATCCCGGATCATCACCCGGTAAATTGGGCAACCTTTCCAACCAGCGCACCAGGTCGTAACCCCAGTAACCCACGGCTCCCCCGTAAAAACGGGGTAAATCCGGCAGGTAAGGGCCCCGTAAGTAATTCATCAGCTGCTCGACAAGGCACAGGGGATTTCCCTCCACCCAATAACCTTCAGGGGAGCAGGTACCCGATATATCTTCAACCGTGCCGTTAAATAGCGGAAACCCTGTTTCCGGGTAACATGGTACTCCCTTTTTACCACCCCAGGACGCGATGAATTCGAGCAGACCGGCAGGGCACCCGGCTCCGGGGATAAAACATCCCCGGTTATCCTTCTGGCTGTAAAGAGCCAGGGGATGAAGGCCGATAAAGGAATAGCGGGCCAGCTTCTCACCACCCTCCACGCTTTCCAGAAGAAAGGAAGGTCCTCCCGTATCCAGCCGGGAAAACAAGGAAATAGGTGTCTCCATATCAGCCTCCCACTCGGCGCTTACAGGTACCAGCCGGTAATGGGAGGCCAGGTGAAGGTATTCCTCTACCGAGGGAAAAATCAATTTAACCCCTCCCCCTGGTGCACAAAGTAAAAAAGCCGGCGCTCCAATGAGCACCGGCAGTCCACACCCCAATGAAGACTCGCCATGCCTCACCTGAAGCTCCCCTCAACTCAACTCAGCTAAACTGGCTCTCCACCTTATTCAGTTCAGTTAACTGTACCATATCACGGGAAAAGCCATTTGTCAAGGTTTTCAATTGCCTGCCGAAAATTTTTACGCGACCCTGCGCGCGGGAACGGAACCAGCTCCGGTAACCCCTTGATGGGCCATAACCGGTACAAATTCTTCACTGGGGAAGCAAATCTTTACGCAGCCTGGTGGCTTCCCGGAGGTAAACGTGCTTGATCTCGCGCTGGGAGCGGGTCGTATTTACATGTACCAGTACCCTTATGCACATGGGCAGGCGGCCGGGTACGGCAATTTCCCGGGCACATAACAGGGGCACATACTTCCACCCCAGCAGTTCCCGGGCCGCCGTAGCCGGAAACTCCGCATTGAGATCGTCGGTAACGGTAAAAAAGGCACTGGCGATATCCTCCGGGTCGAGGTTATTTTCCGCCATAATGGCCTGTAACAGTTCTCCCGTAGCCTGAATAATATCCTCAGGCGTATTCCGTTCTACCGTAATGGCCCCCCGGATACCCCGCACGTAAGTTCTATCCATCCTGCCGTCCCTCCGTTCATAGAGTTTATGGTGAAGTCCTCGCCGGTTTAAGAAGAAACTGCCCTGTGTCCCAGTCCCACCGCCACATCATCCAGATGCAGAAGTCCCACGCCAAAAAAAACGGCAACACTGATATGATCCTGGTAGCGGGCGATACCTATTTTACCACCCACGTTTAATCCAATGGCTTTGGGCATGATCTGGGAAAGGGCTTCCCGGGTTGCCCCGGCTACCGCCCCCTCCTCGGCGTGGATTTCCCTGATAACGCCTTCCCGCTTGGCGGCCACCACTGCCCGCTCGGTAATCTTGTTTACCGAAGAAATAAAATCACCACCGTAATCCACGGCAGCAGTTTTAAAACCATCCCTGGCGTAACGGGATTTTAACTCCCGCTCGTGCTCTCTATCCTCGCTTAAAGCCATGGTCAGGGCTACCCGGGCCACCTGCCTGCTTCCCTGCGGGACCATTCCCCCACCTCCATTCGGGCACAAAACAAGCCAAACCGGTAAAAACATTATAGGACAACCGGAGTAAAAAAACAACCGGGAGCCTGGCTGCCGCTCCTTTTATTTCATATTGTACTTTCGCTCCAGATGCAGGCGGTAACTGGTGAATTCCTCGTAGATGCGGAACATCAGCCTTTCCATTTGCTGCTTGTTCAGCGATAAACTATCGGGTGCAATGATCTCGATCTTGCGGAATTCATCCCGGGCAACAAAGCGGACCAGGTCTTCCAGAGTATCGGCGGTCAGCTGTAAAATTACCGGTGCGTAGGCAACCTCCTGGTTGTTCACTTCGTCATATACGACATAAATATCATGGCTTAAATCCACGTCTTCAATTTGTATCCCCTGAATGGGCACATTGCGCAGCAGGGCCACCTGCTGTTCCCGGGCCTCTTCGGCCACCTTATCATTTGACTTGCCACCAAAAATAAGGCGCCCGGGACGCCCCACCCCTTTAAAGTCCAGCCTCACTTTCGCCCTGATCCCGGTGGTGAGGTCCTCCAAAACTTCACCCCCCAGCAAAAAAATACACATTCCTGGATATTTCGCCGGGGGCCGGGAAATTCCTGCCGTCTGGAAATTTAAGTCTTTAGCCCCGCTGCCTGCCGCAGCTGGCGGACCTCCTCCCGGGTTAAAAAGCGGTAACGGCCGGGCCCGAGTCCCTTCAGGGTTAACGGGCCAACTTTAACCCTTTTCAAGCGGATTACGGGATGGCCAATCCGGGCGCACATCCGGCGTACCTGACGCTTGCGTCCCTCGTAGATGGTAATTTCCAGAAGAGCATTGCCGTCTTTTTTCCCGATCAGTTTCACTTTCGCCGGTGCCGCAGGTCCATCCTCCAGCATAAGCCCGCCGGCCATGCGCCACAGCTTTTCACCGCCCGGAGTGCCCTTCACCAGGACCAGGTAGGTTTTGGGAACCCGGTGGCGGGGATGGGTAAGGGCGTAGGCCAGCTCCCCGTCATTGGTCAGCAAGAGCAGCCCTTCACTGTCAAAATCGAGCCTCCCCACAGGATATACCCGTTCCTTAATTCCCCGCAACAGGTCCATTACCTTGGGCCTGCCCTGGGGATCCCTGACCGTGGTCACATAACCACGGGGCTTGTTCAGTAATATGTATATTTTTTCCTGCGGCCGGCGGGGTAAAACGCGTCCGGCCACTTCAATGGTATCCTTCTCGGGGTCCACCCGGGTTCCCAGCCGGGTTACCACCTGCCCGTTTACCCTGACCAAACCGGCAGCAATCATTTCCTCGCAGTGCCTCCGTGAAGCCACCCCGGCCCGGGCCATCACTTTCTGCAGCCGCTCCAAAGGTATCACCCCAGAAGCATTTTACCACAGATGCAGGTGAAAGATGCACAGGCCCAATCTCAGCCGCAGAGGATGATTATCCCGGAAAGCCGGGTTTAAAGCGGCCAACCGCCGGCCCGTCTAACTGAACATCCGGTTGACGATGAACACTGAAGCCACCAGGCTGGTGAAATCCGCGGCCAGGCCGGAAATAATGGCGTAGCGGTAGCGGGTTATTCCCACGGAGCCAAAATAAAGGGTTAAAACATAGAAAGTGGTATCGGTGCTCCCCTGCATGGTGGAAACCAGCCGGCCAATAAAACTGTCCGGCCCGTGGGTGGCAATGAGATCTGTGGCGATACCCAGGGCCGCCCCACCGGACAGCGGGCGCATAACCGCATGGGGTAGTACCTCTGGAGGAAAACCCAGGGGATCGAGAATGGGGGATAAAACGTGCACCAGCACTTCCATGGCCCCGGAGGCCCTGAAAATGCTGATGGCCACCAGCATGGCCACAAGATAGGGAATTGTTTTGATGGCCGTGGTAAAACCTTCCGCCGCCCCTTCAACAAATATTTCAAAAACGGGAACACCCCTTATGAACGCCAGCAGGGGAACCAGAAGGAGGGTAACCGGAATAGCCCAGCGGGAAATTTCACCAATCAGCTCATACATGCCAAGATCACCCCTGGCGACCGTAAATAGCACGCAGAATCCAGTCCACAATTATGGCTACAGTCATCCCGCATGCCGTGGCAAAAATGGTTGTCCCTACAATAGCCGTGGGATCGCTGGAACCGTACATCACCCGGATACCAATAATGGTAGTGGGAATCAGGGTGAGACACGAAGTGTTGAGAGCCAGGAAGGTGCACATGGCAGTGGTAGCCGTTTTGGGATCTCCCCGGTTCAGCTTTTGCAGTTCCTGCATGGCAATAAGGCCCATGGGAGTAGCAGCATTACCAAGACCCAGAATATTGGCACTCAGGTTCATAATGATGGCACCCATAGCCGGATGGTTGGCCGGTACATCGGGAAAAAGAAACCTGGTCATGGGCCTGACCAGACGGGCCAGGGCGCGCACCAGCCCGGCAGCCTCGGCCAGCTTCATAATCCCCAGCCAGAAGGTAATTATGGCAATAAGGTTTAAAGAGGTTTTGACGGCCTTGTCAGCTCCCTCCAGGGCCGCCCTGGTTACCACCTCCACCTGGCCGTTGGCTCCGGCCACGAGAATACCGAAAACGATCATCCCCAGCCAGATATAATTAACCATTCCTGCCACCCCCGGAAAACCACTGCTTTATTTCACAGTATTATGAGGGCAGGCAGGGGATTAGAACCCTTATGGGTAATATTTACTACACTGGTTTATATTGTTACAGCACTTTCTTTTTATAAATATTCAGCAAACCCAGCCGGGCTACCCTTTGCCTGATCAGCTCAACATCGGTGGTGTACAACCCCAGGTCCTGCATGCGCTGAAAATAAACTGCACCGGAAAAAGTATACTTCTTCTTCAGCCCTTCGGGTTTCTTCATTTCCCTGTGCATAAAAGAGATGATATCCCCGGTGGCCAGGCTGTCGGGCAGCACAAGGGGTTTCTTACCGGCAAGATAACGGGCTGCGTTATAACCCGCCAGAAAACCAGTAACGATAGCTTCAGTATGCCCCACCAGGAGACCGGTCTTCTCCCCTGCGCAGAAAAGGTTATCCACCCCTTCTACCTGCAGGGCGTCATCGCACGGCGCAATAGCCATAAACCGGATGGAATTCCCCTTGCTCCCGGAATAGGGGTCGGCATAACGGGCATGCTCGAAACCTTCCAGTTTCCGCAGCACTTCCAGAGGAAAGTATGGCGCCATCAGCTTGGCATGGCCCGTATCCAGCAGGATCAAATTGCGGGCGAATTCTTCCAGGTTATACTGCTGGCAGGCTTTTTTATTTAACAAATCATGTTTGTGCAGGTACTCCGGGAGGGCAATGATCACCTTGCCTTCCCTCTCCAGCCTTTCCACCAGCCACGGAGCCAGGGATTTTTTATCCAGCTTGCAGGAACCGCTCATGGCCTCAAAATGGGGAAATCCGTCACCGGCTCTTATCTCTTCAATACCTGCTTTGGCCGTCAGGCTTACCCGGGGGCCGAAGGCGGGGCAGCGCAGGATACACATGGCGCACCCGGAACCATAGCGGGAACAATTTTTAACCGGGCCGGCAGTACCGGTGGTATCAATGAATACATCACCGTTGAAAGTATCCCCCTGGGCCGTGTACACCCCGGCAATACTGTTCCCCTTTTTTAAAACCCCCACCACCCTTTTCGGCAGTTTCACGTCAATACCGGCATCCAGGAGAACCCGGCGTATTACCGGCTCGATTCTGGTTACATCATAAAGGGTGGCATGCCGGTGACCCGGAAAATCCAGCCAGCGATGCCTGGCCACACCCTCAATATGGCGCAAAAAGTCCCCTGCCCCCATGGCCCATACTTCTTCCAGAGCCGTAAAACGTCCGTTATTTCTCATTATTCCACCTACCAGGCCCGTACCCAGGAGCATATCGGTCTTTTCCAGCAGCATCACCCGGGCACCGGCCTGCGCCGCAGCAAAGGCTGCCGCACATCCCGCCCATCCGCCACCCACGATAATAACCATCGCCACACCCCCAAAAAAGCCTGTTTTTGCCAGTATATTCCGCAGAATAGTAAAAAGGTCCTATCCAGAAAGTAAACCCGACCATACCCGCCACAGCCCGGAAAACCAGAAAAGCCCGCCCTTCCGGACGGACTTATAAATATGTATTAATCATGTTTGACCTGTATACTCATTCAGTGCTGAGGGTCCCTCAAAATTAATTATAAAGTAGGGACAGTTCCTCCCGGGGGCGGTGGTGGTGGAACCATGGTTACCTGGTTCTTGCCCTCCCGCTTAAACATACCCTGTATCTGGGAAACCAGCTGGGGAGCCAGATCTATCAGGCGATCCACCACAGCATTACCATCCACGGGCAGCAGGCGGACCTGACCCTGGCCCACCACCAGGAAACCCACCGGCTGGACAGACACTCCAGCCCCGCTTCCGCCGCCAAAAAATGGTAGCTGCTCACCCTCCTGCTTCTGGCGGCCCTGGGCTTCCAGTTCCCCACCGCCGGCACCAAAGCCGCAGGCCACCCGGGAAACCGGTATAATAACTGTCCCGTCGGCAGTCTCCACGGGATCACCCACTACCACGTTCACATTTACCATTTCCTTGATGCTTTCCATGGCCGTTTTCATTAAACCCTCGATTGGATGTTCCGGCACCTCTACCTCACCCCTTGAAGGAGTCTATAAAAGATAAGATTCTTTTTAAGCCCTGGCGGCCCGTTAAACAGGCCAGCTTTACTGCCGTAACCATAATATGGCCCAGGCGGAAGGTAAATATGCAGTGAATCAACAAGCCGAAGGACGAACCGGTAAAATGGGGTAAAACGGCTACTTCGGGCAGGGTGGACTTTTTGCTGACCAGCCGGTAGAGAACCGTTAAAACAGTTCCTTTGAGGGACCACAGCCCTCCCACAACCATTCCGGTATGGGCGGCATCGGGCAGGCCGACCAGGGTCCGCCATTCAAGCCGGCACAATCTGGTACGGCGTAATAAAAACTTCAGGGCAGGCCAGATCTCAAGGCCCAGGCGAATACATTCCACCAGGCGGCCGGATGAGATTAAAGATACCTGCCCGTCCGGATTTTTTCCGGGAAGCAGCTGGTATTTTATATTGAACCAGGTCCTGATCACCAGTAAGAGACGCCGGTCATGACCCCGGCGGCAGTAATAAAACTCCAGTTTTAAAGGGATTATTGTAAACAGCGCCATCAGTAAAAGAAAGATTACAACCAGCCACCATAGCCACACACCAAACACCACCGGTCATATTTTCCCGCCATCCCTCAAATGTATGTAAAAGGAATTTCAGGGAGAGAAAAAAAGAACCGGCAAGCCGAAGGCTGCCGATGCACAGAAAGCCTTTAAACATTACTTCATGGTTACCGGTACCCGGGCCAGGCTTTGTTCCCCATCCTGGCCCGGAGCGACCACTTCCACAAATCCTTTCCTGGGGGAAGCAACAGGGCTGTAGCTGAGCAAAGTTTCAAACTCGGTGAAACTTTCCTTCCCGACGGAAAGGGATTTTTCCGCCAGGACAGTACCCCTCTCATCCACCAGGCGCACCCGCACCTCTCCGGCGGAGTGCCTGGCCTTCCCCACCACCTTTACCGGGCTGGTAGTCTCCTGATCCGGGGAAGGCTCACTTATTGCTGCTTCGCCCCCTGTCACGGCAGCTGGTTCCGGGGTTCCTGCCGGAGCAGGCCTGGCAGCCGGCTGCGGCCCCGGTCCACCTGCTTGACCGGCCTGCTGTCCTTTCTCGCGGGAAAATTGAAAAGCAACGCCGTTTACCGGCCGGTCCAGCTTCCCTACCCGTACCACTGTTAGAACTGGAGCACTGGCAGCTGCTTGCCTGACGTACCTGGCCTTAACATCCAGCCAGCTGAAGTCCGCCCTGGGATTGCGCTGTTGAATTTCAGTTACCTCTGCCCTGTACATCCTGTTGCGGGGACTCGTACTGAACAGCAGGTACAGGTTATTATTTGCCCGCACCCATGTACTGGCGTCGGTGTTCTCCAGGGTCCTGGCCACATCCTTAACCTCGGCCGGTGCTTTCGCCAGGTCAATCTTTTCAAAGGAAACTCTGGTGGCTTCCGGTATTATTACGGTTCTGGGCTGTTCCGGCGCCGGTTTCCTGGCCGCCGTGCAGCCGGCCATACCCCCAATCAAAACCAGTGCAGCCATAATCAGCAACAACCTGCGCAAAATAAATACCCCCTTTTGGGGCATATTCTTTACCGCCAGGGGGGAAATCATGTATCTAAATTTGCATGGCTTCGCGGACTAAAGACATGGTTCTGGCTGCCTCCGCCCTGGCCCGGCGGGCGCCTTCAGCAAGCACTTCCTCGACATAACCCTCACGGGCAGCAATCTGTAGCCGCCGCTCCCTCAAGGGAGCCAGGACAGCTTCCAGTGACTCGGTCAGCAACCTCTTGCAGGCCACGCAGCCCACCCGGCCCGCCCGGCACTCCTCTTCAATTTCCGCCAGCCGGTGGCCGGTATAGATACCGTGGTACTTGTGCACCACACAAACTTCCGGGTGGCCGGGATCAGTTTTGTGGATGCGCGCCGGGTCGGTAACCATGGCATTAACCCGCCGCCTGATTTCATCCAGTTCGGCCATCAAACCTATATCGTTGGCATAACTTTTGCTCATTTTTCGTCCATCCACACCGGGAAGCACGGGAACACGGGACAGCCTGGCCTGGGGCTCGGGGAAAACAGGACGGTAGAGGTGGTTAAAACGCCGGGCCAGTTCCCGGCACAGTTCCAGGTGGGGAAGCTGGTCCTCTCCCACGGGCACCGCGTCAGCCCGGTAAAGTAAAATATCCGCCGCCATTAAAACGGGATAACCCAGGAAACCGTAAGTCATGATGTCCCTGCCCTGCTGCTTGAATTGCTGCACCTGATCCTTGTAAGTGGGCACCCTCTCCAGCCAGCCCAGGGGAATAATCATGGAAAATAGGAGATGCAGTTCGGCAGTCTCCGGAACATCCGACTGAATAAAGATCACGCTTTTTTCCGGATCGAGCCCCACGGCCAGCCAGTCGGTGACCATTTCCCGGATATTTTCTTTAATTCCTTCTGTATGTTCAAAAGCCGTGGTCAGGGCGTGCCAGTCGGCGGCAAAAAAGAAGCACTGGTTTTCCCTTTGCATCTCAACCCAGTTTTCCAGCACGCTCAGGTGGCCGATATGTAACCGGCCCGTAGGACGCATGCCGCTTAAAATTCTCTGCGTGGCCATTGGTACAGATCTCCTTTCCATTTTCCTGTAACATTTTCCCTGTAACATTAAGCTACCAGTAAGGCAATGGCTTTGGCGAGACCCAGGAGGACTTCATACAGCGGGACAATAATCCACCTGAGCACCTTCCCGATAATACCGGTAAATAACAGCAGTAAGAGAATTATTATACCGTAGTTTTCCAGCATATACAGCCATGGTTGCCGGCCGGGCAGAACACCGGCCAGTATCTTCGACCCATCCAGAGGGGGAATTGGCAGGAGATTAAAAACAGCCAGGATGACGTTGATATGAATAATATTTATAACAATCTCCTGCCCGTAAGGCAATTTCCAGGCCCCCAGGCCCAGCGCCACTGCCCCGGCCACTGCCAGCAACATATTGGTAGCCGGTCCGGCGAGGGAAACCAGCATTAAACCGCGACGCATATCACCGCGAAAATTATAGGGGTTGACCGGCACCGGTTTCGCCCAGCCAAAACCAGCGATAAAAAGCATTATCAAACCAATGACATCCACATGGGCCAGGGGGTTTAAGGTTAAGCGGCCCTGGTAGCGGGCAGTGGTATCTCCCAGCCGGTCGGCCACCCAGCCGTGGGCCAGCTCATGGAAGGTAAGTCCCAAAATAATGCCCGGCAGCATAAGGGCCATTTCATATAAACTGGGAAGGTTAATCATGGGGACCCTCTCCATAATGGCGGCTCAAAAATTCTTTCACAAACGCCTTTTCTTCTTCGCTGTTTTTCACCAGGCCATCCAGCCGGGCGCGCCAAACCGCATCCAGCGCCCTGCGGAAAACAGGGCCGGGCCGGTAACCCAGGCTCCTGATGAAATTACCATCCACCGACGGCCTGCTCTCCTTCAGCAGTAAAAGCAGCTGCCGGAAGCGCTCTTTCAACCACTCCTCGTCCAGCAGGGTTAAAATCAGGGGATAGGCCTCCGGGGGCAGAAGGAGAAGGCCCCGGGCCAGCTCGCTGTTGCGCACTTCACCTCGCCGGCTGAGCAATGATAGAACCTGCTGCCAGCTGGACAGGGAGGATACAACCTTACCGGCCTGCCGCTTGCTTAAATGATAGCGCTCGCAGAGCGCCCTGGCGGTTTCCGGGCTACTCCAGTGCAGGACCGCAATAAAATAGCAAAGCCAGGAGTCATGCCCCGTGGCAAAACCCCATTCATCCAGCGCCTGCATGGCCGCACCCAGATCATGCAGTACCGGCTGAACCTCCCAGTATGTTACCCCCGGAAAAACGAAGGGCCACATACCCAGCTGATGCAGGCGCTCCAGCATTCTCCCGGCTTCCTTTTCCAGCAGGATGTGTTTTAACTCCTCCCACAGACGTTCGGTGGAAACCCGGGTGAGAACTTCCCGGCGCACCGCTTCCTCCATCAGCTTTAAAGTCTGCGGTTCAATCTTAAACCCGTAACGCTGTTCAAAACGCACAGCCCGCAACAGGCGGATGGGATCTTCGATAAAACTCAAATTATATAATACCCGGATTAACCCCTGCTGTAAATCCTGTCGCCCGCCAAAAAAATCAATTAAATCACCAAAATTTTCCCCGTTCAGGTCTACGGCCATGGCGTTGATGGTAAAGTCCCGCCGGTAGAGGTCATGGCGCAGGCAGGAACTTTCCACCCGGGGCAGGGCCGCCGGGTATTCGTAAAATTCCACCCGTGCCGTAGCTACATCGACTTTAAAACCATCGGGAAAAAGAACTTCCGCCGTGCCGAAGCGGCGGTGGGCACGTACCTGAGCGCCATAAGCACCGGCCAGGGCACCGGCCAGGGCAATACCATCCCCTTCCACCACCAGGTCGATGTCCAGATTTCCCGCTTGGAGCAGAATATCCCGTACCACCCCGCCAGCCGCAAAAACCCGGCAACCCAGGCGGGCAGCGGTCTCTCCCGCCCGGCGCAATATATCCCATTCCCTGGGAGCCAGCACCTGGCGCATGAGTTCGGAAATGTTTGTTCCGGCAGTTGCCAGGTGGCCGGAATAAATGGTCCGGTAACGGGAGGGTAAATCCCCGCCGTGCAGGGTGCGCAGGACATCGGTCCGGGATACAATACCCACCAGCCTGCCTCCCGCTACTACGGGAACGCGCCCGATATCGTGCTCGATCATCAATTGCTGTACCTCGGTTACAGGAACATCGGGAGTAACCCAGACCACATTCTGGCTCATGAAACCTTTCACCGGGGCATGTCCCAGGCCATGGAGATTGGCTTTTTCCACATCCCGCCGGGATATTACACCCACCAGCTGGCCATTTTTCACCACCGGCAGGCCAGTGTGACCGTAGCGCATCATGATACGCCCGGCTTCTCTGATAGTAGTTTCGGGAGTTACAGTTTTAACCGGACTGGACATAATCCCTGCCGCCGTAAGGGGAGGACGCACCTTCTGGCGGATGATTTTCATGAGCGTCCTGGCCACCTGGTCAAGGGGGGCCCCTTTAATTGTGGCCGAGGCCGCCGCCGGGTGGCCACCACCCCCAAAGGGAGCCACAATTTCGGCCACATCCACCTGAGCCACGTTGCTGCGGCCCACTATATATACCCGGTCTTCCATTTCCACCACGGTAAATACAGCATCAAGTTTTTCTATTTCGGAAATGGTATGGGTAAGCAGGGCCAGGCCCACCACAAATTCTTCCACCGAAGCAGTAGCCAGCAGCACTTTGACCCCGTTTACCTGGTAACGGCGGGCCGAAATCAACAGGGACTTTAACAGGGACTTTTGCTCCTCGGTCAGGGGCCGGCCAAGAAACTCGGCCACCACCCCCAGATTGGCCCCCTTTTCCAGAAGAAAGGCCACTGCCGCCACATCCCGGGGAGTGGTGCTGGTAAACACCAGGGAACCGGTGTCACCATAAATACCCAGGGCCAGAATTGTTGCCTCCAGGGGATTCAGGGGCACATTGTGTTCCTTTATTTTCTCCACCAGCAGGGTAGCAGTGGCCCCCACCGCTTCCACCACTTCCAGCGTCCCCCTGATATCACCTTCCGCCCGGGGATGGTGGTCGTAAATATGCACCTCCACCCCGGGACGGTTGACTATCTCCGCCAGCTTGCCCAGCCGCCTGGGGTTTTTGGTATCCACCAGTATCACCCGCCGTATCCTGTCCAGCTGAATATCCCGCAGGCTGGAGATAGTCAGGGCGTCCTTATGCAGGGCCATAAATTCTTCCACATTCCTGGAAAGCTTACCCGGAAAGACCATGACCGCTTCAGGATAAAGCTTTTGCGCCCCCACCATGGCGGCCAGGGCATCCAGATCCGTATTGCTGTGGGTGGTAATAATATCCATTGCCGGCTCCACTCCCCCGGTCTTCTTGCTGCATTATCATTAGATTATATCATGCCTGGCAGCTTTCCGGCCAACAACAATTTCAAGGCCGGCCCGAATCGAGTAGGAGGGGGCGGCTAGCCCCCGTCCTCTCACACCACCGGACATGCGGGTCCGCATCCGGCGGTTCACCAAGCTTGACGAAGATAAGAATAACGTTCGGTTAAGCTCATCAGGCCCTGGGACTGCCAGTAGGCGTTGCCCAGGGCTCTATTCATTGGCCCGTGGGCCATCCGCCATGGCCCTTTGCGAGCGTTGGCGAATTCATGTACCACCCATTCAGGCAGTCCCAGTGCACGCAGCTCGCGGTACCTTGTCCGCACTCGCTTCCACTGCTTCCAGAGGCACATGCGCAGCCTCCTCCGCATCCAGCCTTCCAGGTTCCTGAAAATGCTGGGCGTTTCAGCCAGGGCAAAGTAGCCCATCCATCCGCCCAGGTAGGCGTTTAACCGCTCTATGCGCTCAGCCATGCTTACGG
>NZ_FQUW01000036.1 GCF_900129285.1 Desulfofundulus australicus DSM 11792
GCCAGGGAACTGCACTTTACCCCGGAGGAAATGATCGAAGCTATCTGCAAGGTGGCCGATAAAGCCAGAGTGTATCTGCCGACCAGAAACCGGCCGGCCTGGTTTGCTACCGTGTTCAGAGAAAAGTTGCTGGAAGCACGGGCGAAAATTCTGGCCCTTAAGAAAAAATATCCGTTTAACCGGTTTTGAGCGGTATTACCACCGGCTGCCTCTTTTTGGGTAGCCGGTTTTTCTTTTTTGGGTATTCGATGGAAATGCCGGCGGAATTTAAAAATTATTTTTGTGATTACCGGTTTAAAATGAGAACTTCCTTTGTTCCACCAGTTGGTTGCCCCAATTTAATTTGAAGATTTTTCCCGAATCAATTTGAAAATCTACAACAAACCGGTAGGCCGCATCTAACAGGTTGCGGGAGGCGGAGTTTTCCGCGAAACAGTCAACATTGATGAAGGCGCAAGCCGGAGGTGCCTGTTTCGCGCAGTTCTCCCGTCCGGGTGGAACTCCCGGGGCCGAGGTCTCCCTGTCGCTACAGCCTGCTCCCAGGGGCGGGCAAATCCAATCCAGAAAGGGGCGAAAACCTGGTCATGGGGAGGCCGCTTAACAAGGAATGGTACAATGTATCAGGAATTGTTAAGTTTTTTTAACCAGGCGTGGCGGGCTCGATTAAATTGTATCGTAAAACATATTGCCACATAATGCAACTCTTTCCGACAAAGTGTAACAGTTACGAAGTGCGCCGCTTTTTCTGCCGGGCGGTTCTGAAAGAAAAAACCGCCCGGTTTTTTCTTTCAGAGGGATTTTTCGTGAGCCACCACTGTTTCATAGTCGGCCACGTGCTGGAAGTACTGCAAAATCTCGATGAGAGCGTTCACTGCGTGGTGACATCTCCTCCCGCCCGAGGAGGGCGGCGCGGCTGGCGGGTGGTCAGTTTCCGGTTGGAATTGCGAAGACTTCGCAGCAATATAATTTTTCACAAAACCTTATAGGAGTGATGCTAAATGTTTCAGAAAAAAGTGCGAGAATTGCAACAAGCTCTTGCTCATGCTAAAAGCGAAGATTCTGCAAAAATATTTAATCTGGCGGTTGAGTGTTTGGAGGTCGCACAGCGTGAGCGGAGGTTGGATGAATTATTGGAAACATTTCCAAAACTTTACGAAGTAGTTATAACTTTTGACCGTTTCTTCCAGTCGGACGATAATCTTTGATTTAATAACGGTTTTTTATGTTTTTTCATAAGTCGTTTAAACTCATCTTGTGTCAGGCCATGCAGTTGCCTGAATGCAAGTTCTAAAGAATATGCCGAAGCAGGTGAGAATTCCAACGATGTAATTACAGCGAAAAATGTGGATATATCTTTAAGGTCCAGTACATGCATTTCTTTAATTTCAAGTTGGAAATCTTTGGCTCGGGCAGCAGAAGCTATAGCTTGGTTAATGTCTTCTAAGTAATATTCAGTAATTGCTATGGGTTGGTATTTTTGTTTCGTAAGGATCAGGTTTACAAAATGAATTTGTCCAGGAGGTATTTCCATTCCTATTTCCTCTTTTATCTCTCGTGCGGCGGCCCTTGTGAGGACGTTACCTTCCTTTCCCGGTAAATCAACATTCAGGACGGTACCGGTGGAAGCTACGGTATAGATGTTTCCGGAAATAGAGAGTTTGGAGGATCTCTTCACAATGAGGGCTCGTCCTTGCTTATCCAAAATGTTAGTACTGACGGCAAGGACATTAGCTAGCCTGTTGTTGGTCAAAATGTCCGTAAAGTTTTCAATAGCTCTTCTTCCGAGGATTTTTGTTTTGTACTCGGACATGATGCTGAGATACTTTATTGTATAAGGTATTAGCGACAAGGAATTCCAAAAGTTATATCTTACATTCCCCGGGAAAAAAGTAATATTGGTGGAAAGTAAGTCAAAAAAGCCAACTTCAGACAAGTCGAGTATTAGAATACCGTTTTCTATTTCATACCCGTCAAGCCTAATGCACCTACCATTGTAAGAACGTGACCCGGTTAATCTGTCGTAATATTTAACCAGAAATTCTACTTCCCATTCTGGCAGGATATTTCTGAACCGGGATTCACGATGGAAACGAGCTGTGACTTTTGTTTCTTTTCCCGATTGAATTAGTTTGACTATTGCGGCGTCAGTTGCAATCAGGTGGAAATAAGGCTTTTTGCTCTTTATTTTGTTAATTTTACCGGTAACTGCCGAACCGACAACTACGATCAGTGCACCGAGGAATACCGTTAATACATTTCCGACAACGCTGGTCAGTGTCCCCCAAATAAATTCGTTTGCCGTCATTTTTTCTCCGTCCTTTGGGAAAAAGATGGTTGAGTTAGAACTGTACTTACTTCTACATCAATCATGCAATTCCTTCATTTCCGGGGGAGGGGGAAATAGTGGTGGCGGGTATATCTCCCGGTTTTTGCGGCCCGCGATCTCGCGGGTTTTTTGTTGTGAAGTCCCGGCCTCCCGCCCGGGGAGGGCGGCGCGGCTGGCGGGCGGTCCGGCCGGGATAAAAATATCTTCCCTGCGGTCGCACGGTTCGGCCGCAGAAGGTATATCGTCCGGGCCGGGAAAACTCCCGGCCCGCAACTTTTTTACAGGAGGTGGTTTTGGTGCGATGTCTTGTTGTTGGCACCGACCGTTTAGGTGCGACGCCGGCGGTGCTGAAGCGAAAATTCGGGGTCCGGGAGGTCGTCCACTGGGACGGCCGACGGTTCCTCCGGAAGAGGTCTGCTTGCGGAGATCCGTTTTTGTCAACGCTCCGTGAAGCTCAGGAACTTCTGTTCCGGGAATTCGTTTGCGATCAGGTCATAATGCCTGTCGCGGTGGACGAGAGTACAGGAATGGTAGAACGCCCAGGAAGCGATGACAAGGTCGACCAATGGAATCACCAGGCCTTGACGCCGCAAGCGGAACCCGAGGGAGGCGGCGCGTTCCCAAACTTCGTGTTCCCCTTCGAGTAGTGGGAGTGCGTTCAGCATTTCGTTTAGTTCGGCAAACTGTTTTTCGTTTCTGGTACCCAGCAGGATTTCCGTCTTGACGGGAGGGGCGAGGACCACGGTTTCCCGGAGCAGCGCTTCCTTTAACCAGTTGACGATTTCCTGCTGCCCTCCGGGACGCAGGGCTTCGATCCAGACCGAGGTATCGACCAGAAACCGTTCATTCATCCCGCCGGATCTCCTCAAGAGCGGAATCGTTCAGCGCCAGATCCACCCTGCCCAGGCTCGCCGCAAGTTTTTCCAGGCGTTTGCGGCGGACGAATTCCGTAAGGGCCGCTTCGATGGTTTCGGTAATCCCTTTCAACCCCGCCAGTTCCATGGCTTCGCGCAAAAGTTTCCGGTTGACATATAAGGTTGTTTTCATAATCAATCACCCTACAATTAATTATAACAGACAATTTGGATTCATAAAGACAGAATATTATCTTCGCTTTTTCTGTTGGGAGGTGCTTGTATTGCAAATAATCGTCAACGGTACCATTGAACAGGAACTCGTGGACCGGCTGATAGCCGAAGAGAAAGAAACCTTTGCCCGGCAGAGAAAGAGCATTGCCAAAATTGTTTTAACCGACTGCGGGGACGAAATAGAAGTCAAGACTTACGAGGAATCCCCCATCCGCAGGATCCGGCGCATTACCGGGTATCTCGCCGAGACGAGCCACCTGGTGCTGGATTCCTTCAACCCCCAGGGGGTATGGTGGACGTGGCCTTTCGGGAGGAGGTGGTCATTGAGGGAAGTACTGCCGTGGCCGTTCACCTTCGAGACCGGCTCGCGCGTGGAAACGTGGTTCCTCCGCCCGGCCCTGTGGCTCGGGACGGTGCTTTTAATAGCGCGGTGCCTCGGAGTAGTGCCGCGTTAAATGTATAAGAGGTAATAATCTTGGAAGATGGTAAAAGTAAAAATAACACTATTGTGCTTATATAAAACTTACGCTGGCCCGCCCGCGACGGTCAGTTGGGCATAAAGCCCCGGCCCGGATGGGCGGCGGGCTGGCTTTTTTCAGAAGCCTCCCCTCTTCCCATTTTTTGCCCAGTTCAGTGCCGGGCTTTTTCTTTTTCCGGGGGCGAAGCGTGATGGACTTTTTCATCAGAGAAGAGGTTGACATGGCCGAGAAGTACGGCCTGTCGATCGTCCGGGTGAGTTACGATGCGGTGAATAAACGGGTAGCGGAAATGCTGGCGCACCTAGAAGCTGGTTTTCATGGAGGTGTTCGGCTTGGGTAAAGTTCGAAGAGTTAGAATTGCCGACATCAAAATTATCGACCGCGTCCGGAAAGACATGTTGATACCATGAAACGCCACAATAGGGCGCACATTGTCTTCCACCGCCGCAGGCACATAAGACGGCGCTTGAAGCTGGCGTGGCAGATTTTCGGGATGTCCCTGCTCCCTGCATGACTTCGCGGAGTGGGTCGAAAAGTACGCCGGGTAGCCGAGTAAATGGAACCTGGTGAGTTCGTGCCCGCTTGCTGGGACCCGAAGTACCGGGAAGGTCGTGCCAAAGAAAAGCGGCGGAGACGGAGGGAAGTGAAGGCGGGGGTGTTTTAATCCCGTTTAAGCCGGGCACTTGGAATTCATCCTGTTAGGACGCAAGATCGATAATGAACTATATTTGGGATGCAAGGTGCTGGTCTATGACCAGGGTAAATTGATATAGAAATAACTGGTATAGAAATGAACAGAGAGCAGAATTTAAACGTATTTTTGTTTATAAAACGACAAATGCAGGGGGGATATGGGGTTTGGAACTTTTTAAAGTATCTTCCAGAACCGATGCCAGAGAACTCGGGAAGGCCTTATATACTGTATTGAAAAAAAGCGGTGGGCAGGTATTGCTCCAGGCCATTGGTGCCGGGGCGGTACACCAGGCTATTAAGGGGATTGCTATAGCCCGGGGTCTAGCCGCTCCGGAGGGTGCCGAGATAAAGACGGTACCGGGATTTACACAGGTAATGATGGACGGAACCGTAAAGACGATGTTGCAGTTTCGTGTTTTCTGGCGGTGACCATGACTAACCGGATGTCCTTTTCGGGGTATCCGGCCATAAAGCCGCTCTTTACTATACCATTCAGGATACCTGTAACTGTCATCTGTTTGTGAAAAATACTGCATTGGTGGATATCTGCTTTTTGGCATGGACTCGACATAAAGTTGCATTATTTGCTTGACACAGGAAAATTATGCTGATTCAATAGAATTAGTTCTAAAATAAGTAAATAAACAGCAAATAAATTTACTCCCGGTGGGCAAACCCGTGCGAAAGCCGGGGACGCAAAGCCGCAGGTCTAAGGTTCCCTGCAAAACACCTGGGTGGGGAGCTATGACGGCTGGGTTGCAGGGGAGAAAAGTAGCTACAGGGCAGATGCTTTTCTCCCTGTAGCTTTTTACTTTGGACCCTGGAGGATGAACCTGAATTTATCATTAACAAATTGACGTATTACAAAGGACTTATGGAATGGGGGCTTTGTTATGGTTGGACAGACTAAACATTACGTACATACGTTCGGGGGGGGGGGGGGTAATCTCTGTCTTATATGCCATGTAATGGTGATATTAACAGATAACGCTATTATCCTCTCACTGCGTTCCCCTCCTTTATTTATCTCCAGTTAGTTCCTTCCTGTTCTGCCGCTGCATTCTCCTGCCCATGTTCCCATTTTGAGGTGATATCGTGGATTCATTAACGCATCTTGTCCGGGCTCTTTTCCGGATGCTGGAGGCCCGGCTGGAAGTGGTTTCGCGCCATTCCGAGCGGGTAGCTTCCCTGGCTGTGATGCTGGCAAGAGAGCTTGGGATGAACGAAAATGATCAGAAAATGATATATGTGGCCGGTTTACTCCATGACCTGGGCAAGATGGCAGTTCCCGGCAGAATTCTCTTCAAGCCGGACAAGCTCACCGGGGAGGAATGGGAAGAAATAAAAAAACACCCGGTCTACAGTTTTCAGATTCTCTCTTACATACCTCAATTGAAGGATATCAGCCTCCTGATGCTTTACCACCATGAGCGTTACGACGGCCGGGGTTATCCGTACGGTCTGAAAGGGGAAGACATCCCCCTGGGGGCGCGTATCCTAACGGTTGCCGACAGCTACGACGCCATGACCTCGCACCGGGTGTACAGGCCGGCCATGTCTACCCGTGAGGCACTGGAGGAAATCTACCGCTGTGCGGGCACGCAGTTTGACCCGCGGGTGGTGGAAGCGTTTTTCAACCTTGACGTTTCCAGCAGCAAGTTGGAGGTGCCGTTCCGGAAGCGGGACCGGGAGGTGCTGACGACTACCTGATGAGCGGCAGGAGAAAAAGTACCGTTCGTTTTCTGTCAAAACATTATTTCCTGCTCGGCACCTGCTGCGCGGTATTTTATGCGCTGCCGGTAATTTATGAACTCCTGCTGTGCAGGCAGGGGGTTTTCAGCAACGCCGTATGGTACGCCTACGTCATTCCGGCCATCCTGCTGGGTTACGCTTTCGGTTTCAGGGGAGGCATATTCAACGCCCTGTTTGGTACGGTTCTGGCACTAACAGTGGAATAGATTGGTACAGCGGCCGCTGCCAGTTCTGGTTCTTCACCCCGATCCGCAGGGAGAATGTCCGTTTTGTGGGCTGAGAGGCAGAAGGATGGTGAAAAATGCGACGGTGTCTTGAATGCGCTCAGAAAGAACCGGACCGTGCTTGTGTGGATTGCCAGTATTTTATTCAGCCAAGCCCCCTTCGCCGGGTGCCTTCGTCCCCTGTCAGGGTATTGCTGGAAGATGGGTATGGGAAACAGTATCCAGCCCGCATTCTGGTATTAAGTACCACGGAGTTTGGTCTGGAAACAGAAGCCCCCGTTCCAGGACGGTATGTAATCAGGTTGCAGGAAAACTTGTGGGTAGAGGTGGCCGGGGTATCTTTTAAAGGGAAAAACAACGTCCATTTATTTGATATCCTGTGTGTCCACCGGAAGCAGGAGACTGCCCGCCGTCTCAGCAGGGAGGAGTACCAGTTATTAGCCGGCAGCACCGGCGAATTAATATATGAGGTTACCAGGCACCTGCCGGAGCACCTTCAGGATCTGGTCAGGGAAAAACTGCTGGCTGAGGTGGAAAAATCTGAACTAATAAATGCCCTCAAGGTCGGAGTGGTGATGAAATATGAAAGTGGTCGCTTCCGTTTCCTTTCGGGTCAGGCTGACCTGGGCCTGCCCATGGAAGAAACGGAAAAGCTGATGCGCCAGGCTATCCGCCAGGCTGAACACCGGCGCGAGGTGATCATTAGCGCTGACGGGAAAAAGGTATTTGACCTTCATTGCGTGCCGTTCGACTACAGGAGCGGTGGGCTGCTGGCTTTAGACATCACCGGGGTGATTGAAAAGGAAAGAAAGATGCACCGGCAGGAGATGCAGGTTTACCGGGAGGCCATAGCAGCGGTAACGGGGGGACGTCTGTACCTGGTAAGTAGTGGAGAAATAGAAAAAGTGGTCTCAGAAGGGATGGAACTGGCCAGGGGTGAGGTCCGGCAGTCCCGCGATATTCCGGAAGCCCGCCGGGCAATGCGGGAAGCCTTGCCTGTTCTCGACAGCCGCAGGCAGCACGCGATTGCCTTGTGCTTGACAGAGGCGCTGGCCAATGCTCTCAAACATGCAGGGGGCGGTTGCTGGCAAGCCAGGCAGTCAGGGGATACCGTCAGGATTATCGTTCAGGACCGGGGTCCGGGAATTAAAACCAGTGAACTGACCCGGGCAACTTTGATGCAACATTATTCAACCAAGAATTCCCTGGGATGTGGATTTACTCTGATGCTCTACTATGCGGACCGCCTCTACCTCAATACAGGATCGTCAGGTACCGTTTTGATCCTGGACTTTGGCATTATGCCTGCGGAAGGGTTGACCGGATTAAACCAGTGAAAGGGGTGATTTTTGTTGCTGAAGGTGGATGTTTATGTTGACCGGGGAGTTTGCCGGCTGGTGCTGAATGGTGAACTGGACATGGAAACGGTGGTACAAATGCAAGAAGCTGTTGGGAAAGTGAAGGAACATACATTGGAAATAGATCTGTCGGGGGTTTCCTTCGTTGATTCAACTGGTTTGAAAAGTCTGCTGGACATTAGCAACGAATGGCGGCAAAAAGGAGGCCGGATGCTGGTTTTGAGGCCGCAGCCCGACGTAGCAGAAGTGATGCGGCTGGTTGGGCTTGACGGGCTCCTGGCACAGGACACCGCTCTGGCCGGAGAAGAAAGGTAGGAGCAGGATGGTAGAAGTAATTACGGGGAACGAAAGGATACTGAGGGCTTACTGTTTGGAAGTTAGTGGGAGTTGCTTGCCTGCCGAACAGGTCGGGGGAGATTTTTTTGAGTTTATCCCCTGCGATGCAAGAACCATGTTTGCCGTTATCGGAGATGTAATGGGTAAAGGATTCCATGCTGCCCGGCTGATGGAAACAATCCGGCAGATGCTCCGGGACTGTATTACCAACAATCCCCATCCTCTGGAGGCGGTGCGCCTGTTAAACAAGGTAGCAGGGTATGAACTGCGGAAATGCGGGGCTTTTGCCACCCTGTGCCTGCTGTGTTACGATGGGATAACCGGACGACTTACCTGTGTCAATGCAGGACATCACCCTCCCCTCCTTCTATCCGACGGAAAGGTTAAAGTGGCCCGGTGCCGGGGAGTCGCCCTGGGCCTGCTGGAAGATTACCTCGGGTCAGGGGTGGAGGAATTTTTTCTTGCCGCCGGAGATGCGGTGGTGCTGTATACCGATGGACTTGTGGAGGCCTGTGGCCCGGGCGAGCAAAGGTACGGGCTGGAACGGTTAAAGAAGATAGTTTGTCTTCAAAATGGTGCTAATGCAGACAGGATGAAAAGAAACATTTTATCTGACCTGCAGGCATTTACCAGCGGTTTTCCCCAAAAGGATGATGTGACACTGGCTGTTATGAAGGTGGCGGGGAGGGCAGGTGAAAAAAGTGGAGATTAGAGTTCGGCAGACAGAAAAAATGGCCATTCTGGAGGTGTCGGGTGAACTGGATTATAGCAACGTGGAGCAGTTGCAACAGGAAATTCAGCGGCGGCCGGAGGAAGTGGTAGAGATAAATCTGCGGGAACTCAAGTTCATTGACTCTTCAGGTGCAGGTATGCTCCTGAACCAGGCCAGGCATCTTTACCGGCAGGGCCGCTCCCTGAGAATTGTGTGCATTCCCGATCATATTCGGGAAGACCTGGAATTGATAGGGTTTTTCAGGGTGCTGGAAATCCTGAAGGCAGATCCCGATGCTTAACAGGAGGTGGGCTCCCAAATGAAAAAGGAGATCATCTGGAGCTCCCCCGCAGCAACAGCGAGTGCACTGGATAACACTTTTCCGGACGTAGAAACAGCGGGTCCGTATGCTTTTGTAAAACAGGGGCGCATTATTGTCCGGCACCAGCCGGAGGGACCTTACCCGGTGGTGGTACCCTGCCCGGGAGTAAGGTTGACTGTTAACGGGCGGGAGTGCACTCAACCCACCCCCGTTTCTATGGAGGATGCTATACGGGTGGAAACGGTGGAAGAGCGTAGAGAAGGAAACTGGTCTATATCCATATCTCCCGATGGCCTGCAAGCTGTGTTGCGAATGCAACCTGTGATCATAATTCACCGGGAATTGCCAGATCTTCTGCCTTCCAGAATACTGCAGTTCAAGGTAGTGGAGTGGGAAGAACGCCTTCCCCCACTTACATGGGATGAACTGTTGCAGGAGTTAACCCGGCTGGGGATTAACTATGGCGTAGACTGGGAAGCCTGTTTTCGCGGTGTTACATCCTGTACCGAAGAGGAGGTGGTTATTGCCCGGGGTATTCCTGTAGAACCGGGGAAAGACGGCCGGGTGGAATTGCTTTTTTCTTCAAATCCCAAGGTGCCGGTACTGGCGGGAAAAGACGAAGCGGTGGACTTCCGGGAACGGTATGTTTTTACTTCAGTGGAGGCGGGAGACGTCCTGGCTATCAAACACCCGCCCGAGCCGGGCCGTCCCGGCACCAGCGTCAAGGGCGAGGTAATTGTGCCGCCGTCGCCCCGGGACTTTATCCTTTCTGCAGGTGAAGGAGTGGTGCTTACCGGGGATGGTAATCGGGCCGTAGCGGCCCGGCCTGGACGTCCAGTGGCCTCCCGCTGGCGCAACCTGGTAAAAGTAAGCGTGTTACCCGAGCTGGTGCATGAAGGTGACGTAGACCTTGCTTCGGGTAACATTACCTTTAAAGGAGATATCCTGATTGCCGGTAATGTGGCAGAAGGGATGGTGGTTGAAGCGGGCGGGAATGTCAGGGTGGGCGGGTTGGTTTCCGGTGCGAGGGTTCATGCCACGGGGTCCGTCCTGGTTGGAAGGAACATTCTCTCATCAATGGTGATTGCAGGAGGGCTTCCTTCTTTTTCGCAGGTAATATTGCCACAAATTCATGCCCTGGCGGCCGGATTGCAGGAGATGATCATGGCTATCCGGCAGTTGATGGATCAACCGGCATTCAAGCAGGGCGATCTTAAACATGGTATTGGTCCCCTGTTAGTGTTGTTGCTGGAGAGGAAGTTCCGCCATCTTCCCGCTGCCGCCAGTACCTTCAAGAAGCAGGTTGAAACTATGCCCCCGGGAATGGCCGATGAAGGCCTGGAAGAGTTTATCCGGGAAGTAGAACGGGTGCTGGTTCGTTCCCCTCTGGCTGTACGTGACCTCCAGGAGCTCGAAACACTGGCCCGGCGAGCCGGTGAATGGGAACAGGCCTTTGCCTTCCAGCAGTCTGCAGAAAGTGATGTAGTAGCATCGAGCATCCACAATTCTACCGTTATAGCTACCGGCAATGTCCGGGTGGTGGGAAGTGGCTGTTATAATTCCCGGATCCATGCCGGTAAAAAGGTGACTGTATCCGGGGTCTTTCGCGGTGGCGAGATACAGGCTGGCGGGGATGTGCATGTGGGAGAGCTGGGGTCCAGAAGTGGGGTCACCACCAGGGTGGTAACCGGTCCGAAAGCAGTGGTCACCGTGGGGCATGCCTTTGAGAACGTTACTATAGTGATAGGAGACCAGGTTTATAGATTTAAAAGAGAAGAGAAAGGTATCCGCCTCTGGCTGGATAAAGAAGGGAACCTCAGCAAAGTATAATGGACCCAGAAAACATAAAAAGTGTTCAATGGTGCTGTAGAGGGTGGCACCCAACAGACGCCAGTCCCTCAATTTCCTGGCCGCTTCCCTTGAGGCCAGAATTTCCGCGTGGGCGGTGCTGTCCACCAGGGTTTCCCGCAGGTTGTGGCCCGGACCGGTGATTTCGCCGTTTAAGACCACCACGGCGCCGATGGGCACTTCCCCCAGATCACAGGCCTTTTGGGCTTCCGCCAGGGCCTCCCGCATGTATTGCCTGTGATTCGTCAAAGAAACCCCTCCTGCACATGCCGTATATATGATTCTAACATAATATCCTTTGCAATCCCTCTCGATCATACCCACACATTTTTTTGTCTACCGTCCCCTTTGCTGTTACTTTTTCCATGGTTTGTTCGTCTTACTGGTTAGGGAAGGGCGATGGGTAACATCCGTGAAATGCCCTGATCCCATCCGGAATGCGTGCCGCAGGCACCAGCAGTACAGGCTGTAAAGGGAACATCCGCAAGCGCCCTTTTCCGGGCCGGAACAGGCGGGGGGAGTGTTTCAACATTGAATAAAAAAGATGAAAATGAACGGGGCGCCCGGGCTTCCTTTGCGGAGCTTTACGACCGGTATTTTGACGCCGTAAACCGCTATTTGCGTTACCGCATGGACAATCCCTGGGACGCCGACGACCTTACCGCGGCGGTCTTTTTGAAGGCTATGGAAAACTTTCCTAAATACCGGGGCGAGGCACCCTTTGCGGTGTGGCTCTTTCGCATCGCCCAAAACGCCTATGTGGACTACCTGCGGGGGCGCCGGGAAAGGGTGTTTACGGAAGAGGAAATGTCTCATCCGGAGGCGGTGCCGTCCGCTCCCGAAGAGGAGCTTTTGCGTTCCGAAGAGGTGCGGCAGCTCAAAGACATGCTGCGGCGGTTGCCGCCGGAACAAAGGGACGTGGTTTCCTTAAGATACGCCGGGGAGCTAAAGTTCAGCCAGATTGCCCAGGTGCTGGGGAAAAGCACCGCGGCGGTGCGGATGATTCACCACCGGGCGTTAAAGGCGCTGCGGGCCAATTATGCAAAAGACAGGAAGGAGGTAGAGGGGATTGGGTAAAGACTGCCCTAATAACGGCAGGGAGCCGGATAAGGTTGCCTCCCTGGACCTCCGGCACCATAAAAGAACGGGCCGCAAGGAAACGGACCTGATCCCGGATGAAGGCTCCCTGGGCGAACTTTTAATCCACATGCGCAGGGTGCGCCGGGCCGTGCCGGTGAACACGCGGCTGCGGGAAGAGTTGCGGGCGCGGCTGCTTCAGATGCAGGCGGTGGAAGGGGCCGGCGGGATACACCGGCCTGGAGCCGCCTCCACCCCGGAGGGAGCACCGCAGCCGGGGGCCACCTCCGCCGGGGAAGGGATGCCGTCATCTCCGGCCCAATCCGCCGGAAAAGGGCGGTTGAAGAAATACTTCTGGCTATTCCCCGCAATACTGCTCCTGGCAGCCGGGTACTGGCTGTGGTGGTCCGCCCTGGCGCCCAAAACCCTGGAGGCAGGAACCACAAGTGAAATCAGCCGCTTCTGGCTGGAGGACAGACCTCTGGAATTTGCCTGCGCACCCCGGGGGCGGGGCTTCCTGGCCGTCAGGGGCGGTGCCCTGCTGCTGCTGGACCAGTACGGCAACCAGACCGGCATAGTAAAGCCCCCCGGGGGCCAGTCCTATGCCTGGCCCGCCCTCACCCCCTCCGGCGATCAGCTGGCACTGGTGCGGCGTTATGAAACCGGGGAGGCGGAGATTATCAGGGCGGCCATGCCAGCGGTTCCCCTGGCACCGGAGGCCGCCCCGCAGGTGGAAAGGGCCCTGGCCGGTGCCGCCGTACTTTTAAAGGTGGATAAGGGGGAAAACCCGGCCGGCCTGGCCTGGTCCCCCGACGGCAAAACACTGGCCTATTCCCTGGAGGAACCCGGCGGAAAAGAAGAGATCTTCCTCTTGACCGGGGGCAAGGAGCCGGTATCCCTGGGGACCGGCAGGAACCCGGCCTGGTCGCCCGACGGCTCCCGGCTGGCGGTGGAGCGGGCCGGCCCTACCGGTGAACCGGAACTGTGGTTGGTTACTCCCGGCGGCGGGGGTGACGCCCAACGGCTGACCCGGGGGCGGCAGCCTGCCTGGAGTCCCCGGGGGTACCTCGCCTTTATCCGGGCGAAAACTACCGAACGGGTGTTGACCTACAGCCGGGACGGCTCGCCCCTGTTCACGGTGCGCCAGCGCCAGGAGGAAATCAGGACCATCAACCCGGAGCTCCTGGGGAAAAGGCCCCCCAAACAGAAAGAAAACCAGACCCTGTCCACCGACCGGCTGCTCCTGGCCCCGGATACCACACCGGGGGGAACCGAATTGAACTGGCTGCGGCAGCTGGAAATGGAAGGGGTGCGGGAACCCAGGACGCTCCTCCTGGACCAGTTGAACAATTACCAAAGCATGCACTTCAGTCCCGACGGCAAAACCCTGCTGGTGGCCCGCCGGGACGGAGGAACAGTGGCGCTGGTGCAGGTGGAACTGCGGGAAAAAACAACCGGGCGGGGTGAAAAGCAGTGAGAGGAAAAATGCGATTTTTCAGCAACGTCTTTATTCTGGCCGTCCTGGCCACGGCCCTGCTGGCGGGGGCGCTGCCTTCCCTGGCCGCGGCCCCGGTGGAAATGAGGGTGCGCCCCGGCCTGGGCGGCCTGTACAAGGTGAACCAGCACCTGGAACTGGTAATCACCGTGGACAACCCGGGGCCAGGGTTTGCGGGAACCATTACGGTGGAGCAGGACGAGGAACGGCCGGAAAGGCGCCGTCCCGATCTGGCCCGGGTGGCCACAGATGTGGACGTGCCGGCGGGTGCCGGCGGGCCGTACCGCCTGGTGATCCCGGGGGAACTGGCCTCCGTGAAGCCGGTGGTGCGGCTGTTTTCCAGCGGGCAGGTACTGGCCGAATCCCGGGTGGAAGGGGTGGCGGTGGCCGACGGCCGGATGGTGCTCCTGGCCCTGGGTGAAGATGTGACCGGGGGCGGCCTGCAGGACTGGCTTTCCCGGGGAGCCGGCTCCCTGGCCACACTGAAATACCTCTCCCCCGGCGAACTGCCCGGGGACAGCCTGCTCCTGGGCGCGGCGGACATTATCATGATCGGCCCTGCCGGCGTGTCCCGTTTAAGCCGGGAACAGGTCAAAGCTCTGAAGGAATGGGTGTACCTGGGCGGCTCGCTGGTGCTGCTGGGCGGCGCGGGAGCCGGTGAAGGGGGCAGTTTTGCCGATGTCAGCCCGGTGCAGGTCACGGGCAGACAGGTGGTGGACGGCAAGCTGGAGGGCCTGCGCTCCGGCGGGCCCCTGCCGGTGGCTGCCGGCCGGCTGGTGGCCGGCAAGGCCCTGGCCGTGGAAAACGGCGTCCCCGTGCTGGCCCGGCGGCCGCTGGGCCGGGGGGAAGTGCTTTACTGCGGCGCTGCTCCGGGGGACCTGGGCGGCGAAGCCCGGGATGTGTGGTCCGCCCTGCTGAACAGCACCATCCCGGGACCGGGTACAAAGGACCGCCCGGCAAAGGACCCTTACCTGATCGGGGGCCCGGCGGCAGACCCTCTGGTGGCTCCCAGCGCCTACATACCCCGGCTGACGGGGCCGCCGGTGCCGGTGCTGGCCCTGTTGTGGCTGGCATACGCAGCCGCCGTGGGGCCGCTGCTTTACTTCCTGCTGCGCCGGGCCGACCGCCGGGATCTCGCCTGGGCGCTGGTGCCGGCGGGGGCGCTGGTGGCCGCCGGCTGTTTTTACCTGCTGGCCCCCGCCGGCCGCATCCAGGGTCACCTGACCCAGACCCTGGCCGCGGTGGAAATTCTCTCACCGGAAATGGCCGCGGTGCGGGCGGGGGCTTCCGTGGTCACCACCCGGGGCGGGGATCTCACCGTCCAGGCCGCCCCGGGCATGCTGACCGGTCCTGGCTCGGGCAGCACCAACTGGCCAGCGGTCCTGGTGCAGCAGAATAAAGATATCACCACGGTCAGCTTCGGTAACGTTCAGTACAACTCCCTGCGGCAGGTTTACGCCCGCGGGCTGCGGCGGGACCTGGGCAGCATCGCAGGCCGGCTCTCCCTGGAGGGGAACAGCATCAAAGGGGATCTGGTGAACAGGACCGGCCTGGACTTGCGGGACTGCAGGCTGATCCTGGGCAGCCGGGTGATCCCGGCCGGCCACCTGCCGGTGGGGGGTACGGCACACATCGAGGAAAAACTGGAAGGGGTTAATCCGCCCGCCGACCCGGAAATGCTTCTGGCCGCGCTGGGCGTAGGGAAGCCGGGCCGGCCGGGGGACCCCTATTTCCGGGAACGGACGATGTTGAATGAAATTATTTACGGTGATTCCGGGCGTCCGGCTGGTATCCAGTTTATCGGCTGGCACGACGGGTCGCCGGGTATTTTTGCGGTGGCGGGAAAAAGCGGCCGGAGTGCGGACTACGGCCTGGTGCTGGTAAAACAGACCATCCCGCTGGATGCGGCCGGCCGGTTTTATCTTCCGGCAGGGTTGATCAAACCGCGCACCGGTGATTTCCTTATGCCTGGCCAGAGCCCTTCACCCAAAAACAATACAATCAACGATCAAAAGGTCAACCTGGTTTATGATCTGGACGACGCCGGGATCAGCAGGAATTTTCGGATCACGGCCCTGGAAATTCAATATGCTAAAGGGCAGTTCAACCTGCCGGTGGAAATATACAACTACCGGGAGGGACGGTGGGAAGAGCTGCCCGACGGCGGCAAAAGGATCGGGTCGGCAGAGTTGTCCCGGTATCTATCCTATAACCAGGTCTGGCTGAAGGTGGCCGGTGAATCCCGGGGGCCTTACCCGGTGTGGCCCGGCCTGGCGGTGGAAGGGGTGGTTTCCTGATGATCCGGTTTAACGGGATATGTAAAAATTTCGGGGCCACCAGGGCGCTGGACAATTTCAGCCTGGAAATCGGCCGGGGGCTGGTTTACGGGCTCATCGGTCCCAACGGCGCCGGCAAGACCACGGCCATGAGCATCCTGGCCACCCTGCTGCTCCCCGACGCGGGCACGGCCACGGTGGACGGCCTGGACGTGGTGGAGGAAGCGGAAAAGGTGCGGGGCATAATCGGCTATATGCCCGATTTCTTCGGTGTTTACGACGGCCTGCGGGCGACAGAATACCTGGAGTTTTTTGCCGCCGCCCACCACATCCCCGCCCACCGGCGGCCCGGCCTGGCCAAAACCCTCCTGGAACTGGTCAATCTGCCGGACAAGGCCGACGTATATGTGGACTCCCTTTCCCGGGGGATGAAGCAGCGGTTGGCCCTGGCCCGCTGCCTGGTGCACGACCCCAAGGTGCTGATCCTGGACGAACCGGCCTCGGGCCTGGATCCCAGGGCCCGGGCGGAGATGAAGGAAATCATCCGGCACTTGAAACACCTGGGTAAAACGGTATTGATCAGCTCCCACATCCTGCCGGAGCTGGCGGAGATCTGCGATGCCGTGGCCATCATGGAAAAGGGCCGGCTGGTGGTCGCGGGCACGGTGGCGGAAATCACCGCCGTTTCCCGGGGCGCCAGGCAAATGCGGGTGGCGGTGCTGGACCGGGCGGGGGAACTGGCGGGCTTTCTGGCCACCCGGCCCGGGGTAAGTGAAACCCTGGCGGACGGGCAGGAGGTCCGGTTCCTTTTCGACGGGAACCAGGCGGAACAGGCCGCCCTCTTACAGGCCATGGTCAGCGGCGGCTGGCCTGTGGTGGAATTCGCAGAAATCAGGCGCAACCTGGAGGAGGCCTTTATGGCCGTCACCGCTGAGGGGGTTGAAGATCATGGCGGAAATTAACCCGGTTTTGCTCAAAGAGCTGCGCCAGCGGTTCCGCACCGGGAAAACGGCGTGGCTGCTGGCCCTTTACCTGCTGGTCATCGGCGCCTTCGTCCTGGGGTTCATGTACCTGAGCTGGCGGGGCTCCCCGGGCATTTTCCAGCCCGACCGCAGCCGCAGCCTGTTCATCATGCTCAGCGTCACCCAACTGGTCCTGCTGGGCTTCGTGGTGCCGGGCCTCACCGCCGGCGTCATCAGCGGGGAACGGGAGCGGCAGACCTTGAACGTGCTGCTGACCACCCGGCTCACCCCCCGGCAGATCGTTTGGAGCAAGCTGGTCTCTTCCTGTGCCTTTGTGGTGCTGCTGGTGACGGCCACTTTGCCCCTGTACAGCATCGTTTTTATGTACGGCGGCATCGCTCCTGGACAGGTGCTGGGGGTTTTCGGCTTCTACCTGGTGACCATCTTTCTCTTTGGCTGCATAGGTGTTGCCTGCTCTTCTTTCTTTAAAAGAACGGGCGTAAGCACCGTCACGGCCTACGGCCTGGCCTTCGCCCTGGCGGCGGGCACCGGTTTCCTGGCGGTGTTTTTGCATGAAATGAACCGGCTGCAGGCCCGGGGAGGCATAAGCCCGGAAACCTGGCACCCGGCCTTTCTGGCCTGGGTGGTGGAGTTTTTACAGGACATCAACCCCGTTTTTGTTTTGATGCAGATCCTCCTGGGTGAAAATGGGATTCCCACAGGGGTAAATTTCGGCCTGCCCGGCTGGGCCGTTTACACCCTGGTCTACCTGGCCGCCGGCGTCCTGCTCCAGCACTGGAGCGCCCGCCTGCTTTTACCCGGGAAAAGAAGGTGGAGAAACCCATAAGATGTTTAAGTGGCTAAATGAAGGAAAAGGAGGAGATGCAGGTGAAAAAAGTGAAGGGTATGGCCGCCGCTGTGCTGGCCGCCGGTATGCTGCTGGCTTCCCCGGTTTGGGCGGCGGAAAAGCCGGTGCCTGCCGTCCAGAAAATGAGCGGGGCCGGCGTGCAGATGGAAGCACCCAAACCGGTGCTCACCGCAGCCCAGAAACTGGCCCTGGAAAAAGTCTACCGGGCCGTACCGGAACTGAAAGAATTGTCCGTGCAGCACATAACTAACGAAGGGGACAGGGCTTGGTCGGTAATGCTGAGTGACTGGGCCCCGGGCACGGACCGGGGTATCCAGATCGCAAACGCCCACCTCACCTTTGAAACCGCCACGGGGGAACTGATCAGTTACGACTTCCGGAACCCGGCCTGGGCCTCGGAAAAGGTCCCCTCCCCCACCCTGGCCAGGGAAAAGGCGGCGGCCTTTGCCCGGCAGATCCTGGGGGACAGAATAAAGGACTACGAACCGGGTGATGACCTCGGTTTCCGCGGTGCCGTCACCCAGGACGACAAGGGAAATAAAATCACCTGGGTTTCGGCTGATGTGCCCTACTACCGCCTGGTTAACGGAATTCCCCTTTTGAACAGCGGCTTCCGGGTGGGAGTGGACGTTTTCGGCCACATCGCAAGCTTCCACAGGGAAAAGGACGAGGGGATTGACCTGACCAGGTTTCCCGATCCCTCCCGGGCCGTAACCCGGGAAGAGGCGGAAAAGACCTTTGCCGGGATGCTGGAAATGAAACTTTTTTATCTTGAACATCAACCTTTTTATGGTCTGTTTAAACCGGAAAAGGGCGAAACCGGGCCGGCACTGGTATATGCGCCTACATCCCTGGCCTCCATCGATGCCCTGACGGGAAAACCCCTGGCCGAATTCCTGCCCTCCCTTCCCCAGCCCCAGCGCCTCACCCTGCAGGGGGAAGGCCGGCAACTGATCGCCAGGACGCCGGAAGAAGCCGGCAAGTTGCTAACCGAAGTGTTTGGCATTGATCTGACGGGAATGCAGTTTCACGGAGCCAGCGATGTGCAATCTTTTAATGATCGGGAGACCAAACAGAAAAGTTATACCTGGAGCACCCTACCTCAAAAAGGGGAGGACGGCAAACCAGATTACCGCCTGATGCGCTATGTGCACCTGACCACCAATGCCAGCACCGGAGAGGTTATAAGCTATAACCTCCAGGACGAATCGGGGCGCGGCCAAAAGGGCAGTGTTTCCCGGGAAGCCGCTCAGGACACGGCGGTGCAGTTCCTGCAAAAATACCTGCCAGCAGGGCCGGCAGAGCTGGAGATGCAGGTGTACCCGGAGGTAGAAGAAAGGGTTCCCTCCTGGGTGGACAAGAGCAAGCTGAAAGATCAGGAACGCCCCCTACCGGTAATCTCGTTTACCTTTAACCAGGTCCACCAGGGCGTGCCGGTTATGGACCGGGCCTGCTCGGTGCAGGTAGACGCCCTGACCGGTAAGATCATTGCATTTTACAACGGCATAAGCGTAAGCGGTCCGCCCGTTTCCCTGCCGGACAACCGGAACGTGGTGCCGGCCGAAACGGCCAAAGCCGAGTTTTTAAAACAGCATCCCCTGAAGCTGGTTTACATCTGGCCCGAGTATTTTGACCAGAAAGCCCCCTCCCCTTACCTGGTCTATATCCCGGTTCCCGGGTTTTCCTGGGAAGGTTATTACATCGACGCCTTTACCGGCCAAACAGTGAAGCCGGAAAACAAGTAACCGTTCAATTATTGGGCAACAACGCCGGGCCGGCAGAAAGACCTGTAAGCATACCTGTATATCACCTCACCGCTTAATAATTGAAGAGCACCGGCGCCGGAATCCGTACAGGCCTCCCGCGCCGGCAAAAAAGCCGCAGAATCAACTGCGGCTTTTCATTTTATCATATCAAATCGTCTGCCTTCATACCCGGCGGTTAATAAGTCATTAAATGATATTCTATTTTACATATTGTGAAACTTTTTCCTCTCTTAAAGCATACTCATCTTCAGAACCTGGTTTGACAATCAATTCCAGAATATAAAATGATTCATCATCTTTCCACCCGGCATACAGGATATGTCTATAAGTTTCATTGACTACAGGAGGTATAACAACATATTCGCAACCATCATTAATATTGTAAAGAAACAAGCCTTGGGGAGTTTTTCCTTGAGAAAAGAGAAGGTACTTACCGTCTTCCGATGCTCGGAAAACAACTGACACATTATTATTTTTAATGTTAAAATAACGGGTTACTTTTCCGTTGCTGTCCAGAACTGCTAATTGGTTCCTTTTAAGTTGTTCGTTATAATAACTACAAATAAAAAGTGGCCCAAGGAAATCAACGGCGTTTACATTCTGAACAGCCAGATCTATAACTTGATGAGTGTTTTTAGTAAGATCGATTATAATGAGGGATTGCTTTTGTTGAGCATCTTCGATCAGTAACAGGAGTTTGTTTTTTTGATATGCTGCCCAATAAAGAAAACCATTATAGTCAATGTTTAATTTATCCAATAAGTCACATGAAGACAGATCATTTAGATTAATTGCCAACACTTTCCTTTCTCTAACGTTGCTTTTTGTTCATTTGGGTAACTGCGGGCAACTAAATAAATAATACGCCCATCGTCAGATAGAAAAACATCATTTTGGGAAGATACATTGATGACTTCTTTGCCAAGTTGGATGGATTTAAGTCTTTTTTTATTCTTAATCCATAGCCTTCCGTCATGTTTATAAATCAATGTCCCGTCTTTACTAATTGTAAGGATACTACCAAAATTAATTTTGTTCTGCTGAAGATGATTTCTTCTATCTAATTTAAGATTAAGATATAGAAATAAAGAAGATCCACTCATCACAATAACTAGCAGACTAAGCGGGATGAGAATCTTTTTTTGCACCCGTACCACCTTTTCTCTAAAGAAGAAATTGAATAGGATAAATGATAGTAGCCCTGGGTGTCTAAAGAACAATCCAGGGCTGAGGATAATAAAATACATTTTTTAATCATTTATTATAGCACCATTAATTGCATCAACATGAAGATAACCAGATCCATTATTTAAATACAACTCCATGCTGGCACAAAAGAATCATCTTGTTTCTGTCTCCTCACGTAAACAAGTTCACAGTTTGAAATTACATATTCTTGACCATTTCTACCGTATCCTTGAGGTATTGTAAGGCAATCTTTTTCGCTCAGTACGGTTGCGCTGGCCTTGGACAGCGGGTTAACAAAGAGGTGTGCCCCCTTGAGCGCCAAACGGAAAATTAAAAATGTTCTATGGCTGGATATAGATGATATTCTCTTTTGCCGTCCAGTAACTGGCTCCGCCGGGCCCATTAAAGAACACCATATCCCGTTCTTCCCGCACCAGCCAGTACACACGATCGTACTCTGTCAGCTGCGTGGGCCGGGTTTGCTTGATAGAGGCATATTCGTAGCATTCATAGACAGGTGCGTCTTTCTTGACAAAAACCTCCCGCGCCTGAAGATAGTTTTCTTTAGTTAATTTCTCGCCGCAGGCAGCCGGCACCCATCCTTCCTCATTGCCGGGGGTATCGTAAACATTGACTTTTACTTTAAACCACCCTGTTGTTTCTTCAAGAAGAGCAGCCACAGCTCCTGCCTCCACTCTCCTGATATGCTGGCTGTCCGCAGAAGGGGCGGCATAAACAGGCGTGCTTTCCTTGATTAAGAGCTTGCCGGCCGGCGCCTGTACGGCCTCCGCCAACTGCCGCATCTCCTCATATCCCTGCTGGATAAGCTCCGCTTCTGATTGGAAGGACGGCTGGTTAATATCCAGGGGGACATATTGGCCCTTAGCATCTTCAATAAAAAACTGGACGGATTCCTTTTGCAAACGGCCCTGGCTGTCGAAACGGGCCGTTACCTTTAAAAATTGGTTGGCTTCCTGGGGTTTGGTGATATACTCCTGCAATTCCTGCTGCCAGAAGGCGATTTGTTTTTCGATTGCGGCCAGCGCCTCCGGGGCGAGGCGAGCGCGGTTTTCCTCCAGGTACTTGATACGGCCTTTCTGGGGCGGCCACTGATCCGGCGTCGCTACACCCAGCAGGTGGCTGACCTGGACCAGGTAAACGGCTTCCGCCTGGGAGCCGGACTGCTTAAAGGACTGTAGCTCAATTTTGGTATCCAGCACGCGATAATGCTGGAACTGTCTGGCCACCAGGTCCTTCACCTGTTTCTGCAGTTGCCCCTGGAACTGCCACTCGTCCCTGGTGCTATCAATGGCGGCAATATACCAGCCCCCGTCCCGGGGCTGGACGGTAATATGGTGGACATAAGAGCCGGCCGGCCCGGTGGAGGCCATCAGGTCGAACTGGACGGTAAAGAGCCAGTTTCCTTCTTTATCCTCTTTCTGTTCGAGGATAGTGTATTTATCCACCCAAGGGCTGGATACCCCGGTCACCCAGCCCGTCCTTTCATAATCAGGGCGGTAGCGTTCCTGTAAATCCGGGGCCAGGAGGGCGTACTGCCAGGCGCCGTTGCGGGTCTGGACCGCTTTTGCCCAGTCCCGCACGGCTTCCTCCGGGCTTACCGGCGTCAGCGCCTTTTCCATAAGGGTTAGCCGGCGGTACAGGGAATCAACTGCCGGGGCCCCGATTTTTACGGTGCGGGTGGCTTCTTCCCACTCCACCCCGGCGCCCATGGCCTCGGCCACCCAGCGGACAGGGACCAAGACTCTTTCGTGAATGATCTGAGGTGGGACCTCCGGCTTGATTTCCTGACCGTTAACAACCAGCCTGATTGGATTGTTCCCCAGGGCAGCCCAGGCGGCGTTAAGAACAACAACAGACAGAACAACGGCGCTCAAAGGGATTAACATTTTCTTCACGACTGAATACCTCCTTCAAGATTTTATTGAATTATTACTTGAACCGCTTTATACGCCAGTGGCTGAAATATGACCTTGTGGTTCAGGATGAATTGGGTTACGTTCCTTTTGACCAGTTAAGCGCCCAGCTTTTATTCCAGGTGCTTGCCGCCCGATACGAACTGGGCAGTATAATCATTACTACAAACCTGGAATTCGGCCAGTAGGCGGAGCTTTTTGGCGATGAACGGCTAACAGCTGCGTTGATCGACCCTTAATGCAGTTTTTAACAGGGAAAACCCTCTCGATCCGCTACCATTCGACAGGTTTTTTTCTTGACGTTTCTTCCTGAAAGTGGTTCAATTGGATCTGGTGCCGAATGGTGAAAGGGAGAGATTTTTGTTGGAACTCGGAAGGGTGATTCTGCAATTGGAAAAGGCCAGGAGAAAAATGCTGGCCACAGATCAAAATGACAAAGAGAAACTCCTGGCGGCGAGCCGGAAGGTGGATGAGCTGGTGCTGGAATATTACCGGGCAAAGCTGTCTGAAAATAGGGAAGTAAAATCCCATACCGATCCAAATTCGTGAAACCGGAGCGCACGGGCCAAAAGTGGCCTAAAAAGCGCTCCTTAGCTTTTTTAAATTACTAAGCCAGCAACTACTTCTACCAGGAAAGAGAACAAGGAATCACAGCACACCCTACGTTGACGGCAATTGCCAAATCTCTTACGTATATGGCAGGATTTGGTTGCGGGAAGAAGAAAAAGTATCCAGCAAAAGAACGCTCAACGGAGACAGGGAGATGTTCGGCTTGTATAGTGGCCAATGACTGAATTACCGGTCCCAATACTGCCCCGAAGTATGCTGCAAACAGCAATGTCAGCGCACCGCACACCCCTATGACCGGTACCCGTTCATGAGCCATGGCCACCTGAGTTGATAACTGGAATTATGATATCGTCCCAGCTTGGTTGAGGAATAATCACTAGAGGCGTGAGTAGACCCTGGCCTACCGCAGCGCTTTAACTCCCTGGTAGTGCGAAGGCCCCCACTAAAGGGGTAAAAATCCCGAAGGGCGAAGAGCGGGGATGCGGGTGTGGACGGAAGAAGAGGTAGCCAGGTTCCTGGAGGCGGCCAGGAGGTCCAAACACTATCCGCTTTTCGTGCTGGCGCTGTCCACACATGCCACAATCCTGCTGAGAAAAGGTGTGCAACCTAAAGTTGTGGCTGAGCGCCTGGGTCACGCGAGTGTTAAAGTAACACTTGATACCTACTCCCACGTTCTCCCCGACACTCAACACGAGGCGGTAAAAGCCATAGAAAGTGTATTATGGACCGGAATCCAGGGGGTTGGACGAAATGGACGTTGAGCCCGCCAGGGTTGCAAATGGTTGCAAGTAGGAATAGGCAGAGCCGGAAATGCAGGAGGGACAATGGCTGTGCTGCTCATTATCAACGCCGATGACTTCGGTTATACGGCGGGTGTGAACCGGGGGATTATTAAGGCCATGGAATGCGGGGCGGTTACCAGCACCAGCCTGATGGTCAACCAGCCGGGGACGGGGGATGCTCTGGCTGTTTTGCGCCGGGGCGGGCTGAAGGCTGCCGGGGTGCACCTCTGCCTCACGGCAGGCAGGCCCGTTTGCGATCCGGCGGAAGTACCCTCACTGGTGGACGACCGGGGGTGGTTTAAGAAAAAGGACGCCCTTCTCTCCGGGCTCCTGAACGAAGAAGAAGTTAGGAAGGAATTCCTGGCCCAGGTGGAAAAGGTCAGGGCGGCGGGAGTGCGCATAAGCCACCTGGATACACACCATCACGTCCACAGCCATCCTGTAATCCTGGAAGCCCTGCTGGACGTGGCCCGGCATTACAGGCTTCCGGTGCGCAGCCTGGATTCCTCCATGCGTAAAAGGATAAGAAGCCGGGGTATACCCACCCCCGATTATTTTTGCGGCTGCTGGTTTGATGAGCGGGTTTCCGGGGAATCTTTTCGCCGCCTGGTTGCCGCCGGGCTGCAGAATGGTGCCGGGGTGATGGAGCTGATGACCCACCCCGGCATGGTGGATGAGGAACTGGAGCGGCGGAGCAGCTATACCTGGCAGCGGGAGAGGGAGTTGGCCATTCTCTGCGACCCGGATACCAGGCAGTGGCTGCTTGACCAGGGGATCGGGCTGGCGGGTTACCTGGATCTGGCAGGTCGCTCCCCCGGTTAGAGTCTGGAAGCCACTTCATGGAGGCGGGTGCCGATTTGCTGCAGTTTTTCCACCATTTTAGATATTTTTTCCATCGTTCCGGCCTGTTCCCGGGTTATGGCGCTGTTTTTTTCAATACCCGCCGAGACCCTTTCAATGGCATGCTTGAACTGGTTTAAGGTCCTTTCAATCTCCCTTGCGGAACGGCTGCTTTCATCGGCCAGCTTGCGTACTTCCTGGGCCACCACGGCGAACCCCCGGCCCACCTGGCCGGCCCGGGCCGCTTCAATGGCAGCGTTCAGCCCCAGGAGCTTGGTCTGGTCGGCCACGTTCTGGATGAAGGTCAGAATCTGGGTGGTACTCTTTACCTGCTGTGCTGCTTCCTGCGATTTCCGGACCAGTGTTTCGCTGGTGGCGGCCAGTTCCTGGGAGGAAGCGGTGAATTCATTAATGGCATGGGCCGCCTGTTGTATGGCCTCGGCCACCGCCTCGGCCTGGGCCTGTATCTGTGACTTCATTTCCTCGTCCCTGAGCATCTTGACCACCAGGGACGAGGCAATCCTGGCTATGGGCTGGACGATTTCAAGCTTGCCGGCAATTCCGAAGGTGCCGATTTTTTCCCCGTTTACCTTGATGGCCAGGTTAAAGCCCTCCTTCATGGTCCCGCCCGAGGCGGCGGCTTCCTCGCTGGTTACGCTGTACTCATCGACGGGGGAAGTGAGAATGGTCCGGGCGCCTTTATGCACCGTTCCCAAACGTGCTTCAGCCGAGTCGGCGATGATGGTCCCGGTCCGGTCGCAAACAATGGTGTGGTGACCCGTTTCCCGGTAAATGAACTCGGTAATTTGCCTGGCGACATCCAGCCGTAATTCCATTTATATCACCTCTTGAAGCAATCTTTTTTTGTTATAAACCAGCTGAAGAATAGCCTTCTTAAGATTCCAGCAACCTGATGATCTGACCAATCCCAGAAAATCTTTCGGCAAAATCAGAAATTCCTTGAGGGGATTTTTAAAATACGCTTCGGTTTAAAGACTCCGGTTGAACTACCTCACCCGGTACCCGGGTGTTCGGGAGCCGAAAAAAAGCGGCCCCTGACGGGCCACCTTTGGGGTTATACAAATTCTGTCATTAACTTCCCTGCTTGCCGTTGACCTCCTGGGCCAGCTCCAGGATCCTGGCCAGCACCTTTTGCCTGCGGGCTTCAATATCCTGGAAACCTGTGGAAGTTCCAATTCGTGAGGCACGGGGGATTTTGAAGGGAAAGGGCTTTAACGTAGAAAAATACCTGCAGTCCAAGCAATTGGAAAAGGATCTGGAAAAATGAGCGATTATTATGTGCTTGATGCCTGTGTCCTCATCGCCTTTCTGAACGACGAAGCAGGCCCGTTTAAAGAGCCGTCCTATTTCCTGGTTTAAAGCCAGGATTTCCTTTTTATGTGCCCGCAGACCTTCCTCGTTCCAATGATCCCCCAGGTGCACAATTTCATCCACCGCTCCCGGGTTTTTGGGGTCAACCACGTGGGGGGTTGTTACGGTTATGAAACATTCTGTGTAAGAGTACAAGCTCAATAATTGCTGGGAACTTGGAATCCCTACAGCTACGTTAGATTATTACCTCTCACCGTTTTTAACGGATGGCCAGAGGTTTCGCTTAATAATGTAAAAATGAGAGTCAAAACCAAATACATCCTGGATGTTCATGGTTTCCAGAATGACAAAACTGACTGCATCAGTATAGGACAGGTCCTGATCATGGTACTTCTTGAGAACGGCATGAACTTTATCCATTGTGCTATTTTCCGGAAGAATTACTTGTAAAGCTCCGGCTTTCTCCGACCGGTCAATGATGTCGAGAAACCGGATAGCCAGGTCACGTCCAGCGTGGTAGCGTAACCAGGTATAGGTTTCTGAGATAACCATAATGCTGGTCATCAGGTTCGTTCGTTTGCTTAACGAGGCATAAAAAGTTTTGGATGCCTGGTGCATGGAGTCACGTTCGTCAATAAGGGCGATAAAAGCACCGGTATCAATGAACAGCTTATAAAGGTCTTTCGCCCCCATACAAATCCTCCTTGTACTTGCGGGAGCCAGTACCCGGCCCCTTCAACATGCCAATTAACTCTGCCAGAGGGTCATCAGGGCCGCCACGCAATTCTTCGTTTTCTGGTATGGGAAGGGTAATTCCTAATTTACGGAATAACTCTTCCTTTTGCTTTGGGGTCAATTTTTTAATTTCCTCAAACAGACGTTCAACCGCCATTGGACTTCACCTCGTTGTCCAGTATACCATATTCTGTAATTAGGAGCAATAATCAGCGATGGGCTACCGCCTTGAAGAAACTGTATGAGTGGGCCATGCGAGACCGGGCTGGCCCCCTAATTATGGAGATTATGCCACAAAAGATTCGGCTTTCATTAATTTGCTCATAAATACCTTATGGAACTCCTCAGGGCTCATATACCCCAGGCTACCATGCCTCCTTTTCCGATTGTAATACTCTATATACCTGGATACCTCTGCATAGGCTTCCATAAAGCTCTGAAATTCATGACGGCTATAGCATTCAGTCTCCAGGATAGAATGAAAAGCTTCAATATGGGCATTTAGATTAGGGGTTTTAACAGGTATACGCTCATGGACAATTCCTAGTTTTTCACAGGTTTCCTGGAACTTCTTGGCGATGAACTGGGGCCCATTATCT
>NZ_FQUW01000003.1 GCF_900129285.1 Desulfofundulus australicus DSM 11792
GACTTACAGGTCGAGCTGGGACGAAAGTCGGGCTTAGTGATCCGGCGGTTGCGAGTGGAAGCGCCGTCGCTCAACGGATAAAAGCTACCCCGGGGATAACAGGCTTATCTCCCCCAAGAGTTCACATCGACGGGGAGGTTTGGCACCTCGATGTCGGCTCATCGCATCCTGGGGCTGGAGCAGGTCCCAAGGGTTGGGCTGTTCGCCCATTAAAGCGGTACGTGAGC
>NZ_FQUW01000074.1 GCF_900129285.1 Desulfofundulus australicus DSM 11792
TGAATTCCTCGGTGTATTGTCTCATTGACCACACCCCCTAAGATCATTATAGGTTTTACACAGAGATTTTCCAATTTGCTTAGGGGGCTAAATAGTTCCAGGCTTATGGAAGTGTGCGAAACGGTTGTCCTGACCGGGAAGGACCGAAGAATAAAGGGGAACGGTTAGTGTGGGCGGAAATAAACTAATCCCTGTCCGGATGACAAAGGCTTTATGCTATGCAAAGGAGGAAGACCTAATGGGGACCAACCAAGTGCGGTACTTTAGAGAAAAAGCGGGCTTATCAGTTAAGGAACTGGCACGAAAGACTAACCTCCACACCGCCTGGGTGCTGCAGGTTGAGCGGGCGGAAAACTCCTGGGGACGCACACCCTGGGGATACGACACCGACAAGAAGTTTGCGGATGCCCTGGGCGTCAAGCTGGCGGACCTGTTCAGCGACTACCGCCCCCCGGAGAGACCCAAAGAGGAACCCCAGCCTGTCAGACAACGGAGTAATGAGGAAATTGCCGAGGAATTAAGGCTCCTAAACGAACGCCGGCAGCAGAAAATTGTCGGCGAGCGGGAAATTTACGATGCTATGGACGAAGTTGAACAGTGGTGCCCTGGCGTTGTGTGCGGGCCAGGTGCCCGGAAGCATGATTTCTCAAAAGCGAAGGGGGACAATAAATGACCCTACAGGAACTTTTTAGAAACCCTCAATTCCATAGGCTCAATATTCAGCAGCGTTTGGTTGCCTGCGGCCTTATCATTTATGCTAAAGACGGGCAGGGAATTGCTGACCCTCAATATCTGCAAAACAAGCCGCTCCTCAGCGGTGTCGAGGAGATTGAGGATGCCCTCGTGGTAATCGAAAAAAGCCTGCCGGTCAAGTTTTTCGCCCAGGACGGAAAACGGCTTTACGTATGGGAGCGATAAGCGATGCCCTACAAGGACCCGGAACGACAAGCCAGATATCTGCGCCGGTGGCGGGCGAAAAAACAACGTGAGCGCTTAGAACGAGAAAAGCAAATTTCAAAAACTGTTCTTTTCCTTATACTTCACCGAAAGCCCCCAAAAAGAAAAGAAGCGCGTCCGGTGGCTCCTGAACCTGGTTTTCGACCGGGTGCTGGAGAAAGAAGAAGCGCAAGTTTTGATGAACCATTTTGACCTGCTGCCCCAGCGGTTTCTTGAGGCACTCCTGGTTTGCTGGCGCGAGAGAGGATTCCGTGAAGTCAGTGTTTTCCAGTTCATCGACGAAATCCTTCTCTCTCCGTCCTGGGAACCCTGCCCGACATGCGGGAGACCCCTTCCCCATCAGGTAAAATAAAAGAAAAGTGGAAGGAGGGTAGCGAGGGTGTACTACCTGGAGGACAGCGACCAGGAGATACTGGAGAGCCCG
>NZ_FQUW01000068.1 GCF_900129285.1 Desulfofundulus australicus DSM 11792
CCCAACGGCGCCTCCCAGCAGAAGGGTTACGAAAAGGCCCAGCTCCTGGCCATGCTGGAGGCGGCCCTGGAAGCGGTGTAGGTTTGATCAGTAATGGCGATGCTTTGTAATTGCTCAGCAAAACCGCTACCATCGGCGTGGTGCCGCGTTGTCCAAAGCGAACGACTTGCGGAGCTCTGGTAACAGCACCCGGCGAAGCGAGGGCAACCGGACTGCGGCGCGAAACCAGCGGCACCGGAATGTAGCATTAGAAAAGTAACTTACTAAAACGGCAAAAAGATGACAGTAAGGTACAACTGCCATGCCGCCTTTGCAGCGCCGCTAGTCCGGTCCGAAGCGAGCCGCGGTGCGCATCTTACGCGGAGCACCGGAGTGAGCGTGGGACAACGCGGCACCATAGCGGGGTCACTACTCAACATTTACGATGCTTTTAACAAGGAGGTCACCTCTGTGGCAACAAAAAGCCAGCCTAGAGGCTCCGTGGTGATTGTAGGGGCCGGGATCAGCGGGATGCAATCGGCCCTGGACCTGGCCGGGGCAGGGTTTAAAGTCTACGTGGTGGAGCGGGGCCCGGCCATTGCCGGCCATATGCCCATGCTGGATAAAACCTTCCCCACCAACGACTGCTCCATGTGCATCCTCTCTCCCAAGGTGGCCGACCTGGGAGGACACCACAACATCGAGGTATTCACCCTGGCCGAGGTTACCGGGGTAAGCGGTGAGCCGGGCGACTTTACCGTTACCGTCCGCAAGCACCCCCGCTTTGTGGATTTAAGTCGCTGTGTCAGCTGCGGTCGCTGTGAGCAGGTCTGCCCCCGGGAAACGGCCGACGACTTCAACCAGGGCCTGGGCACGCGCAAAGCCATATACAAACCCTATGCCCAGGCATTTCCCAACGCCTACGCGGTGGACCCCGACGCCTGCCAGCAGTGCGGCGCATGTGTGGAGAAATGTGCCCGCAAGGCCATTGACCATCATATGCGCGAGGAAGAACTGCAGATCAAGGCCGGAGCGGTGATCCTGTCCCCGGGCTTTGAGCTGTTTGATGCAGCCGCCCGGCCGGAACTGGGTTACGGGCGCTTCCCCAACGTGGTTACCAGCCTGCAGTTTGAACGGATCCTGAGCGCTTCCGGTCCCTACCAGGGTCACCTGATCCGGCCCTCCGACGGCAAAGAACCCCGGCGCATTGCCTGGATCCAGTGCGTGGGTTCCCGGGAGCCCCGCTCCGGGGCTGATTACTGCTCGGCCGTGTGCTGCATGTACGCCACCAAGGAGGCCATCGTGGCCATGGAACACAACCCCGGGCTGGAAGCAACCATCTTTTACATGGACATACGGGCATACGGGAAGGGTTTTGAGCAGTACTATCGGCGGGCAAAAGAAGAGCTGGGTGTGCGCTACGTGCGCTGTGCGGTTTCCGAAGTAAAAGAAATTCCCGGCAGCAGGAACCTGCTGCTGTGCTACCGCACCCCGGAAGGCGCTTTCCGGGAGGAAGAGTTCGACCTGGTGGTGCTGTCGGTGGGCCTGCGCCCGGCCCGGGGAGCCCGGGAACTGGCAGCCGCCCTGGGAGTGGAGCTGGACCGGTTTGGTTTTTGCCGGAGCGATCCCTTCAACCCGGTGGCCACTTCCAGGCCCGGAATTTTTGCCGGCGGCGTATTTGCCGGTCCCAAGGACATACCGGAGACGGTGACCGAGGCCAGCGCGGCGGCGGGCTGCGTTTCCCGGCTGTTGAGCACGGCCCGGGGCAGCGAGACCCGGGTCAAGGAGTATCCCCCGGAGAGGGCGGTGCACAAGGAGCCGCCCCGGGTGGGGGTGTTTGTCTGCCACTGCGGCATCAACATCGGCAGCGTGGTACGGGTGCCCGAGGTGGTGGAATACGCCCGGAAGCTGCCGTGGGTGGTCCACGCCCAGGAGTTTCTCTTTGCCTGTGCCCAGGACAGCCTGGAGAAAATCCGCCGGACCATCATCAACCGCAAACTCAACCGGGTGGTGGTGGCGTCGTGCACGCCACGGACCCACGCGCCGTTATTCCAGGGCGTCATGCGGGAAGCGGGGTTGAACCCCTACCTGTATGAGCACGTGAACATCCGGGAGCACTCCTCCTGGGTGCACCGGGACCGGCC
>NZ_FQUW01000044.1 GCF_900129285.1 Desulfofundulus australicus DSM 11792
CGCCGGGGCGCTTCGTCCGTGTCCACCGTTTTCGGGTCGCCCTTCTTCTGGGGTACGGCCACGGGCACGATTTCTTCCTTCAGCCGGCCGGCGTCTATGGCCTCTATGGCCAGCCGGTGGCTGCGCAGGGCCCATTCATCCTGCTCTTCCCGGGAGATGCCGTATTCCCTGGCCACTTCCCCGCCGTGAATGGCCATGTGCCGGTTGTAGAAGGCGCACCAGAGACCGTCGTGAACCATCAGGTCCACAAACCGGGTGTCGCCCATGCGCAGGCCCCAGCGGGCGTGCACAAAGTAGGGGGCGTTGCTCATGCTCTCCATGCCGCCGGCCACGATGATGTCGGCGTCGCCGGCCCGGATGATCTGGTCGCCCAGGGTTACCGCCCGCAGGCCGGAGGCGCAGACCTTGTTGATGGTTTCCGAGGGCACTTCCCAGGGCAGGCCCGCCAGCCGGGTGGCCTGGCGCGAGGGGATCTGCCCGCAGCCCCCCTGCAGCACCTGCCCCATGATCACGTTTTCCACCTGTTCCCCGTCAATACCCGCCCGCCGGAGGGCTTCTTTAATCACCACGCCTCCCAGCTGAACGGCGGTGAGAGGGGCCAGAGCCCCGCCCAGTTTCCCAAAGGGTGTCCTGGCTGCACTGACAATTACTGTTTCCCGCAAAGGTTTATTCCTCCTTTATTACCGGACAATGATCAGCAGGTTTTTCAAATCTTGAGTATTCACCAATCGGTTTGTTGGTGAGAGGAGCAAAAATTATACCAGCATTCGAGAGGGGCAGGAGGCAGTTGTCATAAAGTTGCGTCAAGACTAATTATTTTTTCGATTCATTCTTTTTGGGGCAGCGGGCAGGTTTGGCGGAAAAGTTCGGGGTAATTATTTATATTTTAAAATGTAAACAGTCTACATTAGTAGACAAAAGGGTGAACGGTAATTTACATGGTTCTAAGGTTTTACCGGCCAGAGCAAAAAGCAGGCTTGTGAGTTTTATGTGCCCTGCAGGAAATCAGGTTTTGCCGGAGGGCAGGTGGCGGCCCCAGGCCAGGTAGAGGGCCAGACCGATACCAAAGAAAGCGGTGGAGAACAGGCCCCAGGCAATGATCTCACCCAGCGGCTTGCCCCGCCGGCGGGCATCCCACATCACCCACAGGCCGTTGGCCAGCATTAAGGAAAGCAGTATCCAGTTAATAACCAGCACAAGCTTGGTGGACACAGTTTTCTTCCTTTCAGATAACGTCCCAGCGGGGACAGCGGGCCCCCCAGCGGCCTATGACCCTGTCCCCCTCATAAATCTCGGCAATTTCACAGGAGTTGGGGCAGCCGTCGCACTCAAAGCTCCTGGTATGGTAGGGGATTTCCGAGATGCCAAAACCTTTAAATGAGGTCTGTCCAGTTCCGGCTACCTTCTCGGCAGCCAGCTGGGCGGCACCGATGGCGCCCATGATTTTATGATGTTCCGGTACCAGCACGGGCATACCCAGGGCCCGTTCAAAAGCGGCCTTTATACCGATATTGGCGGCCACACCTCCCTGGAAGACTACCGGGGGAAGGATCTCTTTGCCCTTGCCCACATTATTCAGGTAATTGCGTACCAGGGCCTCACAAAGGCCGTTGATAATATCCGGCAGGGCATGGCCCATCTGCTGCTTGTGGATCATATCGGATTCGGCAAAAACCGTGCACCGGCCGGCAATGCGCACCGGGTTGGTCGACTGCAGGGCCAGTTCGCCGAACTGTTCGATGGGGATGTTCAGCCGGGCGGCCTGTTGATCCAGGAACGAGCCGGTGCCGGCTGCACAAACCGTGTTCATGGCAAAATCTACCACTACGCCGTCGCGGAGAATTATAATTTTGGAATCCTGCCCGCCAATTTCCAGTACCGTTTTTACATCGGGTACCAGCATGCTGGCAGCCACGGCGTGGGCTGTAATTTCGTTCTTGATTACATCGGCTCCCACCATAACGCCAGCCAGGTAGCGCCCGCTTCCGGTGGTGCCCACACCCGCTATTTCCAGCCCCGGTTTGATGCTTTCCCTGGCTGCCTTGAGGCCATTCTGAATGGCTTCAATGGGGCGGCCCCGGGTGCGCAAGTAAAGGCCGGTGAGGACTTCTCCGGCCTCGCTTAAAATTACGATGTTGGTGCTTACCGACCCTACGTCAATACCCAGGTAGGCTTTCATTGTTCTTCCCTTCTTGCTGCAAAAGATGGTAAGTAGGAATGATAGAGTAAGAAAGAGTATTATGGCCAGTAGTTTGTGCCGTTAATATTTTTCAAGCCGTGCGGCGGGCGGCTTTTTTGCGCCGCATTAGATCCACAAAGGCCTCCAGGCGGGTGGCCATACCTGCCTTGCCTGTCTGTTCATCCAGGAAGAAAGTCAGGACAGGGATACTGTGGTCTTCGCTCACCCGGGGCAGGATAGTCCTGGCCACGATTTCCGGTATGCAGGTAAAGGGGGCAAGCTGAATAACCCCGTCGAACCCCCGCTTGGCATAGAGTACCGTATTGCCAATAGAGTCGCGGCCGTGCCCTCCCAGCAGTTCGGGCAGGTAAGGCAGGGCGGCTTCTTTCACTGTCAGGCCTTCTGTGGTTTCCGCCCAGGTATTATCCCTGGTCCAGCCCGTCAGGAACAGCGACCTTTCCACTTCCACCCCCAGATTCCCCAGGGTTTCTTCAATTTCCAGGTTGCTGGCCGGTTCCAGGAGGACATATACCTCACCGACGATGCCCACTCTCAACACATCCCGGTAAGGATCCTGCGGTACTTTTTTCAGTTCTTCGATGGCGCTTTGTTCGGCTTCTTCAATTTCTGCGAGGCTGTATGCCCTGTCAATCCACTCCAGTACCCGCCGGTAAGCGCGGGTGGTGGCACCCCGGACGGTTTCCCGGGGGCGAATTTTGTGGGTTAGCTTTTCCACATTATCCAGCGCCTGGAGTTTGCGCCAGGCCCGCCGGATGCACTCGTAGATTGCCCGGTAAGACATACGATGGGGGTTGAGCCGCTGGATGTTATGTAAAAATTCCAGGGGATAGAGCCTCGGTGGTTCAAAAACTACAATATCTACCTGGTAGCCCAGGGAGCGCAGGATTTTTTTATGCAACTGGGCATAATGACCCGCCCGGCAGGGTCCAACCCCACCGCTGGTAATGATGAGCTCCACCCCCTGCGGGCAGGTTTCCAGGTAGGTGCCGAGAAGTATTTTTACCGGGAAGCAGGCAAATTCCGGCGCATAGCGTACCCCCAGATCCAGGGTGCGCTTGCTGGGCCGGGGAGGGAGAATAACCTCGTTCCCGAGATCCTCCATAAGCATTTTAAAGCTGCGGTACGATTCCCCTACATGGGGGAAAGTGATCCTGGGCATTGAAGACCCACCTCTTTTTTGCGCATAACCATATCCACAAAGGCTTCCAGCCGGGTAGCGATTCCGGCATCGCCGCTGTGTTCATCGATGGAAAGGCTCATGAAAGGAACGTTCCGGTACTGGTGAACTGCCATCTCCAGATATTTTCCCACCAGGGAATCGGGCCCGCAACCAAAAGCGGTTACGTGGATCACTCCGTCTATATTTGTCCGCCGCAGAAGGTAATGGGCCGCCCGCAGGACCAGATCGCCAAGGGTCCAGAACAGGCGCTTTTCCAGGTAATCTTTTTGCCTGTAGAGGACGCGGGGTGCCAGGTTTTCCACGGTAACCACGTCGACCCCCATTTTTTTCAACCGTCCCAGCAGGCCCACGCTTATATACTGGTCGTACACCAGGTACGGATAGCCCAGCACGGCAAAAGTGAGGCGGCCCTTTTTTTTCGGTGGCCGGCTGCCTGTCTTCAAAATTTGCAGGGCTTCGTGAGGCGACCAGCCTTTCCTGAGCAGGGAGAAGAAGCGACGCTCTGTGGCCATGGCTTTGCGGTAAGCCTGGATAATAACCCTGCCGGTGGCACCCAGAACCTGACCTGCCTGCCGGTAGGCTTTAAACAGGGCGTCCCTTTCTTCCCTTACGTCGATCCGCACATCTATCAGGGGGGGAACGTTTTTAATGGAATGCAGGATCATGTCCGGCAGCCCCAGGAATTTGGGGCAGTAAGTTGTTTCCCTGTTTAAACAGACCACCCTGGGGATGAATAAATAGTCAACCTGACCCACCAGGGCTTTTACATGACCAAAATATAATTTGATGGGCACACAGGCATCGGCCAGGGCCTCCTTCACCCCCAGATCGAGAATTTCTCTGGTAGTGTTTCCCGAGGGGATTACCCGGGCCCCCAGCTCGCTGAAGAAAGTATTCCAGGCCGGGTAATAAAGATAGTACAGGAGTGAAGAAGGGATACCAACCCGGACAGCCAAATCAAAATCTCTCCTTTTACATAGAAAAAAATAACATTGCGCGGACCTGTTTTATAATTCTCTTTAAGGGCGGCAATTCCTTTTTTAAATTTTACAGTACGGTCCGGGCGGCGCTTGCTCCTGCTGTAAAACCGGGGTACATGGGGAATTTACTGACAATCTGTGAGTACATGAAAGCTTTTTTAATACCTGGCGGTGATAAATTTTTCGCCAATCACTCTCCAGCTATCGGGATCTTCCATTCCCAGCCGCCAGATGGCGGCTCCCTTGAGGTTGTACCTGGTAATCAGGTCCAGCTTACCTGCCCAGCTGCTGGCATTTTCAAACCATACCTCGTGGCGGGAGCCGTTTTCATCGATGTAAGTGAAGTAAGGTGCCTGGGCCCAGGTATTCCAGCGAACAGGAGCGCCGTACCAGCGGGCAGTTTCCAGGGCCAGTTCATGGGATAGATAGCGGGGAAAGCCGCCATCATAGTTCCAGTCAAATCCATAGGCAGGTATGCCCAGCATGACCTTAGGCGCTGGAATCTTGCTCACCGTATACTGAACCACTTTTTCCACCCAGGGCAGTGAAGCTATAGGGCCGGGGCCGCTGTAAGCTCCGTGTTCATCGTAGGCCATAACCACCACCTGATCGGCATAGCGGCCTATGGTGGCGTAATCAAAGGAATCACCCCAGCTCATGTTGGGAGCATCGCTGGTTTTGGCCGGTAAGGCCACGGAAATATAGTATCCTGCTGGCTTGAGCTGGGCGGCCAGCTCAATTAAAAACTGGTTAAATAACTGGCGATCCGAGGGGTAAATATCTTCTATGTCAATCTCCACTCCATCAAAACCGTTTTCCTTCAGGAGATAGAAAATATTCATCACCAGGGACCACCGCTTCTGGGGATCGGACAGTATACGGTGGGCCACATCCCTGCCCTGGATGCCATTTCCGTAAAGCAGGTTATGTACAAGGGCCAGAACCTTTACCTTATTTTGCCGGGCCACGGTAAAAAGCTCCCTGAACTCCTTTTCCGGGATATCTCCAAGGGTGTCGAGACTTCCCGTTCCACTGGCATTTAGCCGGTAGCGGAAGGGGGCGATGAAGGTAAGTTGAGAGCCATGATTGCTCAGGCTGGACAGGGAAGAGGGCAGTGGTGTTTCTTTCCCCGTATAGTAGCCCATAATGATTTTCTTTTGCCTGGACGGTATTTTTTGTTCCGTTAATTGTGTGAGAAGAGCGCTGGTCTGGGGCCCGACAATGCCGTCAATGATCAGGTTGTAATCTGCCTGCAATTTAATGACAGCAGCTTCTGTCAGGGGGCCGAAATAACCGGTGGCCGGTGCGGCCAGATAGCCCATCTGGCGCAATTTTTCCTGGAGGGCAACCACGTCCGGACCGTAATCTCCCTGCCTTAAGTACTGGCTGGCGTAAGCGATACAGGTAAAGTTAAAGGTAAAGATCATTAAAATTAACAACGGGATAAGTTTTTTCCTGCAATTAAACATAACTACCTCCCCTGGTTTTTATCTCCTAAAATTTTACCAGGCTTTTTCCGGGAAAGCATTAAAAAAATCATACCATCTGAGGAATTATGTGGAAAAAAGTAGAAACCGGAACCGCTGGTTCCGGTTTCTGCGCTTCCGGCATAAGTTCTGGCTGAACGGGAGGATTTGCTTGCTACTGGATATCAACCCGGTAAACATTTCTTTTGCCGGGTTCTTTTTTGGGAATGCGCACTTCCAGGATCCCGTTTTTATAAGTAGCCCTTGCCTGATCGGGTTTGACTTCTACCGGCAGAGGCAGGGTGCGGCTAAAGGTTCCGTAATAGCGTTCGCTGTGATAGTAACCCTCCTGCCTTTCTTCGGCACCCCTTTTAAATTCTCCCCGGATGCTAAGGGTATTTTCGGTCAGGGTTACTTCCACGTCGTCCCTGGATACTATCCCGGGCAGCTCTGCCGTGGCCACAACTTCGTCATCCGTCTGGTAAATGTCCACCCGCGGGTTGATGCCATCGGTACCCCAGAAAGGCATCCCGCGGAACCAGGGGTTGTTGAAGATCCTGTTCATTTGCTGGCGAAGTTCATGAAAAGGTTCCCAGCGTACAAGGTCCATGGCCGCATACCTCCCCAAAAAGTATTTCAATTAGATCTTGTGCAGAATAGGGGCAGATATACATTTAAAAAAAGTCCCCCTTTAAACGTATACCGCTGCTTCGGGAGGAAAAGGACGGCCGGTAACGAAGCTTGTTATAAGCAAACTTGGAAATATTCAGGGAGGGTTGTATTTTGGCCTGGATGAATCTTGAGCCTGCCCACCGGCAGGCTAAGGAAGAATTTGCCCGGCGGGATCCGGAAAGCATGGCTTTTAATGCGGCTGTCACTTACCGTCAGGAAACGCAAGAATTTGTCGTTCCCTTCCTCGGTGCCGATTATCTGGTTAAATACCCCGGGGGTGAGGTTAAAGATGCTTCTTCGGGCCAGGAAGTACCTGAAGAAATAAGAATTGTTCTTTTACATTACCTGGCCAGGTCTTCCCCGGCCCGGGTAGAAGGGCGGTTGATTTCCTTCCAGGAACTTCCCGGCGGGTTTATTTATACCGGCCCCTTTAATAACCGGGCGGTACGCCCCCTGGTAAGCCTTTTCGGAGACAAGCCGGACCTCCTGGTGCAGGCAGCGAAGATGCTGGGGGGCTCGCAGGTGGCTATGGGAGACGTGGCTGTAAACATACCGGTGCTGCCCAAAATACCTGTAACTTTTCTCCTGTGGCTGGGCGATGATGAGTTTCCTCCTTCGGGAAATGTCCTTTTCGATGCTTCCGCGCCCCGCCACCTGCCCACCGAAGACTATGCGTTATTACCCGGCCTCGCGCTGGGGAAAATGAGGAAAATTATTCAGTCCGGAGGGAGATAACATTGGCCTTTTTAACCGAGAAGAGATTGGATTCCCGGGTGGTTTACCGGGGAAAAATCCTGAACCTGCGCGTGGATACGGTGCTCCTGCCCGATGGCCGTACCGGTACCCGGGAAGTGGTGGAATATGCCGGCGCGGTGGCCGTAGTGGCCCTGAACGAGCAAAAGGAAGTTTTTATGGTCCGGCAGTACCGTTACCCGGTGGAAAGGGAACTTTTGGAGATACCTGCCGGTAAAATAGAAAAAGGAGAGGATCCTCTCCAGTGTGCCAAAAGGGAGCTGGCGGAGGAAACCGGCTTGAGGGCCGAACGCTGGCAGCAGCTCGGCAGCTTTTACTCCACTCCGGGATTTACCAGTGAGAAAATGCACTTGTTCCTGGCCCGGGACCTGCATCTGGAAAGGCAGCACCTGGACGAAGATGAATTCGTCCAGGTGGTAAAAGTGCCCCTGGACGAAGCCCTGGCCATGATCTGGCGGGGGGATATTTGCGATGCCAAGTCTACTGCCGGCCTTCTGGCCGCACATTATCTCCTGGAAAGGGAGAAAGCTTAAAAAGCAGGGTATATGGCTTTATGGCGGTAGGAATCAAAAATAATCCTCCCGCCTTTTAGCCTGGCCGTTATGGGAAACAGGCTGCTCCGGGGGATTGCAGCCGGGCTGGCGGTAATTCCGGCAATGGACAAACAGGCTGCCTGTAATTTCAGAGCGGTAATGGTAGCCGCAGTGTTTCCTTCCGCCCCTGCCTGGACAGTTCCCCGGCAGCAGCCCATGATAATGACGCTGCCGGTGGCAACAACCCGGGCTCCGGGGTGGATGTTGCCTATAATTACCACATTTCCCTGGTGCCGTATTTCCTGGCCCGAGCGCAGGGTGCCTTGAACCAGCCGGGCTGGTTCACCCGGAAGAACAGTTTTTATCTGTTCCACCTTTTTCTCCAAAGGCCAGGATATTTCCGGTGAGGGGATTAAACCGTACTGGCGGCAAATATTTTCCAGTTCCGAGCGCTGGCGGCCGGTAATGGCCTGCCCGTAGACGGCAAAACGTGCTCCCCGGAAAAAGCCCCGGGAAGATTCCATCTTGCGCTTCAAGTGTAACTTGATATCTTCAAATTCACGGGTGGAATCAAGAAGTATTACCAGTCCTTCCCGGGTTCCTTTAATACTGACCAGTTCCCTGGGCACCTTATCCAACCCCTTTATTAAGGATAAAAGATAAAAGCTTGCTTATGGCGGAACGGCTCCTGCCTTATTTTTTTGGTTTTAGAGGTATGGCCTGAAAAGCATATTTCGATTTTTAGCGTCACATTCCTGCTCTAAAAGAAAATATTGCCGTCTAATAATATGGTATTGTCGTAAAAACAACTGGATAGCCGGTGGTTGCCCAGGGAATTTTGTAACCGGCCCGGATTACGGGGCGACGGGGTGTGACCGGTGGCATGGATATGCGACAGTATCTGTATAAAAAGAATGTTTTTGCGGCAACTTTTACAATAGAATTTCATAGCGGGAAGGAGTGAGGAGAAGATGGCCATCATGGAAATAAGTGTAATGCCCATGGGTACCGATCATCCCAGCATCAGCAGCTATATCAGCCATTGTTGTGAAGTGCTGAAAGAAGAATCCGGCCTTAAATACCAGGTTACACCCATGTCCACCGTAGTTGAGGGAGAGCTGGATAGACTGCTGGAAGCGGTTAAAAAAATGCACCGGGCTCCTTTTAACGACGGGGTTATGCGGGTGGTGACCTCAATTACCATCGATGAACGCCGCGATAAAGAGGAGTCTATGGAAGATATGGTTCGGGCGGTAATGTAAGAAGACATTTTTCGAGGGGAGGAAAAAAAGTGCCCGAATGGAGAAAGGACCCGCTGGTGAAGCGGTGGGTAGTTATTGCTACCGAACGGGGGAAGCGCCCTACTGACTACAGGGTGCCGAGGGACGAAAAAAAGGGGGGGCGCTGTCCCCTCTGCCCGGGACATGAAGGGGATACGCCGCCGGAGGTCCTGGCTTTCCGGCACGGGGGCACAGCACCGGATACCCCGGGCTGGTGGATCAGGGTGGTTCCAAACAAGTTTCCCGCGGTTCGTCCGGAAGCTCAGGCCGGAGTGCGGCGCCATGGCGTTTACGAAGTGATGGATGGGCTGGGTGCCCACGAAGTGGTGGTGGAATCTCCGGGCCATATAGCCAACCTGGATGCTGTGGATGAGCGCCAGCTGGAGGAAGTTATCTGGGCCTGGCAGCACCGTTCCCTGGAGCTGCGCCGGGACCCCAGATTAAAATATATCCAGATCTTTAAAAATTTTGGCCAGACTGCCGGGGCATCCCTGGAACACACCCATTCCCAGATACTGGCAACACCTATGGTTCCGGTGGATGTGGAGGAAGAAATGGAAGGTTTTAAAAATTACGCCCGTTCTGTGGGACGTTGTATTCTCTGCGATGTGGTGGCCCAGGAAGTTTCCGAGCGGCAAAGGGTGGTTCTTGAAACCGGTGCCTTCGTTAGCTTTGCTCCCTATGCTTCCCGCTTTCCCTTTGAAACATGGATCGTACCCCGGGAGCACCAGCATGATTTTGCGATGATCCGGGAGGATCAGGTACGGGATCTGGCCAGGGTACTGCGCAGCACCCTGTTGCGTTTAAGAAGGGTCCTGAACAACCCGCCTTTCAATATGGTCCTGCATACCGCTCCTGTCAACGAGCCCGATACGGCTGGCTATCACTGGCACCTTGAGATCATGCCCAGGTTAACGATCATGGCTGGTTTTGAGCTGGGTACGGGTTTTTACATCAACCCCACGCCGCCGGAGCTGGCAGCGCAGGTTCTGCGGGAAGAGGAAGCTTATTTACCACCACCGGCTTACGCCGGGGCAGAAAGGGAGGCAGTACGGTATGTTTGACCGGCCGTTGAAAATACTGCTCGTATCGTCTGAAGTGGTACCATTTGCCAAGACAGGAGGGCTGGCCGATGTGGCCGGCTCCCTTCCCAAGGCCCTGGCTACCGTGGGCAATGATAATCTCGGCAACGACGTCCGGGTAGCCATGCCCCATTACAAGGGAATTGAAAAAGCCACCTACCGCATGGATTTCCCGGTATTTTACAACAAGCGGGTCGAGACGGCTATCATCAGGGAAAGTACCATTGAGGCCCATTACCAGGGTGAACATCGCATTATTCCGGTGTACCTGGTGGATAATCACCACTATTTTTACCGGGATGGCATGTATATGTTTCCCGACGAGGCGGAACGCTTTGCTTTCTTCTGCCGGGCGGTACTGGAGATGTTACCGCGCCTCAACTGGCAACCGGATATAATCCACTGCAACGACTGGCAGACCGGGCCCATCCCCTTTTTCCTGAAGGTGCGCTATAACCAGGACCCCTTTTATAACCGGATAGCAACGGTTTACACCATCCACAACTTGCAATACCAGGGTAATTTCCCCAAAGAAACCCTCGATCTTTTAGAGGTAGGGGAGGAATATTTTACTCCCGAATTAATTGAGTTTTACGGTACGGTTAGCTTTATGAAAATGGGCATCCTGTTTGCCGATGTCATCAGCACGGTCAGCAAAACCTACGCCGCCGAGATTCAGCGACCGGAAATGGGAGAACGGATGGATGGCCTGCTGCGCAAGCGTTCCCACGACCTGTACGGGATAATTAACGGCATTAATTACCACGAATTTAACCCCAGAACCGATCCCCGTATTCATCGCAATTACGACTGGGAGAGCATTGAAAACAAGAGGGAAAACAAATATGCCCTGCAAAAGGAAATGAACCTGCCCGTAAGGGATGTTCCGGTGCTGGGAGTGATCTCGCGCCTGGTGGATCAAAAAGGGCTCGATCTGATCGCTCAAATTACCGACCGGCTGCTGGCCCATGATGTGCAGTTTGTGGTACTGGGCAGCGGCGACCGCCGGTATGAGAATATGTTCAGGGACATTCACAACCGTTACCCTGAAAAAGCGGGAGTTTATATAGGCTTTAATGCCATCCTGGCCCAGCGCATTTACGCCGGTGCCGATATGTTTTTAATGCCTTCCCGTTTTGAACCCTGTGGTCTCGGACAATTGATTGCCATGCGCTATGGAACCATCCCCATCGTCCGGGCAACGGGCGGGCTGGCTGATACGGTTCATGATTACAATCCGGCTACCGGTTCCGGAAACGGCTTCACCTTCTCCGAATACGATGGAGAGGCCCTTTACCAGGCCATCCTGCGGGCCCTCACCCTGTATACGGAGCAACCTCAACAGTGGCGGGCGCTCATCAGGAGGGCCATGGAGCTTGACTTTTCCTGGGCCCGTTCGGCAGTGGAATACCTGCAGCTCTACCAGGAAGCTTTGAGCAGGCACCTGGCCAGGGCGAAAATCGCGTGAGTCTATTCAAGGCCATTCCTGTCGGGGGATGGCCATATTTTTTTATTTACACTTCCAGATGACGTTGTTAAAATATTGAGAGTAGTTGAATAATTCTAACCCTTTTCTCTTTTATTCAGCAAAAACATTCAGATATTTCAGGAAGGACCGTGGTAAACAGTGAGATTTCATTCTCCCGGGGTTGCCCATTTTACCACAGATCACATTATCGGCCTCAGTCCCCAGATGCTCGATCTCAAGGAAACCCTGCTTAAAATTGCTCCCCGCAATTCAAATGTGCTCATCACCGGGGAGAGCGGCACCGGAAAGGAACTGTTTGCCCGGGCGCTGCATGCGGCCAGCTTGCGACGAGCAGGACCCTTTGTAAAAATTAATTGTGCGGCCATTCCCGATACGCTTGTGGAATCCGAGCTTTTTGGTTACGAAGAAGGAGCTTTTACCGGCTGCCGGAAAGGGGGGCAGCCCGGTAAGCTGGAACTTGCTCACCAGGGAACGGTTTTCCTGGATGAGGTGGCGGAACTCTCCTGGCCCATGCAGGCCAAGCTCCTGCGCTTCCTGCAGGAACGTGAGATACAAAAACTGGGCAGCAGGCGTTCCATATACGTTGATGTCCGCGTGGTGGCCGCGACCAATGTTAACCTTGAACAAATGGTTAAGTATAAAAAATTCCGGGAAGATCTTTTTTACCGCCTGAACGTGATTAATTTACACATTCCCCCTTTAAGAGAACGCAAAGAAGATATACCCCTGCTGGTGGAAGCCTTTATCCAGAAGTTCAACCTTTCTTTTAAGGCCCGGGTAAGTGGAGTTGCTCCGGAGGTGATGAACGCCTTCATGCAATATTCCTGGCCGGGAAATGTTCGCGAACTGGAAAATTGTTTGGAACGCGCTTTTAACCTGATAGATGATAATAAAGTTATCCAGCTGCACCATTTACCTGCTCACCTGTATTCCTTCTCCGGTGAAAAACAACCGCTTCGTGATACGGGGCTTCCCGGCCAGGTTGCGCAGGCATTCAGGCAGGGGAAAACCCTGGTTGAGATTTTGGAACAGGTGGAAAAGTATATAATCTTGCAGGCCCTGGTTGAAAGCAAGGGAAACAGGGCCAGGGCGGCCCGGCTGCTGGGGATTTCCCGGCCCGGTCTGTATAAGAAGTTAGTTAAATATAACTTGATGTAAATAAATATAAACAGTTCCTGTATTCCCCGTCCCACCCTTTATTCTCCCGGAAAAGCCCGGAGATAATGCCGGGTAAGGATACCGGCTGGTGTTAAGTTTGTTAACACCAGCCGGGACCATGTCTGGAACATGTGCAGTTGGGGCTTGAATTTTGATATCTCGCCCCCATTTTATGGTTACTGGCAGTTGAAAAGCGGCCTGTTACTCTTGACTTGCTTTAAAAAATGGGCCGGGTGGCAAAACCGGCCGGGAAAGGGGTGCGTTGTTCGAGCAGGCCCGTCACCTTTTACGGGGGCAACAGGACCAGTTTAAAATTTTCTTCCGGGAGGGGTGTGGGATGGATTTTGACCTTACCAGAGATCAGCGGCTTATTCGTGATGTGGTGCGGGAGTTCGCCCAGAAAGAAATTCTCCCCAGAGCAAAAGAGATCGACCGGAGCGGCCAGTTCCCTCTGGATATTATAAAGAAGCTTGCAGAGATGGATCTCATGGGCCTGCCCTTTCCTGAGGAATACGGAGGTGCCGGAGGAGATTACGTCAGCTATTGCCTGGCCTTAGAAGAAATTACCCGGGCCTGCGCTTCCACCGGCCTTACCTATGAGGCACATATTTCCCTCGGCTGCATGCCCATTTATCTATTCGGCACACAGGAGCAAAAGCAAAAATACCTGGTACCCCTGTGCCGGGGAGAATGTCTCGGTGCTTTCGGACTTACCGAGCCCAATGCCGGTTCGGATGCCGGTGGGACCCAGACCACGGCAGTGCTGGAGGGAGATGAATGGGTGATAAATGGCTCCAAGTGTTTCATCACCAATGCCAGCTACGCCCGCTTTATTACCATTACAGCGGTTACTGACCGCAATAAAGGTAAAAGGGGCATCAGTGCCTTTATCGTGCCTGCCGACGCTCCCGGTTTGACCATAAGAGCCGGCTACGAAAAGCTGGGCATGTCCGGATCCAACACCACAGAACTGTTCTTTGATAATGTGAGAATTCCCAGGGAAAATCTCCTGGGCCAGTTAAACCATGGCTTCAAGCAATTTCTGCAGGTGCTCGATGGCGGTCGCGTGGCCATTGCGGCCATGGCCGTAGGTATTGCCCAGGCCTGCCTGGATGCAGCCCTGGAGTATGCCCGGCAGAGGACCCAGTTCGGGCAAAACATTTCCAAGTTCCAGGCCGTATCTTTCAAGCTGGCTGATATGGCCACCAACATTGAGCTGGCCCGGAACATGTACCTGAAGGTTGCCTGGTTGAGGGATCAGGGACGGCCCTATACCAAGGAGGCGGCCATGGTCAAGCTGTTTGCATCAGAAATGGCTACCCGGGCTGCCCTGGATGCCATCCAGATACATGGAGGATATGGTTATATGAAGGAGTTTTCGGTTGAGCGCCATCTGCGGGATGCCAAGCTGCTGGAAATTGGGGAAGGCACCTCCGAGATCCAGCGTCTGGTCATTTCCCGGGCGCTGGGTTGTTGAGGCGTGGTGAAAGTGGGGGGGTAGAGGTGACTCGCGGGTTTCACAGGAAGATCATCCCTCCAGGTATTCCCCTGACCCGCCGGCAGAAAAAGGCTGCCGGGGAGGCCATTGTCAGCTTGCTGGGACGTGTTCCCGGAAGTATTTCCGAAGTAGCTGAACATCTGGGGCTGGACGAAAAAGTAACTGAACAGTTATTGCAGGATCTGGTCAGGCGCGGGCGGGTGCAGCAAAAACCCGGTGGCATATTTACCCTGCACGATCCCTTAAGTAAATGGTGGGAAAGCAGGGATAGTTGCTAGGCTCTTTTTTCCCGAACCCCGGCCGGGAAGGCGAAGTAAAAAGGAGGGAGGTGAAAAATGAATTTTTTCCCCGGCCGGGGTTTAAAAAATCAAAATAGTTCGAAAAAGGGGAGGTATGGTTGGTGATCGAGGTAAGGCCAGAGGAGTTAAAGATGATTAAGGAGAGCAAACTTTATTATCCCGAACCCGGAAAAGTAAAAGAGTCAGTCCTGGGCAGTGTGGATGCTTTTAATGAACTGCTCCGCAAATCGTGGGAGGAACCGGAAAAATTTTGGGCCGACGTGGCCAGCGAGCTTTACTGGATCAAGCCCTGGGAAAAGGTTATGGAAGGGGAAATGCCGCATTTCAAGTTTTTTGTCGGCGGCGTTACCAATCCCTGCTACAATCTTATTGACCGGCACCTGGAGAAGGGCGCAGATAACAAGCTGGCCCTGATCTGGGAGGGGGAAGACTATCAGAGCAAGTTTTATACCTACCGGATGCTGCACAGCGAGGTATGTAAATTTGCCAATATTCTTAAAAGTTTCGGCCTGCAGAAGGGTGACCGGGTGGCCATTTTCCTGCCCAACCTGGCGGAAACAGTAATTGCTGTTCTGGCCTGCTACCGCCTGGGAGTGCTGTTTAATACCATATTCTCGGGCTTTTCCGTACGGGCCCTGCGGGACCGGCTTATTAACTACGAACCCCAGCTGGTTGTCACTGCCGACGGCGGCTACCGTCGCGGCCGGGAAATTCCTTTGAAACCAAAGGTGGATGAAGTAATTGAGGATATGCAGAGCATCCGGGCTGTGGTGGTGGTAAAGCGTACCGGTTCGGAGGTATACATGAAGGAAGGACGCGATTACTGGTGGCATGAATTGATGGCCGGGGTATCCCGGCAGTGCCCGCCGGAACCCATGGAGGCCAATGAGCCCGGGTTGGTATTTTATACCAGTGGCACCACGGGCAAACCCAAGGGTATAGTACATTCAAGCGTAGCTTTTGTGGTAAATAATTATGTTTACGCCAAATTCCATATGGATCACCATCCCCATGATATGTTCTGGTGTACGGCCGATATCGGCTGGTTGACCATGCATATATGGGGAATTGCAGGTGCCCTGTCCAATGGGGTAACAACCCTGTTTTACGAGGGGGCTCTGGACTACCCCCGGCCCGACCGGTTCTACCAGATTATCGACAGGTACCGGGTGAATAAGCTGTTTACTGCCCCCACCGCTATCCGTATGCTCATGCGGTACGGAGAAAGCTGGATGGAGCCTTACGACCTGTCCTGCCTGGATGTTCTATCCCTGGTGGGGGAACCGTTTAACCCGGAGGCATGGCACTGGGCCTATGAAAAACTGGGCCGGAAACGCATTTACATTAATAATACCTGGGGCCAGACGGAAACTGCCGGTTGCCCGCTGGCCGGGGCAGCCTGGTTAACGCCCATGAAACCCGGTTCCTGCGGCATTCAATTTTTAGGCGCGCAGCTGGATGTGGTGGACGAGGAAGGAAAACCGGTTCCCCCTGAAACGCCGGGCAACCTGATCATCAAGCGACCCATTCCCATGATGGTACGTACCCTGTGGAGGGAACCGGAGAGGTATATCCAGGAGTATTTCAGCCAGGTGGAAGGATGCTATTACACCCATGATGCTGCCATCAAGGACAAGGACGGCCATTTCTGGGTTACCGGCCGGATTGATGATGTTTTCAACGTGGCCGGCCATCGCCTTTCGACCATGGAAATGGAAAGTGCCATTATTGAATGTGAGGGGGTAGCTGAAGCGGCGGTAATTGGTGTTCCGGATCCCATTAAAGGGTTAATTCCCGTGGCCTTTGTCACCCTCCGGGAGGGATATCAGCCCGGTCCCGAGATGGAGCAGGCAATAAAAAATAAGGTCATAGAAAATATCGGCAAAATTGCCGTTCCCGGAGCCATTTACTTCACCCCGGTCATGCCCAAGACTCCCAGCGGCAAGATCATGCGCCGCCTGCTGAAAGAAATTATGGTCAGCGGTGAGATCAAGGGTGATATTACCGGTCTGGAAGATATAGGTGCGGTGGAGCAGATCAAAAGCATTGTGGCGGCCAGGAAAGCGGGAAAATAGTTCTTTCACCTGGTAACGCTAAAAAACATGTATAGTAATATTTACACTGCCTTAACGGAAGCCGGAGTTAAATATCTGCTTTAATCGTTGCTGCCGTTATTAAAATTTTTTATACGTGGTGAGGATTTCGGTGCAATCAGTGCTAGAGAAGTTAAATAGTCAGAATAGTGGTTTAATTTTTGCATGGTGAAATTTTCGGTACTCAAATAAAGGGGGGTGGCGGGGTCTTCTAAGGACTTAAAGGGAACAGGTGGTTAGAAAGGGCATCCTGTATGGAAGGGGCACCTGGTAAATACGGTTGCGGGGTTGGTAAAAACAATCCCGCAACCGGGTATTAACTTTAAACTATCTTTTTAGGCTGTGAAACCTGATAAAGGAGGAAGCAAAGTTGAGCCAGCACAATATGGTGGATTATGAAAAAACCTACGCGGAATTCAGATGGGAAAAGCCCGAATATTTCAATTTTGCCCGGGATGTTATTGATAAATGGGCTCAGGATCCCGCTAAGCTGGCCATGCTCTGGGTGGATGATGAGGGTAACGAGGTGCGCAAGACTTTTTATGAATTTTCCGTCGCTTCCCGGCGGGCGGCCAATGTCCTGCGGGAGCAGGGGGTCAAGCAGGGCGATGTGGTAGTGGTTATTCTGCCCCGGTTGATTGAGTGGTGGGAGATCAACCTGGCCTGCCTGCGCATGGGCGCCGTAGTCAGTCCCGGTACCACCCAGCTTACTGCCAAGGATATCAAATATCGCCTGGAGACAGCGGAAGCGGTTTGTGTTATTACCGATAACGACGTTGCTCCCAGGGTGGACGAGGTTATAGGGGAATGTCCCACGGTTAAGTCCCGCATTATAGTGGGCGAGCCACGCCAGGGCTGGCTGAATTACAGGGAAGCAGTGGCCAGGGCCAGTGACAATTTTACTACCGCCAATACCAGGAGCGACGACAATGCCATCCTGTATTTCACCTCGGGAACGACGGGTTATCCCAAGATGACGGTGCATACCCATGCCAGCTACCCGCTGGGCCATATAATAACCGGTAAGTACTGGCTGGACCTGCGCCCGGACGATTTGCACTGGAATTTAAGCGATACCGGCTGGGCCAAGGCAGCCTGGAGCAGTTTCTTTGGCCCGTGGAATATGGGGGCGGCCCTGTTTGTCCACCATTCCCCCCGCTTCAGTCCAAAGAAAACCCTGGAATTGTTGCAGAAATACCCCATTACCACCCTTTGTGGAGCGCCAACTAACTACCGGATGATGGTGCTGGAAGATTTAAGCCAGTACAAGTTCACCACCCTGCGCCACTGTGTCGGTGCCGGTGAACCCCTGAATCCGGAGGTCATTGAGGTCTGGAAAAAGGCTACTGGCCTTACCATCCGTGATGGTTACGGCCAGACCGAAACGGTGCTGGTTTGTGGCAACTTCCCCTGTATCGAGCCCCGTTTTGGCTCCATGGGCAAACCTTCCCCGGGTTTTGACGTCCAGGTTATTGACGAGGAAGGCAATATCCTGCCGCCCAACACCGAGGGCGATGTGGCGATTAGAGTAAAACCCGAGCGTCCGGTGGGGTTATTCAAGGAATACTGGAAAGATCCAGAAAAAACGGCCAGCGTGCACCGTGGCGACTGGTATCTTACCGGCGACCGGGCCTATAAAGATGAGGACGGCTATTTGTGGTTCGTGGGACGCGCCGATGATGTAATCCTTACTTCCGGTTACCGCATTGGCCCCTTTGAAGTGGAAAGTGCCCTGCTGGAACACCCGGCGGTGGCCGAGTCGGCCGTGGTTTCCAGTCCCGACGAGATCCGGGGGGAAGTGGTTAAGGCTTTCGTTGTGCTGGCACCGGGTTACCAGCCCTCCGATGAGCTGGTGAAAGAGCTGCAGGAACACGTAAAGAAAGTTACCGCGCCCTACAAGTACCCGCGGAAGGTCGAGTTTGTTGAATCCCTGCCCAAAACCATCAGCGGTAAAATCCGCCGGGTGGAACTGCGGGAACGGGAGTGGGCCGGTAAGCGCAGGTAGTGTTAGAGGAGCAAGGGGCCGGGTTAACACCCGGCCCTTCAGGTTTTCGGCCAACTCTTTATGTGCCCTGGTTTTAAAGGAGAAGCGACCTGGAGTGAGCGCCGCCGGGCCAGGCCACGTGCCGCGGACCGGATGTTCGCGGTGGTGTGAATGTGGCCGGTACCCGCCGAAGACCGGAGCCGGGGCCTTTTGGCCCGGCCAGCGATACGACCGGGAGCGACGACTAAAACCAGGGCACATATCAGAAGTACTTTTTGACTACAGCCTGGGAGGTCAGGTTAACACCCGGCCCTTACGGTTTTATCTTGCTTCTTTCCGGGAAAAGGAATATGCTATTGCAGGGAAGGTAAGCAGGGGGAGCGAATGTCTAAAAAGGGGCCCCATGTTTACTTATGTAAACACTCCTTAAATAGACCGCAAAGGGCAAGCTTTTTCCCGGGGCTGCCCGTTGTTTTATGGGATGTATGATGTCTATATTGAAGGCACGTGTTGAAGGCCCTGGATTGATGGAGGGCGGGGTATGGATTGTTGGAATTGCTGCCCTTGCTGGTCTAGTTAGAGTTTTCTAAAAAGTCCGGCATGAAGCTTGCTAGGAATAATGATTAAAAGCCGTACCACCTGACCTGTGGCTAGGGGTTTAAAAGTAGGAGGAATTGTTGAAATTAAAAATCGGTTCAAAAAGGGGAGAGGTTTATGAATTTTATGCTTACGGAGGAGCAGGAATTGCTCCGGCAAACCGTCCGGGAGTTTGCCGAAAATGAGGTGGCTCCCAAAGCCGCCGAAATGGATGAAACGGAAGAGTACGATTGGTCTTTATGGGACAAGATGGCCGAAATGGGCCTGACAGGCATCCCCTTTCCCGAGGAGTATGGTGGGGCCGGCATGGATAACCTCAGCTATGCCATTGCAGTGGAGGAGTTAAGTCGGGTCTGTGCCTCCACGGGGGTACTTATCTCGGCCCATACCTCCCTGTGCAGCTGGCCCATATATGCCTTTGGTACTGAAGAGCAAAAGAAAAAGTACCTGGTTCCCCTGGCCGAAGGGAAAAAGATCGGTGCTCTGGGCCTGACCGAGCCTTCTGCCGGTTCCGATGCCGGGTCGGTAAAGCTGAGTGCCGTCCGGGATGGGGATGAGTATGTCCTGAATGGAACGAAAATCTTTATTACCAATGGAGGGCGGGCCGATGTTTATGTTATTATTGCCCGCACGGACCCCGACATGAGCAAAAAGCACCGGGGAACAACCGCTTTTATTGTGGAAAAGGGCACACCCGGGTTCACCTTCGGCAAGAAGGAACATAAGATGGGTATCCGGGCTTCTTATACTTACGAGCTGGTTTTTGATAACTGCCGTATTCCCAAAGAAAACATGCTGGGTAAAGAGGGTGAAGGTTTTAAAATTGCCATGGCCACCCTGGACGGGGGGCGTATCGGTATAGCCGCCCAGGCTCTGGGTATTGCCCAGGGGGCTTTCGAACAGGCCCTGGCATACAGTAAAGTGCGGGAGCAGTTCGGCCGCCCCATCAGCGCCAATCAGGGCATTGCCTGGATGCTGGCCGATATGGCCACCCGGATTGAGGCCGCCCGCCTGCTGGTATACCAGGCTGCCTTCCTGAAAGATAACCGGCTGCCCTATAGCAAACAGTCGGCTATGGCCAAGCTTTACGCTTCGGAGGTGGCCATGTGGGTAACCACCAAGGCAGTGCAGATTCACGGTGGTTACGGTTACACCAGGGAGTACCCTGTGGAGCGCATGATGCGGGATGCCAAGATTACGGAAATTTACGAGGGTACCAGTGAAGTTCAGCGCATAGTCATTGCCAATCATCTGCTCAAATAACTGACGTAAGGAGGGAGAAGATGAAGGTAGCAGTATTTACCAAGCAGACCTTCGACACGGAAGCCAAGATCACCCTGGATGCGCAGGGGAAAATCAACCAGGAAGGCGTCAGCCTGATCATGAACCCCTACGACGAATTTGCGGTGGAAGAAGCCCTGCGCATCAAAGAAAAGACCAAAGGGGAAGTAACGGTAATCAGCATGGGCGGGCCGAAAGCCCAGGACGTACTGCGCCAGGCCCTGGCCATGGGGGCCGACCGGGCGGTGCTGGTCACCCCCGAACTGGAAGAAATAGACGAATACACCACGGCCACCATACTGGCGCGGGTGCTCTCGCG
>NZ_FQUW01000012.1 GCF_900129285.1 Desulfofundulus australicus DSM 11792
GGGGCATGAGAGTGGTTGGGGAAAGGGAAAATCTTTGCCCAGGCGGGCGTATTCTTCCGGCGGTACAGGCGTGTAAAATATCTGCTGCATGGCGGTCACTTCCAGCAAATATTCTACCTGTTCCACAGCCGGAAGAAAAGGGGTCAGTCACTGGTTGTCATATTCTGGTGAATAGACGGACTGACTGACCTGAAATACCAGCACAATTTGCGAAGCAGTTGCAGATTATTCTGGTATCGGAAATAGTTGCAGATTGTTCAATCTGCGAAAATGGGCAGGGGTTGGGCTAAATCAAAGTGAGAATTGACAAGCACCCCTGTTAGAATGGGCCGGTCGAGTTCACCGTAGCAGGCAAAATAGACCTGACCGACTGCGTTCAAGAATTCCGCGGCATCAACTTCGATGCCCCTGCCGTCGACGGAGGGTACCGCCGGAAACTCGCCGGTGTATACGCTGACCCTGGCTTCGCTGCCGGAATACCTGAGCAGCAGTTCGTTTTCCGCCCGCTCGACTTCTACGGGACCTGCCGGCAGCCGCTTTACAAGGTCGTAGATTCCAGCGTTTACTATCACTTCGCCTTCGTCTACAACCTCGACTTCTGCGGTATAACGGATAGTCAGCTCGGTGTCCGTCCCGACCACCTCCAGGCGGTCGCCCCTGACCGTCATGTGGATCCCCTGGAGGATCCCCAGCGGGCTGTTGTGCCTGACCGCACGCCGCGCCGCGAAGAGGGCGCTTTCGAGTGTTTCTTTGGACGTAGTGAATTTCATAAGACCATTCCTCCTCTAACTATTAAAGTTTTTGTGCAACTTTGCTGCCCGGGAACCCGGCGCCATGTAGCTTTCATCAACCAGTTCAGGAACCGGACGGAAGTATATTTCCGGCAGTGCCAAAAACGTCCGGCTGCATATCTCTTCCAGCCGCTTCCTGTAGTAGATAATGTGGTTCCTGACCAGGTTGGCGTTAACCCCGTCCGGGTAGAAAGGGTCGGTCGTGCCTTTAGCCAAAATTTCGGCGTGCCGCTCGAAACGTTCTTTTAAGGCGGCCACACACTCGTCGTACTCCTCTTTGAGAGGTCTGCGTTTTCTTCTTTTTCCACCAGAGGATTGACCGGTATCATCCGACAGGATGTCAAAGATTGTTAACTGCCGCACGGCAATCCTCTCCCCGTTTTCGCCAGACCAGCACCGCGAACGCTGTCCCGCCACTTTACCAGCTTAATTATCAGCTCGTCAAGGTCCTCGCTGAACGGGTAGCCGCTGCCCAGTTCTTCCGTCCAGCTGTCCCTTAACGCTGCAAAATCGGCTATGAGCAGGTTCAACAGCCGGTACCCCGGCGTCTCCGTTACGATAACTTCTTCCCAGTCTGCCGGTTTCTGCTGCCGGACCCAGCTCCGCACATATTTATCTTCCAGACGGTCCAGTTTTTCCAGCAGCTCCTCAATTTCTCCCCACATTTCAACCGCTTCGCTGACAACTTCTTCTATCTCGTTCTCTTCAGCTTCGTCGCTCATTGCCCACCGGACCTTATCAGCTAAGTGTTCAGCGTCCATTATGTCCCACAAATCAACGTGTTCTTCGCAGTTCTCTCTAAGGTAATCGTCAAGCATTTCTACAGCACGTTCCAGCTTGCGGCCTACCCTGAACAAATCGCCAAATTCTTGCTTGTGTTTTAGAATGTACCTGATCCTTTCCTGCTCGGCTTCCGAAATAAGCATCATATTTTCGTTGTCAACCTGCATTACGTACCCTGTCGACCAGTAGAGGACATTCCCAAAACACGGACTCCATATTTCAGCGTCGTCGGGTTTCTCCGCTACTTTGCCTACACGAAAGTAGCGACCCGCGATTAACCGCTGCCAGTAGCTGTCCGGGTCCAGCTCGGGATTCATCCGCACGTACATGCCTTCCCTGAGCTCGCTCCGTTTCGCCATCCTCTCCTCTCGCTCCTTTCCAGGGATAACTTACGACTTGAGGCCGGGCATATATCCGGCCTCTTTCTTATGCCAGAATTTTCTCCGACACCCACTCCCGGCTGGCAACGTAGTCAGCCAGGTGGACCAGCAGCGCCGCGCCCATTCTCTCCGGCAGGGGCGGAGACATCTTCCAGACATCTACCGGCCCCCAGATACCCATGTGCGTCTCGACGAGCGCCATGACTTCTTCATACCCGCCGGGCGGGAGCATTCCCGCAAACCTCTCGTACCGCTTCCCCGGCAGCAGCGGATGATCCGGATCGGTCCGCCCGGTATCCGGGTCTACCTTGCAGGTGTCGTGCAGCAGGATAGCTGTGATGATCACGTCTCTTTCCGGCTCCAGTTCAGGAAACGCCCGGAGCAGGTCCAGAGCCACCCTGACCGCCGCCTTCGTGTGCCGCACCAGCCCGCCTTCGCCATGCGCAAACTCCGGGTGGTACTTCCTCGAAGATGACGCCGGGGCCGTCCAGAACTCCTGTGGGGCAAATTCCAGACACGCTGCCGCAAAAGCTCTGTACGACGGGTCGGCGATTGCGGCCAGCTCTTCAGTAAATAACTCGACTCTGGCCATGAGAACCATCCCCTTTCTTGAAATTAAAACACCCTGCCGGGAAAACAGCAGGGTTTTTGGACTAAGAAGGCCGTATCTTGTGACCAAGCCCCGAGAGTGAAGCTTTAAACACAGGACAGTCATTCCCGCATAATTTGGTGCAGCCGCGATATGATAACGTCTTTCTTTTCAGCCCGAACATGAAATCAAGGCCTCCCCGAATTAAAATGTACTCGTCCCTTACGGAACTTTTTGTTACCACTGCCCAGTCATCCCGTTCCGGGTGCTTCAGGAAAACGATAAAACGGGGCGATTTGATTTTCTTAAATCCCTCTCGCAACAGTTCATCGACGTAAGGTCTTAGATCCTTCAGCCGGCGCCGTTCAATTATTTCAGCGCCCCTGTAAACGTCTTTTTCCATTGCTTTTTTCTACGGACTTTCTGCAGCCCGTAGAACGTATACCCCCCTTTCTAAGCGGAGCTACCAGGTTGACACGAAGTGTCAGAGCCTGATAGATCCACCAAAGCTCCCTTCCGACAGAAGCCTTTGCCGCTACCGGACCCGTAGCACATCGGACAGCCGCAGGGCAAACCAGGCCGGGCTTTTCGGCTTTATGTCCAGGTACCGGCGGACAAACCCCGTCCGCGCCATCAGCCGCCCCAGGAGGGCGAACCGGGACCCGGCCCAGATCAGGCAGTGCACCAGGAGCATTTTGAGCCAGAATCGCCGCGACCTGTACAAACAGTAGACGGTAGCCTCTTGATCCTGATAGGACTTGTAGCACTCCTCGCACATGTCCACGGTAACCAGTACCCGCCTGGTTTCGAAATCCACTACCCAGGTCGGACGGCGCACCCGGCAAAAGTAGCATACTTCCATTTTTGCCCCTCCTCTTTTGGTTATTTTTTTGAATTTTACCGGCGGCCTTCAAAGGCGCCGTAAAATCAAACCCTGTCTCCGGTGTCTTAAAAGCACCGGCAGCCGCAACCGCGCTCCATTCTGCCCCGCACCCCGCGGGGCAGCAAGCAACGCAGCTACTTTCCAACAGAAACAGTAGTAGTCACCGTCCTCCTGATGGTCACCGGCACGCCCTCGATTGTAAGGGTTACGGACGACACCTCTTCCCTGTGAAGTTTCAAAAACACGTCATCTATCCCCTTGCCGTATGAGGCGGGCCAGCTGGCCACCAGGGGCCGGTACCCGTTCTGCTTGAGGCTCCTGATAAAGTCACCGAGAGCCTTTGCGACGTTGGGGTTGGTCCTGTAATCCGCGTCGAAGGCCACCACGGGGTCTTTACAGCTTAAAGCCTCAAGTATCCCGTCAACGTCCTTCCACGCACCCACCCCGGGGATGCCCACAAAGGGAGCGTTGAGCAGCGCCGAGGCCACGTCAGCCTTCAGGGGACCTTCCGTCACCCACACCTTGCCTCTCCCACCCGTATAGTGGGTGGGAGCTTTCGATGATGTCCCGTTGGGCATCCCGTGGGATGAAAACCAGATGTATTTCCCTTCGTCCAGCCTGACCTGCAGGGCCTGTATCCTGCCCTGCACGTCCTTCACCGGGATCAGATACCCGGCCGGGCTTACGAAGTCCCAGAAGGGGCCGTACCTCCCGTTCCGCGTAAAAAAACCAGGTATCCCTTTGAGGGAGTAACCCTTCTCCAGGAGGTACCTGGTTACTCTCCAGCGGAACCTCGCATCCTGGGGAACAGACCTGTAGAGGTTGTTGTGTATCTGCACCTCACTCAGGCCGCGCCGCAGGAGGTCGGCTTTGTGCGGAGGGTCGAGCTTGAGGAGTCCCAGGAATTTCCTGTAAACCCTGTCCCTCTCGTCTATACCCGCTCCGCTGTCTTCCCCGCCGCTTTCCCCGGGGACCGGCCCGCATTCCGGGAATTCCCCGTCCCGAAGCTGCCTGTAAGCAGTTTTTGCATCTACCCTGTGGTATTTGGCCCACAGGGTGATGGCGTTGCCTTCCTCGCCGCACCGGTGACATTTAAAAACCCCGGTCCTTGCATTGACGTACAGGTGCCCTTTATTGGGGTGCTTGGTGGAGTCGCCGCAGAAGGGACACCTGTATATCCTTTCGTTTCCGGGGCCATTTTTGACGAACTGGAGGCCGAGCCTTTCAGCGACTTCGATAATGTCGAAATCTTTCAGGCAAACCACCCCCTGAAAAAACTGCAGGGGGAAGCGTGTAAGGCTTCCCCCTTGTTTTTGGACCAGGGTATTAGTAGATCAGCTTGCCGCAACATCCCTGAAAGAGATACTCTCCCTTTTTACTGCCCCCAGCTTCCGGAGCACGTCTTCGCCCCAACCCAGTTTTTTGATCTGGGTGGAGCCCAAACTCAAAAAATCAAAAGGATTTCTACCCTCCTGCTCCATCTTCCTGAATGCAGCTTCCAGGGACTTCGCATTCCACTTCCAGTAGACCGAAGGAACCAGGGCGAACTGCCTGCCGCCCACAACCACCGGCCCGCACGCCGACACATAAGCCTTCAAGGCATCCTTCATCCGGCCCAGGGCGGCGTCCAGCCGCAGGATTTCTGCCCCCAGGGCTTCTGCCTCCCGGTAGGTCCTTACCTCCCCGGGTACGGGAGGGAGATTGCCGTCAATGCACTCTACCGCGTACTCGCACTCCCGACAGGCATCGCCGACCCTGGTCGGGAAGAGCTGCTGGTGGTCGGCACCTTCGTTTATCATGCAGAGCTTATCCTGAATTTCCTGCGCCAGCGTGTACGCCCACTCCCGGGCACCTTCCATGTCGCGGTAGGAAAATTCGTGCTCCAGAACTTCGTTCAACCGCAGGAAGACCAGCTTCCCCCTCACGGCCCTGCCGGTTCTCCTGGAAAGGTACCAGGCGTATAACCCCAACTGGTGCGTGTCCGTAGGCTTATATGCCTTGTAGTTGGTCTTCCAGTCGATTAATTCAATATGGCTTCCGTCCCGCCACAGGTCTATATATCCCTGAACCTTCGGGGCAAACGGGTCCTCATCGTCCAGGGGGACGACAAAATGCTCCTCAACCCTGTTATCCGGGTGGAATTCCCGGAGAACAGGGTTCCTGTAGGTAAGAATGAATACCTGTTCCGGTTTTATTTCGAGCGGAGAGGTTGCTAAAGCTATCTCCGACATTACACGGAAAAACATCTCTTCCTTACAGCCAAGCTTCATGGCCGCCTCAATGACGGCATGGGCCGCTTTTCCGGTTACTGAGGCTTCGCTGGGCACCCCTTCCGCATGCAGGCAGTAGTGCCGGTAAAACGCCGCCGGGCAGGATTCGTATTTGGATAAGCGGCTGTAAGAGAATACTTCCATTCCAATACCCCCTTTTTGACCTTCTCTGACTTTCTACAATCCTGCGATGACCTTCTTGAGCACTCTCCCCAGGGCGCGGGGCAGAACCCCGATGTCCCTGACGTAGACCAGGTTGTTATAAATCTTCTGCGCCTGGACAAGGTAGTTTTCAGGGCCGAAGTACAGCCCGATCACCCCGATGCCCATCTTCTCCGTCTCCCGGACGGCCAAGGCGGTGTCTCTAACCCCTGTTTCTCCCCCGTACCCCCTGTAGGGCATAAAGGGAACACCGTCAGAGAGGACGATGAGCACCTTCTGCTCCTCGTTCCTGAGAAGCAGTTCCCTGGCGGCTACCCTGATGGAGTAGCCGTCCCTGTTCTGGGAGAAGGCATCGAGGCGGGCGATGGCGTGTTTTCTGTCGGCTTCGCCGAAGCCCACGGCCCGGTAGTGCGTCACGTCGCTCCAGCTTGAAACCTCGCCGGTAAACCCGGTCACGTTCACCGGAATTTTGAGCTTTTCACAGACCTCGTAAAGCAGGCACGCCGCGCTTTTTGCAGCATGTATGCTGGGTCCCGTCATACTCCCGCTGCAGTCCACCAGCAGGTAGACCGCCAGCCTGGGAATGTCGCCTGGCTCGTTTACTTTATAGAAAATTTTCGGGTCCCCGGTCCTGAGCTTCCAGAGAGCCCCGCAGTCCAGCTTCCCTTTGCGCAAATTGCGCTCCCTGACGGCAGCCCTGTACTCCAGAACCCGGCGGATCTCATCCACAGTTCTGGATATATATCCTTTCACCTCGGAGTAGAGTTTTTCGTACTGGCTCCTGGCATATCTATCGGGATCAATTTTTTTAAGAATAAATTCAACTCCCTTATGTATATCACGGGAAAGTTCTTTTACAATCTCTTCCTCCGAGATGTCTGCCGCGGGAATTTCCAACTTCGCGACCCGGGAGGCCGCCGTCTCGATGGTCTCCAGCTCTTCCCCGGCGGATTCAAGCAGTTCCAGATAGTCATCCATGTCGATGTCGTCTCCTGATGGCTCTCCGCCTCCAGGAAGTTCCAAAGGAGTTTCCGAACCCCATTCCTCATCCGGGGATTCATCACCGTTTCCTTCCGGGGACCCCTCTTCCGGCAGGTCGCCCTCGAATTCTTCCTCGAGGAAGCCTTCATCCGGGAATTTTCCTTCTGGTAGATCGTCTAAGGAATCTTCAAGCTCTTCAAGTTCCGGGAAGCCTTCATCGTCCGGGAATTCTTCTTCCGAAGAATCTCCGTCATCTTCTTCAATGGTTACCAGATCTTCACTGCCCGGAGATTCTCCTTCCGAAGGACTTTCGTCACCCGGAAACTTTTCGGGTTCTTCTTCCGGCAGGTCTTCTTCCGGGTATTTCCCGCCGCCGTATTCTTCTTCCGGAGGCTCTCTTGAAGAATCATTTTTAGAAGAATCACTTCCCGGAGAACCATCCATAAAAGAATCTTCTTCAAAAGAATCTTCTTCTGGAGAATCTTCCTCCGAGAAATCTTCCTCTAGAAAATCCCCTTCCGGAGAATCTTCTTTTGAGGAATCTTCTTCTCCCGGCGGAACAAGGGAAACTGACCGCTCACCCTCACCTGACCCGGGTTCATCCAGGCGCTCCCCGTGGCCGGTTTTATCACCAGAACCATCAGTGTCGAAACTCTCCTTTTCGTCTCGATCCTCCCTGGCACCACCTTCGTCTTTTTTCTCTTCCCCGCAGTGGGAATGGAATTCTTTTCGGGATATCTCCGGCAGCTTCGGTTCCCGGCGCGGGTCGAGTTCCCCCTCCGGCGCTTCCTCGGGAGATTCAGTTCCTGCCGTAAATACTTCCTCCGGGAGGGTGTATGACGAAAAATAATCTTTTACGATGTCCAGTATTTCTGCCGCGCATTCCAGGGCACCGCGGGTGTCTTTCGCCAGCCGTCCCGCGTCGATATGGGGGGCGCACTTCCTGACCAGTTCCATTACGTCTTCTTGAGATGCAATAGAGTCCGGTACCCTCCCGACCACGGCGTAGCAGACCAGCGCCCCCAGAAGCGCCCTGGGTCCTGTGCCCCAGTCTTTCCGGTTCACGAAGATGTAGTCGTTCATGAACCGGAACCACAACATGGCACCCGGGTAGATGTTGGCCATACACCTCTCTACCCGGGCGTCCTCAATGATGTTGAGGATGTGGGCCAGCAGGTTGCCGCCGCGCCTCCTGGCTTCCTGCCAGATGTTCTTGTCGGTAAACCTTATGTGCCCGGCCTCGTGGGCGCAGGAAGCTTTCAGGGCGAGCCAGCACTCTTTTTCGGATGCCGGGACGCCGGGCTCAATCTGACCTTCAAAGGGGACCAGGGTTATATTTTTAAGGTCCGTATAGGCCCCGGCCCCAAACATCAGGGTCAGATCACCCTTGTTGGAAAGCACACGGGCCAGGCTCTGAAGCCTGACCCGCTTTAGCTCCTGGAGGGACATGGTTTAATGACCCCCTTCCCCATCAATCTCGCAGGCATGCCTCTATAATGTCTGTCACCTGATCGATTTCAAATTTGTCGCCCAGGCCTTCGGTCAATACCGAAGTCGCTACCGTTTTCAGCGTCCCGCAGCCGTCCATCTCTTCCCGCGCTATCCTGAAAAGGGAGCGCACGGACAGGACCCTTTCGGAATAGTCTCCGTTGGCCACGCCCTTAGCCAGCTCCGAGAAAAGGTTGGCCAGCTTCCTGGAAACGGACTCCTTGCAGCCCGTCTCCCGGACGATGAGGTCGGCCAGCTGTTCCGATTCCAGGTGCGGTACCTGTACCGAGCGGAACCGGTCCTGGAACGCTTCGTTCAGGGGTTTCGTACCCGCATAACCGTAGTTCATACAGCCCACAAGCCGAAAGCTGGAGGGAGCTTTGACTACCCCGTATCCCGGAACCGACAGCGTTTTCTGCCAGTCCAGCAGGCCGTGCAGGAGGGAGGTCACCTCCGGGATGAGCATGTTTATCTCGTCCACGATGACCATCTCCCCCTTCTCCACGGCCTGGAGGAGTATCCCCGGCTCGAAACCCACTTTCATCTGGGAACTCCTCAATTTCTGGACAAGGGGTTCGGCGTCTATTCCGGCAGCTTTACAGGCTGTTCTAAGTTTCGCCTCGGTTACGATGTCTACCCCTTCATCAGCAGGAATGAGAGTCCTGCTCCCCAGAAGGGCCTCGGCGTTTAAATCAATGCCCCCGAATATCTTGTTCACCGGGAGCATCATTACCGCCGCTAAAGTCTCGGCCATGGTGGATTTCCCGGAACCCTTCGGCCCTATGAGCAGGGGAGCCTCCCAGGCCGAACCGCCCGGGCCGTACACCAGGGCCGCAACCGCGTTCACAAATTCGCTCCCCGACGGGATGTACCGGGCCTTTGGAATCCTGGCCTTCTGTTCTTCCGAGAGAGTTTGTTTCTGCCGCTCCCGGAAGTCGAGGACTTTCTTCAACACCCTCACCGGAAGGTTGTACCTGGCCAGCCAGGCGTCCTCCGGAGATAGTTCCGGCATGATGTATTCTTTCGCCTCTTCCGTGAGGGTATCTTCTTCGATAAGTTCCAGGAGCTCAAAGTCTCCCGGTCTGCCTAAAATGCCTTCCGTCAGGTCCTTTACTATGGGAGCCGGAGCAACCTGGTACCTTTCCACGTTGACCGTCATGGGAGGGTGCCCGGGCATGGCCAGCGATATGGCCCCCAGGTGCCAGCAGGGATAGGGCGTATCACCCTCAAAAGACTTGCATTCGTGATAAATTACGGACGTGCCGCCGGTCTGCGCGGCGATGATTTGTCTCTTGCCGCCTATATGGGAAAGGTACTCCAGGTAAATCTTCCCGTCCCGTCCCAGGCCGAACCCCCTCAAAAGGGGTTTGTGTTCCTCGTCCAGGGCCTTGTCGACGTTTTTGGGGTATATTTTCAGAAGCATGCCGACCCCCCTTTATGAAATCCCCGGGGACAGATCCCCGGGGATTTTAGATGCGAGAAAAAACCGTTGAGTATCCCAAGGTGTTTAGCTGCATGAAATGCTCATTGGCCATCGCTTCGAAATCCTCCCAGGTACCCCTGGCAACCCCTTTCGCAATGGCCCCCTTGAAGGCTTCTTCGATACTACCTTTGTTGTTTTTCCAGCCCTTCTCTGACAGAAAAAGCGGAGCACTGTCCTTCCTGGTTGGCACATGTTTTCTTCCGTTAAGTTTTAAACGCATGAACCATTCATTATATTCTTCTACAGGACCATAAAGAGTTTTCTCCGCAACCAGAACATCCCACGTCATACCATCTCTGGCGATTGTTTTGGTCCCAATGATTCTAATGGAAAACTCCGGAACCTGCAGTGTAACATGTCCCTCTGAGGCAAGCTGAGTAATTGCACCCTTTTCCAGAAGCATGTGAATTCGCCTCCTGTTCTGGTCGAGTTTTCGTGAAAACAAAGGGGATGGCGTTAAACCATCCCCCTTTCTTTTAAGCTGCAGGTTCAAGAAGTTCCTCGACAACGAGCAATATCTTGTCTTTGTCCTGGACCAGGGTCCCCTTAACCCGAACCTCCGCATCAACGGCCAGGGCCTTTACCGCTTCCCGGTTGGCCCCGCGGGCAACGAGCAGGACTTCTTCCCCGTTCGCTACGGCCCGCGCCCAGGTGATGGATTCCAGCCCTGATTCGAAAGTCTTCTTCGCCTCCCGGGGAGGTGACTTGACTATTACGGTAAATTCACCGGGTTCGGGTTCTTGAGCTTTCTTGATGATGGAAACGACAGCTACAATAATCTTATCCCCGCGCCTCTGCCCCTTGACGTATATATGGTCCTGAGGGCCGAGGGCGTCCAGGTGCTTCCCCCTGGTCACGAGGCTCACCGTCTCTTCGCCAACCAGGGTGAACCCCAGCACTTTCTTCCAGCCGTCCTTTTCTTCCGGCGGCTCCAGAACCACCAGTTCGCCTTCGAAGTCTTCTCCCTGCTTCGGTTCGGGTTGTTGTTCAGGCTTTTGTTCAGGCTGCTGTTCAGGTTCTTGCTCGGGCTGCTGTACAGCCTCTTGATTGGGCTGCTGCTCAGGCTCCGGCCCGGCACTCTCAGTTTCTAGCCCGGGTTCCGGCCTAAATTCATTCCGCAGTTCCGGAATGGTCTCCAGCTCGGTCTCGTCCGCCCACCCCAGACCTGCGTACGCCAGTACACCCCGCCTGTACGCTTTGGTCTCCGCGATCATGATCCGGTTCGCCAGGTCTTCGCCCTTCAAACCGGCAATATTAACTGCACCCGTGGCTTCCACCACGCGGCCGTCGGGACCTGTTATACGCGCGGTGACTGCGTACACCGTGTCCCCTATCTTCTCCCGGCTGATGATCTGCCGGGAAAGCTTGTGCTTCGCGGCAAGCTGGTCGGCGCAGTCACGCCTGGCGTACAGGATCACCCGGCTGCCGCCTTTCGGCCTTATAAAATCGAACGGCCTCGTCAGCGGGTTCAACCCCAGACTTTCGCATACCGCCTGGTAGTATGCGACCGTTTCTTCTGGGGTCATGGAATCGAGTTCGCCCCGAACTACCTTCTTCAGAATTTCCGCCGGAAGGCTGTCGTACAGCGTTCTTTCGGTTTTTTCAGACACGGTTTCTTTCCCCCTTTTTTCGATAAAATACAAAAGCCAGTCCCTCTTGTTTGAGAGAAACGGGCTTTTTCGACCGGAAATACCGGCAGGGCAGCAGAAATGCCGCCCTGCCGGCACTAAAAAATACTAGAACGGAATGTCGTCAAAGTTAACTTCTTCGATAAAATCGTCCTTATCCTCTTTCCCCTTTCTGGAAGCAGGAGGCGCTTCATCCGGCCACGGCGGTTCTTCAATAGATTTCTTGCCGTTGGGGAGAAAGACCACCCGGGAGGCTACTATTTCTGCCGCCTTCCTGCGGATCCCTTGACTATCCTCGTAAGTGCGTATCTGCAGCCGGCCCTCTACCGCAGCGGGAGCACCTTTCTTGAGGTACTTAACGCAGTTCTCCGCCTGCTCCCGCCAGACGATGATATCAATAAAGTCGGCCTCGTCTTTGCTTCTGTCAACGGCCAGGGTGAACCGCGCTACCGGAGTCCCATCAGACGTCTCCCTGAGCTCGGGGTCTTTTGTCAGGCGCCCAATGCCAATCCATTTTTGATACATCAAAATTCCTCCTTTCGAGAATCTGAAATTAAAAAACCCGCTCCCAAGCGAGCAGGTCTTCTAGTCCAGCGGCACTGCTTCGTTCCCGTTGCCGCAAATGCGGATTATCCCTGCGTGACCTTCAATATCGGCTCTCATCTTCCGGGGTAAGTCCAGCTTTAAATCTTTAAACTTCCCGTTTTCATAGAAGGCTACATCCAACCGGACGTAGCTCTTAAAAGGGTATACTGCAGCATCAACAATTTCGTTGTAAATCCTGCGTAGTTTTCTTAAGTAGTTTACAGCACGTTTTTCCTGCCCTTTTTGAGTGTAAAGAGCGTAAGAGCGCATCGTGTGTGTAATGGCGTTAACAGACATCTCGAGACCCCCTATCCAGTGGTTTTCTAACAGAACCTTCTTTTAGTGGACGTGAACTCCCCAGCCCTGAGCAGCGTTTTCCGATGAAAGAGCCCTGGAAACGGTCTGTTCCCGGAAACGCTGGAGTTCTGCGTTCTTCTTCTGCAGGGCCTCCAGGTAGACCATGCTCAGCCTGCGGAGCGCCCGGATCTTTTCCTCCTGCTCGGCTATCTTCTGGTACAGGCCCAGCAGATAGCCACACGTCGGGAGAAGTTCCGCCTGCTCCCTGGAGATAACCACGAAATTTGCAGACCTCATCTTCTCCAGCTCCTGCTTGAGGATGCCGTTCTCGCGCTCCACTGACTCCGCCCGGAGTTCGTACCTTTTAGCCTCCAGCTCCTTCTCACGCAGCATGGCCCTCCAGACACTGTAAACCGGAGAGTCCATCAGCTCCATGTACGCATCCTCCAATTTCTTTTTGTTTATGCCCTTCTGCCGGGATACCCGCTCAAGGAGCCGGTCAATGTCCGAAGGTAGCCGGAGAGGCTCCCCGAACATCCCCTCCACGGCAGCCCGGCACGCAGCTTCCCGCTCTTCCTGTTCTCTTGCTTGCTCTTCAGCCAGCTTTTCCAGGGATTCTTCCAGGCCGCTTATGGACCGGACTTTAAACTGAACTTCCGGCCCAATGTTCGTAAATTCGCCGGTTACTATGACCTCACAGCCCGGCTTCACTTTCTCCAACTGCCGCTTCGCGCCTTCCTCTTCAGCTACCAGGATCACCTTTTTATCGTTTATCCTGGCTTCAGCGTGCACAGCCGAGTACCTGGAGGTGTAATACCTCCACTCTGGATCGGAAGTAATTTTTGCCCAAAATTCTCCTCTGGCGGTAATGGACCCCAGCGTGCTCAATACCGTGTGATAGTGAGCGCCAGTTTTCTCTGCCACCGCATCTATATCTTCTTTGCTCAGGGGAGCTGATGGAAAACCTTTTTCGGCCATGACTTTGTACAGTTCGGTTTGGATATTTGGGGTGGGTTTCTGAGTGAAAGTTTCTTCTTGAGAGGAATTTCTCCGGAGAGAATCTTCTTGTGAGGTCTTTTGAGGAAGGATATTCTGATAATAATAGTTCTGTACGCCGTTGGGGTTGAGATTATGCTTTTTAGCAAACTCTATAAACCCTTTTCTCTTACTCCCTGTTCTCTCAATACAGGCGAGCAGCTCTTCCACTTTTTCCTGCGTGTCAAAAAATCTTTTTACAGCAGAGGGTGGTTCGGTATCTACCCGAGGGAGGATCCTGTCCAGTTCGGGCGTTAATATGTGCTCATAGAAATAGTTCTTAACACTGTGCCAGCTGAGCCCGTGCTTTCCAGCAAATTTTTTCATCCCTCCCCTCCTGGAACCGGCTTCGCGGATGCAGGAAATCAATTCCGCAACCTTTTCGTCCGTAAAGAAGTCTTTCACGGCTCCTCCTTTCCACACCTGCCGGCCCACGGCGGCCAGCAGGTGACCGCCGTTTGTCCCCGGCGATGGGAAAGTGTTTCATTAGGAACATTTAAACGGTTGATTAAACAAACGGCCAGATTACGTGGCGTAAAATGTTCTTCAGATCATGTTCTGTCAGCTCTCCTAGCTTTTTTATTATGACTGAGGGATGAATTGTAGCATATTTGCCAATTCTGGCTACCGACGGTTTGGGCAGCCCTGCTTTCGAGTAATATTTTAACGGCACGTCCAGCTCATCCTTTGGAGGTTGCGATGTGAGGGCAACCACTATATAATCCCCACGCAAATAAAAAAACCAGTCGGCATTTATGATTACCACTGGTCTCTTTTTAAGCGTCGCCTGTTTATTCTGTACAGGCGCCTTAGAAAAATAATTTGTTGGCGGAAAAGGGAGGAGAACCACATCCCCCTGTTTATAAGGTGTCATAAACAGAGTCCTCCTCATTGTCCCAGAAATCAAAGGACGGAGATAATAATGCACCGAATTTTTCGAGCAAAAAAGTAAAAAGTTTGTTCTTTTCTGTTTCAGGAAGGTTTTCTATCTCCTGGATGATTTCATCTGCGGTCACATCAACCACCCCTGAAACCATTATAGCACACCTGCCTTTCTTTTTGCCAATTAAAACGCGCATGCACGTGCACTTTTAAAATGCTAGAGCCAACTGCCGCTCCTCAACGGCCCGCCGCTGCAGCTCGCAGTGCAGCTCCAGCAGAGGCGCCGCCACGTGAAGAAGCTCTTTCTCGATTTTCTCCCGATCATCCTGAAGTACGGCTTCCAGCAGGTGCCCCATGTGGGTCCCCGCTATCATGGCCCATTCCTGCGGCGTCCTTCTGGCGCTCCCATGTGCCAGGCGGTTAATTTCCGCCTGTGTGGAAACATTCTTTAGAAATTGATCCCGGGTTCTGAACACTGCAACCGCCTCCTTTTAAAAAACAAACTCCGTTATACCAACGGAGCTTTTGGACTTCGATTTACTCGGCTATTTGGAGTGTACAATCAGGTTGTAGAAAAAACTCATTACCCCGACCATAACCGCAACCTGACCAACCCAGAACAAGAACATCCACTTGATCAAATCGGCCTTTGTCTCGGCTATCTGTTTCTCCAGGTCGGCCCTGGTTTCAGTTATGCGACGTTCAATTTTCTCTGCAGATGTTTCGGTAAAATGTTCTCTTGCATTTTTTATCGAGGCGTTGATAATATCCACCAGTTCCTTCGCACCGTCGTCGCCCAGCTTCTGCCGCAAAATTTCCGGCAAAAGGACAATGTTCATATGCACCACCCGCCTTTCACCCCCATTTTAGCAGAATTTTGAAATTAAAAAAAGCCTTACTGTCCCCTAAAAAAGACAATAAGGCCTTTCACCTACACGTATTGAAAATAACCTTCCTCAGCCTCTTAAGAGAAGCTGCATACCGTGCCTTTTACAAGACACATTCCTCCGGCGCCTTTAAAGCACCGGCAACCATACGATAACTTAAGAAGATTCTACCACAACCATGACCGGAGTGCAATAGCTCACTTGAAAATATTTGCCTCGTCAGGTCTGCAATCTTCGTCGTAAAATGCATACCTCAGCGGCTTTTCCAGCAGGTCCCCGTCCGTCGTCACCCTGAAAGGTACAGGCAAATCAAGCTCCACAAGCTCTTCCGCTATCACCAGCAGGCGCGGGAACCCCCTCAAATACCCGTAGAGAAAAGCAGGGTCTTCACCGCGCCGTACGACCAGTACGGGAAATATCTTCCCCCGGATGTTTATCACCCCCGTTAACGGAGGCGGCAACAAAGATGCCCCGCACGGAAAGTGCTCCCGGATCCTCACGTACAGCTGCGCAAAGGCCAGCTGTTTTAAAACCGTGTTTACATCTTTCTGAGGACTTAAACTGTAAACGTTTAATTTGTATTCGCCCTCAAGCCTGGAAAAGGTAATAAACCCCCCAAACGCAAGCTTCTTCAGCTTCTCCCGACCCTTTCGCGACCACAAACCCTCCACCTGAAACCCCGCAACCGAACCGCAGGATTTTATTATATTCAGCAAAACTACCTCCCTGGGCGTCGGAGTCGATATTTCCCGTACCTTCTTTGTCCGCTGGATTATCCTGTAATTGTTAAGCGCGGAAAAGGGAGATATTTTTAACTTTGATAATACCGGATTCTCAACGGCTGTTCCCATGCACATTAAAATCACCCCCCAAACAAAAAACCACGCCCGGATATTTTTGGGGGCGTGGTCATTATTGTGACATTTTTTTAATTTCGTCGGCCAAATAAATTACCAGCTGCACCGCTGCCAGGTGCAGCCAGTCTAACTGATTGCGAACTGATGTGCTATTTGTTTAGAGTATACCATTACGCATTGGTTACTGTCAATGGATTTTTTTCTCTTCTCACGAGAAACCTGGGCGTTTATTTGACATTTTTTGGCTAAAAAAGAAAAACCGGGGATACCCCCGGTTCCCTGCAGTATGGTATTAAGATGCCGCCCTGTTTTTCCTTAACACCCGTACCAAACTGCCGCTTACACGCCCCCCGTCTTCTCTTAATTCTACCCGCCTCACGGCTACAGCTACCACGTCGCCTTTGTCCACCCTGAAGTCCGATTTTAAGTGACTGCATAGTGCGTTTACCCCGGGCTCCAGCGCTACAAATACTCCGTACCGGGTCACTCCCGTTACCGTCCCCCGGTATACGCCGTTCTTCTCATACCGCTTCGCTGCACCGGGCCACGGGTTAGGTATCAGCGCCTTCAACGATACCGTGACCTTCTTATTCTCGCTGTCCAGTTCTATTATCTTCACGTCAAATACATCCCCCGGCTGGATTACTTCATGTATCTCGTCCACCCAGCCATGGGATATTTCGTATACCGGTAAGTGGGCTTCAATGCCATCAAATTCCACCACCACGGCGTTCTCGTAAACCTTCCGCGCTGTTACGGTCACCACCATGCCTTCCTTCAGGTTCGGCCACGCCTGGGCAGATAAAACCTCCAGCGCCGCCTTGCGGGATGCTATGAAACGGTCGTTCTCTACGTCCACCCCAATGACTATAAACGCCACTTCCTGCCCTAGATACTTCATCATCCTGTTGCGGTTAATGCCGGCGTTTTCACTGAGCTTGATGCCGGATTCGTGAATCGGTATGATCCCCAGCACCTGTTCCTTCCCCACCACCAGGCATGGAACTTTCTTCATCTCTTCTCCAGACCTGATGGTGTAGTCCTTCACACCAACTACGGGCCACCTCAATATCTTCCTCTTCTGCCGCGAGGCAAATACGTCCGGCCACACGTCCTGGAAAAATTCCTTTCTGGTCTCCATTCCGGTTTCCATTTGAAAATTCCCCCTTTTGATTTTTTTGGACTGGATTTTTTGGACCCGGGGAATACTCCCCACAAAAAAATAAGGCGGGAGTTCCCCGCCATCACCAGAATGCTTCAGCCTGCCGAGATTCGCTCCGGCCCGTTTCACTGAAAGCTGTTATATCACTCTCTACCCGAGCAGCGGCCTCGTTATGCCCTTCATCCACGTATTCCCCGGCCTGCTCCGCTTCAATTTCTGTTCCCACCTCCATTTCAAACCCCGCATCTTGTTCCATACTTCCCCAGTCAATTTCTATTTTGCCAGCCGGTTCCATGTGCCAGGAGGGTATGTATTCAGATACTTCCCGGGAAACCAGTTCGCACGCCAATGGATGTTCAGGGTAGCCCAGCTTGTCTATCATCAGCGGGTGCCTCCCACGCACAATTAAAACGGCCTTCTTCTCGTCCATCCTCAAAATCTCGTCCAGGGTCATCAGCGGCCTCTCCTTCGGGCTCCTGCTTACTTTGACGTTCAACATGTCCTTCGTGTTGCGACCAATGGAACGCTGTTCAACGGTACCGGTACCCATAAGGTCCCGCAGGTATTTGGCCGTGTCGATGTCGTTTATACCCAGAAATAACCTGGTGTCGCAGCAGGAGATGATTTCCTGCCAGGCGTCCTGCGGGTAGCGGTTCCTTAACTGCGGCAGAGACTGCGTTATGATGGTGCAGGATATCCCCCTGGAACGCATCGTGGCTATCCTCTTCTTGAAGTCCGGTATGGCCCCAATGTTGCAAAACTCGTCCAGCAGGAAGTTGATGTTGACAGGACATTTGCCACCGCTCCTGTCGCCCAATCTGGTGAGCTTGATGAACAGAAACGAGAAAAACAGGGATGCCAGAAAGTCAAAGGTAGTGTCGGTGTCGGACATTATGCAGTAGTACGCGCATAGCTCTTTCCCCGGCGCTTCAAGGTCAATGTCGCTCTTCTCGGTTATCTTCCTGACCAGCTCGTTCTGGAATACCTGCAGCCTGGTCCCCAACCCCTGTATAACCCCACCTTTGACCGTGTTCCCTGCCTGGGAGTAAATGTTGTAGGGAGCTTTGGCCGGGTGATTCGGTTTCAACCCCTTGAAGATCATGTCCAGGGTATCCAGGTCCCCACCGGCGAGAAGGTGGTACAGGTCGTATACGGTCTGCTTCTCCGGCGGGTATTCATGTTTGACGTAAAGAACCAGCGCTTTAAGAAGGTTCTGCTCCGCCCTGTCCCAGAAGGGGTCACCACCCATCTTCTTTATCCCCGGTACGGCGGTGTTGGCAATAACGACTTCCGTGAACATCTGAGCGTCAATGTCCGTAACCACTTCATCCAATGGGTTCCACCGGTCGGAATGCGCCATGTCCACCAGGTTAAATACCTTCACGCTGTAACCCCGGTTCTGAAAGAATGTCAGCGTCTCCCGCGTTATCTCACCCTTGGGGTCGGTGACCACGATGGATTCTTCGTTCACTGCCGCCTGTAAGCAGTTGGGGATTATTTCGCTGAAAGTCTTGCCGCAGCCCGGAGCACCGAAGATTATGACGTTCCTGTTCAACCTCCCTTTGCCGTTGTACCTCACGGGCTGGCCTCCATAAGACCCCAGCAGTATTCCCGGACCGTGGCCCAGGTCGAATGTACGGGGTATCTCCTCCGGTTTCATCCAGCGGGATGTGCCGCAGGTCGGGTCGTTGATGAAAGAGAGCTTCCTGGGAACAATCTTTTCAACAAGTTCCGGATACTGGATGTACAGGCGAAAAACAATAATCCCCACCAGAATTAACGCCACAACATTGAAAATAAACCACAAGCCGTAGTGACCGGAAACGGGTACTGCAACGGCGGCATATAAGGGATTCTTGAAGCAGGCCAGCCCTTTGTGCGTGTCGTAAAGCCAAACTGCCGGCGACCCCAGCAGCCAGGCGTCGAGAATGTAAAGGAGGATTAAAAAAAATACAGCCTTTGCTTTTCTATTCCGCAAGGCCCGGGCTAGTTTATTAAGCATTTTTATCCCTCCAAAGTTCTGGAATTGTGATCAGCTTTACCCCCGGAAACTGTTCGGTCAATTTCCTGGACTGGCTTTCCAGGCAGACTATCTCCACATCTTTTTTCTCCCTGTCTCTCAGTTTGAGGTAGGCTTCCAGCTGCTCTTTCTTTACCACGTCGTTAAATGCCAGAACAGATACGTATGTCTGGCCTTTCTGATAGTCCGCAAAGCGGCGGTTGGCTTTTTCATAGCCCCGCAAAAGGTCCTCTATACGACCTTCGATTTCATCTTTGTGCCTCAAAAGTTCTATCCCATACGGATAGGGCAACAGCAGCAATTCCTCAAGTTTGGGAATGTCAGTGTAAAAGTGTTCCATAGCCTTGAGCGTGGGGCAGAACACTATGGCATTGTATATGCGGTGGTAAGGCATGTCGTTCAATTCATGCTTTATCCCCTGAATGGTCGTCCTGCGGGGGTCGTCGCTCAAAAGGTATACAACGTATTCTTTGCCATCTTTCCGGAGCATCCCATCCAGGCGGTACGATTTGTTTACCGTGGTGTTCTGTTTGACTTCCCTGGGCGATAAATACTCCCAGTTGGGAAGCCCCAGGCATATCTCCGCCACCCTGGCTTTGTGCCTGCACTGGTCTTTATCCCTGAGTCTCGGAGGCGAATAGTCATACCCTGCTTCTTTTATACCGAGCCTCGTCGCTTCTATATACCTGCTGTACCTGCTCTCGGTCCTTACATACCCGCGCTCCTCCAGGCACTTCAAACGGCGGTAGTGATACTGCTCCGTATTGCCGTAAATCCTCTTCGCCTGCCCCAGCGTCAGAACACTGCACTTTGCCAGATACCTCAACAGCTCCATATCTCTCTGGGTCAATTGCTTTGCCGGCGGCATCTCATCACTCCTTCCTGGAAAAAATGAAATCTGCACCCTTTATCAGCAGCGATAACTCCTGCCACCCGAATTTGTATGATATCACCGGCCAGGGTGCCCCTTTTTAAACTTTTGTCCTGCCTTTCCGTCCTCGGCCATTTTGTTTATGTACCGGCCCGGGCGTTCTGGATGTGCCTTCGGGCCGGGATTTTCAAAGCAAAGATGCCGTATTTGTATATGTACAAATACGGCCCCTTTTTCTTATACATTTCGTTTGTAGCTAAAAAAGGCTTTTTTGTATATCATCCCGAACTTTTTCCTTCTATTATAATGTGTTTCAGTAATTTGTACACGAACACGTGTTCCTCGAAAGGCTGGTTAACTATATAAATTTCCGTCCTCGGGTTCTCCGGGTCCACGCCCCCGATTACCATAAATGACAGTCTCTGGCAGTTATCGTCGTCTATAATCCTGGCAAACCTGATGGCGTCTATGATGAACTTGTAGTACCTGTTGTCAACATCCCAGTTGACTTTACCGGGGACGTAGATGACTATAATACAGAACGCCTTTTCAAAATGCACGTCGATGGGAAGCAGCGCCCTGGTGATCTTCCCGATCCACGACCTGCGCATCATGCTGGTCGCGTGGCGTGTGCGGGGAAGGTACCCGTCGACGACAATCTTCAGAACCCCTTTCAAATCATCTTCCTGGATTATTAGTGCCGTAGCCCCATCCTGCTCTTCTATCGGCACTTCTACTTGTTCACGGGCTGATTCCCCTTCCTCAAGCGCCTCCTCCAGATTATAAAATGCCCTGGCCAGCAGGTTCATCGCCGTCCTGATATGCTCTGAGGAGTTCGTTGTCGGCATCAATTTTCACCTCACCGTCAAAGTAGCTTACCCTGCTCCTTTTAGCACCTGCTTTTTCGATTATTCCCTGGATACCTGCAAGGGGGCCGATGGTTATAACCACCCTGTCGCCTTTTTTGAAAGTCCGTTTCGGTACGATTTGTTTTTGTACTGTAGCGGGTGTATCCATCTGCACCAGTCTTTTTATTTCCTCCCCGGATACCATGCCGATAGTCCTGCACCTTATTGTAGTGCGCGGCAGGTAATGGTCTGGCCATGCGTCCGCCTGGACAAAAATGTACCCGGGGAAAACAGGTTTTCCGTTCTTTTCGGGAACGATTATTTCCCCTATTTTCCCTGCCAGGCCGTTTAATTTGCGCTTTTCAAGATGCTTTTTAATACGTTTCTCGTGCGTTGTTGTTACTTGTACCGCATACCATTGCATCTTTACTCACCTCCTATCGTTAAAAAAAGAAAACCACGACTTTGGAGCCGTGGATGTCAGGATTTCTTTCTGATTCTCTCTTCCAAATAAGCCTGGACCCGCCGGGGATCCATACCCGCCAGCTCGAATATACCGCGCTCATAGCCGTCTTCTAATACTGCTTTTCTGATGAACTTCCGGGCGTCGGCTTTAATACTCCGGGCTGAACGATCGTTGGAGCTGAACCTGACCGGTTTTATTACATCCTTGATAGCCTGGAGCACGACGGCCTGCGCCAAACGGATGTACGCGGGTTCGAACATGCAGGCACCGCCTTTATATATCGAGTAATCTGTCTTTTGCCCGCGCCAGGCGCGGGTCTATATCGAACAACCCAATGTTGTTCTGTTCGTTTGCTGCCGGTCGCTCGGCAATGACCATATTATCAAGCTTATTTTTTATTTCGTTGATAGCACTCTTAATTTCGTCCATCTCGCGGTTCATGCCGTCTATTTTATCGCGGATGTCACTAATCTGGCGGTAAAGGTCCAGCGCAACCCTGATGACTGATTGCCTGTCCCGCTCCTGCCATATCCAGTGGTCTTTCGGCAGGCGGAGGCTTATTACTCTGGTTTTCAGGACTACCACCTCCGGAGTGTTTACACCGGGGAAGCCGCGCCCGGCAAGGGTTTGAGCTCGGTAAAAGTACCCCGGTGTATACAGCAGTGTAAACACCCGAAAAACCGCTGCTGACAAGGCTTCCAGCATGATTTTACAACACAAGTGTATACACCTGCCGGGTAAACCGGCCTAAAAGTGTATACACCCACATCTATTTTTACGCCTTCAGGCCTTATTTTTCAAGGGCTGGCCGCTGTATACACCGGGTGTAAACATTGCCCTTTCATTTTCACCTTCCAACCCTTGTGATTTCTGGCTTTCCGGCTGTATACAACCACCCGCCAGCTTGTAGAACCCCACTGCGTTGGCCCACTGGGGATCCGGAACCACTTCAGCCTGCGGGAACAGGCGGACAATTTCATCCCTGAACTCAAGAGCGCCTCCTCCGCAGAGGAGCACACCGTGCAGCAGGTCCGCCTTTTCCGACCACGCGGTGAACACCGTTTGCACCAAACTCCTGCCGACCTCGCGCCGGGCGTAGTCTATCATCGCACCCACATCAACGAAACGGCCCTGTACGGGGATTTCCCGTTCTCCTTTAACCCAGAAGTCAAAGGCGTCGACGGGCGACAGCGGGATACCGGTCTTTTCCGCAAACTTGTCCCGGAACAATTTGACTGCCGTGGAAACGGCTGTGTCCAGGGAAAGGGTGTACGATTTAAGCAATACCACGTCGTCCGGCAGGCACTCGACCAGAACGCAGTCGGTCGTGCAGAAGCCGATGTCTATGACACCCAGAAGTCCTTTTTGCGGGAGCCTGGTTTGAGCGTAGAGTGCGCCCACTGCCTGCGGGAGAACTTTGACAGACATGAAGCTGATGTACCTTTCAGGCCCGCCGTCCACAGAAACGTAGGCGTTAATTGACCGGAGGAAGTCCTCAGTTTCCTGTTTGCGCAGGCGATAGTAATCCAGGGGCAGCCCAACTGCCAGACTCACCTGCTTCTCGGCCCCGACCAGATAAGCGGCTGTCAGGGCATAGAGTACAGTCTCATCCTGTTTAAATTTATCGCGTGAGAGGGACACCCGGGCGGCACGCCCTTCCTTCCGGGCCAGCTCTCCCACGAAGACCGTTTGTTTGTAAATTTCACCGGGCCTGCGGTATTCCAGGATATGGCCGTAGGATTTTCCATAGTCCAGGCCGCTTTCCTGGGCCGGGGCCAGTACGGAAGGGAAAATAGCACGGTCTTTCTCGGAAATAGCCTTTGTGTAGCCGTAGCCGAGGTCAATTGAGATGAGCAAAATATCAGCTCCCTTCGCAGTTTTTGTTTTCCAAAGAAAAAGCACGGTCGTTCTTGACCGCGCCGTTGTTCAGGTGTTTGTTTTTTCTCTCCCCTTCCTGAAGGGCCTGACGAACGTGAACCTTCCGGTCGATCACTTCCAGAGCGCTTCGGATCACTATTCATGGAGTAAACCTGGTATAGCTGCCGGTGTATCAAACCAATATTCTCGGTAGCCAGCAGGAGCTTGGTTTGCATCCTGCGTATACAGAAGCAGGAAGACCTTTGCCGCCAGGTTGTTAAACGAGAAGGTTTTTGGCTTTCCCGTTTCGTCCAGGAAAATCTGCTTGAAGCCATCCACCTTGTGCTGGTATCCAGTTTGCTGCATCCCTTTCGGGTCGACAAAGACAATGGCGTAGGTTGAGCCTTTCTGCATCCAGAAGATGAAATCAGGTTTGAAGTGTCGGATACGATTGCTGTTAGGGTCGTAGTAGGGAATGTGAACCTCATCCAGAGTTTCGTCCAGTTTGCTGAAAAGCCACCAATCCAGTTGCTTGAAGGCGTTGTCCGCTTGCCCCAGATAGCGCTCCAGTTCGTTAAGAAAATGTACCTCACTGAGGTGGCGGATCACGTGGCGGATGTAATCGATTTTATTACTCTCAGAGATGAGAACTGGTATGTAGTAGTGCCGAGCAATGTACTCGATTTGCAGCCTGTGGCCGTCCTTGTTGAAGGTCTCCGCCTCTCCGAGGGCTTTTGCCTGCTTCAGAAACTCATCAAAGGGAAATTCCCCAGCTTTGTATTTTGCCTCCAGTTTGGCTCTACGGTGGGGGAATTCACGCACCCGTTTGATCTTTTCCTGCAACTCGCCAATATCCTTGAGGAACACCTTGATGTGCCGGAAGTGACGGATTTCGTCTTCCAGCGGCTTCAGTGCCTCCACTTCTCGCGGGATCACCCGGAAATAGGCGAACAGGCGCGGCAGGAGGATGTCCAGGCGGCCGTAGCGACGTCCGTCCGTAGTATTGAAGTACCAGTCGGAGTTGCCCAGGCACTGCCGGAGCAGGCGAATGCTCTGCGGATCGGCGTTATGGTGGGCTAATAAGAGACGGTCATCACCGAGATAGGCCACGTAGTCCTGCAGCCGCTTCAGTTCATCTTGGGCAATCTCAAACTTGCGGGGTGCATGGGACTGCAAGAGGGTGTGTCCCGATTCCCGGTACGTCGGGATGAGTAGCGGGTGGTCGCCCACCGCCTCTCGGTTAACCTCAAGAGACAGTTCGTGTTCCGCCTCCCGGCGCTTTTCCTGGTTCAGTTGCTGAATAACGGTCTGCAGGACGCTGCGATTGGTACCAAAGATGAAGAGCGTCTCCAGCGGCAAGGCGTAGTCTTTCAACTGGCGAAAACGACCTTCATCTACAACCCTGGCGTTGTAAAGAACCTGCAGGCGCTTGCGCTCTCCGGGAAGGGACTCGATGCGCACGCCCCGGCCCACTGACTGGAGGATAAACTTCTTAGCCTCGGTGCCCATGCCGATGTTGATGTAGGTGATGACGTTGGGGCGGTTGGAGTCCCACCCTTCATAGAAACTGCGGGAGCCCATTAGGATGTTGATCTCGGAATCGTCTTCGTTCAAGCGATGGAAAAAGCCTTCGTCCTCGTAACCTTCGACGATTTCGTAACCCTTCAGTTCTTCCTTCAACCAACGGGCGATGTCGCCGATCTTGATCAGGGCAAAGGGGCGGTCGGTGCTTTTGAGCTTGAAGGTCATCTGCTGGCGGTCAGAAGGACGCAGCAGAACCTCGATCTCACCGGACGCCGGGGCATTGTAGACCAGCCGCAGCAGTTCTCCCCGGGTGACGGCATCGAACAGGTCCTTGTCTGCCGCGAAGCGTTCTCCTTCAAACAGCAACTCCGGCCCTTCAGCCAGCTCGGTCCATAGTTCCTCACGGACCTGCTGCCAGGTACTCTCGTCCACTTCGCCTCTACCGATCCGCTTCAGTTCGCGGAAGAAGAGTTTAAGGTCAGCGTCCTGGGTGTTGACCGAGTTCACCAGCACGAGCAGCAGGGGACGGTGGTAGCACGGCACTCCCTGAGGCAAGGTTTCATACGCCTTGCGCACGTAGGCCAGCATAAGCAAGGCTTTGAGCACCACCCGCTGCTTTTCAGCACCGGTGTAATCTTCCTTGTCTTTGAAAGCGCGGTTTTCTTGCTTAAGGATGGTGATGCGCTTGCCGTACCCAGCTTTCACGAAGCGGGCCAAGTTGAAGTCGTAGACCGCGGTCAGGATGTCCCGCGGGTCGGTAAAGGTGGCGGAAAAGTTGAACAAAAAACCGTTGCGGGAAAGGATGCTGTAGATGTGCTGGCGCTTGGATTCCTCTTTGTCGCCCTTATGAGCCTCGTCCAGAAGCACGTACCAGCGCCCGTGGTTATCATAGTTGCGGAAATCAACGATGCGCTCTTTCTGTTCGTCGCTCAGGTTGTCGGAGCGATAGGTGAAGACAAGAAGTTCCTGCTCGGGGAAAAAGGAAGCATAGCTCCGCTTAACGTCAGGGTAAGCCTTGAGGTCCACCAGGCGGATGTAGACGTTGCCCCAGCCAGCGTTGAAGTCCTCCACGTGCGCCTTGAGTTGCTTTAAAAGGTCGTCCCGCGCAGCAAGTACCAGTATGTCGTTTGGAGGAATCTCTCCCCTCTGCATCAAGTACCACAGGATTTCCAGCATTTTGACCAGCACCAGGCTTTTGCCGCTACCCGTGGCCATCCAGAAGCCCATGCGGTTGATGAAGTGCTGGTAAGAGATAACTCCACCTTCCGCTGGGTAGTACTCCTCTAACAGTCGACGGATGTTCCCCTTCTGCTTATCCAGGGGGATAGCCAGATTATCCTCTAGGCCGTTGTCGCGGTACCACTGCCAGAAGGCCTCTTTGCGCACCAGGTTCGTTTCCAGCGGCTCGCCGTCCTGGTAGTCGGCAGAGTCCTGGTAATACTTCCAGAGAGCCTTGATGGCGTGTTGCAAGACCTCCTGCTGGTAGTCCCAAAGACGTTTGGACCCGGAGAAGGTCGCCAAGTCGAAGGTGTTCCATGCAGACGGTAGGTCGTCGTCAAAGGAAATATCTCTCAAGATGTCTTGTAGGATACGCATGACTCACCACCAGATCAGCGGTTTGATCAGTTTCCACGGCGGGTTCTTCAGGTTCACCCGCTCGCCGTCTTCGAACTCCACCTCACCGGGCTTCGTGGGGTTGTCCGGATCTGGGTGGATGCGCCGGATCCACTTGCCGATCACACAGGAGAGGGTCTCTGCCAGGTCGATGTCGTCGTAAAGCTTGCCTGGGTCTACCCGGATCTCGTCCTTTTCGGTGTCGATCTCCACCACCTTTTCGTTAGTTTCGGCGTTGTCCAGCATCTTCTTATCGCGCATGAAGACATATTGGCTGTAGGGATCAGCCTGGATGAAGAGGGGTTCGACATCCTCGTAATGGGCCCGGCGTAAGGTTTCCTCGTATTGCTCTAGGCGGAAGTATTTAAAAAATCCGCCTCCTTGCCAATTAACCTCCTGGGAAATGCCTGATTGGTCTCCTGCTGCTACTGTCTTCATCCGTCTTAATATCACATTGTGAAAATGATCACCCACCTCGACCCCAATCCATTTTCTTCTGAGTTTGTGGGATACTGCCGTTGTTGTTCCAGACCCCAAAAAGAAGTCCATCACTAGATCACCAGCACTGGTCAGATTAGAGAGTATGCGGTATAATAGAGCCTCCGAGTTTTCCGTCTTAAAGCCCCACTTGTTGGAATATCCTCGAATATCTAACCAATTGTTGTCTGCCACAACGGAATCTCTCGGTGGAATCCAGTACTGGATTGTACTACGGAATCTTCTAACGAACTCGAGTTTGCGTCCAGTTCGATTCCAATACTGTTCAATTGTTTCTCCGGATAGTCTCTCTTTTAGGTATCTTTGATAATTCTCGACAGCCTTCAACGCCCTTTCTTTGCTCCACATCCACTGTCCGCGATCCAGACTTACCCCTAAAAGCTCATACCTTAAGTTTGGTCGGTCTTCCGCTTTCCAGAACGAATGCCACTGGCCTTTTTTCTCGGCAGGTTTAGTAATGTGAGGGAAGCGAGTTTCAGGGTCGACGGAGTACCAGTACAAATTGTCGTAGTTAACCATCATAGACTTCATATTTTTAAACTGTTTCACTAATTCCCCCTTAGCCTCTTCTGCACGACGCACAATGATCTCATTACGGTAATTTTCAGGACCGAAAACTTGGTTCAGCAATAGCCGAACAAGCATATTTCCATCATGACCTACTCGGCAGAAAAGGCTACCATCCTGTGTTATAAATTGCCGTGCCAAGGAAAATCTATTTTCAAGCAAAGTCAACCACACAGCATCCTTATAGTTCACAACATATTCGTAATCCGCGTTTTCATCTAAGTTAAAAGGAGGATCCACATAAATGCACTTCACTCGTCCCTGAAACCTGGGCAACAGTGTGTTCAGGGCCTGGTAATTCTCACTATGGATAAGCCAGCCGTCCAGCTCCACGTCAAGATGGTCAAAGAGGCCGAGGATGGCCAACTCCAAGTCGGGGAAGTAGCGGGTGTCCAGGGGTAGATACCGGTAGCGGAGATGCAAACGTCGGCCCGTCTGATCCGTCTCCCACACATGCTCGGGCGTGAAATCCTCCCCCACCATGCCTAGGTCGCGCCACTCCTGCACCTGCTGTTCCATACCAGGGTGGGCTAGAATCTTTTCCAACAGAGCCTCGCCGCTCTCCCGAACTGCAATACGATCCAAGGTTATTACATAATGGCTATCCAGTACGAACTTGGGCTTGTTCCAGATCTTGACCAATTCGTCCTCGAACTGGGCGATGAAGTCAATAATCTTGTAGGCGATTTTCTTCAAGACCTGTAGCTGGCGGATGCGGGTTTCTGTCCATATGGTGCTCTTCCGCTCGGTAATCTCCTCAGCATCCTTCCGCAGCTCCGGCTCAAAAATGTACTGATATAGCCACAGGTTGAACTGCTCCCGGAGAAACTTGCGGGCGTCCTTGTTGATGAAGTAATCTACCTCACTCTGGCGTTCAAAAAGGCAGAAAGCGCGTTCCAGAGTGTCTTCTGACGGAACGGCGTCGGTGTAGCTTCTGAGCCCCAGCGCGTCCTTGATTGCCCGGCGAATGTCGTCCAGTTTGGTGATGCGGCCATTTTGGGAATAGGCCACGGTAAAGACCAACGTCCCGTCTTCACGCCGCTCCTTGAATTCGTAAACCAGGTCCCGCTTCTCGGTGGCCTTCTTATGTTCCAGGGTGGAGACATCGAAGAAGAAGCGGAAGCCGTCCAGTTCCACCTCCATGTTGCGGAAAAGGCGGTCAGTCTTAACATAGTAGAGCATGTGGGTCTTCCAGAAGAGCACCACGTCCCGGTCGTCAGTGTAGACTTGCTCGTAGACCCGCTCGTGCAGCGGCGTGTAGCGGAAGTAGATGGACCCGGACTCACTGAAGTAGCGGCGGAAAAAGGTGTAAAGGCGGTCGAAGAACTCCTCCCGGAACTCGGGGAAGGGCTTCAGCGCTCGATCAATGTCTTCTTTAAGGCACGGAAAAACACTTTTTTCGTAGTACTGCGATTTGATGTGCATCAGGTTGACGAAACCTGACTCGCCTTCGACTTTTGCACCGACAAAGACATCCCGCAGTGCATTGAAGAACTTTTGTTCTTTCAGCACAAGGATCCACCTCGCCTAAGTCGCCTGACATGATGAAAAACTAAAAGTGCCTCACCTGAGATACACGTCCAACAGGACACGGGAACAGATCGACAACTGCATGCCGCATCACCCGCCAGCCCAGCCGCCAAAACCTCCTGTCAACTGACAAACGCCGCGACCGCCGCCTCTTTCGGATGCACATGAAGCCCCAAAAGCCGTCCCTCAGGACGACAAGCTGGGCCAGCAAAATGTCTCTTCCTTTTGCAGAAAGTCTCTTTTTTTAACCCGGGAAAAAGGAAGCTCTGCTCACGGTTTGCACACCTTGCACGGCACATATCCTGCCTTAACCGCCTCTTCCCTACTCCGGAACTCCACCCGGTTCTGTGGAGCTATCTTCTGCGCCCATTGACAGTCCGGGCGGTGGAACTTCCTGGAGTTCGAGTTACCGATGTACTTCGCCCCGCCGCCAGTCTTACCAGCCGGAGCTACAGGGGTTGTACCCCATAGCCCTTTCCCCTGGTTCCTGGCCTCACGCTGGAACTTGACGAACATATCCGCGTACTTGACATTGGGCGGGACCGTCATCACCTGGGCGTAACCATCCAACAAAAGCCGGGCGTTGAACATCTTGGCCCGCACTTCCTCTTCGGAACCAGAAGAGGGCCGCTCCAGCCAGACGTAGGCCAAGAGTCTCCCATACTCGTCCCGCTCCTGAACGTCATATTCCAGGTAGACGGTTTTTCCGGAAAGCCTCTCCCGGGTGTAGGCTGCCGCTTCTTTTCCGTAAGGCTGTTCCTCTATCCCCAACTCCGGGTGAGCTATCTCCGGGCAGTTGACGCCAGTGAACCGTACCTTTTCGTCTTTTCCGTCAAGCTGTACATGCACGGTGTCGCCGTCGGAAACGGACGTTACGACAGCCGGGACCACGCGGACACTATTTTGCGCCCGGGGTGGTTCCGGCAGGTTTCCTTTTGGCCCCACCAGCACGGCCTGGCTCCCGGGGTCCCAACCCACTTCGTAGCCAAACGCTTCAGCCACGAACCTGGCGGGCAGGTAGGTGCGGCCATTGCGTACTACCGGGGCAACGTCCATCTGTTTGGGTTCATCGTTTACGTACATCACCTTGCCGCCTACGGCCAGAACAACGGCAACCTTATCCATGATCGGGGTGACCGTGCCTGCGGAAGGACTCCAGGTGATTTTTTCTTCCGGTACACCCAGGGCCAGGGCAAGGTAGCGCACCGGGACGTAGGTCCTGCCGTTTTCGACGAAAGCGGCGGCATCCATTTGCTTCTCCTGACTGTCCACGGTATAGTTCTTCTGCCCGATGACAAACACGACCCTGTGCGCGGGCGCGGCCAGAACAGGGAAAGCGAAAGCCAGGATTACTAGCAAGAAGGTCAACAAAGCGGCTGTTTTGCGCATCTTACAACACCCCCGCACCGCAGGTATTTTCCTGATTTTTTCTACTTTCCGGTGCGGGTTTCCTGCCCTGGTATGGAAAATGTTATCTTCCTGCTGCCGTCCCTGCTGTTTTGAAGCCGTATTTCAACCGGTAGTACTCCGTTACCAGCCTGTCCACCTTCCGGCTGGCCGCCAGGAGTTTTTCTTTGTCGCCGGGATCGATATTCAACAGCTCCCTCCTGGCCTTCTCCAGCCGTAGGATCGCCCTGCCGAGTTCCAACAAAAATTTCCCCCTTTCGCCATTTTGGCACCAGATCCAATTGAACCACTTACAGGAAAATGCGTCAAGAAAAAACCCTGTCGAGCGGTGTTGGATCGACAGGGTTTTTCTTAAAAAACTAGAGAAGGCATGAAATTTTCCAGCTTCACGACCAATTAATTATGGTAGAAGAAAGAAGCGAGGGATCATCATGCAAAAACAACAGTCCTTTGTACCTGAAAAAGTAGAAAAGTTTCTCACGGAAAACGGGTGGGAGAAAGTCTACGACAGCCTCCCCGATGGCCATCAGACGTGGCAGAAATATTGTCAGGGCTTCTGGGAGTTGGTTATCTACTCTACGGAGGACGGCCGGCACCACTGCAATCTCTGGCGCGGAAGCGATGCCATAAAGCCAGAAGCCGTCTTCTCACTGCGTTCCATCAGGGCGGTACTGCGACGGCGGGGACTAGCGATATAACCTGTCTTTAAAGCAAAATGCTAACTGTACTTCATAAAATGGTGGTCAAAATCTAAAGTAACCTTGACGAAATTGCAAAATGGTCAAAATTGCCTCGCCAGCTCGAACTCCACCACCCACATTCGGCACCCGGGTCCCAAAAGCTGTATATCCCGTTCGAACGCCTCCCGGTACGCTTTTACCGAGGAATAGCCTTGGTTCCGGATGTCCCCCTCCGGGATGTTGCCCAGCCGCTCCCGCCGAACGGCAATCACCCACACGTGGGCTAACGACTCCGCCCGGTAGCTCAACCTGCACTGGTGGACGGAACCGATTTTTCACCTTTTCCCGCTTAACCGTCGGGTCTGGGTTTTGCGGCCCGACAAGATAGGTTCTACGTGTTCGGGTTTGAATAGAATCAAGGCATGTTCACCCCGGCTTTCCTCCATCACCATTGCTTTTCTGCGGTCATCATCGCACCCAAACCAGCGAAATACTCGATTAAAAATCCCGCGGTTGCCGTTATCAATGAAAACTTCCATCTTACTGATTTTCCTGTTTATCGAAGCGTACGCACGCCAGTTAATATTCCAATAACTAGCACAACCACTAAGGCAATGAGGATTGCGATACTTACTCGCATCTGTTTCCTGCGATTAAGTTCATCGAATTCTTTATCCCCCATTCCAACACCGAAGAAATTGCTCAGGCACTCGTCCATTTCCTTGGCGTGCGGTTCGAAAAGCATAACCAATCGAATGATACCTGCAGGTGTCTGTACAACCACCCACCAAACATCCGGCGTACGTATTCCGGGAAACGCGAAGACGAGACCAAAACATAGGGGATTCGACGCTTCCGCAATAGCGACCCGGCGTATGAAGTTCCAAGAAGTTACCTTGATCTTACTTGACCGTCGATCCGCCTCTATGCGAAAATTGGATGGTGTAAAGATGAACCCCAAGACAAAGAGCACTGGCAAGAGAATTATCCAAAGAACAACCCACACAGGCACAATACCAGGGAAAAGCAAGTACATCAAAATTAACAGCAATATCAACGGCCCAACAAAAACAAAGCATCCTACTGATACCGCATAAGTCGGAAAATTATTCTTTTTTTCGAGAACAAGAATTTCGGAAGATTGCCTTTTCTCCAAAAACACTTTTACCATCCTTCTTGAGAATTAGGAATTACAACTGCTTTCACACGATGCTTAAATTTTTCTTTTTTTTCACGGCGTAGATTACCAAATTAAATACACCATATATTCCCCAAAACGCTATAGTCGCTAACGATATTTTAAGATATAGAGCATAGATCTCTTTTCCAACAAAATCAAATATATAAGCTATTAATGATGAAACTGAAAAAACATACGTCCAAGCTTGAAAAATCAAAAATTCTAACGGAACACTTTCAAGCTTTTTCAGAAACAAAATTCTACTTAGCCAAACCGGTATGAACACCTTTCTGGGATTCCATTCATGTTTAAGACAAGCTCCTGAAAAGCCTGTAAACCATAAACCCAAAAATAATAATAACATTAAAATATTTAGCCGAGATTGAATTTCCACGTTTTATATCCACTCCTACAGAGCGGTTTTGTAATGGCAGGATCTGGCTACGTAACCTGACCGCACGACCAAAACGTTAACTATACTTCACAAAATTGGGGATCCAAAATGTAAAGTAGCCCTGACGAAATTGCAAAAACGGTCAGGATTGCCTGACCAGCTCGAAATCCACCACCCAAACGTCAACATCCGGGTCCCAAAAGCCGTATATCCTCTCGAACGCTTCCCGGTACGCCTCCACTGACAGGTAGCCTTCCCTCCGGGCGTCATCATCCGTAATGTTGCCTAGCCTCTCCCGCCGGACAGCAGTCACCCTCACGTAAGCGAACGGCTCCATCCGGTAGCTCAACCTGCACTGGTGGACGGAGCCGACTTTCCACCTTTTCTTACCCAACCGCCGGGTCTGGGTCTTGCAGCCTGACAGGATGGGCTCCACGTGCTCGGGCTTGAACAGAATCAAAGCACCTCCGCCTCCACTTCCCTCCACCACCGCCGCTTTTCTTTGGCACGGCCCTCCCGGTACTTCGGGTCCCGGCACAGCCAGCACGAGCACACCAGGTTCCACTTGCTCAGCCGCCCGGCGTACTTTTCGGTCCATTCCGCGAAGTCATGCAGGAACATCCCGAAAATTTGACGCGCCAACTTCAGTCGCCGCGCTAGGTACCTGCGGCGGTGAAAAACGATGTGAGCCCTGTCGTGACGTTTTACGGCAACCACCCCCATTATTGTACCGCTTACCGTACCGGCCCCAGGACCACCGTGCCCCAGCGTCCGTTAGAAACCAGGCGACCGTTGCAGTACGGGCATTTTTCCGGCGGCACGGCCGACCAGGCGTCAGTCCAAACCGTCTTGGCACAGCGGTCACACCTGTACTCCATACACTCTGCAACCTTCCTGGCCGGCGCGTCATAACTCCATATCAAACCGGCCACGAAGGAACTCATACTTTTGCCTTCCCGAGCGGCAAGCTCCTTCAGCCGTCGGTATTCGGATTCCTCCAGGTACAGCATTACCTTCTTATTTCTCATGTGTTCCTCCTGTACTAGTGTTTTATACTAGTATATTATCACACCAATGATACTAGTACAATACACTAGTACCGGTAACCTATTTCCCTGCCAGATTTTTCACACCAAACATTTTTCCCATCGTCACATCATTCTCAACTGCCGCCAGTACCTGGATCACGTTTTCCGGAAAGCCCTGCCTTTCCAGCTCTGCCAATGCCTCCACCTTCATGAAGCCCCTGTCCCGGTAGGACCGGTGTTCCAAAAGCGCCGTATAGACTTCCACCGCTGCGACTATCATCGACAGGGGGTGAATTTCCCCGTTTCTCAGCCCGTTCGGGTAACCCGAACCATCCGACCTCTCGTGGTGTTCTTTCACTATGCGGCACACCAGCTTCGGTACTTCCGGCCAATACTGACGTAAGTAGTACGCCCCCGCTATGGGGTGAACGTTGACGAGTTTGCGGTCCTCGGTGTCCAGCCTTTCCCTGTCTGCTAGTACCAAAGGCCAGCTTATTTTTCCGCAGTCGTGGAAAAAAGCCGCCTGGGTGAGCCATTCCAGCTCCTCCTCCTGAAGGCCCAACGCCCGGCCCACCGCTTCGGCGTACATCGCCGTGGTAACAGCGTGATAATACAGCGTCTCGTGCCAGGCAAGTATTTCCATAGCCAGCCTGCTCGGCCCCTGGTATTTGAGCATTTCAGATAGCCACCCGGGCAGGCCCGGGCGGTAAAGAATCAGTGCGCGCACCTGCAAGACCACCTTTCTTGAACAGTCCTTGTCACAAAAAAAGCAAAAGCCGGACGCACTCCAGAAAAGAAGAGATTGCCCGGCTTTAGAAAAGAGTTATCTGCTCATCTGCGCGAGTTTCCCTCTATCCCGCAACTTTGTCACTTCGTCCCTGTCGAAAATCTCGACGCCGCACAGGGCACACCCCGCAGTACCATCCTCGTGATAAACGAGGGCGATGTAGCCGCAAGCGGGGCAGGTATTTTCCTTGCTTATCCTACGGCAGTCAACAAAATAATCAATAACCCATTTAAACAGCTTCATCGTACACCCCCAGGTCAGGCAGCTTTCTTCCTGGCGATACCCGCCGCAAGCCCGGCCAGGAAGCAAAAGCACTTCTCCGTAGCGTTGAACCCCGCCACCGCCGGGTCGGGAACAAACTGCTTCTTCCCGGTTAAAATCTCCCGTACTTCCTTTTCCAGCAGAAATACATCTCCACGGTAAAATACCGTGGGCACGCCCAGCCACACCGCCTCATACAGCGGCGTGGAATTTACACCCACCACCAGGCTCGCATCCATCGCGGGTAACAGGGATTCCCCTCCCTCATTCCATACAGCATAAGGAAGGATTTCCAGCCACTCCTCTAACCATGCCTTATTTTCCCTCGGGTGCGGCCGCAGGACCAGCTCGAAGTCCCAACCTTCCTCCCGCAGCCGCTCCAGCACCGATACCAGGGCAAGCAGAGCCTGCTTTTCCGTGGGCTTCAGCCCGTGCATTTCCAGGGGCTGGGAGTAGAACACCACTTTCTTTTTCGGCCCTTCCGGTGGTACGTATCGGAATTGCTTTAAACGGTCAAAATGCGGGTTGCCCAATACCACTACTCCAGAAGTATCGAACCCTGCCTCCCGCATTTCTTCCACCACCCGGGGGTGAGGAGCCATGATCAGGTCGGGCATTTCCCTGAACCGCTTTTCATAGTTGCCGAACCAGTCGAGCATGCACACGCTTACCGCGCTTACCATCCTTGCGGCAGGAACCGATGCAAGTACCGCCGGGTGCGCCGACCCCGTTTCATAGAGTACAACGTCGGGTACCATTGCTTCAACCGTACGCATCACGGCTTCCGGTTCCGGGATCACGTCAAAGCCTACACCGACAATCTCCCTCGCCCAGGGGCTCAGCAGAGCGACGTCGTACCTCACTCCGGGCAGGTCTCTTGCGGCAAGTTCTCTGACCAGTGGGGCGGCGAAGTTTGCCCCGCCAGGACTGTGAATGACAAACAGTAAATAGACGTTCATAGTTATCCCCCCTTACAAAAAAAGCCCGGAAAATCCGGGCAAAACGATTAAACAAAAATTGGCAAGCGGTATTACCTACATTGCAAGGTGGTTTAAAATGCGTTGGACAATGTCCGTTTTAATACAGGCATATCCCGCAATAGCCGTTCCAATAATTCTTGCCTGGTGATTAGTGAAAATTTTTTCGGCGGCCGACATTTTTCTTCCAAATCACATAGTGTCAACCTGCTTGTCTGGTAGCGAGTATTTATTTTCTGCCCATTCATGCTGATCATGCTGCCGGGATGTCCGGCATTTACAGTTCTAAGCGTAGATAAGATTTCCTCAATATCTATTGGTAAATCATGGCTTAATTCCTCTTGCAGAAACAACTCGCTGGTGTCTTCCAAAACAATGACTTTTTCGTTTACGACTGAACGTATTGCTCGAAGACAGGTGGCCATGCCGGTATCAGTTATACCGGAAAATTTGACTTTCGCTTTCGTGCTGCAAAGCTCTTTCAGTAAATTCTCGACTTCCACTCTGTCCATCCCCCTTTTTCTCATTGTGGTTTCAAAAAATAAAAAGCCGGACACCCCGGAAAGGGGCACCCGGCCCGCCAGCATCACCGCCAGAACACGCGAAATTGCACCGCCGTCTTCTCAGTTCCGTCCATTTCCACCTTCACCAACCCCGGCACAGCTTTTAAGTCAGCGCCCTCCGGGGCCGCCAGACCCCGAGCCACGGCTACCCCCTTGACGGCCTGGTTTACCGCCCCGGCACCAACGGCCTGGAGGACGGCTTCTCCGCCATTTTTCCTGAGCGCTTGATACAACGCCTTCCCGAGTTTCCTGGTGTCAGTTCTGGAAGATACCTTCAGCAGTTCCAAATGACATCCCTCCCGCAATTTGCCACCCTACATGACACATTATTTCCGCTGTACCCACAATTCCACCCTCAGTCTTTCGTAATCACTACGGGTTTTGATTACCAGAAGTTTCCCTGCCGTGTTCCTGAACCGGAAATCCCAATACGGCCAGGCCACCGCCGCGTCTTTCCCCGGCTCCGCGTAGCTCACGGGCATGCTGTGGTTATGGCGCTCCACCACCTCCAGCCCCGCGTTCAGCACCGCCAGATGGAGGGCCGTGGAGGCCCTGCACACGCCACCGCCTACGTCCGGCACCAATTTGGGGCCATAAACCGTCTCGACAACGGACCTCCCTTCCACAAAACCCCTGGATACAGTGCGCGGCCCCACAGCCCGGTTAAAGCTGAACACTTCACCCGGCTGGACCACTTTCCCGTTTATCAGTAAAGCCGCCAGGGCCGCATTCTCTCCACCCCCGTCCGGCGGGTTCGGGATCTCGGCGTACCCCAGAAGTTCTGGTACACCCAGCTCCTTTTTGATTAATGCAGCACCTTCAACATGCTTTACTCCACCACCGTCCCACCAGACCAGAGAAGGTATACCCTGGACGCCTTCGGGTGGAGACTGGACCAGGTAGTACGGCTCCCCGGTCAGGCCATTTTCAGCCAGCTTTGCTTTCGCTTTTCCGATGTCCCCTTCTTCGCGCAAGTAAGTGACAATCAGATATGGACGTTTTCCCGGCAACAGCTTGGCCGCATCTTTCAGCGCTTCCGGGCAGTGCGGGCACCATGCCGCGAAAAACAGGGCGGGTTTTTCCCGCAGGTCCAGGTACGTTTCCTCTCCGTCCGGGGTGGATACCCGGAGCTTGTAGGAAGCTGCCTTTTCAACCGGGTCCGGCCCGGCTTTATCGCTGCTGTCAGGGTAATTTTCCGCACCCACCGACACTGCCGTAGTCGCGGGTAGGGCAGAAACCAGCTCTATACGCAGATTGACAACCAGCAGGGCCAGGGCTACCACCGCCAGCGCCCGGGCGGGGCCGGCGAATACATAAACTATCCGTCCGGGCTGTTTATCCAGTGAAACCCGGTAAAGTACGACCAGCAACGCACCTAGAAACAATGAGAACGCAATTGACAAAAATAAGTATCCTATACCAACCAAGACACTATCTACCCCCAAGAAAATAGCCAGGTTAAAGACCCCGGCTATTCCCGAGTATACTGACCCACTTCCCACTTTTACCACCGCGGGCGCATTTTCCGGCTACGAAAGACACTGCCCAACGGTCTTCCCCACCACTACCTCACTTATGCCCGCCAGTACCCGGACCACCTCCCCCGGTAACCCCTGTTTTTCCAGTTCCGCCAGGGCTTCGGCCCGGGTGAAGCTTTTATCCCTGTAGGGCCGGTGCTCCAGGAGCGCCGTATAGACTTCCACCGTGGCGACTATCACCGACAGGGGATGAACCTCCCCGCCCTTCAGACCCGCCGGGTAACCGGAGCCGTCCGGCCTCTCGTGGTGTTCTCTGATCGCACGGCACACCGGATCCGGCACGTCAGGCCAGTACTTACGCAGGTAATACTCTCCTGTTATGGGGTGGACGTTGACCAGCTTCCGGTCGTCGTCGCTCAAATGAGCTTTACTTACCAGCGCCGATGGCCAGGTAATCTTTCCGTAATCGTGGAAAAAGGCCGCCTGTATGAGCCATTCCAGTTCTTTATCCTGCATACCCAGCGCCCGGCCCACCGCTTCGGCGTATACCGCCGTGGTAACAGCGTGGTAATATAGCGTCTCGTGCCAGGCCAGCATTTGTATGGCCAACCTGTTCGGCCCCTGGTACTTAAGCATTTCAGACAGCCACCCGGGCAGACCCGGGCGGTGGAGAATGAGTGCGTGCACTTACGAAACCACCTTTCTGCAGGTTCTTGATAAAGTAAAAGCCGGGTACCCCTGGAAGAAAGGTACCCGGTCTTATCATGCTCTCTTCCTGGCCCTGTTTTTACTGTTCCACGCAGCCGCACAGGATGCACTGCAGAACATACGGTCCGCTTCTTCGGCGAAAAACTCTACGCCGCAGTTAAGGCATCTGAACTGCTTCCAGGGCTTTTGTCTTTCCGGCGGAACGAAACTGCCGTACAGGTATTCCCGGAAAGAGTGGATAAAGGTGCCCACGTCCACCGGCCCGTACTTACTGGCCTGGACGAGGCACCGCAAGAGCCCGGCCAGCCGCCGCTCGCGCTCGGTCAGGACATGCTCCACAGATACCACCACACATTTACCTTTTTCCATTCCCGAACAAACCCAGCAAAGCATCGAACTGCACGCCCGGCCCAGCCATCCTCCCGACCGTCCTGCGGTCCACTTCCCCGCAAAGCACCAGCCTTCACAGCGCTCCCAACCGTACCTGGGGGTCGGAGTCGTCCACCAAAAAAGAGCGCCAGGTCCTCCGGACACCCCGGGTGACGTACCGCGTGCCAGCGCATCTTCGGGTTTTCGGAGAACGCCAGGGAAGCGAGTTTTTACAGAACAGCGCCGTCCGATTCCATCAGCTTGTGTCCCTCCCCTGCAGTACTACGAACCAATCTTCATAAATGCTCCCCTGTGTCACAACCACTCCTTCAGCGTAAGGTGGCGCGTTCAATTGCGCCGCTCCTGCCGCTCCGCTGCCGGAAAGTTGCATCCGCACCACCGTCCCGCTCGGGCAAACCGCAAGCGACGGGTCCGTCCAGAACTCCACGGCCCACCTGTTCACAGCGCTTCCCGCCGGGTACATGGGGTTGCTCGTCGTCCCGTCCGGCAGTTTTGACGGAATATTTACCGTTGCCGTCTTGTTTCCCTGCGGCCCGGTATAGGGGAATGCCCAGGACACCGAATTCAGCGGCCCCACGGAATCAACCAGAAGCACCACCTTAGCCCCGGCCTTGACTTTCGGGAGCTGGTTTGCCGTCATACCCTGGGTAATGACGATGTGTGTCGCCGGATTCTTCGGGTCCGGTGAAACCTGACCTGCCGGCGGGCTGACGATCTGGGCCACCCTGGGCCGTTCGAAGGCATTCACGCAGAAATTCGCCCAGTTCGACCAGGGCGATTCAACCCCGGCCTGGTCCCATACTTTGACACGGTATTTGAACTGATAAGCTCCCGAAGCCCACAGCGGCCCGGGTACGTCCGGCGCCGTGCTTGTAGGTACGGTGTACTGATTGCTACTACTCGCCACCTTACCGCTGTCCAGCACCAGGGCCATATCCGAAGCCTGAACTATTTGGACCTGGTATGCGCTCTGGCTATCTCCCGGGTCGGGATCAGAGAAAGTCCACGAAAGGGTGGGCGTCGTCGTGGTAAAGCACGTGCCGTAGCTCTGCGGAACCGGCGGGTTCGGCGCGCTATTCGTGTCCAGCCTCACAGCCACGCCTCCGCGCGGATTTGCCGCGATTTTCGGGGTAACGTTGGTGTCGGAAGTGGCCAGCTCCGCCTTCCACTTTACCGCCCTGCCAGGACTGACCAAAACCCAGAGCTGTTTGTTGTCCACCGAAGGCAGGGCATCGTTTGCCGCGCCTATCTGGTTCCACGTGTTCCCGTTGTCCGGGGACACTTCCAGCACCGTGCCCGAAGCCGTACCCCGCACACGCCACTTCTTGACCCAGTTCGTGCCGTCAGCCGTGACGGACCAGGTTACCGAAGTATTGTTCGGCAGCTCGTGGACGGCTCTCACCCTAACGTGGGTGACGTTGTAGCCGGGGTCAAAGGCTTTCGAAACGGCCACCGCCGGGGAACGGTAGCCCGCGTTCTGCAAAATGTCGGAGACTGTAACGGAAAGGGACGAGTTGTACACCAGCGAAGAGCCGTTCCACTGGTAATACCTGACCTGGTTGCCGTCCACAATTATCCGGTCGTAAGAGCCCGGCCTTATGGCCACAGCGCGGGGGTTCGTCAGGCCTGAAGTAACCGAAAGTGCCGCGTTGTACCTGAGGGCCGTGCCATCGAAAGAGTAATGTTTCACCTGAGTGCCGTCTACTATTGCCACGTCGTACCCGTTCTGCGGGTCGGCTACAGCGAAGGCCACGGGACTGGTCAACCCGGTCACGGCCAGGGCTGGGTTCTCCGCCATACCCGATCCACTGAAGTTGAACCAGCGTATCCTGTTCGGCTCCAGCACCACCGTGTCGTATCCCCCGGAAGCCAGGGCCACGTCGATGGGGTTGGTCAGGACGACCGAAGGCTCCAGCACGGTGTTCCTGGTCATATTCGATCCGGTAAAGCTGAAGTGCTGGACCTGGGTCCCCACCAGGGCGGCCACTTCGGACTGGCCCGCCGCACCCACGGCCAATACACCGGTCAGGCCCGCCACAGAAAGGGCGGGGTTGTAGGCCATGCCGGAGCCGGTGAAGGAGAAGTGCTTCAGCCCAGTTGAATCAGCCACCAGCACGTCAGGGTAGGTACCCCTGGCCGCCAGGGCAAGGGGGTTGCTCACCCCGGAGACGTTGAGGATGGTGTTCTCCCGCATCTGGGTGCCGTCGAAGGAGTAGTGCTTCACCCCGGAGGTGGTGAGCACCACGTAGTCATACTCCCCCAACTCCCAGAATCCCACCAGGTCTGGTACGGGCTTCGGGGGGAGCTTTATTTCCCGGTTCGCCGTGTCCACTACGGCTGACGTAGAGGATGTGTCGATTATACCCGAAGTGTCGGTCGGATTTATCGTATAGTCCCACGTGGCCGCCGGGGAGGGACGGGGATAGAGGGCCAGGGTTAGACAGGCAACAACAAAAACAAGGAAGATGTACGTTAGGTTCCGCAATTTAGTCGGCCCTCCTTTAAAAGAACTTGCAGGATTTTCTTGCCTTATGGTGAATAACTCAACGTATTCTGACTTCCATCTTTAAAAACCTGGGGGAAGTATTTCAGTGGTTAAAGTTTTTTGATAAGTAAAAAATTCCGTACTGTTCAAACCAATATAAATAGCTACAGATATTGTAACAACAACTATAACAATCAATGTGATTTTTAATCTTTTCATCTTTTCACCCCCTCTTTTAAACCCATGGAAGGAGATTAATATATGCAAGACAGCTTAAGATACAAAATCTTATTTTTTATTTGGACTTTTTTCATTATAATGTCAGTTGCCCTATTTTTTCTTGCACTTAAACTTAACACTTTTTTCTATGGTTATATCAAAATTGTTCCCTTAGTGATTATTTCATGGATACTTTCGTTAATTTCACTATCTCCATTGGCTTAAGGAAAAACTTAATATAAAAGTTTTCCTGCTATTACTTTCATTTGCTTGGCTTATCGTCATCTCACACCTGGTATATAAAACTATAATTCCCCCACAACCTCTTTTTGAAGAATCTTTCTACGAAGCTATAGCTGTTCACGAAGCAGGACATGCAGTGGTAGCTGAAACGCTTTTCCCTGGACAAGTTACTGAGGTGGCAATAATAGAACCATGGAGAGCAAGATGGTTCAAGTTCTTTAATATCGATGTGAATGGCTTTTGTAAATACACATCAATGATAGATATAAGACCCACTCTGGATACTGCCAAAAACGAAATTTGTATCATGTTATCAGGAGCTGCTGCTGTTGATTTCTTTTTCCCAGATCTCAAACTAGGTGGAAATCGAAGTGATTTTTCAAAGGCGGAAGAATTAATACAAAAAACAGTAAATAACGGTTTAAGCGAAGCTGGCCCAGTTACATGGAATATGTTAACTGAAGAACAGAGGAACAAAATTGCTCAAAATATCATGAAAAGTGAATATGAAAGAGCCCGTAAAATTATCAGCGAACACAAAGATGAAATTCTTGCGGTATCAAAAGAATTAAAAGAAAAAGAACATTTAACAGGAGAAGAATTGAGAAATATTCTCAGTTCTTCTCCTTCGAAACAATAAACCAAAAAAAATTCGCCCTATGTTTTCGTGAAAAAGGAAGGAAGAAAAAAGAGGAATACCGTTAGCGAAATACCCATAATTCCACCCTCAATTTCCCCTGGCCACTACGGGTTTTGATTGCCAGAGTTTTCCCTGATGTGTTCCTGAACCGGAAATCCCAGTACGGCCAGGCTACCGCCGTGTCCTTACCCGGCTCCGCGTAGCCTACGGGTATACTGTGATTGTGGCGCTCTACCACTTCCAGCCCCGCATTCAGCACCGCCAGATGAAGGGCCGTGGCCGTCCGGCACACGCCCCCTCCCACGTCGGGCATCGCCTTGGGACCGTAGACCGTCTCGACGATGGACCTCCCCTCTACGAAACCCCTGGATACCGTGCGCGGCCCCACCGCCCGGTTGAAGCTGAATACTTCGCCTGATTGGATCACTTTGCCGTTTATCAGCGAAGCCGCCAGTTCCGCATTCTTCCCGCCCCCGTCCGGCGGGTTCGGGATTTCGGCGTATCCCAGAAGTTCTGGTACGCCCAGTTTTTCGGCTATTGCTCCGGCCCCCTCAACGTGTTTTACTTCGTCTTTGTCCCACCAGACCAGAGAAGGTACCCCCTGGATGCCTTCGGGCGGGGACTGGACCAGGTAGTATGGTTCCCCAGCCAGACCGTTTTCGGTCATCTTCTTTTTTGCCATTTCCTCATCGCCACCCCGAGGGTAGGTGACTACCAGGTACGGGCGCTTTTCCGGAGACAGCATAGCCACGTCCTTTAGCGCTTCCGGGCAGTGGAGGCACCATACCGCGAAAAATAAGGCGGGTTTCTCCCGCAGGTCCAGGTACGTCTCTGCTCCGCCCGGCGTGGACACCCGGAGCTGGTAATGGGCTTTCCCGTCAATTGCTTTTGGTCCCCCTGTCACGAAACCGCCGGATTGACTTTCCGCACCCGCTGCCATGGCTACCGTAGCTGCAGGCGGAGCAACAGCCGGCTTCGTACCGGGATTGATAACCAGCAGGACCAGGGCTACCACCGCCAGCGCCCGGGCAGGGCCGGCGGAAACATACGCCGTGTGCCCGGGCTTTTTGTCCGGTGAAACCCAGTAGGAAGCGGCCAGCAATACGCCCATTGCCGCGAACTTCCAGCATACCGGACAGACGGACCCGGTCACGGCGTAACCGTACCCGATCAATCCCGCATGGAAGATCGCTCCTGCGGCCAGAAAGGTTCCCGTCAACCGGTTTTTCGGCAGGCCCAGGCACAGGACACCCGCCATGGCATAGTACAGCACCCCCCAGATCCACCAGGGGCGGCCCAGGAAAGAATCCAGCTGGGCTACTGCAGAACATGCACCGGAAGCGCAGGAAGGTTCAAGTTGCCAGGCAATGATAGCAGCCAGCGAAAGCAAAAAGTATACATATCCTACAAGCATAAAACCCCTCCCCAACAAAAAACCGCCGGGTTATTCCGGCGGCGTTTACCTTGTCTATCGCTATAGTTTGAACATGGTCATTTGCCCGCTGGCCGTTGCTCCCGCGGCGTTTCTTACCTCCACGAAAATAGTGTGTGCCCCGTTCCCGGTGATACCCGTGGCCGTGGCATAACCGCTGACCGGCGTCCACGCGCTCCAGCTCCCGGTGTCCGCCTTTACCCGGAACTCCGTAGCCCCGGGAGCCTGGACGACTACATTGAATGTGGAGCCGGTGGTGCACGTGGCCCCGTTGTAACCGGATATTCTGAGTATCACTGGTACCATGCTGTTCTGTAGGTTCGTTATGGCGGTCAAGGCCTGGTTGGCCTTGTCACGGGCCTCTTTGGCCAGTGTGGCGGCAGACTTGGATTCAGTTTCATCCCAAGTGTTGTTTGCCGCGTCAGCCGCTCTGGCACGGGCTTCTTCGGCTTTGTTGTAGGCGTTTTGTGCATTGATGGCTGCGGTATTGGCAGCAGATTTCGCTGCGTTGGCTTCATCACGAGCCTGGGTGGATAAAGAAATAACACTGTTTATTTCGCTGGTATTAGCAGTATCCTGAGCTAGCATGATATAAAAAGTGGAACTGTGATCCTGTTTAACACCACCCTGTACCTCAACTGTTGAGTATGCATTTATGTCAACCCAACCATCTTTACCCCAGACATCAATAATTGTTACACCGTCCAAACGGACATCGCCTACATAATGATCAGAAGGCAAATAAATTTTAATCGCCTTTAATCCAGCAGGAACGGTAAATGTTCTCCAAGAGTATGAATTATAAGTAACTGTCCACGACCTATCCTCGAACGCAGACCAACCCGCATTAGCTGTTCCCGTGTGCAAACAAGAGTATAGGATCCATATGGCAAAAATCCCAATTAAACCTAAACTTACTCGCACTAAACGGCACGTGCGCCAGTTGCTAGCAAAGCTATCGGGATACCCCCCCCCGCCCATTTTTGTTATTCATCACATTATCAACCATTTTACGTTCCTCCTTAAATTTGATTGATTTTCATAATTCTCCAGCCTTGCTTCGTCCGAAAGAAACCTGCTAGAACCGAAACATCCCTGCTTTCAACCTGGTAACCAAACCTCATCAACATACTCTTTCCCCGCTTCCACACCGGCTTTGCTTTAAGTTTCTCGACCTTGCCAATCACCGCCCCCTTTCCTAGAACTGCTCCACCCATCTCCTGGCTCCTCCTGGCCGGGCCGGCCAGGTACTTCGCAGCCCCCTGCCAGTCCCCGGCAGCCAGGGCGTCAAGGTAACCCTGAAAAACCCGATTTGCTGCATCCGCTTCCGCCCGATTTACAAACAGGCCCACTCCTGACACTCCTGACATATCAGGTTCCGCTTCCCGGAACGAAACAACCTTCCAGCCCTGGCTGGTTTTAACCGCATCTACGCTGTACCATCCTACGTCAGCGGACCCGTCCTGCAGGGTCAGTTCCACCGTGGCCAGCACTTTGGCCCAACCCCGGCCCAGGGCGGCCACGGAGCAGGATACGTCTTCGACCTTCGCCGTGACCTTGCTACCTTTCAACCGGGAAGCCGCAAAAGCTGCGCTGCCGGAGGAATATTGCAGAGCAGCTTCGGCGTCCCCGGCGGCCAGGGCGCGGACGTAGTTTTCGGCGGCCTTTCTGGGCGGGGCCGAGGCGGAAAACCGCCAGGCCCCGAAACCCAGGACGGCCAGGATCAACGCCGCGGTTAACGCCAGCAAGACCTTCCGCACCATCAACGGCGTTCACCCACGGCGGTCATCAGTTCTTCCAGAACAGCGCGGGCTTCCCTTGACGCTCCCAGAACGGTTTCCAGAGCGGACTCCATCTTGACCAGCGACTCCAGTGCTTTCCGACCTTTTTCCTTCACTTGTGCCCACGTCGCCTCGTCGGTCACCTGCAATGACTCGATGAGCGCCTTGATCCCTGCCAGGGCTTTCGCCGCTTCCGAAGCCGCTTTCCCCGGCAGGACCGCTTTCGGGGCCTGCTCTGCAATTTCCATCTTTTCTTCCGACCTTTCTTCCGCCGCACTCTCGGGTTTGATTTTTTCCTCCCAGTTGACGCCGTTTTCTTTTTGCTTGCGTCCGAACACGTCTCCCTCCTCCTTTAAGATCTGGTTCAGCGATACGGCCGATAATGTTCCGGCCGCCGTGCATAAAAGAAAAGTTTTCAGTTCTTCCGCCCAACCGGGCGTCCCCAAAGTCAAGACGGCATACAGTGTTGCCGAAACAAACAGGTTGGCCAAAGACAGAACAGCGATCGTCCCGGTCGGCGCACGGGGCAAGAAGGACCACCTCCTGAAAAAATAGAAGCCCGGGGATTTTCCCGGGGTGAACTGTCGTACAGTACTACACTTTGAAGAACGTGAACATTGTCTGGGCCACGGTTCCGGCGGCGTTCTTCACCTGCACCGTTGCGGTATTGGCGCCGCTCACTATGCCGCTGGATATGGTTATAGCGTTGCTGGTTACCCATCCGGAATCGAAGGAGCCACATGTCACCCGGTAGTTAACCCCGCTGGACGGGGTAGCGGAGATGACCACCGTGAACGTGGAACCGGTCGTACAGGTGGCTCCGTTTTGGCCCTGGACTTTCGTTATGGTCGGCAACGGTAAAGAATTCTGTGCGGCCAGATAAGCCCAGTATGCGGCGGATTGGTTATTGTAAATGGTGTTATTCCTTGCTTCCTTTGCCAGTGTAGCTGCCGACTTGCCCTCGGCGGAATCCCAGACCCGGGCAGCGGCAGTGTCAGCACTGGCTTTAGCAGCCTGAGCTGCGTTATAAGCGTTCTGGGCGTTGGTAGCCGCAACATCCGCACTGGCTTTAGCAGCATCAGCAGAAGATTTAGCGTTATTTGCATAGTAGTAAAAAGTTGCAGTCCAGGTTAAATAGGAAATACTGCTAGTTGCTTCTGGATAAATTCTTATTGCAGTTACGGACGGAGGCAAGATCCAATAATAGTAATTTCCACTTGGTGAAGTATTTATCGTTGCCCAATTCGTAATCCATGTTCCGTTCTGAAGAATATCTATATAGCCCCTGCCTCCATACTGTGCCCTCTGACATAACATCTCCAGAGCACCTATCGTTTGCCCTGCTGGAGCAACGTAATTTACCCGCGCAGTAGGGTATGCGTTGCCTTGAGTTTCGCCAGATTGCTTATCACCACCCAGCACAGCAAACTCACCAGATTGATGAAGAGCAAGATTGACATAACTATCAGCGTACCAGGCCGCGAAACTTTCTTGCGCAAAAAGAAAGGCAACAACAATAAACATAAGACAAACAGAAACAAGTATCGCAAATTTACCTCTCCACGTCATTGTATATTCCCTCCCATATGTACTATTCTCGCTGCCACCCAGCGCTGGGACCTTGGTACCCTGACCGAAGACCCTCTTCGCCGTCACGTCCACCAGCTCAATCTTGAACACACCAAGCAACAATAACCCCCGTCAACCCAAATGGTAACTTCAGCTTTGCATCGAAAATCGCCGCCCGGCACACCCCTTCCCCCATCCATTTCGGCAGTCCCATCCCTGCGCTACCACCGGGGAAGACCCGCCGAACCAGGAAGACCAGCGGCAAAAACAGCGAAAGAATAAATTGCCTCTCCAAAACGCAAAATCCATACTTTTTTAAAAGCGTCGTCACCTCCCCCATCCTATATCTCCTGAAGTGCCCGCACCTTACATCATGCCCCGACCACAATTCCGGATAAAGGGGCACGGACACGAATAGCAACCCGCCGGGCTTCAGCGCTCTCCGCACCTCCTGTAGAGCCGGGTCTTCTTCCGGCAGGTGCTCGAGCACGTCGAACAGGCACACAGCGTCGAAATGTCCGTCCGGGAAAAACAGCTTTTCGGCACTGCCCGGCTCTGCCCTCATGCCTTTTGCCAGCGCCGTTTCCCGGAGCACCGGGTCCGGCTCGACACCATACCATTCATACCCCGGCAGTGCCTCCGAAAGCCAGCCGTCCCCACAGCCTATATCCAGGACACGGGATCCGCCGGGCAGGTGCCGCCTCACGAAACCGGAGAGGATGTGCTTTCGGGCGCGGAAGTACCAGGAGTCGCCGGAAAAGAGTTCCCGGCAGACCTCCTTCGAATTTGCACCAGTTCCCCGAACATCCTGCACCCGTCTTTGAACAACCTCACCTTCGAACCAGGTACGTCCGTCCAGCTTACCCCCACCTCCTCCACTTTGAAGCCCATCTCCCGGGCCAGCAGTAAAACCTCCACGTCGAAGCAGTACCCCCGGCACTCAGCCAGGGAAAAGAGCAACCTGGCGCTATCCCCCCGGAACAGTTTGAACCCGCACTGGGTGTCCCGGTGGGGCAGCTCCGTGAGGAGCCGCACCAGGAGGTTGAAGAGCCTCCCCGCCAGCTTCCGCTTCAGGGAGGCCCTTCTTACCCTCGCTCCCGGGACATCACGTGAGCCTATGGCTATATCGGCACCCCTCTCCAGGGCGTCTTTCAGCTTCGACAGCTCCGTTACAGGCGCGGCCAGGTCGGCGTCCGTCACCAGCACCAGCTCTCCCCTGGAAGCTATAACGCCGGTCTTGACCGCCGCGCCCTTGCCCAGGTTGCGCGGGTGCCTGACCACCCGGCATCCGAATTTTTCAGCGATCTCCGCCGTTCGGTCTGAAGAGCCATCGTCAACAACGACTATTTCGTGTTCCCGTCCGGCAAGGTACTCCATGACGGCCCCCAGGGCACCCGGCAGGCGGGTTTCTTCGTTGTATGCAGGTATCACCACGCTGAGCACTTGAAGCACCTCCCCGAAAAAGAAGAAAGCCCGCACCGTCAGGGTACGGGCTCGTATATAACCCCCACTTCGTCCCGGTAGGCACATCTCCAGCGGGTTGATTCCCCAAGGGCGTGATCCAGCAGGGAATTTTTGATCACCAGCGCCGCGTCCGCCCCGGTACCCGCGACGTAACGGCTTATTCCCCCGGTTTTGGAAAGCTCCAGGTAATCCTTTAAAATGTTCTCGAACCTGTACAGGTCGGCCCTGCCGTCTATATAGACGGGTACCCCTTTGAAGATGAGATATCCTCCCCAGCCGTAATCGTTGAAAACTTTACCGTAACCTTTTTCTTTTACAAACTCCACCGCCTGCACCGGGTAAGACTTTCCCGCAACGCGGTCCAGGTCTGCCGGGACGCCTTTCGCGGCGAGGAATACTACCGCCCCGGCCAGGGCGAACGCCGCCAGTACCTCCGGGAAGCGTTCCCTGAAGCGCAATTTTAACGTTCCGAATAAAACTGCCGTACTCAAAACGGCGTAAGGCATGTATATCCTGGAGAGCAACGCCAGCGCCCAGAAGCCAGCCGCCCGGGCAAACTCCAGGGTCTTCATCCTGCCCTGAGATGCAGCGCAGAGCATAATCGCGGTGCATGCGAAGAAGGAGATCACCAGGTCCGGCGAGCCGAAGTAAAAGGGCATCCACTCAGCTATGTATTCCCTGTAGTGGTGCGACAACAACCCCTCCCTCACCACATAGACCCACAGCCCGGGTCCGTGCGGGTTCACCAGCGTTCCCAGGAAGGACGTAGCAAAAGCAAGGAACAAACCCCTTTCTGCTCTCCTCTCCAGCAGCTTCAGCCCTGCAAATTCGGCTAACAGGAGCAAAGGGAGCATGCACGCGGTAGCGTGGATGTTCGACCACAGGGCGGCCAGGAAGAAGACCCCAAGTGTTTCCCTTTTCCCCCACCTCCCGTGCAGGGACAGGTAAAGGTAAACAGAGAACAACGCGTAAACTCCCGCCTGGGGCCAGGGCTTTAGCCAGGAGACCAGCAGGAAGGGAGATGCCGCTCCACCCACGGAGGCTACTACACGGTCCGCCCCACGGGCCAGCAGGCCCGCCCGGATGAACAACCCGCACGCCGCTGCGGAGACGAACACCAGGAGCCACAGGCTTGGAAGGCCGAGGACACTGTAGAGAATATACATAAGAGCCTCCCACAGCCACTCGTGGGCCGTCCAGGGCTGGCCGTAAGCCGACCAGGAGTAAACGTCCACCCGCGGCACGGCGTGGTTCTGAACTATCCATTCCCCCACCTTCAGGTGCCAGAACACGTCCGGGTCGGCGGTCCACACCTGGAAAACGGTTGCGGCAAGCGCGCAGGCAAGTACGGCAATTACTCCTCTACTGGACACTGCAGGTCCCCTCCTTGCAAACTATTCTCGCTGCCGCCCAGCGCTGAGATCTTACGGTACCCTGGCCGAAGACCCTCTTCGCCGTCGCGTCCACCAGCACCACGACCCCGGGACTCTCCAGGGTAACCGTCCGCACCCCTCCCGCCCCCCAGAGGATACCCGAGGTCGTAACCGCAAACTTAGCCGGAAAGCCGGAGTAAGGGAAGCTGGATTCGGTCGCCGCGGTTCCGTTGAATTGGAAATATCTCGCCCCGTAAGCCCCTTCGGAGGCGTAGTCGTCGTAGCCGTTGTAAGTCACCAGCCAGTATTTCACGGAGGAGTACGCGGAGCTGGACAAAGGCGCCAGCGTAGCCGGATCCAGGCCCATGTTACGGGCAAGGGCGTCCCGGAAGGCGGCGTGCGCCCGCGACGTATCTATGCGCGGCTTCCCGTCGGCCTGGGATTTGGAAGTCACCTGCATGGCCGCCGCTTTCGCCGCGAACGCTGCCGCTTCCTGAACGTCCACATCCGCAGAAAACACCGCCGTGCCCATCCCCGATAGGCCCTCCATGGCCAGCAAAAGGAGAGGAGCGATAATGAGGAAGGCCGCCAGGACCGCGAAGCCCCGTTCCTCCCTTAAGAAGCTAAGGTTCCACCCTTTCACTGAGCACGCTCCCCCCCACCTTTATCCTGAAGGTATTCGGGGCTGCAGGCGCCCCTATCAGCAGCCCCGTCGTCAGCGGCCTCCATGGCGGCTTCAGCGTGACCGTGAAGTTTATCCTGCTGGCGTTCAAATCCTGGGGGTTCCTCAAAACCCGGGCATCTCCCCGCGACTGCCGGGGACAGGATATGCTCTCCACGGCCATGCCCACGGATCTGTACCTGGAGATCATCTCCGCCTCGTCCGCCGACGTGAGGAACCCCTCAACCCTGACCCTTTCCAGGTAGTAGTGCATGATGTGCTCCGCCACCTTGTGCTGGGTCAAAATAGTGTAGTAGTCCACCCCTGCGAAGATCATGAAGAAAACGATGGAAGACACGATCAGGAAGTCTACCACGCTGCCCCGCCGGTCTTCCAGGATTCTCAGAATCCTGAACCGGTGAGGTTCGTGACCCTGTTGAGCACCGTTGTGTGTGCTCCCGTAAGGGCGGGCAGGAGCGTTTGCACTACCAGTACGCTCAAGAGAGCTATCCCCGCCGTGAGAACCAGGACTTCCGGCGTGGTTATGCCCTTCTCTCCCCGCAATAATTTCAAAAAAGCACTCAAAAACCCGTCATCGAAACCACCCCCTCAGACAAAAAAGAGAGGACAGGGGGGTTCCCTGTCCTACCAGGTTGGGTTGTTACTGCTCACTGCGTTCTGGACTTTGCCGCCCAGGGTGTTGGCCGAGTTGGTAGTAAACGGTCTCATGGTAGCCCACACAAAGAACCCCATCAGGGCGGCGAGGCCCGCGATGGTTATCGCCTCGGGGGTGGAGATCCCCCTTTCGTCGGTCAGAATCCTGCGGAGCTTACTGAGCAACTTCAAATCCCTCCTTACCTTGAATCATCAGCTCAAGTTGGATACGGTTTGCAGAAGCTTTATTAACTTGTACGCGAGCGGTCCCACCATCACCCCCCCGACGGCAATTAAAGGCAATCCCCTGTAGACGGCGAAGTACAGGGGTTTGCTGACCACCTTCAGCTCGGCCAGGTTCCGCCTCAGCTCTTCCAGGCTCCGGCTCTCCTCCTGCAGGGCGCTCCTGCCAAGGGCCATTCCGGACTCTTCGGCATGCGCCAGTATTGAGGATAACAAAGCAGCTTCCGAAAGGCCGACTTCCCGGGCGAATTCTTCCAGGGCGCGTGCCCTGTCGGACGGGTAGCGTGCCAGGCACCGCTCCACGCACGGTCTCAAGGAAGGAGCGGCCACGGACCCTAAACGCAGCGCCTGGGGTATGGTGTACCCCGCCTGGGTAAAAAAGTCCACCGCCTCGTAGAGCACGGCTATTTCTCTCAGCAGCCGCAGGCGCCTGGTTTCCTGGATGTTCCTGTACACGAACCAGCCGAGCAGGGCGCCGCCGGACGACCCGATGCCGACCGCGTTGAAGAAAAGAGGCGTCCCGAAACCAAAAACAGCGCCGAGGAACCCTCCCACGGCGCTCCCGGCAATGAAAGCCCTGTTCGACCCGCCGGACGACGGAAGTTCCCGTTTTTCCCGTACCTGCAAAAACTTCCGGGAGGGAAATGCCGGGAATCGCAGGCCCCGCAAAACTCCCAGGATAAATGCGGCCGATGCACCGCCGGCCAACCCCGCTCCGGCACAAAATCCCAGGAGAAGCAAATATTCAGTCATTACCCGCACCTCCCATCAGCACGTCCAGGACGCCCCCGGTCACGGCGGACAGTAAACACAGCACCACCACACCTTTACCGGCAGCGGTGGTCAGGAAAAATTCCTTCGCTTCCGGCACGACATGAGAAGCAAAAAAATAGGCCGGGACAACGGCAAGGTTAAGGGCAACCGCCAGCACCCTGTCCATGGATATTTCCAGCCTGTTTTTCCGTATCAGGTCCTGCTGGGCGGTCACCCGCGCGGCCAGTTTCGTAAAGAGCGGCTTAACGGCCTCGTCCTCGAAAGACAGCCGCAGGAGCTGGACGAACATCCTGCCGTACTCCCCGTGCAGTTCCCTGCCCAGCTTGACGAGCGCCCCGTCCACATCGTCGGGGTCCCTGGCCGTCACCAGGTCGGAGGCCGCCCGGCGCAGGATGCCCCCGATGGGGTCGGGCAGTTTCCGCGCGGCGGCGGACAGTGCCTTCATCGGGTGCGGGGTGTCGGAGTATTCCGCCGCGAAGACCCGTACCGCCGCCCCCAGTTGCTCGATTATCTTTTCGCGGTGTATCCTCTCCCGGTGCCGGCGCACCTGTTCGGAGAAGACCACGCCGGCCAGGGACAGAAGGAGCGCCGCCGGGAAGTTTCGCAGGTAGACAACCCCCGCGTAAAACCCCGCCAGGGCAAGGAAGAAAACGAAGGCAAGGTAGGGTGCGCTCGATACGGAGAATACCTTCCTGCGCATCCCTTTCTCAGCCCGGACCGCCCATTTTTCCAGGGACCCGGACAGCACACGGGACGAAGCCAGCCGCGCAAGGCGTGCCCGGAAACCCTTCCCTGAGAAGGACCGGCAGAGCAGCAGGACCAGGGAGGACGCAGAAACCGCCGCCCCCAGGCAGAAGAGGGCCGTCAACCCCGTCAGGACCACTTTTCGTACACCTCTTCCACCATCCGCCCGGTCACGCCGTACCTGAAGAGCCGGGACAGGAGCCGTTTGCCGGGCCTCTCAACCAGCTTCCAATCTCCTTTGAGGTAGTCGTCACCGGAAGGGACCCAGCGCAGAAGGTCGCGGTACTGCACCGGGTTCCCGGGCACCAGTTCCGTGACGGACTCCAGCTTGATGACACCCCGCGTGGAGTCGCCGAACATCTTCACCACTACGTTGAAAGCCGCAGCCACCAGCTCCTCGGCCGCCTCCCTCGGTAAATTGAGACCCTCTTTGACCAGCAACCTCGCCGTGCCGGAGACGAATTCCGGAGCGGATCCGAAGTGGGCAGTAGTTATGGAACCGTCGTGGCCGCGCTCGCACGCGCGTACGGCCTCCGTAGCCTCACCTTCACCGCGGAACTCGCCCACGATGATCATGGTCGGGGTGAACCGCAGGACGACCCGGAAAAGGCCCTTCAAGGTGCGTCCCACCTCGGGGTGTTCCTCCAGCTCCACTATGTTGTGGCCAGGGTAGTTCTTTGAGAGGAATAATTCCCTGTCCGTTTCCAGCACCACGGTCCTTGCCCGGGGGTCGGTTTCGCTGAAAAGGGTGCGTACCATGGTGGTCTTGCCGCTACCCACGCCTCCCACTACGGCAATGTTGGCCCGCCCGCGCACCAGGAGCTTCAAAAGGTCGCGGCCTTTTTCGTCCATCGTCCCCCTCTCCACCATCTCGTCGAAAGTAATCGCCCGCGGGATGTGCTTGCGCAGCGTCAGGGTCACGTATTCCGACACCGGCGGGCAGGTGGCGGTTATCCTGGTGCCATCCTTTCTCATTGATTCTATAGTCGGGCTGGACCTGTTCAGGGACACCCCGCGGTCATGCATGACCATTCTGGTCACCAAGCTCATTACGTGGTCGTCGTCCCGGAAGCGCACGTCTTCCACCGGCTCCAACCGGAGGTTCCTCAACACAAAAATCTTGTCCAGCGCGTTAACCTGGATTTCGTTCACCGCCGGGTCGCGGTATACTTCTTCCAGCGGTCCCAGTCCCCACAGTTCCCGGTAAATTTCGTAGGCCGCCCGGGAGAGGTCCATCCCTTCGACTTCAACCCCCCGTTCGGACAGGAATTCCTCCACCATCTTTACGGACTCCGACCTGGCCCCGGGAACGCCCGCCATGGCATCCTCCGCCGTCCGCCTGTTACGGGCCGCCCGTTCCTCGCCCATGGCCTCCGGATCAAGGATTGTGTCCTGAACCAGGCGCAGGGTTGCCTCGAAACTCAGCCTGCCGATTTTCTCCTGATGCGGTTGCCTGTCCTTCAGAAACCGCACTGCCAGCACCTCCAATGGAAAACTTTTTAGTCAGTACCACGTTTTGGGATTTCGGGGACGCCCCGCCCACCACTTTGGGTACGTCACCGGTTTTAACCGCCAGGACAACCACCGCCGGCGGGTTGGATGACGAGGGGGCCGCCCCGCCCAGGGCCTGCTGGACGATATTGTTCGACGCCAGTACAGATTTCCCGGCACTGTCCCGTATATCCAGCACCACGGCGTCGGACGCCGCCAGGGTCCATCCAGTGGCGGGGTTGGGGTCGTTCACCCACCACACGTCCACCAGGTCGCCCGCCCGGAGAGAACCACCTACACAGCGGGCAACGTCCACATTCAGGGAGACCACCTGCCGCCCGGCCACCAGACCCGGGTCGGCCAGCCGCTCTTTCCTGATCTGCTCCCCGCGGTAGAGCGTGGTCAGAGACAGTTTCCCGACCGCCTCCGCCGGGTCGCGCACGGCACCGGGCTCCTCTCCACCCGCTACGATGTCCCGCCAGGTCACGTCCTGGGAGGAAATGACCGTATACGGGGGAATGTCCCGTGCAGGCACCGGCACCCGCACCGTCTCCCGGTGGGTATTAACGTAGAGAAGCAAGTACCGCGCACTGAACAGCGCCACGGCCAGACCAATAGCTACGGCCGCCAGCAACGGCAAATGACGCCGGATGGACGTAAGAGGAGGGTTTCTAAAACGAAAGCGCAACTTCGTCACCGTCCTTTCAAAAAACAAAAAACAGATTCAGCCCCCACAGCACCCACACCGCCACCACCATGCACGCACCGAAAGGCACCGTATCAGGCGGGGTGGGCGCATCCGGGTGCTCCGGGAGTTTTGGAACCGGCACCGCACCTTTTACGCCGCAGATAACGCGCAGGTACAGCCCGATAAGGAGCGTTTTGGCCCAGGCGGCCAGTACCCCGCGCCGGAGTTTCAGAATTACCCCCCACGCGGCGCCGAGAAGCACCGCTGCAAAAAGCGAGCGGGCTAAACCATAGGGGCCGAGCCAGGCCCCCAGGGCCGCCGCGCACTTGAGGTCGCCGCCGCCGGCCAGGTTGAAAAGGCAGGGTAGAATAAATATGCCGAAACCCAGGGCCGTTCCCAGGAGAGCATCTGACAGTCTATCCGTATAGACCGATCCCACCAGCCCCGCCAGGAGAATAGACAGGATGAGTTTGTCTGGCACCAGGCGGTACCTCACATCGGCGTAAAAAATGCCCAGCGAAGGGAAAAGGCAGCCCAGCAAAAAGGCGAGCTGTTCAGCTCCCACTGTACGCACCCCCCTCAGCGCAAGACGAAGCCTGCCACCCCTGCGAAGACCAACCCGGTACCCAGTTCCACCAGCGGGTAGACCGGGCTTATCCTCTCCCCGCAGCACCGCGACCGGCCCCGAAAGGCGAGCCAGCCCAATACCGGCACCAGTTCCAAAAAACCCAGCGTCTTCCCGCAGGAGTCGCAGAAGGAGCGGGCAGGAATCCAGGTAGACATGCCCCTTCTTCTTCTGTAGACCAGCATGTTCAGGTAGCTCCCGGTCAGCGTTCCATAGACGAAAGCTAAAAAAAGCCAGAAAGCCCGCATCAGAAAAACCTTCCTTTCGCAAAGAACTCCGTCACCCGGCGGAAAAGACCTCCGTCACGGGGACGAAACAGGACGTCCCTGACCCGCCCTATACCATCGTAAAAAGCCCCCCTGCCGGTAAAAACACCGCTGTACATCCTTTCTTCCAGACCGCGCTCCTCCGGAAGCTCTACAACCCCGGCCAGGTCTTTAAACCTTTCCAGGGCCTCCGGACCGCACTTATAACCGTTCGCCACCAGCAGTACGTCTTTTTTGAGATTGCCGCACCTGGCGGCGGCACGCACCAGTTCACCCGGGAACCCCAGCGTGACCATGACTACCGCGTTGGAACAGTTCACCGCCTCGGCCACGTACCCGTCGTCCCGGTTCGGAAGGTCGAACACCACGGCGTCAAACGATTTGCGCGCTTCGACGACCAGCCGCGTCACATCTTCGGAACCGAATTGAAAACTTCCCGGAAACGCTGGCGGCCTGAGTGCCCAGAGGCCGGGCTCAACCTGCACCACCGCCGATTCCAGCCCCTTCCGGGTAAACGTCTCCATATCCGGTGAATCGGGTAAACCCAGGTAGAGCGTCGCGTCGCTCCCGCCGACGGAAAAATCCATGTCCACGAACAGTACCGTCATCACTTCCGCCACGACGTGCGCCAGGTGGATAGCCACGGCGGTACATCCCGCCCCGCCCTTCGCACGCCAGACGGAAACCACCCGCTGGCGGTACGACGAAGAGGCTACCTGCACCAGGGTGCCTTTGACATCCTCCTTCACTTCCACCCGGCCGGCGAGGATTTCCCTGACCGCCCCGACGGGTACACCCAGGGCGGCGGCAACGGCTTCTTCGTCCAGGTACTCCGCCATGCGCCTGACCTTTTCAATGTCCAATTTTCAGTGCCCCCTTCCTGAACAGGCCAAACAGGCTCCTGTCATTTTTCTTTTCTTTCCCCGGACTCACAAACGGCAGCCCAAGGTCTTTCGCGACCACTTCCGCCAGCTTCACCCAGGGAGAGTGGGGGTCTTCCAGCCCGGGGACCGCGCCCCGGTAACCTTCTTTCACAAAGTCCTCCCAGTTCTCCGGTATGACGGAAACTACCCGGGGAAGAGCCTTTTTCACCTTAAATCCTGCGTTAAAAGCCGCTTCCACCTTCTTTATGCTGTGGAGTTTTGCACTGAACTTGTTGCATACTATCCTGATACGGGAGGGTTCCACGCCCATCATGATCAGCTTCGGCGCGTAGTCCCTCGTCTCGGATTCGGAAAACTTTGACTGGTCCATCACCGCCAGCACCAGGTTCGCCCGCTGGAAAAGCCCCTCCAGCCACGGCTTGTTAGCCCAGAATTCCGGCGGAGTGTCGCCTACAACAAGGTAGTCCCGTGAAAGAAAATCCACGACCTCCGCCAACTGGCCCGGCTCGAAATAGGGCAGTGTTTTATCCATCGGGCCGGGCAGAACCACCAGATTGTTCTCCACCCTGACCAGCAGTTCTTTCGCGAGGTGTTCCACGTACTTTCTGCCGGACAGCTTTTCAATTCCGGGCCTGTTCTTTATGTCGAAAAACACAGCCACGTTGGGGCCGCCGAAATCGAAATCGCAGAGGCAGGTGGGTACCCCGGCGCGGGCCATGACCAGGGAAAGAGAGATGGCCACCGTAGTCTTGCCCGCCCCGCCCTTGTTGGCGGCCACCAGCACAAACCTGCCGCCCGGCCCGTGGGTATGAACACCAGCGCCGTAATATTTTTTGATCATAGCGCCTTCCAGGGAACGCCGGGTGTAGCAGCCGGTGAGCGCGTCCCGGTGGCCTTCGCCTGCCGGGTTTAACTGTACCTCCCGGTGAACTTCCCGGGTGGCCTGGGCGGAGCAGGCCACCGCAATTGATTCCTGATCGCCGCAACCAGCCTCCGGAGCTTCCTCTTCCCATTCCAGGCCCTCTTGGATTTCCAGCAGGTCCTGTCTGGCCCGGGTGAGGGCCGCAAATATCGTGTACGGCCTATCCCCGGGCAGTTTCCCTGTAACCACGTTGGTCAACCCGTATTTAGCGGCCTGACGCACGTAGGCTTTCGCCTGCTCGTTCAACACCCCCACCAGCAGGACGATGTGGCTGGCCGGGAACTCCACGGGAAGCCTGCGGAGGACTTCAACGGGGTCGCCGGGGAGGAACCGGGATACCACCACCACGTCCGGCCTGGTTCCGGCCAGGGCGAACAGTTCCCCGGGCGACGCCGCGGTTTCGAACCGCCAGTCCGGGAACTTCTTTTGCAGATTTGTCGCGATTACTTCAAGGGCTCCTGGTTCCGCCGCCACTACGCAGTACATAATTCAACACCTCTCAAAAAAAGCGCCCCGCTCAATCAGCGGGGCCGCTCTTGACAAGGTATATCCTCTTCTGGCTGGCCGCCTGGACCACTGCCGGGACAACATCTCCCGGCACTTCCAGACCTATGCTGGCCGGCGCTTTGGAGCCCGGCGGCGCGACTGCCTGCGCCGGACCCTTCTTCTCCAGGGAGGAAACCTCGGAACCAGTCTGGTCGTAGGCGTGCAACACCCGCGCGCCTTTGCAGATGAGCGAGGCCCCGCCGGAATTATCCCTGGAGAAGGCGTAAACGTCCACAACGTCGCCAGCCACGGCGAAGGCCGAGCCGGAGAGGTCCACCGGCACGTGGACTTCCACCGTACCCGGTTTCCTCGCTATCGGTTCAAGGGTGCCCGGGAAGATGTACTGCCCTTCCACCAAAGATACCTTCGGGACCTTCCCGATGACATCTTTCGGGTCGCGTATCAGGTTTTTCCCGACGATTTCAGGTACCCTGACCGTGGTCACCTGACCGGGTTTTATCTCGCTCCCGGCAGGGATGAAGCCGGTGGTCCTGACCACATCGACCGTCTTTTTCAGCTCAGCGTAACGGGCGTTGACACCCCGCACCAGGAGCAAAGTGAACAGGACGGCCAGCACCAGAGACACGATGATGATAACACGTCTGTTCAAATATTTCCTTACCCCCCTTTTCACCTAATCAATCAAGCACCACTGCCCCATAACGGACATGTTTTCCGTCCACCGGGTCGGGCAGAAGGGGCGTTCCCGGTACGGGAAGCCGCCCCTTCACCCAGAAAGCCTTGTTTCGCTTTTCCTTCTCCCTGACCAGTTTCCTTATCGCCGACGGTACCGGGAAGGATGTCTCCCAGAAAAAGAGCCCTTTCACCGTACCGGCCACATTGAGCAGGTCTTTCTCCAGTACGGGAATAATTTCTTTCCCGGCACCGGACAAATGCACTTCGTAGGCGCGTTCCCAGCCGGCGAGTTTCTTTCCGGCCAGGAGGAGCCTGAGCCGGGCCGCGCAGGACCACAGTGGGACCAGCACAGCTGTTTCAAGGCCCATCTTCCGGCTTTCCCTTACGGCCCGGGGCCTCACTATGACGAAGTGGTAGAAGAACAGAAGGGCAGATATGAGGGCGGCCAGCCACAGGAGCATGCTCCCGAAGACGGCCGCCCCGGAAATAAATACCGCGAACAGCCAGAATGCCAGGTCTCTTTCCTTCGTCCCCATGACGACCACCTTCATCACCAGGAAGGGTAAGTGTAGGTCACGTCGTAGGCTCCCGGCACGTAGGCGCTCACGGCCCTGCCCGCACCCGTCACCGGTACGTCGAAAGAGGCCCATTTTCCGAGCCGGAAGGGGAAATTGTAGGTCACCCTGGCCGTAACGGGCGTCCCCCAGGGTACGGGGGAACCGGGCGCGGAAACCTCCACCGAGAGCCGGGAGCGGTCTATGTGCCGTTCGGAAACGAACCGCTGCAGGTCTACGTTGGCCTCCTGGGTGTATCCCCCGTACTTGGCCTGCGAAGCGGCTAAAAAGGCCGCTTCGTTCTGGAGCACGTACCATTCCCCCGCCAGCCCCACCAGCATCGCACACCCCAGCACGAAGACGACCAGCACGAAAACCGCACCGTAGGTGGCCACGACTTCATTCAGCATGGCAACCAGCTCCTAGAAACCGAACTGGGAGCGTATCCACTGCGTGGCGGCCTGGAAGAAACTCGTGGTGGTGTCGGGCATAATCCGCATCAGCGCCACGACGATTAACACGGTGATCACCGTCGACCCCAAAACCCATGTTAGGGACCGGAGTGAGCCGGTCTGGTCCCTCAGTATAGAAACCAACCTCTGTAAGGTTTTCCTGAGCAATTCTCAACTCCCCTTTCTTCTTTGTTTCGCCGCAAGGCTAGTTCCAGAAAAACCAGCCGCGAACCGCAAGGAACAGCCATCGCGCCCACAGTAGAAGCACCAGCGCGAAAAAGAGCAGCAGAACGAAAACCGGTGCCGCCGCGATTTGCTTCTTCGCTATCTGAACATCCCTCCCATCGTGCCGGTTATATGTTTCCAGGCGGGGTAGCCGAAAACCAGCCCCGCACCCAGAAGCCCGATCACGCTGACCAGCGTCACCAGGGCGGATTTCGCCGCCGTGGCTCTGGCCGCCGCAACTTCCTGCGCGTCGCGTATCTGCTCGTTCAGGTCGGTGAAAACGTCCGGTTTCAGCCCTGTATCCCACCCGGCCTTCAGCCGGAAACATACCGCGTCCACCAGCGGGTGCCGCGCCCGCTCCTTCAGTTCGTCGAAGGCGTCGAGGCAGCCCGAACGGGCTACGGAGCCCACGGCGGAGTCGAGTTCCGACCGCAGCGGTTCCGGCAGGAAGGGCAGCGCCAGCTCCAGCGCCCGGCGCGGTGTGACCACCCCGGTCTCCAGGAAAGCGGGCACGAACGCCGCCAGGACGGGTATGCCGTCCACCAGCTTATCCCGCCAGCGGCGGTATTCGTTGGCCACCGCCGCGTCCAGGGCGAAGAGGATCGCCGCCACCAGGATCAATGCCGCCGCTACGGACAGCACCCCCAGGGACTCCCAGGCCAGCAGGATGACCAGCAACCCGAGGGGGACGCCGAAAAGGAGCCACCGTTTGACCACTTCCTCCGGCGTCCTGCCGGTCAGCCGGTACACCAAGGCCCTATCCTTCCGCAGGAGATATCCGTGGACTTTCTCTTTAATGGTTTCAAACACTACCGCGAAGGGCGACGGCATGTACTCGCCGGGCAGGGCAGCAGCCAGGAAGAATGCCAGAATGCTGGCGAAAAAGCCGATAACAGCTACAGCTATGTCAAATCCCCCCTTCCAAGTCTCTGCTAGACGTAAACGCCCTCATCATGAAGATAACGCCCACGGTGACGGCATTCGCCAGCCCGAGGGCGGCCTTCCCGGCACCTCCGGCATAATATCCCCTGAGCGACGTGGCGTCGAAAAACAACCCCGCGAGAAGTAAAATAACGACGACATACCCCGCCACCTTCGGCTCAGCCAGCTCCTTCACCCGTTCGGCCAGGAGGCGGTCCCTCTGCCGTAGCGCCACGCCCAGCCGTTCGAGGCCGCGCGCCGCCGCCCGGGGGCCACCGGCACGTTCGCTGGCCTCAACTATCTCCGCGAAGGCGGCGAATTCCGGCAGACCGTATTTTTCCGCAAGCCCCCTGAAGGCGTCCGGGAACCGGAAGCCGGATACATACCTACGGTCTGCCAGCATTTGCTGGAACTCCCTGCTGAAAGGGTCCGGCAGTTCCCCGGCCGCCGTCTCCACCACTTCCGGCGTGGTCCTGTTGGCCGCGTACATGCCCGCCGCCGAAACGATGAAGTTGCGGGCCGCCTCGCGCCAGACGGACCTCCTTCTGGCTCCAAGGAACCCCCTTATTCCACCCGGCAGGAACCAGCCCGCGACCCCCCAGGGCAACCCGGCCAGAGGCGTGCCGAACACGAGGGAAGCCAACACGAAAGAGCCGGCAGCGCATCCCACCGGCAGAGCAAAACGATGGAATATGTTACGCGCGGCGGATATCTCCGGTAAGGGTCCGCCGGCCAGGGTGTACAGGAGTAAGAAGAGGGCTGCAAAGAGCAAGAGCACAAGCAATCACACCACCTCCAGAAAAACTTCTCTTCTGCCTCAGCATAGGTACCGCTCCTTCACCTCCTCGTACTCCGGCTTCACCTCCGCCCCACGGAAGGCCAGCATGGAGAGGCGTTCCGGTGTCACCGGGTTCTCGTAAATCCAGCGGCGCACTTTACCCTTCGTGGCGGCGAATTCCCCGGTGTCGAACCGGATGATCGTCCGGTACCCTTCCCCCGGGACCACCTCCACCACTTCCATTAAAGTGCGCCGGGCTTCCGCCGTCAGGGTTTCCTTGTCCAGGAAAATCAGGAAGTGGAACATGGAGGAGAGCTCTTCGTCCAGGTCTTCCCGGGGCAGCTCTATCCCCGCTTCCCGGTACATGCCCTTTAAAGCCGTCCGCAAGGAAGCCACGTTCCCGGCGTGACCGGTTGTCCAGAAACCACCGCTGGTGCTGGCGGCCATCCGCGAGGCGGCCACTATTTCCTTACCGCGCACTTCTCCCACAATGCTCCTGTCCGGGTTGTTCCGGTTCATGGTCCTGACCAGGGAGCCCATGTCCACCACCACCCGGTCGCCCACCACCACCTCCACCAGGTTGATGCAGTTCTGGAGGTTGGGAAGGTACAGCTCAAAGCTGGTCTCTGCGATGAACGTGCGTTCCAGAGGGTCTATGTGCAGCGCCAGCGCCCGCAGGAACGTGGTCTTGCCGGAGTCCGTCCGCCCGAAGACACCGATATTGGCATGGCCTTTGACCAGCAAATCCACCAGCATGCGGGCCGCAAATTCCGGCAGCATGCCGTTCTCCACCAGCTTTTCCATCGGCATGGGCGGCCTCACCAGCGGGCTCTTGCGTATGGTGCCGCCAACTCCCAGGGGGGAAACCTTGAACCCGAACACCGCCAGGCGCGAGCCGTCTTTCAGCCAGGCGTCCACTATGGGCGCGTCCTCCGTAAGAGGCCGCCCGGAGTCCTCGCATATTTTCTGGAAGTACCGCAGGGCCTCTTCGTTATCCTTGAAGTAGTGGTTGCCCGCGTACCAGGGCCTGCCGTGTTTCCCGTAGAAAACCCTGGGCACCCCGTCGGGGGAGGGGTTGACCATGACCTCCGTTATTTCCTCCGCACCGGATCCCAGGAAAAACTCCTGAAGCGCCCCGTAGCCCGTGGCTTGCCCGGCGATGGCCTTCACTATATCGTCCACTTCGTGCGGTGCCACAAGGTCACTTCGCGTAAGTACCGCCCGGCGGACGATTTCTTCGATGAATGCGTGATCCTTCCGGGACGTAAAGAGGTCTTTGGGGAGGCTCCGGGCGATTTCCTCCACAATGCGCTTCTTCTCCTTTTCCTCCAAATCGAGCCAGTCTGTGCTCTCAAATTCCAGCGGCAAAGTAAACCACCTCCTGAAAGAAAAAAGCCGGAGAACAACATCTCCGGCCCGGCAGGAAAGGAAATTTCTCCATAAAGAATTAATTAGCAATTAATTAGCGGCAGCCGTTTTCCACCGGCATCCATACCTCAATCTTCATCCCCCTCATCGTTTTTAACCTCAGCAAAATCAAGATATTTTCCTGCTATTTCCTTGTTTGTTAATCCATATGTTCTTCGAGGTTTAAACAATCTACCTAATCCGTTCTGCAGCAATGCTACAACTTTTGCAACGGCATACCTCACAAACTTCCCCCACCTCCCTAACTCTTCGGGCTCTACAAGTAACAAAAAGCCAGTTGTTCCCACACAAGTAATAATAACTAATGACCATGAGGTAAGCTCAATCAAATTTGATAGGTACCCACCTATCAGAGCAACAGAAGTTATTACAAAAAGACCGCCCACTATAACTCTTAGCTCCCATAGCAACTTTTCCTTGAGAAACTCGAATTCCTTTTCATCCATTTCTAACCACTCCTTCTTGAGCAGTCGCGAAGTATAAAACCAACTACTTCTAAAAGGGAACCCCACCTCTTTAGGGGTGGGAGGATGTCAGGTTTTACCCGCCACCGGCTTAACCACCCCCACTAACCTCATTGGCACCGTCACATACTGCGGCCCGATAAAAGGTAGGCTGGCCTTCAACACCGGGACTTCCAGTTCCGCCTGGTAGCCCGGTCCGGCGGTCGTGGCCTGCCCGCTCGAACCCGGCACCGGCGTGCCCGGAGGAGCGTAGCCGAAACTCACCAGCCTGACGGGACCGGGCGGGAAGGAACCGTGGGGCGTAAAGTTGCTGCCGTCAAAGTCCGCGTCGACCATCCGGGAAAAGGCGTACACGAACCACTGCCGGGCCTCGGGAGTCCTGGATTCGTAATCCTCACCCGACCTGTTATAGGTGATAGCCTGTGCCGTGAAGTCCATAGCCGCATCCAGCCACTGGTAAACCGTAACTGCGTTCTTCTTGGCGGCAAAGGCCGAAACCGCCACCATCGAGAACAGGGAAAGGACCACCACCAGATACATGGGTAGAAGCATCAGGTGGACCGAACCGCGCTGGTCGCGGAGAATGTTCACAAAAACCACCCCCAAAAAAAAGAAAGGGCCGGCTATCTCCCGGCCCAGAGTTTAACTCGCGTAAGGAACCGTCCCCGCGCCTGTGACCTTCAGGTTCTGCGTAGCCGTGCGGGTGTCTTCAGCAGTAACGTAAATGGTATAGCAACTGCCGTCCTCGTCGCAAACAACGTAATGGTACCGGTACCTCACCGTGTAGGTGGCCGTCACGGGGTAGTCCTTGGGTTTCTCCGTGGTCAGCTGCTTGCCGTCGATCATTGAGTAGACCGGGAACCCGTCCATGGCCCAGTCTTCCACGAACTTCGCCGTGGCCTTCAGCTCGTCCGTGTCCGGGTCAGCCCTGCCCGGCACCTTCATGTTTACGGTCACGGTACCCTGCGGCGGCAGCGGCCTCCCGAAACTGAAGCTGGGGTGCTGTTTCGGGTAGGTCAGCTTCGCACTGGATATCTCCCACCAATCCAGAGTACCGCGGGGAGGTCTGGGTTTCTTAACCGTCAGCGTGGCCGTAACGTCGTCGGACCACTTGGCCGTGTTCACCGGCCTGGGTTTCGACGGCTGGTAGTTGCCCCGCAAATCCTTCCCGGGGTAGGAGTAAGCCTGCAGGACCAGCTCGCCCGACCCGGTTGGCGGCTGCTGCTGTATGACCGCGATCAGGGCCTCGTCGCTGTTGTCTGACCAGTCCGCGTCCTCGGATACGTCCACCGGGTTGATCTTGACCATTACTTTGCTGTCCTCATCCTGGGCGGTCACCGACACTTTGTATTTATACTCCTGGCCCGGCTGGAACTCCACCGGGTTCTTCGGGTCGGGAGCGCCGCTTTCCGGCTCAAGAGTCACGGGGTATTCACGTCCATTCACCACGTGATAGGCGGAAAGCCTCGCCCGGGAAGGTTTGGAAAAGCCCTGTTTCAGCCCGAAGGTGGCCGTGAAGGTCAGCTTCTGCCCCGGGTCGGCCTGAACCTGCTTTGGAGTTATCTTGGCGTAAAAGTCGGGTGGTACCTCTTTGGGGATCCCGTACCACTCGATATACACCGGCAGCCACCAGCGCCAGCCCTCCACGGCGTTCGCCAAGTTGGGGTTGGACTCGTCACCGGGGAAGCGGTTCTCCTTGCGGTTGATGGCGTACTTTTTCGGTGCAAGGTTCAACTGCCACTGGGCGACGGCCGTACCTTTCGACAGGTCCTCGTCGGTCTTGCGGACGGAGAAGTTTTCGGGCTTGACATCGTAGTGGCGGTCGCGATACCGTGCCCAGGTATAATATTTTGCAGATTCGTCCATTCCCAGCCTCCACCAGGGGTTGGGGTAGCCGTGGCCCTGGAGGGCAACATAGGCGTCGTACTCTTCCTGCCCGAACTCGCCCCTGACCTCGATCCGGGTGACTTTGTACTTTTCCAGCAGGCTTGAAGGCAGGGTGTACGTCGCCCTCGCTTTCTTGTTTTGCCAGTATGACGGGTCTGATGCGTTCGGATCCCCCTTGGGGCCGTCTTTAACCCCGTCACCGTCGCTGTCCTGCCATTCCCCGCTGGTGTGCTTCCAGACGTCAAAATAGGCCAGCCCCACCTGGCGCCAGATTAGCTGTTCCTGCGGCTGGTCCTGCGCGAAGCCCGCAGCGGGTACCAGGGAAACGAGCAGGGCCAGCACGAGTAAAAGAGCCGTCACCTTGCGCATACGCACCCACTCCTTTTAATTTTTCTCACAAAAAAGAAGGCGCCTCTCGCGGCGCTCCGGTGTTGCATCCTACTTCTTCCCGGCGTAGAGCGGGTTCTCTATCGCCAGGTAAGTTTGACCTTTGATGATTATGTGCGTAATCTTGGTGATGTCGGCGGTGGGAAGGCTGCCGGTATCATCGTTCTTATCCCTCAGATCATCAACCACGCTGTACTGCGCGGTGAAATTTTGCTTACCGTAAAAAGCCCAGTCGGGGTCGCGGTATCTCAGGAGCTTTCCTTCGGCCAAGAGGACACCGAAAGCAACCCCACCAGTAGAATACCAATCAACGTAAATTTTATCTTTGGTAATACGCACATCCTTAACAATATCTCCATCTCCACTTACATCGTAAGCGTGAGCCTTGATGTCGTCCATGGTCACGTAGACAATTTTCTGGCCGGGGTCGATGCGATAGTTATAAAACCCCTCCATCACTTCGCCCTGGCCTTTGAGGTCCACAACTGGTTTGTTTATCCCCGGCACCTGCGGCTCCTTCGGCTTCTGTTCGTTCAGGTATTGCTTAACCGCACTCAAGTCCGGCTTCGGCTCACCCTTCGGCCAGCATATCACCAGGCCGAGAGAAGCGTCCCAGTCAACCTGGTAACCCAGGGCCTCAGCCACCCAGCGGGCCGGTAAGAAGGTACGCCCGCTCCTGACCAGAGGGGACACGTCCATATTCGTAACCTTCCCGTTGGACTTGAGCTGCCTGCTGCCGATTACCAACTCCACCACCGGGTACCCGGGCTGCTTCAGTGTGACCAGCCGGGCCTTCTCGTTCCACCCGATGTTTTTATCTTCCACCCCCAAGGCATTACTTAAATAACGCACGGGGACGAAGGTGCGGCCTTGTTCTACAAACGGGGCAACGTCCATCTTGGCCCCGGGGGTCTGGCCGTTGACGAAGTATTCCTTCAGGCCGATCTGGAAAACCACGGACTTGACCAGCTTCTGGTTTTCGTACACGTCCACTTTCTCCTGCTGGGCCAGGGCCGGGAGGGCCAGGACGGCAATCAGGAAAAGAAGTACCAGCACGGAAATTAATACTTTGCGCCTGGACATGAAAACCACTCCTTTTTCAGGATTTATACCGGGTGCATCCCCGGCATGAAAATGACGAAAAGGGCAAGTATGATGACGAGCCAGAAAAACCTCAGCATGATACCACTCCCCGCTGTTATACTTCCCATGTGCTATATGACGCGCAAGCAGGAACTTTTGTTCCATGAACCACCACCTTCTGGAATATTATAGCATAAACAGGGCGAAGGCAGCCCCAAAATAGAAAAAGCCCGGCAGAGCCGGGCAGTCAAAGTAGGGTTTCCCATCGGACTTGACAGCGGGAATTTCTTGAGTTAGGTTACAGGTAGGAATTCCATAACCAGAACGGCACGAGCGCCTCATGCTGCCGAGGCTTTTAGTGAAACCCTTGGAAACCGGTGCGGCGGTTCCAAGGGTTTTCAACTACTTGCGCCGGTTAGTTTGAACAATATACAAAAAACCGTCCACTGTTCGGTATTCGCAAATCGTTAATTTTTGCTTTTATCAAAAAGTACTTCATAAATGAACATAGGAACACCAATAAGAATGCCTTGTAGAATTAAAATTATCGGTGCTAATGGTATAACCAATATACCAATTAGTTTGTATTTTTCTGGTATAATTTCTAAAATTTCATTAACATAAATAGGAAACGATATGAATAAGGCACTTAAATATGCAATTAACGTAAGGCTATCTAAGCTAACCTCCCTAAATCGCTTAAACTTACAAAAGCCCGGCAGAGCCGGGCAGTCAACTTCCCTTGACATTATGGGGGGCTATATGTTAGATTAAAAGCAGGAATACCATAACAAACGGCGTTGGTGCCTCGACCTGCCGAGGTTTTTCGGTTGCCCTCTAAACTGTGCCAGCAGTTTAGAGGGTTTTTACCTTATTCCCTGCGGTAGGTGATGAGCACCACGAGGGTGAGCAATTGGATGGTTGCCTGCACGATCTGTATTACGTCTTGTGCGGTAATCATCCCTGCCCCACCCCCCTTCGGAGAAGAATCTCCCCCGGCAGGTGAGGCCCGTCTGGTTATGGTATTCCTTATCTTATTTTAGCAAACGCTGTCAGTTTGGACAAGGGACTTAAAGCGGAACAAAAAACAAAAGCAATCCGGTTATTCGTTAGCTTGGAGTAAAAAACGTTCTATCATAACGTTCGGTCAAGAAACCAAAAAACCTTCTGATTCCCTCTGGTGACTTGGATAACAGCCATTCGAACTTCCATATCAAAACAAGCAATCCGCTGCTAACTGAGACTCCATAAAAACCCAACCCAGGGTTACTTGAGGCCATAGAAAAGTAATAAGGAAATTTTAGCAATACTGCGAGCGATGCTACAATCTTAAAAACCAGGGTAAGGTTCGGCAATCCCTCTTTGTTCTGGATTTTATATGTAAACCAAAGCCAAACATAAAGGAAGACAATAATCCCTTCCATAGAAGGTATACCTGTGGCAAATCCCAGCACAGCTAAGCACAGCAGGTAAAACCCAAGAGCTTTATAATCTATATTCCTCAACCTGTCGTTTAACCACCAAAACCAACCCGAGATAATCATTAGTAGTTGACCTGTACGAGATATTGATTCTCCTAATCCTGTAAACATCGAACCAAATGCTCCCATAAATCTTCCTGCAATCATGTTTCCCATATCTGCACCAAAACCGGAACCGAACATACCAAATATCGCCTGAATTGGAGCTACGATCAGCGGCGTCGTCACCCATATAAACGCTCCCAAAGTAAAAAGACAGCTTGCTGCTATCGCTGGCACAACAATTAGTGCGTAATAAGCCCAATTTAAAAACATATGCGTTAAAAAGATTGCTGAAACCGTAGCCAATAACAGTACAGCCCGGATATCAATTTCCGAAGGCGCTTCCGACAACCAGAAAGGCAAAACAAGTAAAAATGAAATAAAGTAAAGTATCCCCAAAATTACCGAACCGTCCTTAATACGAGTTAGTAAAGCAACTATCTTTTCCCACGTAATATCCATGCCTGTTTCCTCCTAATCAAACATTCTATCCAAACAAAGGAATAGGTTCTCAGGAACAAGATTCTACAACCTTTTTATAAAACTGCTACCCCATAGAGAAAGGTTATTTTCGGGCTTTGAAAACAAGCGCTCCCCCAACAGGCGGGACGGAAGCCCGGAATCGCCCGCCTTGAATACATTGAGATCCCCGAATACCAGGAAGCTGTTTTTCGCGCGGGATACAGCGACGTTCAGCATATTTTTGCCCTTGTTAAAGAAGAAGTCCGCTGGGTTGCCGTCCCTGACAGTGCACACCGGGGAAAATACCACCACATCTCTTTCTGCACCCTGAAGAGCGTGCACCGTACCGGCAGTTATAATTTTCTCGCCTCCTCTAAGTGCAGCAAAACGGGAAAGTTTCAGCATATTGTTAATCAACTTTTTTTGCGCGACGAAAGGGGTCAGAATCGCAATAATTTCATAGATTTGCTTCTCACCCCGACCGTAAAGGGCTTCCAGGTAGTCCTTGTACGCCAGAATCCATTCGAGTATAGCCTCCGCCTCTTTCTCGTTGACTCGGCTACCTCCCATATATCGCGATTGGCCGGGTACATGTAAATAACCAAAGGGCGGCAGTGCACCAGGCGGAATTTCAGAAACTCGCTTGGGTTCTAATCTTCCTCCATAGGCCAGCCTGTTGCAATAATCTATGATTTCATCCAGGCAGCGGTAGTGCTCGCTCAGGAACATGCCCCGTTCCGGGTAGGGATTGCCGTAAGAATCGTACTTCTGGTACCTGCACGCCCGCTGCGCGATGGCCATGACACACCCGCTTGACACTGTAATGCCTTTTGCTTTAATTTCGTCGTACTTTTTATCGAGATCGTCTGCTTGCTTTATAACCTCGTGCCTTACAAGGTTTCCAATATCAACCGGTTTGGGGATTTTACATACCGGTTCGATTTGCAGAAGATCGCCTACCACGACGGCCTTTCGGGCCAGGGCAAATGCTGGAGCAGCTAGGTTGGGTAGCACCTGTCCCGCCTCGTCGATGATCAAAAGATCGGCAAAATTATACAAGGGAAAAATCCTCTGCTCAGAACTGCTTCGCGGCGGAGATGCAGAAAGAATCTTTGGCAGTATGTAAAGCGTAGACACCATGCAGGGCGTAAGCATGGCGTAAAGCTTGAGCTTTCTCTCCACTCTTTCCTTGCCCGTAGGCATCTGGCCGCTTTCATTAAGCTGGTGCAGAAGCTCGACTTCCTTAAGCCACCGGGCTTCCCAGTAGTGGGTCGCCAGCAAAAAAGCCTTGTGACGCAGGGTTACGTCAAGGTCATTTAGAAAGTTACCGAGTTTTTTTACCTCTTCATTAAATTCCGCCAGTTTGGGCATCAGTTTCAAGACGCTTTCACGGGCTGTTTCAATGTTTTTCTTTTCTGCTGCTATTCGTTGGCCCTCTTCATTGAGGCGGAGTTTTTCATTTTCCTTCAGTTCTTTACTACTTAAGGCAGCCTGCATCCCGGTTGAAATGAAATAACCAATTTCGCCGCTTGCCTGTTCTAATCCGTGATATTGTACGAACGCGGCCAGCCGGGCCTGGCGTCTCCTTTTGACAACAGGAAGGAACCAGGCCAACTTCCACCAGAAAGGTTCGCTCTTCTGATGGAGCCTCCATGCTCTATCAAGATTAAGCCACTTTTCACACTCAGCAGAAATTACGAAAATGCTTTTTTCCACTTCGATAATTTGGTTTTGCAATTCTGTCTCCCGGGCCTCAACTTTTTTAAGGTGTTCGCCAAGCGCGCCAGGCAGGTCTTCGAAGTCTATAGTATCCAGGCCAAACCTTCTCCTGATATTATCCAGCTCATCCAATACGTGCTTATACCTGGAAAGGGCTTCTTTCTTTTTGCCCACAGACTCTCGAATCAGGAGTACACATTTTTCAAGCTCCCGGTGCAGTATGCAAAGCGCCACGTCAATTGACTGAGGCTTGGCACCGAAACATTGTTCGAACTTTTTCATAAAGAAGTTGGATGCCGCTAAAAGATACCCCCGCTCCTCCACTTTTCCTGGAAACCCAGAGTCAGCGGGAAAATAAAGATTGGTTGAGGCAACCTGAAAGCGGGAATTTGCCTCATTGAACAGATTTGCTGCTGGAAAATATAGGCCATAGCTTTTGATTTCAGGCAGCCATCGTTCGGTCAGCGGATTGCCCGGGTTATGTTCGAGAACTTTTCCGAAGCTGTCGATGATATTGGTCACAGCCTGATTGTTGGCCGATACCGCCACTATTACTGGTGGTTCAGATTGACAAAAGGCGGCCTCCACCCAAAGCGTAGCGATGATACTGTGCAAAAGAGTAGTCTTACCTGTCCCGGGCGGGCCATTGACAGCCAGTATTTCTCCATCCTTTAAAGTCAAAAAATGGTGCAGTGCCTCCCTCTGTGAAGAAGCCAGAGGGAACCTGGCAGTCATCTGTCCGCAATGTTTCGAGGCCTGATCCAGCGTCTGTTCCAGGCCCATTACAGCCGTTACCGGCTCATCGATCATAGAGAGATACTTTTTTAAAAGCGGAACGTTTCGATTATCGCTGATTATTGCATCATAAAGCTTGATTAGGTGTACCGCGGGATTGTCTACACCGTCGTCAGAAACCACGTAAGCCTTATTATATATCGTGTAATCAGAAACTTTTATATTTCCTACCACGGCTTTAAGCATTTTCTGGCCGTACCCAAGCAGTCCCTGCCAATCTGTACAGGCAATTTCCGGAGAGTTTCCCTGTATAAACTTTTCGACGTCATCCAACCTCCCGACTGTTAAGTCCGCTACTTCGCCGAGCGCCGGTTCCAGCAACTTTCTACTGATCCAGGGATATTTGCCTTGCCTGGGACGCAGTTCAAGTTCAGAGGTAAGGTCCGCTGGAACCCAAAGTAATGCCCGGTCTTTCTTCTTTTTTTGACCGTGTTGAACTTTCTCTTGTAGCTGCACCGGGCAAACTAGAACACGGACAGGTTGTTCGTTACCTGGTTTTTCAGTTTCCTCAACTTTTAAACCAAATCTTTTTGCCGCTTCTTTACTCAGTGATTCCTTGCTAATTTTCCCCGCTATTAGCTCTTCAGAGGTTATTTCCAACACCTGTTCCGGAAGTTCGTCGTCCACCCGCTCGGCATCGATCAAGCTATTCCGCCAATATCTTAGGAGTTCCACATGGCCCGTATGCAAATTCGACCCCCCCGCCAAACAATTATTGCATTTTGTATGCTTCCTCGTCGCAGCGGGAAAGCCCTTCGGGAAATTTGTCTTGTTATGTCGATAAAACTAGACTAGACTTTACAACACCCCCGCCAGCACTGTCTTCCAAAACTCTTCCACTACACGGGCCGCCTCATGCAGCACCGGCGCGTGCGCGCCGAACATCTGCGCAGTCCAGTCCATACCCCAGACTACCGCAGAAACCAGGATCACCACCGCCGTAATGGAAAAAGCCAGAGAGACGGCCTGTTTCAGCGTCGCCCAGTCCACCCGGGCGGGCCGTGTTGAAAGAGGCGTGTATAATTCCCGCGGGTGGGACTTCTCCCAGGCTTCCTTCACTTTCCGGCTTCTCTTTTCCGCGTACATGAGCCGGTCAGCTTCTTTGATGGTAGCCTGGAGGTTACGCGCGCCCTCGACTATTCCAGCAGAAAACCCCACTTCCAGGTTTCCCGTGTCCGGGGCGCAGTGTTTCCACTCCCTGCGCAGGTTTTCCACTACCTTTTCCGCGTCCGCGCGGGCTGTCCCGGGCAAAACCAGTAAGAACTCATCGCCGCCCCAGCGAACGGCCAGGTCCCGACCCTTCAGGTTCTCCACCAGCATTTTTCCGAAGGCGGCCAGTACCCCGTCACCCGCTCCGTGACCCAGAATGTCATTGATCGGCTTGAAGTTATCCAGATCGATGAAGACCACCGTATAAAAACCCGTGGGGGAGAATCTTTCTAAAAGGTACCGCCTGGTGAAACAGCCGGTCAGAGCATCCCGGTAGAAGGCGTCCGGGACATCCTCTTTGGATCCCATTGTAGATGGCCGCTCATGACGCCCCTCACCCCAAATATTCTCCCGGCTTTCTTCATAAACTTCTTTCCGGCCTGGCTCCTCATTTCCAGGCCGGAACTGTACTTTCTCGAACCTATCTTCCGAATCACAGATTGCATTGCGGGGCTTGACACCAGCCTCACCCGTGCGAGACCTCCCCAGGAATCGAAGGACGATGTGCGCCAATCTGGTGAAGCCTTTGCTATCCCTCCGGGACTCCCCGGAGACGCCCTGTACCGCCATTCCTTCCACTGCCGCCTCTTCGGGTTCCACGCCCGCTTTCCCGAACAGACTAAAAACACTGCGGACATCTTCCCGCCTCTTCCGGGACTTTTCCCGTTCCAGCATAAATCCGGCTTCTTCGAACGCTTCGTCCAGCGGCGCTGAAATATTTACTGATACCTCCCTGGCTGATTCTCTGATTGCCACTGGAATGTCTCCCAGGCTGCCGGGCTTTTCGATTCTCTGTATCACTTTTTGGGGGGAAACCGGGTCAAAGACGTAGCAGTATATTCCATACGGCACCAACCGTTTCAGCCACTCCCTGGTATCCGGCATATCCACTCCGCCGGGCAGAAAGATCACGCGGATCCCCTTCTGCCTCAGCGGGAGTATCACCGTTTCCACGAGATCAGAGCTGCCTTCAAGCGCAGGAGAGAGCACTACCACTTCCGCGCTGTACTCTTCTGCCGCGGGAACCACTGCCTGCCGGTGGTAGCATCTCCAGCACTCGTCCCCGCGGGATGTCAAAATTCCCTGCAATTCTTTTTCAATGTTGCTGAAACCGGTGGCCAGCAGAATGCGCAATAAAAATCACCCCCCGGAAAAAGAAAAAGCCCAGGCACATGCCTGGAACTACTGCAATCGCACGATTAACTCGGGGTCTATCCAGCAGTCCCGGGTCAGGTCCTTCACTCCAAAGTGCAGGTGCGGCCCGGTTGATACACCCGTACTGCCTACCGCACCTATTAACTGTCCCGGCTGCACGGTCTGGCCTTCCGTCACGTCAATCCGGTTCAAGTGCGCGTACAGGTATAAGTGCTGGCCGTCCCGCACGGTTACGCAGTTTCCGTAACCGTCGTTCCAGCCCGCGTATGTCACCACCCCGCCGGAAACCGATACCACCGGCGTCCCTTCAGGCGCAGGTATGTCTATACCTTCGTGGAATTTCAACTTGCCTGTAACCGGGTGGATGCGCCAGCCGAAACGGGAGGATATTTCCGTATACCCCGGCACGGGCCACCCCGCTCCTGCCTGCATGCCTTCAGCATAACCGAGGACTATCTCTATCTGCTTCTTCTCTTCCGCTATATCCTTGTCCATCCCGGCGTTGGATTCGAGATATTCCCATGTCAGGTTCGGCCAGTTCGCCCAGCCTTTGTAGTGCGCTATGGCTCTTATTACCCTGTCGTCCTTCTTCAGATCGCCGTTCCAGTCTATCTGTTTCGGGTCGCCCAGGTAGTCGGCTATGACCATCGCCCCCGCCAGTATCTGCGCCCTGGGGTCCCACTGGTAGAGTTCCGGCGGCTCAAAACCGAGCCTTATCCACCTTTCCCTCCAGTAATCCGGGTGCTGCTGGGATATTCCAAAGCAGCCTGTACGGGTATTGACCACCATGGGGTCCCAGGACGATTCGGACTGGAATAATGCCGCCAGGAACCACGCGGGCACCCCGAACCTCTCCTCAGCTTCTTTCAAAAACGGCACGTACTCCGGCGGCACCATCGCAAACGACGCGAAGGAACCGGCACTGTAGTTGTTCAAAAGCCACTCCAGCCACTCCCTGCCCTCGTCAAACCCCCTGGACGCCTCCCAGACAGCCGTCCGGGCCAGGGTTATGTCCTTATCACCCACTTTGTATTCATCCTTCATCCAGTCTTCTAATCTCTGCCACTGGTTTGGAAGGATCTGCTGCATGCCTTTAAATCTTTCATAAGTAATGGTGTAGGCGTTTTCTCCTTCACCGTGGGTCTCGGTAACCCACTCGTAGTGAAATTGAAAATGCCCCCTGATCGTGTACGCTTCTACCAGGAGGTAAACGGTGTATTTCTCACACCCGTCCTTGCCGCAGACTATTACCTCGGATTCCTTATAGTAAAAATACGGGTGCAGGTCCTTCACGACTTTTTCCATTTCATCGTCCGTAATTTCCGGCCTCTTTAGAGCGTATGCCCTGAAAAGGGCCGCCGCATGCGCCTCCCCCCAGGTGAGCTTCAGGTCCAGGTCGTGGCGGTACCTGTCGACCATCTCACCGATAAGCTCCCCTTTTCCTCTGCCCGGATGATAAGGGTTTTCGGGAGAGGATTCGTAGTTCGGCCCATCAGGTGTGGAAGGGTTTCCGGGGTTTACTATCCAGGTGTCCTTCCTGTTCCATTTCCCGCAGAGAGATATGTATTTCTCCAGCATCTGTTTGTCCCTTTCGCTCTCTTTCACTCCCGCAAGTATGGCCGGTATGTTCTTTGATTTGTCTCCGGGGAAGGCGCTGTAAACTGCGCCGACCAGGAGGATTAAAATGACTGCAAATGCCAGAAATACGAAAATTACCGGCAAATACGGGCCGATTACGGTTATGAGCGCCCTCCTAACAAATCTGCCTCCCGTTCGAGCCAGGCCCGACAGCATCCTGTTGAGTTCTTCTTCGCCCCGCAAAGAACCACCCCTGAAAAACGAAAAAACCCGGCTGAACCGGGCCGCTCAAATTTCTCCCTTAAGAAGTTAGCCGCCGCATCCTTCCCATTTTAATGGGGAGTCAAGGCGGCCAGATTTTTAAAAGCCCGACCGGTACCTGATTCATTTTTGACCACCTCCAAAAAAAAAGAAAAGCCGGGTACAGGCCCGGCCGCAACACGACACTCTGCGCTATTTTTGTCTGATCATCCAGCCACGCCCTTCCAGCCGCTTTTCCCTGGTACGAAAAAAATACAGCTTCTTCCTGACATCGTCCAGTTCCACCAATTTTTTATGGAGCTGGTCAACTCTAGTTCCCAGCAGCGCGATGTCGCAAAAACGCTGGTACTCGCCAAAATTTACTTGCCACGAACCCGCGGGAATCTTTTCCTCCGGCCATTTCTCAGAGTACACGCTCTCCGGCTCCTGCAGTCTTTCCCCGAGCGCCTTCAGGTCGGCACCAGCCCGGCGCAGCTCGCCCTGCAGGTTCCTGACCTCTCTTTCCAGCTCCATCTCGCGATAGAGAAGTTCCATCGCTTCTTCTTTTTCCACTGCAACCACCGTTCCTAAGCACGTGGACATACGTACCCAAGCATGATAAACTCATGCTCCGGCCAAAATTTTGCTGCAACCAGGCTGCTTTTGACCGACGCAGGGCGAACGGTGTTCCCTGCGGTTCGCGCCGGGGACTCCCACCCCGGATGGCAGAGCCGGAACATCCGCCTTGTACCAGTTCGCACCGGCACAGGCTTCATCGCCCCGATCACGGTCAGGGCCGTACGTCATCAGGCGACGCCAGGGGCGCCACCCTCAGCCGGTGCCTGAAAGGATGGGGAGGTCGATGTCCATGGATTCCTCCCCGCCCTCCTGCCCTGTTAGGGCCGCTCACAGTCTTGCGCCGGCCTGGCCGGACTTCATCAGGGAGTGGTACGTGGTCCCGGGCATCCTTGCAGGTCCCCGGGAAGCGTTGCCGCTGCCCTCCATCCACCAGTCCGGCGCAGAATCTAAAACCTGTCTGCGTAAAGAAGCGCTACCCTGTCGCTGAAATGAGTTCTCTTTAGCCTGTTGGATACTCTCAACCAGTAATTGCGCCTGGAAGTCCTTTTTCTTTCGGGCAATTCAAGCACAGAGCTCTTCGCCGCTTTTTCCAGCTTAAATCCCAGACCCCGCCGGGCAATGACGCAGGCCGCGGAACCGTGGGAGGACATGCCGTAACGGGCCATGAACTTGAGCTGACCAATGACTGATGTGGCGAAGGGATCAACGTTTTTCCCCTCAGGCTTCAGGAGTTCCACCCCTTCCCGGAGGGTACAGGATTCCACCATCATACGGAATTGCCTGTAAGTCAAGCCGGAGAGCATCCTGGCACGTTTTGTACCTGACTCCCGCAGGGCCTGTTTCTTTTTAACGAAGTCTAGGTCCTCGATAGCTATGGGTTTCCCTCTTTCCTTCGTGTACAGTACCGCTTTTTTGACTGCCTCGCCCAAAGCAGCTTTTACCTGGTTTTTACTCCTGTCACGCATCGGAACCGGGATTTCGAACTCGTTTAAAGGATTGCCGAAGCGGTCAATGTCGCCCACCCGGAGGAAACCGTCGTTTAAGTCAATACCCACGGCTCCATTCCACCTGCTGGTCCGCAGCGGCGAAGCTTCCAACTCCGTCGTCGCATGTACGTACCAGCTATCTCCCCTGCGGAGAAAACGGTAGGATATAGCCGCTGTGCATTCCTTCCTGCCTTTGACAATTCTTCTAACGGTCCTGGCTTTGTCCAGGTGCTCCTGGCCGTAGGGAAAAACGATGCCGGTCAGCTCGATGTATCTGCCGAATTGTTTAGTGAACTTATTGGCTACCCGTATTCTCAAAGTGTTGTCCCAAAAGTATGTACAGGTCTGGTTGCCGCAGGTCTCGTCCTTTGAACCAAGAATAAAAAAGCTGGAGGAACGCGCTTTTCTCCAGGCAGTGAGCCATTCCTGATGATCTTTGAATCCGTTCGCCTCCAGGTTGTGCTGGGCCTTGAAGAGCTTGCGGGTACCAAAACAGATACGCACACAGCCCCGCGCCATGTCTTTGCGCAGGTTCTCCAGTCTCTGCCGGAGGTTCCGCAGCCGTCGCTTTTTCTGGTGGAGAAAAAACTTGATCTTCTTCAGCCGGTCAATCTTCTTCTGCCACTTCTCCGTGCGGGGCTGGAGTTTCTTGAGTGACTTTATAATTTTATCCCGTTTTTCTTCTTTTTCCTTAATCGCCTTCTCCGTTGAGCCAATGCGACCCAGGAGGTCGTGTTCCTGGTATTTCTGGATCTCTCTTATCGATTCGATTTTTCCGGAAAGGCTGTTATGAAGTGAATTGAACTGTCGGGCAGTTATCCTGTACTCTTTTATATACCTTTTTTTAAGCTCGTTTACCGGTGCTCCGCGGATGTAATGGTCAACGAAGAGTTTCCTTTCCAGACGGCCGAAGTATTCGCCCATGGCGTCGAAATAAGGGTAAGGTGTCCTGTCATCTATTCTCGTCTGGTAGGTAGCCAGCATTTTCAATCACCTCCCTTATTTTTGAGGTCACTTCTTCTTTTTTCTTGCTCCTGATGCCGTAAAGCTTTCCGGAAAAACTGGTAACGATACTGAGGAGGTCCTCTACCAGCTCCTCGTAAACCGTCTTCTTATCTTCTTCACCGTTTACGACGTTGATTTTCACGCCATAGCTTTCAAAATAGGTCTTCAGGTAGTTGAAGCCGAAACGGGTCAGTCTGTCTTTGTAGCTTACGGCCAGGTCGGTTATTTTGCCTTCGCGGGTCATCTGCATCAGTTTCAGTAAGCCTTTTCTCCGGTCGTTTAGGCCGGAGGAAACGTCAGTGACCACCAAAATATCGTCGAAGAGGCGGTGGTCGAAACGCTTCCTGACCGATTCAACCTGCCTGTCCAGGTCTCCTTTGGCTTTCTGCTCGTGGGAAGAAACCCGAGCGTAAATGGCCAGCACCCGGCCGGCAGACACCGGTTCTTTTTCCCCCAAGCAGCCTATTGATCTCAGATTCGGGAATCCTCCTCCTACCGCCGGGAGTGCGAACAATCTTTATTTTGCCCGCTTTATCCCAGCGCTGGAGCGTTTTTAAAGAGACTCCCAGGATTTTCATTGCTTCGTGCATCGGGTAGAGCTTTTCCATAGTGGGTATATTATACCACGTATTTCCTTCTATGTATAGTTAATTATTCAACTGCTGACAACCCCCGGTATCCGGCAATAAAAAAACCGCCTCGACCGCTGACTTCCAGGGCCTCCGGCGGCTGTGAGCATAATTGTGACATTTTTTTCTCTTTTAACAGGCAGCAAAAACCCTTTCTTCCAATTGCTGAAAGAAAGGCTGTATCCTTTGTTTTTTGTTCATTATAACACCAGCCACGAGAAAGGTCAAGAAAGATTTGCGCCTTTTGGGTAAATAATCAACCGGAAGCGGAGCCGCCAAAAATATCTTCCACCGAAGCCCCGGGCGAAGCATCCGGAGTGTCCCCGGAAAACTCCCCGAACCTGACGTCGAACATATCTTCCGACAGGCCGAGCAGACCGGCAGCAGACTCCCCGGGAGAAAACCCTCCCCCAGATCCTCCCGTCCAGGAAGGTCTCGACACCAGATCGCTGGCCCACCTCACCGGGGCACCCATTATGTTGCTGCCCACCCTGGCTCCCCAGCCGCCCAAAGGCGACCCCAAAACCGTGCCGATAAGTCTGGCGGTCGCCTCCGGGACGCTCTGGGCGCCGGTTAACTGCATGGCGGTGCCCCCCAGGACCTCCCCGACGGACATGCTGCCGCGGTCCCTTACGCCCTGGTACAATGTCTTCCCTATCCCGTAAGCCGCCGCAAGGGGCATGCTTGCCATTTTTGCCGCCGCGCCCGTGATCCCGGCTACGGCGGGAGCAACTTCGGGTACGGGCGCGCTCCCGATACCGCCCAGGACACCCCCCGCGACTGCCGCAGTCCTCCCGACATTCGACACGTTCTGCACCAGGCTGTCGAACGGAGTACCCGCATCACCACTCGAAGTACCGCCGCTCACATTACCGCCCGGAATACCGGCATTACCGCCCGTTCCCATAACCGGTGGTATGCCCCGCTTACCCAGAGCCTGCATGCTCACCTTCCCCAGAGCATACATACCCGCCAGACCACCGAGCGAACCTATCCCTATGGCCGCCCATTTCTCTTCGTCCACCGTGCCCACCCGGGCGATGAGTTTCATAAATATGGACGAAAGCATCTTGGAAGCGGGAATTACGGTTAAAAGCATGAAAAACGTTTGCCAGACGGTCACTTTGTCTGCCACCGGCATTGCCCCCTTTCCTAGAATAGAAAAAATCGGAACGTCCAACTTCGCCTGCTCGCACCCGGACTGCGTGGAAACTTCCCTTTTCATAAAGCGACCAGCCAGCATACAGCCATCAACACTCTCTCACCAAACGAAAAAAAGCCGGACTTTTCCGGCTAATACCAGTTCCCATTGAACAGATACACCAGGAACCCGGCTATGGTCAGCGACAGCCCCAGGATTGCAAGGCCGATCAGCGCCCTGACCAGCCCTTCCCGGGCCTGCGCGAACTCTTTCTCGTTCCGCGCCGTTATCGAAAACTATAGATACAGTACAGAAACCCAAGAAGTGCGCAGAAATTGCCGATTACGCATGTGTACACTAGTAAATCGCTTTTTTCGATCACTAATCGCCTGTAACTCAGCACAGCAGCCACCCCCTCAAAAACCTCCCAAACTCATACAAAAACCACCCCGCACTGGTATAGGCAGATATCCATGCCAACGTTTCACCTGTAATTACAAAGTACTCATACCGCAACCTGCGGTAAATTAACTTCCGTACTACTTCCTCAATGGGAAGCATGAGTAACCTGCCAAGACCGTATTTAGAAGCCCCAATTTCATTTGCCCATATATCCACAAAGAATAAAACTGACATACACACAAAACTAAATGTTACCAACAGTAGGACTGGAACCTCCCATCTCATAACTCCACATAACAACCCCGGAATAAATGCCAGTGCAAACAACATTACCGTACAAGATCTATTTCGCTTAAAAAAATGTGGCCCCCTAACTGCATGACCAACTTCGTGACAAGCTTCATATAACGCAAGTGCAGTACGAGAATCCAGGTCATAAGTTAAAACTATGCGTTTTTCTTTGTGATTACAGGAAGCCGTTTCCGCAAACTTATCAGACTCAACAGTATACGACACACCGGCATCCTGAAGCAGTTTTCGCGCGAATTCTCCACAGGACACAGGCATTGGAAAAATATCCTGTTTTCTTATAATCGGCAACACAACTCCCACTCCAAACTCTTTAATCAAACACCCGACTAACACCGACAAAAATATAGCTAAAAGTGAGCACCAAATCCCGGCGAATGCCAACCCTATCACCCCCGAATTGCCATTCGCCAGGAAAACAGTCAACACCTGCTGACCAAACCAAATACACTACCCGCCAGCAACAGCAAGTCAGCTACAGTAAACAACACCACCGACTTTCTGGCGGACACCAGCAAGCGTCTGTCGTACTGGAAAAACCGTACATGCATGTACATCAAAAACGAACAGAACAGCAGAAAGTTTATTACAATAAGCACAATTGTAAAAAGCACCTACACCCCCCCATCAAAAAAGCCGGGCTTCCCCGGCTAATACCACTTCCCGTTAAAAAGGTACACCAGGAACCCGGCTATCGTCAGCGACAGCCCCAGGATCGCAAGGCCGATCAGCGCCCTGACCAGCCCTTCCCGGGCCTGCGCGAACTCTTTCTCGTTCCGTGCCGTCATGTACCTGTAACCTAAGAACACGATAACCATGACGCACACGGCACCGCCGAACGAAGCGAACCACACGGCAATATCCCTCAGCCCACCGCCCAACCAGGAGGTATCTATGCCGCCGCCAGCCGCACCGCAGAGGACGGACAGAAATATCCCTAAAGTGAGTGCGTGCGCCGACTGCAGAAATATGGTCTGGAATATCTCGGCAGCCCAGATCTCGATGACCTGCCTCTCCGACGTGAGGACCCATATCCACGTTATCAGGGGCGTGGCCACCAGGGCCGCCGTGACCACCCAGTGTCTTATCGTGTAAACGGCGTTGAAGTACACCGTAAACGCCGCCAGGGCCAGGTTTAAGAGCGCGTTCGCGAAGACGTTGCCCGTCTCAATCGTCCCGGCTCCGGCGATGAGGTTGAGGTCTTTAGAATTGAATACCAGCTGCTCTATCGGTGCGAGGCCGAATATTTTCTGGATTATATCCAGCACGGCCTGGAAGGGCAGGGCGAGCACCTGCTCGAACATCCCCGCCTTGTCGAGCTGTTCCGGTTTGGCCATCTGCGCGTTCACAGCAGCCTGCTTAACGACGGAAGCAAAGAGCGACACGAAACCGTCGTTTATCGCTATCAGCAGTTTTACCAGGACCGGGGCCAGCACGATGAGCACCATCGCCAGGATACAGCGCTGCACGTCCTCTATAAAGGACGCCCGCATCCCGGGGTTCAAACCCGATACCATGTGCCTGTACCCGGACCTAACCACGACCATCACCAGAAACCCGCCGGAGATGGACGTGAGTATGCCGTACCACCACATAATTGTGTTCCACTGTTCGGGAGTAAACAGGCCGGGTCTAACTTCAACATCCGTCTTACCGGAGTTTGGAACACCCGGGTCGCCTTCTTCAGTCACCGCAGAGGTGTCTACCGTATATTTGTTGCTCTCGGTGTCGTTGGACAAAGCGTAGTAGGTATACTTTCCTTTCGCTGGAGGGGTGTCGCTGCAGCTCATCTGAAAGTATGACCCCACCGGGGCGTCAGGCGGCACTTCCAGCGCGGCTACCTGTTCTTTGCCTCCATCTGCGGATACCCGGTATACGTAGACTTTAGCGTTGGGGAAACTCGGCGGGACTTCGTATACCTGGACGTTCCACGAAACCTCCACCCTGCCGCTCGGGTAAGCCACGGCTCTCAGGTTGCTCAGATCCTTAACCCTGTAGGGAGGCCCGGCGGCCGCCGTCAGGGGCAGGACAAATGTAAACAGAAGCAAAAATACCGGAAGCAGTTTCCTTGAAAGCAACCTCATCGGGCCAGCACCGCCTCCGGATCGGAGCGCAGGAACTGCTCCTCAAACGCGAACCCGACGAAATCCACCACGGCGCTCTCGTTGCCCGCCGTAAGTATCCCCCTGCCCTGCGGGAATGATGAAATCCACTCCACCACGTGTTTGGGGAGTTTGAACATTTCCCCCAGCGCCTCGGCGTCGGTCGTCTGCATGCGCAGGAAGAATTTCGTGTCACACTGCGCCAGCAGCGCCATGCCTTCCTGTGAGGTGAATTCCCTGAACGACTGCGAAGCCACCATCAGGGATGTGTTGTACTTGGCGCCCCTCCTGGCCATCTGCGAGAGGAATTCCGCCGTGTCCTTGTGCTTCATGAAGAGCCAGGCTTCGTCCACGAGGACGCGCTTCCTGGTCTCGCGGTTCTTCTTGACGAACTTTTCCCATATCCAGGAGAGCATGACGTACATGGCATAGGTCCGGGAAAATTCCGTCTGGAGTCCCGATACATCGAACACTACAAGAGGAGCTTCGTAGAATTTTCCGATCGACTGGCCGTCGAAAAACCCCTGGGGGCCTCCCCGGCAGTAGTTAAGGAGGATGTTGGCCAGCCTCGTCGCGCCCATCCCCCTCAGCCTCTCCATGTAAGAACTCAGGGTCGGCATCTCCTTGTACTTCTTTCCCACTCTGACCTTGCCCCCCGTCTCCACCCCGCCGGGCTCGTATATCGACTCCGGGTCTTCGGTTATACCCCGGGAGAAATACTCGTCCCGGACGGCCTTCGCCGCCAGAGCCCTTTCCTCGGCGGTCATCTTCTCGCCGGTCTGGACTTCCAGCATGGCGGCAATCAGATAAACTATGTCGTCCTGCTTGCCCGCGATGTTGTTGAACCAGACCTTACGCCGGTCGTCGTACTCGGGCTCGATGTCAAACGGGTTGAACATTACCTCCATGTTCGGGTGAAAGCGGATGTATTCCCCGCCCAGGGCTTCCGCCTCCTTCCGGTATTCCCCTTCCGGATCCAGTACAACCACCTTCATCCCGCACGCCGCCGAACGGGAAACCACCCCTTTGCAGGTGAAGCTCTTGCCGCTGCGGGTCGTACCCGTAACGAACATGTGCGGCCCGTAAAGGCGCGGTGCCCCGATGAAGGAGTCCAGAAATACGGGCGAACCCGTGAGATTCCTCCCGAAGAAGATCCCCGACGGGTGCGAAAAGTCCGTGCTGATCAGGGGAGATAAACACGCGGCGCAGGCTATCGTCACGTCGTGGCATTCCCCTACATGGGAATCCACCAGGGGCAGGAGGGTCTTCAGGCCCTGAAGCTGACGTCTCATCAGGGTAACTGCTTTCATGGCCCCGAGCTTGTTTTTCACCAGGTTGCTCCTGTGCTCCATCTCTTCCCTGGTCTTCCCGGATACCGATATCACTGCCGTGACGGAAGCGATGTTGTCCCGGTGCAAATTGATGTCGGTCAGCAGTTTCTGATAATAGCTGTACTTGACGTTCAACTGGCCGATCCTGCGGGAGTCGAAGTTCTTCTGCGCCAGGATGAGCTCGGCCCCGATTTCGGTCTGGCGCTTCCCGACCCTCCTGGACGCCTCTTCGTGTTCGTAAGGGTAAAACAAAACGCTCACGGTCACGCCGGGGATTACGGTGATCCTGTTGAACCAGCCGAACTGCAGGAGTTCCGGCATGGCCTCAATCACCATGAGGCGGTAATAAATGTCGTCTATAATCAAGCAGTCTTCAAGTTCCTTAATGCGGTCGGGCAGGTAGAAGGTTTTCTTGCGCTCATTCTTTCGCAGCTCTTTCTCCTGCTGTACCTTCTCCAGCGGTTCCCTTTCCTGTACCATCCTTCCCTGCGCTTTTTCCTCCCGGGATTTTTTCTTAAGCAGCACCGGCAACCAGCTCCTTCATATTTAAATGAAGCTCTCCATAACTCCCTGCTTCCAGCATTTCGGACGGGCGGACAATAACTTCGGGTGTCAGCATGCTCGCAAACACGTCCATGACCTCCGCCTCGCTCGTGAGCGGTGTCAGCATCACCCCTGCCGGGCGCAGCAGTTCGTACAGTATCTTCATTTTCTCCTTGAGGGCAGCCACCGGGTCCGCCCCGTCGTCTGTAAGAATGATGTAGGAGTGCTGGGCGAGGATCTGTTTTTCGGTCCTCATAGCGTCCAGCGCGCTTGCATATAAAGCTGCGTAGGTCTTCAAATTTCCTTCGGGCATGTTCTTCGCCGCGGAGGCCACCACCCGGGCCATGTGAGCGGTGTCAGCCACGACACTGGTTGTGATAAACTGCACCGGGAAGTCGATCCGGTTCAAAACGCCTATCAGCGCGGATTCCCGGGCGTTCTGCTGGCTCTCGGACATCACGGAGAAATTCGTACCCTCGATCCTGGCCATGCAGCAGTGCTTCCCACCAGACACATACACCCCGTCCCGGACGAACTCCACGGGGACGATCTCTTTGACATGCCTCACCCCCATTAAAAAGTCGTTCTTATCTTTTGTTTTGATTTCCCTGACGCTCTCGACTTTCACCGGCCTGCGGCTGAGAAAGACCAGCGCCAGTATGCCGGCAAGCACCGAAGAAAATAAAAACGCTACTACGACGGCAAAAATAACGCATACCCCCTTCTTGTGAAATTTCTTCCCCCAAATAAGAAAAGCCCGGACAGCCGGGCTAATGCAGAATGTAGTCGTGTGACCGGAACCTGTAATGCAGTTTCCTGAAAAGATAAACGTCGGCACCTACATCGTGGTCGTAGTCGCGCACTTTCCTGAGCGCCAGGTAAGCTCCCGCGCCCAGGAACGGCAGTCCCAGGGGGGCAAAGGCCAGCGCCGCCGGGAATGGGACCCGGAAGGCGGCAGCGGGAATAAATACCGCCGCCAATCCCAGCATCAGCCCCCCGGCCAGCCACAGGCACTGCCGGGCGGTCAAGCTGAAGAACAGCCTGTCTTCTCCCTTAGTCGAAAATGGTACCATGTACTCGCGCATGTTCTACTGCCCCTGCCCCTTCACCAGAAATGCGATGAAGCCCACTATCGTGACGGCCAGCCCGATAACTCCCAGCCCAATGAGGATCTGTAAGAAGTGCTGCTTGGCTTCCGCGCGGGTGTGGTCACTTGCAGCCGTGACCATCCTGAAACCCACGTAAATAAGCGCCAGAACCCCTATGCCGCCCGCTATACCGCCAACCCCTATGGCAATATTCAGTATCTTCTCCGCCATCGCTTCCTGGTTAACTTCGGTAAGTACTCCTGCTCCTATATTCGGGTTTTCCACTGCCAGGGCCACCTGCGCGAGCGTCAGATACGCCGTAAGAAACGATATTACGGCAGTAATACGTCTAACAAAGCGTTTCAGCATTTATAAATTCCCCCTTCCTTAATTAACTGTTCATAAGACCTATTATCAATCCGACAACCTGCTGCGCCCAGAGAACCAATATCAAACCCACAATTGACCAGATGATTACTTTACGGGCTTCCTTGAACAGTGCAAGCAGGAGCCCTCCAACAATAAGAACCAGCACGGTAATTTTCGGGGCGATATTTCCGGCCATGCTGTACACGCGGTCAACAATCTTTCCAACCTTACCCGCCACCTCTTCCGGGCTTACAGGCTGCACACCGGCAAACCCGCCCTGCTGCGGTTCCCCCTGCGCCATGGACTGCGCACCGGGTGTCGCCGCAGGTTGTATGTTTGTTTGCTGATCTGCCAAGACGGGTGCCGCAAAAACAAGCAGGGCGGCGATTAGCAAGAGAACAGCTCCAATTTTACCTGGCAACATTTCCACCAGCCCCTTTATTGATTTTCTCGGCCGTCCTGTAGGCGTCAAAAATGCCGTACAGCCAGACAGCCGGCAGCAGAATGAATCCAATTACCACCGTGCACAGCAACCCGGATATGCCCGCCGCTACAAAAAGTCCAATGCCCTTGCCGATCTGGCCGTTGTAGATTTGACCCAGGCCGCAGATCAAAAAACTCAGCACCGCCGCAAGTCCGGGGTTTTTCTGCACAAAAACCATCTCCTTCCCAAAAATCTTCTACAATGCCGCCAGCACTTTCGGAGATCGACGCATTCCCGTTTCCTTTCTCCTCCACCACCACCTCCAATCGCGGTATCCCAAAAACGTTATCACCGTAATGTTCCCGGGATTGCGGTCGTCAGCGACCACCGCCAGGCCGTCCAGGACGTATTCCCAGACGCCGTCCGGCAGTCTCCGGCCCCGCCTGCCCCGCTCCACCACGCGGGCCAGCACAGCGCGGATTTCTTCGTCGGTCATTTCACCCCTGCGGTACTGCAAATATTTGTTCCGGTACTGCTCCACCGCGTGGTCGGTCACACCGACCCTCATCAGATCACCCCCTTGCCCGAAAAAGTAATGATTTTCGCCGGTACGGGCACCAATACCCGCAGGGCACATATCAGAATCAGCAGGAAGAACGCCAGCTCGACTGTGTAGGCCGCGATTATCAGGTACGGCGCGGCGGTCTCCCACCACCGCCTGACCCGGGCAAACGGAAAGAGGAATTTTGAAGAAGCTAACCCGCCGTCATCTCGCTGGCGAACGGGCCAACGATTTCCTGCAGATAAGCCAGTACCTCGGAAGCGCGGTCCTCTACCGATTTTCTTTTTAACCTCACCACATGGAGGCCGTGCTTCTCCGCAAACGATACTTCATCCGTGATAATTGTGTCGATTTGCCCCGCGTGGTTTTCCAGTCTGAAGCCGTCGGGTACCACTTCCCTGGCCGGCGGAACATATATCAGCAGGTCCAGCTTCCGCCAGGCATGAAACCGGGCACGGTAAAAATAGCTCGACATATCCTGCACCTTTGCGCCAAGGTACAGCCGCAAATACGCCAGGCAGTCCAGGGTACTCCGGTCGCTCACAAAACCGTCCGGGTGCTCCGATTGGGCACGTATCTGGGCTTCCAGCACTTTCTCCTGAAACTCTAACGCCAGCACCGGGTTCCCGATCAGCTCCCGGCAGTGCTCGATCCCCATGTTCCTGGCCACCACCCGTGCCCGCTCCGTGATGAGCGGGAGACCGAGCGTTTCTGAAAGAATCTTCGCCAAAGTGGTCTTCCCGGCACCGTGGGCGCCGGTTATCGCTATCCTCTTCGCCAACAAGCCATCCCCTTTCTAATTTCCGAACAGCAACGGGCACGCCAGAAACCAGCCCGAAACAGCTACCGCCGCTGCAAACCCGCCCCAGATGGCTGCCGCGCGCCTTTTCCCCGCACCGGCCAGATCTGCCGCGTCGGCCAGTGCCCAGACCACGCCCAGAAGGGCCAGGAAAACAAATACGAACAGGTCGGTTCGGGACAGGACGTGGTAGGCAGTACCCAGGAAAATAACGTAGATTGCGATAACCAGGATTAGATTCCAGAAAAGCACGACACCACCCCCAAAAAAACGCCCGGTATTAAACCGGGCAAACAACAGATTCATCGCTGCCATAACGCCAGCCAGCCGCATAAGATTAGCATAGCAGGTGCCACGGCTATTCGCTCCAGAAAACTTCCCGTTTTAACCAACGGTAACCCGAAATGCTTCTTTACCGGCCACAGCCAAGGCACTCCCTGGGGATTGAAGCTGTCCATAACCAGGTGGGACAGATAGCCAGCCAGCACCAGCGGCACCAGGTAGCCGTACGCATACGCCTGCGAATACCAGAACCGCAGCACGAACACCGCCAGCAGGGTCATCACCCCCGCTCCCAGAAGCGAGTGCATGGGCCCCCGGTGACCTACTGTCATTTTGACCGCCCATGAAGCAGGAGCCACCAGCCGCCCCAGCTTAGAGCGCGGATCGTCAAGGTCAGGAAGAAGGGCCGCAACCCCGGCTATCCCCGCAGACATTGCCGCCGTTTTCGGGTCCGCATGGCTGTTTAAGAGCAGCCCGACGGCGGCCCCGGCTAAAAAGTGCGTGCGCCAGAGCATGAATAATCACCTGCCTTTACAGGAGATAAGAGCGGTAACTTTTGCCCCTCGCTAACCGTCTCATCACGTCATCTACCAGCTGGATAAAGAGGAAATTAAGCATAAAAAGCACTGCAAATCCCACAGCCAATCCGAAGGCCAGAATAACTATCACAACAACCTTCGCCGGAAGAATAACAGTATGGACCAATATTCGCATGGCTGCACAAGAAACCATAAAAACAGCCGCCGCAAACGCAGACAGGGCACTACCCTTGACCGCCCTCGTGAAAAATTTTCCGGTAAAAAAGCGGTACGTGGCGAAGAGCAATAACGCATTGTTCAAGAGGACTGCTGCAAACGCAATTACATCGAAAAAATCCGGTGGTTGATACACCAAGTAAGCCATTAGCGATCTCTCACCTCACCTTTGTGTGACCCGGAAGACCAGCTTTCCATTTAACTTGCCCACCTCGCACCAGTCCTTCTCAATTCTGAGCAGTGCCCGCGCCAGCGACTGTTTCGGGCACCGATAATACGTCCAACAGTGTTCCAGTATCTGCTCTATCGTTAACCAGCGCCCGTCTTTGGTCTGTTCTTCGACGAATCTCCTTACGTTATTCATCATCAGCCGGTATCTGGTGAGGTAGCCGCCCCCGGAGTGGCCGCCCGGAGGGTTGGCCTTGTACTCTTCGGTGAGCTTGTCTTTCCAGTCCGTCACCGCGTGGCGGTTGAACTTTGCCCTGGCGTACTCGGTGCAGCCCCAATACTCTTTGCCGAGGACCCGGCAGCAGGCCACCTGAAAAATACCGACCCCGAAACGTTTCAGGATTTTTACCGCATGAGGGTTCACGCCGTTCTTGCCCCGCGGTACCCCCACGTAGACCAGGTTGGCGTAGGGCAGCCAGTCAACAGCCTGGCCGATCACGTTGACCGAAAGCGCGCTCTTGAGCTGCACCACTACCGCGACCGGGCCGCACACGCCGACCACGTCGGCCCTGCCCCAGTTGTAGTCGTTCTCTATCTCGGAATAGACGTCGTAACCGCGTTCTTCCAGCCATTCTTTCACCGGAAAAAACAGATCGGTTTCTTTGATTTTCCCCATTCAGACTGCACTCCTCATCCCATTTGCCGCACAACGTACCCGGTGGACCGCCTTCTCCAGCAGGTCCACCGCCCGCGCCGCGTCCTCGTAACCAAATTTCGCGCCTGCCGTCAGCCTCCCGGCTTCGTACAGCGCCTGCCGTACTTCTTCGAGTGTTTCCCGAAACCTGGCACGCTCCAGGCCCAGTGCAGAAAGGGCAAGTTCCTCAGCTTTTTGGGGACCGTACCTGTCGGCCAGCTCCCGCAGCGACCTCATCATGAAGCGTAGCACCTCCCGCCGCAGCACTTCGCTTCGCCATCAAGAAGGCTTTCCACAAAAGACATTGCCCGCCGGCACGCCAAAAGTCTCCCCGCCAGGTTCGCCGTTTCTATGGGAGAGCCGCCTCCCTGTTCCAGCCTGTCGGAAACTTCCCGCGCCGCTTCTTCCAGACCGCTGATCACCCGCTGGAGAATTTTTTCTGCACGCTTACACTGCATTTTTCAGCACTCCCACTTCAGAAAGCCCCCGCCTGAGCCAGATCACCTTTACCCCAGCCTTCCGGGCCAGCTCCCTGACCCGGTACATCAGGGCGTGGTTGACGAAGCCGGTATAGACCACTACCAGTCCCGTATCTCTCGGGAAATTTTTGGGCAGCTTCTTCCTCCGGCCGTCCCAGTGAACAACCTCCTGCACCCCAAACTTTTGCCTCAGCACCGCTGACGCCGCACCTAAACGGTCGGTGCCTACGATAAGACATCGCACCAAAAACCACCTCCCGTAAAAAAGTTGCGGGCCGAGAAAACCCGGCCCCCAATTAAAACCATGACCCAATGTCCCAACCTCTGGTAAATAACAGAAACTACCAGGTTGTTGGGAACAGCTTACATTTAGAGTGTTAAATAGCACTACTTAGCTGGTATCCATTTTTACTTCATCCTCCGGTGTTACCAGCGATTCAGGCCAAAAAGGGCAGACTAACCCTCTATCGGTTATGATAAAACTTTGGCCGTATCACTGTGGATAACTTCACCTTTGGTTCAATAACAACTTGTTGTTACTTGGGAAGATGTATGTTATAATATGTCAAACAAAATACATGTTTATTAAACCTGTTTGTAAACAAATTAGTGATCAATATTAGTTAATTGATAAAACTTTTATCATACGGCTGGTGCCGGTACACGGGAGGGCAAAAAGTGATCAAATTTGAAGAAGTTACTAAAAAATACGGCAACCAGGAAGTGGTAAAAAACATCAATATGCACGTTCGCGAGGGCGAATTCATGGTGCTCATCGGCCCCAGCGGGTGCGGCAAAACAACCACCTTAAAAATGATCAACCGGCTGGTGGAGCCAACTTCCGGGCGCATTTTAATCCGCGACCAGGATATCATGGACATGAATCCGGTTAAGCTCAGGCGGGAAATAGGTTATGTAATTCAACAAATCGGCCTGTTCCCCAACATGACCATTGAACAAAATGTGGACCTGGTACCCCGACTCCTGAAATGGGACAAGGAAAGAAGGGCCAAGCGCGTCCGCGAATTGCTGGAACTGGTGGACATGGACCCGGACCTTTACGCCCACCGCTACCCCAACGAATTAAGCGGCGGCCAGCAGCAGCGCATCGGCGTGCTTCGTGCCCTGGCCGCAGAACCATCCGTCATTTTGATGGACGAACCCTTTGGCGCCCTTGACCCCATTACCCGGGAAAATCTCCAGGATGAGCTGAAAAACCTGCAAAACAAACTGCACAAAACCATTGTGTTCGTCACCCACGATATGGACGAAGCTTTAAAGCTAGCCGACCGCATAGCCATCATGAAGGACGGCCAGATCGTGCAACTGGATACTCCCGAAATGATCCTGAGGAAACCGGCCAACGAATTCGTGCTGGAATTCATCGGCAAGCACCGGGTGGCCGGCGGTGGCCCTGCCACAGTTGAATCCGTGATGAAGTCCAACCCGGTGATCATCGGGCCGGAACGGGGTGTGGAGGAGGCCCTGGCCCTGATGAAGCACAAGGGGGTAAATACCCTGTTGGTGGTGGAACAGGACAAGCGCCTCGTGGGCGTGGTGACAGTGGAAAAACTGGACAAAAATCGCCGGCGGGCCAGTACGGTAAAAGAGTTGGTGGAAACCGATATACCGGTGGTGGCAGCCGGATCCCCGGCTCGGGAAGCCTTTAACACACTTACCGCCAACAAGCTGGACTACCTGCCCGTGGTGGACGAAAAAAAGCGCCTTCTGGGCCTGGTAACTAAAACCAGCATTGTCAACGCCCTGGCCAGCTTCGTTTGGAAGGAGGAAACCGCATGAACCCGCTGCTGGAGCTGTTAACCCGGAGCTGGGCGGACATCCTTATGGCCACCTGGCAACACGTATACCTCTCCCTGGGGTCGGTGGCCCTCGGCGCCCTGGTGGCCGTCCCCTTGGGCATCTGGCTGTCCAGCCGCCAAAATATCGCCCGGGTGGTGTTAAGTATAGCCGGCACCATCCAAACCATTCCCAGCCTTGCTTTTTTCGGCTTCACCCTACCCGTTCTGGGCATCGGCGTCCTGCCGGCTATGGTGGTTCTCTTCCTTTATTCCTTGCTGCCGATTCTGCGCAACACCTATACCGGAATCAGAGAAGTCCCGGGAGAACTGATTGAAGCGGGGCGCGGAATGGGCATGAACGACCGGCAACTGCTGTTCATGGTTAAATTGCCTATGGCACTGCCGGTAATAATGGCAGGAATTAGAATTTCCTCCGTTTACATCATCAGCTGGGCCACCATCGCCGCGCTCATCGGTGCCGGCGGGCTGGGCGACCTTATATGGGGAGGCATGAACGTGTACGATATATGGCTAATCTTAGCCGGGACCATTCCGGCGGCCCTACTGGCTCTGTTGGCCAGCTTCATCCTGGGACGGCTGGAGAAAGCCGTTACGCCACGGGGCTTGAGATCAACATAAACATAAAAGATTGGTGGGTAAGGAGGTGAATGGCTTGGGCCAAATTTTGCAACTTACACTGGAGCACCTGTGCTTATCGGCCGCCGGGGTACTGGTCGCCGGCTTGGTTGGTGTACCTCTGGGCATATTGCTGGTGCGGGCCCGCGCGTTGGCCGGTCCGGTCATGAGCCTCGTGGACGTCTTGCAGACCATTCCCAGCCTGGCCATGCTGGCGCTGGTCATGTTTTTCCTGGGCCTTGGCAATAACAGCCTTATTGCCGCACTTTTCGTTTATGCACTGCTGCCCATTCTCAGAAATACGTACACCGGTCTGGCCGGCGTCAGCCCGGACCTGTTGGAAGCGGGCAAGGGTATGGGCATGACCGGCTGGCAATTGCTGCGCCAGGTTCAGCTCCCCATCGCCCTGCCGATTATTTTAGCTGGCTTTCGAGTGGCCATGGTTACAGCCATCGGCATTGCCACCATCGGCACTTTAATTGGTGCTGGCGGGCTGGGCGAACCTATCTGGAGGGGCATTCAGCTGGCAAACACTTTCATGATCATGACGGGGGCCGTTCCCGCCGCCCTGCTGGCCATCATCGCCGACGTATTGCTGGGCGGGCTGGAAAAGGCACTGGTACCGAGGGGGTTGCGAGCTAAAAACATTTAATACTATGCAAAAGGGGAGTGACTGATGAAAAGGAAAGGGTTGTTGCTTATAGCAACCTTGCTTACCGCTGTGTCGCTTATTGTAGCGGGATGTGCCGGGGAAAACGCCAAAAGTGCGGGCGGAAAAATTGTGGTGGGCTCCAAAAACTTTAACGAGAATATCATCCTGGGTGAAATGCTGGCCCAGTTGATCGAAGCCAAAACCGACCTGCAGGTGGAGCGCAAGCTGAACCTGGGCGGGACGCTGGTTTGCTTCAACGCCCTGAAAAACGGCGACCTGGACCTGTACCCGGACTACACCGGCACAGGATTGATGGCCATCCTGAAACAACCCGTGGAAACCGATCCGGATAAGGTTTACAACTACGTGCAAGAGCAATACAACAAAAAATTCAAGCTCAAATGGTTGAAACCTTTCGGTTTCAACAACACTTATGCCATTGCGGTACCCCGGGAAACTGCCGAAAAATATAACCTGGAAAAGGTGTCGGACCTGGTGCCATTGGCCGGGAACATGGTTTTCGGCGCCGAGCAGGAGTTTTTCAACCGGCCCGATGGTTATGACGGGCTAGTCAAAACTTACGGGCTCAAGTTTAAAAACACTAAATCCTTTGAAACCGCCCTCAAGTACCAGGCCACAGCCCAAGGTAAAATTGACGTGACGGACGCCTTCAGCACCGACGGTGAATTGATCACCTACGATTTAAAGATTCTGGAAGATGACAAGAAATTTTTCCCGCCCTACTTTTGTACGGCTGTAGTGCGGATGGACACGCTGGAAAAGTACCCTGAACTGGAAGATACACTGAACATGCTGGCCGGCCAGATCAGCGACGAGGAGATGCAGCAACTCAATTACCAGGTAGCGGAAAAGGGGCGCGACGCCAAGGAAGTGGTAAGAGAGTTCCTGGAAAACAAAGGCATCATTTAATACCGTGTTCCATCAAAGACCCCCTGCTTTGCGCAGGCAGAGTAAGTCAGTACCGAGTTCATATAAAGGGAGACCTTTAGCCAGAATGTGGTGAACAATCACCGTAGCCGCGTGCGTAACGTCATAGAGTCTAGAAAACAACTGGAAAAACGATTGAAGAATGTCTGATGCACTCCGGCTGAGGTGACCGAGCTGCGGCTATTGTTACCTCTCCGGAACTGGAAATATGAGTCTGGAGTAATTCTCCCCACGTTGACCGGATAATCGGTGGGCCGGAGGAGAAATGGATTTGAGATCCTGGTTGATCCGGGATGGTCTTACCTTTTCTTCCAGCCCAACTCTTTTTTTTTCTCAGTGTCTCGTAAACATAAAACATGACTGGACAGATGGCATAATTATCAAATACCGTTCCTAAGCACGTGGACATTCGTGCTGCCTCGCCTGCAGTGGACTTTCACCATCAAGTTAACGCCCATGCCGGGCGCACAAAAACAACGGGCCGAGAAACTCCGACCCGTGCGACATACTTCCTGTGTTCGAATCGTGCGACCGCAGGGGTGATATTTTATCCCGGCCTTACACCGCCCGCCAGTCGCGCCGCCCTCCCCGGGCAGAAAGCCGGGATTCCAAAAGAAAAAGCCCGCGAGATCGCGGGCAACAAAAACCGGGAGGTACCTCCGCCACCGCCGCCCCTCCCGAAAACGGCGGTTTCCAGACAAAAATTGAGCCGGGCAAAATACGCTGCCCGGACATTCTGCTTTTTATTTGAATTTCTTGATTCTTCCAGCTGCCCCTTGAATCCTCCAATCCCTGTAGGTCGCTTTTCATCAGCATTAAGTCTACCAGATCCTCCAGAAAATCCATAATCTTGCATAAAGGTATTAAAATTTTTGAGTAATGTTTCTTAAAAAATTTTAATGTTACAGCAGGTAAATGTGGATACCCGTCGAATTAAGAAGATAAAAGATTCCATTTAGCTTCCCGGTACCTAAAACGGAAGGGCTACTGGGGTTGTGGACCTGAATGTCAAGGAGGTGAACTGAAGCTGAAAGAAGAGATGCTGGATATCCCCCCGGAACTGCAAGTGCTGATTCCCATTGCCCGGGGAATCGTGCAGACCTTCGGCAGGTACTGTGAAGTAGCTGTCCACGATTTGCGCAATCCAGAGGCCTCACTTATCTATCTGGCCGGAAACATTACCCGGCGTCAAAAAGGTGCTCCGGTAACGAACATCGTACTGGAGAGCATCCGGAAGTATGGCGATAGTTGTCCTGACCTGATTGGCTACAAAAATGTCACCAAAGATGGCCGCATCCTAAAATCTTCTACCATCTTTGTCAGGGATAGCTACGGGAAAATTATCGGCTGCTTGTGCATCAACTATGATATCACCGATTTGCTCGTGCATAAGGGGCACATAGAAGAATTGATTGCTTTTGATGAAAAGTCACAGACAGACCAGGGCAGTGAAATTTTTGCGACTGACATTACGGAAGTACTGGAGGCTATGATTGAGCAGGTTATTAATAGGATAGGCATTCCCCCGGCCAGGATGCAGAAAGAGGATAAAGTCCGGGTTGTCCGTGAACTGGACCTTAAAGGAGTATTTCTCATTAAAGGGGCAGTGGAGAAAATCGCCTCTGTACTGGGGGTTTCCCGGTATACAATATATAACTATTTGGATGAGGATCGGTCCAACCGGAGCAACAATATCATTTAAAGTATTCACAGGAGGCGATTAAAAATGGAAAAAGTCATTATCAGCACCCCAAAAGCACCGGCAGCTATAGGGCCTTATTCACAAGCTGTAAAGGCCGGTAATCTGATGTTTATATCAGGACAGATTCCCATTGACCCGGCTACCGGCAATGTCGTAGGGGGAGACATCCAGGAACAAACAAAACAATGTCTGAAAAATCTCCAGGCAATTTGTGAGGCCGCCGGTTCAACTCTCAAGGATGTCGTAAAAACCACTATCTTCATAAAGGATATGGCCCAGTTTACCAAGGTTAATGATACCTATGCAGAATTCTTTAAAGAAGATGCTCCGGCACGTGCCTGCGTGGAAGTATCCTGCCTGCCTAAAAATGTTCTGGTAGAAATTGAAGCGGTTGTTCTCGTTAAGTAAAAAGCGATTGATAAACCAATAAATAGCCGGAAGGAAGGATTGGTATGAGCCACGTAACTCATCTGGAATGTTCAAAATGCGGTAAACATTACAATAGCGAAGAAGTTCACCAGCTCTGCGAATGTGGCGGCCCCCTGCTTGTCCGCTACGATCTGGAACAGGTAAAGAAAAACTTCCACAAGGAAGACTTAAAAGGTCGGGAGCCCAGTCTGTGGCGCTACCGGGAATTGCTGCCGTTGAAGGACAAAAATAACCAGGTTTCTCTCGGGGAAGGCATGACTCCTATAATTAAGATGGACGTGGCCGGACCTGCCATAGGTTTAAAAAACCTGTACTTAAAGGACGAGGGAGTCATTCCTTCAGGTACTTTTAAATCGAGAGGTGCTGCGGTAGGGGTATCCAGGGCAAAAGAGCTCGGCATCAAGACACTGGCCATGCCTACCAACGGTAATGCCGGTGCGGCCTGGGCCACCTACTGCGCCAGGGCGGGCATCAAATGCGTGATTGTCATGCCCCAGGACGCACCGGAAATTACCCGGAACGAATGTGCTATTACCGGCGCAGACTTATATCTCGTGGACGGCTTAATCAGCGATGCGGGCAAGATTGTAGGAAGGGCAGTGCAGAAATACGGGTGGTTTGATGCTTCCACGCTGAAAGAGCCTTACCGCATTGAAGGCAAAAAGACCATGGGACTGGAAATCGCCGAACAGTTCAACTGGGAAGTACCAGATGTTATTCTGTATCCCACCGGTGGCGGAGTAGGGATTATTGGTATCTACAAAGCCCTGCAGGAACTCCGGTCCATCGGATGGATTGGTGAAAAAATGCCCCGCCTGGTAGCTGTACAGGCTGAGGGCTGTGCACCGATTGTAAAAGCATGGAACGGGAGGAAAACAGAATCCGAATTCTGGCAAAACGCTTATACCTGTGCTTTTGGCATTAATGTGCCCAAGGCCCTGGGTGACTTTCTGGTGCTTGAAGCTATCTATAAAACCGATGGATGTGCCGTGGCCGTTAGCGACGAGGAAATTTTGAAGGCACAGGCTGTCCTGGCAGCAAAGGAGGGGGCATTCGTTTGTCCCGAGGGTGCCTCTCTTTACAGTGCTGCCAGGAAACTCAGAGAGCAAGGTTGGCTGAAGGAAGATGAAACTGTGCTTCTGCTAAACACCGGCTCGGGCTTGAAATACCCTGAAACTGTAAAGGTAGAAGTCCCACTCCTTCAACCTGATGATGATATCCCCGAAGTGTAGAATAAAGAAGGGAGGAAGTGTGTAAATGGCTGGCAAGAGAAGGTTAAGCCTGGGAGTACAGGTCCTTATCGGCCTGGCGCTCGGTGTCTTACTCAGTATTTTATCCAAGGACATAGGCGTCCGGCTGGAACCGCTGGGTAAGGCGTTTATCAGGTTAATCCAGATGGTAATCGTTCCCCTGGTATTTCCGTTAATTGTCATTGGCATTGCAGGGATGCATGACGTCAAAAAACTGGGCCGTGTGGCCGTGAAAACCCTAATCTATTTCGAAGTAGTGACCACCATCGCTATCGTCATGGGAGTTATTGTGGCTAGATTAACTAATGTCGGTGCCGGAGCGCAACTTGCCAACGTTGATACTCAGGCACTGGGGAAACTGGCCAAGGGTATTGACCTGACCAAGTTCTTTTTAGAGATAATTCCTAATAACGTGGTAAGCGCAATGGCCGAAGGCAAGCTCCTGCCAATTATCTTCTTCGGTATCTTCTTTGGTCTGGCCCTGGTTGCCATCGGTGATAAAGGTAAGCCGGTGCTCACATTGTTTGAATCCTGGACACAAGCTATGTTTAAAGTCATTGAGTATGCCGTTTCTTTTGCTCCCATCGGTGTGTTTGGCTTTGTAGCTTTCAGTGTATCCAAGTACGGTATTCAAAGCCTGATTTCCCTAGGGCAATTCGTAGCCGTAGCCTATCTGGCATTCCTGCTGGCAGCGCTAGTATTATTCCCGCTTATTGCCCTTGTTTTCCGGGTTCCTTACGTATCCTTGTTACGTTTCACCTGGGATTTAATCTTGCTGGCCTTCACCACCCGCAGTTCGGAAGTGGCGCTTCCGCTTCTTATTGACCGACTAGAAAAATTTGGGACAAGCCGTTCCATCAACTCGTTTGTACTGCCTACCGGGTATTCCTTTAACCTGGACGGGGCGAGTATCTATGCCAGCCTAGCCGTTGTCTTCATTGCTCATGTATATAACCTGCCCTTGAGCATGGTCCAGATCCTGACTATAATCGGTATATTAATGGTTATGACGAAGGGTTTGGCCGGAGTTCCATCGGCGGTGCTGGTAGTGCTTTTAGCTACTGCTACTGAAATAGGCCTGCCGCCGGAAGGGGTTGCTTTGCTGATGGCCGTTGACTTTTTCGTGGATATGGGCCGTACAGCTCTAAACGTTATCGGAAATTCCCTGGCAACAGTAGTAATTGCAAAGTGGGAAAACGCCTTTGATCATAAGCAGGATGTACTTGTGGCTCAAAATTAAGATTTTCATCAAGGTTATGCCCTAGCAGGTTCTTTTCTAATGCCGGTCCGCATTGGATGGAGTTGGCGGATAGCGCCCCTGTGCACAATTCATCCAAAGTACTTTAACAATTTTCTATTATCCCGGTACTGTTCCACTCGAATCACTTCTCTTTTTCCTCCTGTCTCCATTAGTTTCGGTATCTCAAGGATACAGGATTGTGGTTCGAGTGGATCACTTTTTATGATCATCACTTCTTCTGTTTAGCATTCAAAGTGAATAGGGGAGCACGTGCCCCTACTCCCAGCTCAGTTTCTCTACAGCCTTTTCCAAATCCTGCACTCCGGGCCTGGTATACCTGGCCGTAGTGTTCAGATTAGAATGGCCCGCCAGAACCGCCACCCGGTCTAAAGATTCTCCCGCGTCCACCAGCATCTTGCAGAAGGTGTGCCGCAACTGGTGAGGTGTGACCTCCACCCCCGCCAGCCGGGCGTACTTCTCCAGGATTTTTTCGGCAGCCCGGGCGGTCATGTGTCCCTTTCGCCCGGGAAAGAGCCAGTCGCCGCCGGGATGGACGGTAAGCCATTCCTGGATTATTCTCCGGGCCGTGACGTTCAACGGCACTTCCCTGCGTTTTCCACCTTTGCCCTCCCGGACCGTCACCCAGCCTGAACGTTCACGGATCACCAGGTCCTCAACATGCAGTGATACCGCCTCGGAGATCCGCAGGCCGGTATGCAGTAGAATTGCCAGCAATGCCCGGTCCCTGGGAATTCCGTACTTCTGTACCGCTCTCATCAGCGCTCCCAATTCCTGCCTCGTTAGCCATCTGGGAGCTCCACGTTGCTCCGGAACCCTCTTAACGCCCTCCGTCGGATCGAAAGAAATCAGGCCATTGGACGCGACCCACGAAAAAAAGGACGACAGGGCATCCAGGTGAAGGTTTATTGTGGCCGGCTTGCGATTCCTGTTCAGCATGTACCGGCGGTAGTCGGCCACATCCAGCGGTGTAACGGAAGCCGGGTCGAATGGGGATCCTGTTGTATCCTCCAGCCATCTCATGAAACTGCGCAAAGCCCCTGTATATGCTGTTATGGTTCTCAAAGAACAATTACAGCCCTTCAAGTGTACAATAAACCCATCCAGTCCCAACTACAGCTCCCCCCTGTTGGCACGGGCGAGAAAATCTTCCAGGGATATTACCTCCACCAGATAACCATCAGCGAGAACCTCAAGATGCTTGTTATGCAGCAAGAAGCTGCGTGCTCCCCTGGAAAAGCCGGTCCCGCCGAGAACGACATAAGCTTTGCGATACTTGTCCGAATTCCGGATGATGGAAATAAGGCTCGCTATTTCATATAAAAGTTTTTGTTCTGCCGTTCCACGAACCTGTTGCCATTTTGCACTGACTATGATTCCACCGGTATCGTCCTGGACAACAAAATCAGCATAGTAAGTAGCCCCGAAGAGTTGATTCCCCACAGGCACATGGGTTTGAAACAGCCCCGAATAGTGTATTTCAAGAACCGGCTTGATGACCTGTTCCCAAAAGGCCCCTGTTTTAGTTCCTTTCCCGCCCGGTGACAATCTCCCCACTCCCGGTTAGTTATAGTTACGGATAACCAGTTCCGATATCGGCCCGCGCTTATCGGCCCGGCAGTTAATGGCTCTTTTTGCGTAAACCACCTGTATATCATAGTTTTTATAAAGCTCGCGTATGAAAGGTGTATCGGAATTGCTCAACATGACCAGGCAGCCCCTCCGGTCCAGTTCCCGAAACACCTCCGCCAGGCGCCTCTGATCGTCTTCTCCAAATGCATCGGGAGTATAGCTGGTGAAATTAGCTGTTTCCGAAAGCGGATGGTAGGGCGGGTCCAAATAAACGAAAGCTCCCGGAGCCGCGCAGTCCAGGACCTGGCTGAAGTCGTCGCAGATTATCTCCGCCTTTTTCAAAGCCCCGCTCACCAGGCGGAGGTTCGGCTCATCCACTATTTTAGGGTTCTTGTAACGCCCGAAGGGCACGTTGTGCTGCCCCCGGCTGTTTACACGCCACAACCCGTTATAGCCAGTCTTGTTCAGGTAGAGGAATCTTGAAGCCCGCTCCACAGGAGTTAGCTGATCGGGATCAAGGGCGCGGATGCGGTAGTAATATTCCGCAGTGTTTTCGTGCCTCTTCAGATCCTGCAGGAGAGCTTCCAGGTCGTCCCGGACGACCAGGTAGAAATTGATTAACTCATCATTGCTGTCGATCAACACCGCCCTGGGGGGTAGCAGGTGGAAGAAAACCGCCCCGCCGCCGACAAAAGGCTCAACGTAGAGGCTGTATTCTTTAGGAAACAACGGTTCAAACTGGGATATGAGCTGGGATTTCCCACCTGCCCACTTTACGGGGGGCCTGGGCCTTTCTTCCTTTATCTGAGCATGATATGTCTCGTACACAACCGTCTCCCCCCTGAGTTAACTTATGCGAACAAAAAATTCGCCCTTAAGAGAGCGTCTTCCTGCAACTTATGCGAAATTTTCCAGGACATTTTTTCGCATAAGGTTCCTTATGCGACTTTCATTTTATCCTCTTCAACCCGCTCCTGTTCTTCTTCCCCTTCCCGGCGTTCTCCATTACGTCATCAATATCTTCCAGCTCAAAGTCCATATTTTCCATGACGTGCTCCAGGAACATCCCCAGTGCGTATTCCGGCACAAACGCCGGTTCGCCAACCCTGTCATGCCCCAACCTTTCGCGCAAAACCTCCCGCAACTGCTTCGTTGCCAGGCCCATCTTCCCTTCGCTTTCTTCCACAAGGTCCTCGCAGTATTCGATCTCGGACGCCGCCCCGGCCAGCACCAGTGGAAAAAGGAGTAATACCAGCAGCGGCCTCTCACCCGTAAGGTCATCCTCCAGGTCCAACCGCCTAACCCGGCAGGTAGAAGGAACGGAAATTACGATTTCTCGTGTATTCAGCATTTCACGAACCGTATCATTTACATAATCCTCAAACGCGCTGGCATTTGGAGGTGCGACCAGCCGCTCACCTGCAAAGATACGCATGCCCCTGCATCTTAAAGAGGAAAGCCATTTGAATTCCGGAACGCCGGAGAAAAACTCCCGCGCTTCAAGCGCAATCTGCTCGACATCTTCGTGCGGCAATCTTCCGGAAACCGCGGGAATTTCGTCAGGCATCTCCATTACTACGGGAATGACCCCGTAGAATACCAGCACGGTAAACTCTTCGTCCAGGGGCGGCGCGGGCAGAACGGGATTCCGGGACCGGACTTCTTCAAGAGCTGCCGGGTTCTTCGCCACTTCCAGCGCCCAGGCGCTCCTGGCTTCCGCCCCGTCCTTCCAATAGGGATTATCCTGAAGCCATTTGACATACCGCTCCCTGTCAAAAGGAACGTGGATGACCCTGACAGCTTCGTTTTCCCTCAGTTCTTCCAGGAAGTAGTGGCGGTTGAGAAGGTAGTCCTTATAGTCATCCATCCCCTGGGAAAACATCGCTATATAATCGTGTGGCAGGTAGATCGCTGCCGCTACCAAATGGTCTTCACGGGCAACACCATCAAAAAGATTGTAAGATTTAATAAAAATCCCTCCCCGATTTTTCTACAGTATCACCAGTTTTTCCAGTATTTCCCGGGCCATCTTCCCCGTCAGGGTTATGTTGGGCATCGCCGTACCCGGGACAAAAACCGTTTCCTCCGGCAGTCCCATCTTCCGCGCCCACTCCAGCAATTTTTCCCGGTCAGCGCATACGGCCTTGACGAAAAATCCTTCCCGACCCGCACCGTAACGCGACTGAAAAATGACCACTTCTCCCTTCTCCGCCCGGCGCAGGCGGTCCCAGGCAGAAAGCCCATTTAAACATCCACTACCGGCCACCGGTACTCCCACCTTTTCTCGCCTTCACCGCCAAATTCCTGCCGCAAAAGGGCAAAAACGGGTTCTCCGACAGCACTGTGTCAGAAAACACAGTGAGCGCCTTCTGTTCAATCAAGTTGAAGCCGACCAACCTCAAAAACCGATGTTTGTCCTCTTCATTCCACACAGGGTTCTCGCGGCCATCCAGATACATTACCGGCAACCCGAAACGCTCCGCCAGAAAACCTATGAGGATAGTGTGGCAAAAGAGTTTCGGGTAACCGCGCTGGCGCTTCGGGTTGCACCAGCACAGCAGCGAAACGTCCCTGCGCTTAAAATGCTCCAGCGCACGGCGCACCTCCGGCCACCTGGAAGCAAGCGCCACGGCGTATGCTTCCAGATACCGCTCCGGCGGCAGCCCGCGTATCGGGCGGCCGTCAGCGTCAAACGGTGCCAGGCAGCGTATTTCCGGGTAGCTGAAACCCCGCGGCTGCCATCGAGCCACCGAAAATGCTTCGGCCCTCGGAGAACTGAAAAAGGACTGCAAATAGATCAAAAAAATACCCCCCCCTTCTCTCATCACCCCGCACATTCCCTTTATACGACTTCGTTTTTCTGTTTTCGATCTCCCCGGGACGGAAAAGTACATCCCCAGGAGAACAAAAAAATCGGGCATTTTAGCCCGGTGTACAGTACTTAAAAAATATTTGTCGATATTTGACGAAACGATCAAAAAGGAATTTTATCCGCTTTTGTCAAAACCCCAGCAACAAGACCATTCATGATTTCATTACTTACAGCCGCAATACTTTCATAAGCTGCTTTCTCGTCTTGAGAATCACTGACAGTTTCAAAAAATTCACTGAGTTTTTTAAACCATGATTCTTCCTTCAAAAAATTTGCTACGTCACGAATGTTACAATGCTTTTTAGGTGATGTATTCGTGATGTAATAAGATACTGCTACCAACAAATTTTCTTCTAATGCATCCCAATAAGGGTCAAAATGTTCAGCACCTTGCTTTTCAAGCAGAGAAAGTATTTTTTCTTTTTCCATAGTTAGCATTTGATTTTCCTCCTTTTTAAAAAATATACGAAAGTGAGGTGAAGACATTGAACATTGATATTGACAAAAACATCAAATCTTCCCCTTGTCCATTTACAGGAAACCCATGCAGTAGTAGTTGCCCGGTTAGCTTTCCCTATCCAGGTAAAACGTCAGTCTGTGCATTCGTTGCAATAGCCATACTACTTTACAACATAAATGCACAAATTTCAGATGTTGTGCGCAATTGAACTCACCCCCCTTTTTTACCTTTCTAAAAAAGACTGCCGATTGGCAGTCTTTTTTAGATTGTCAATTCTCACTTTGATTTAGCCCAACCCCTGCCCATTTTCGCAGATTGAACAATCTGCAACTATTTCCGATACCAGAATAATCTGCAACTGCTTCGCAAATTGTGCTGGTATTTCAGGTCAGTCAGTCCGTCTATTCACCAGAATATGACAACCAGTGACTGACCCCTTTTCTTCCGGCTGTGGAACAGGTAGAATATTTGCTGGAAGTGACCGCCATGCAGCAGATATTTTACACGCCTGTACCGCCGGAAGAATACGCCCGCCTGGGCAAAGATTTTCCCTTTCCCCAACCACTCTCATGCCCC
>NZ_FQUW01000019.1 GCF_900129285.1 Desulfofundulus australicus DSM 11792
CCTTATCTGTTAAACTCAACTTAAGAGCAGGAATGCTCAACTAAGTTGGCAAAATATAGTTCAAAGTTTCCGGGAAAAGGATTTCACCTCCTGACAGTTCGACTGCTTACACAAGAGCTACCTTTCCCGGATCAAATTTGCAGACTGCGGTTTATAGAAGGGTTGTGCTTCGAGCACCACGTTAGATAAGGCCCACTGCCAGTCTGCAGCCAATCTCTATACCGGAGGTTTTCAACATGTACTTCGTAGGGATTGATTGGTCTGACCTGCATCACGATGTAGCTGTGTTCAATGAAAAGGGGCAAGAGCTTAAATATTTCACCATCCCTCACAACAGGAAAGGCATGGAGTTATTAAAGGAAAGGCTCTTAAGCATCGATCCCGAACCGGAAAACTTCGCCTGCCTGCTCGAAACCAAAAACGGTCTTCTAGTGCAGTTTCTGCTGGAAGCCGGCTTTCCGGTTTACCCGCTTAACCCGAAGGTTGTGGATTACCGGCGAAAACCTTCCGGGGCAAAGAGCGACCCCATCGATGCCCGGCTGCTGGCCAACATCGGCCGCTCCGACCTGGCGCAGTTGAAGAGGCTTAAGCCAGATACGGAACTGATCGCGGAACTAAAGATGCTCACCCGGGACCAGGACAGCCTCATCCAGGAATCCACCCGGCTCACCAATAAGCTCATTGCTTGCCTGAAGGAGTATTACCCGGTAGCCCTGGAGTTCTTCTCGAAGCCAACCCTGCCGGTAGCCCTGGAGTTTTTCAAGCTTTACCCCACCCCGGATCTGGTCAGGGAAGCTACCGTTCCGGAGATGGCCGCTTTTCTGAAAAAGCATAAGCATCCACGGCCCAACCAAACGGCAATCTCCATCTGGCAGAAGGCGCATGAGCCGCAGCTTCAGGCCAGCGCTCCCACCGTGCGGGCAAAATGCCGCTTGATGCTCGCCCTGGTGAGACAGCTGGAATTAGTCCAGGACCAAATCGCTGCTTACGACGAGGAGATCAACCGCCTTTTTCAGCAGCACTCCGACAGCAGGATCTTCGCTAGCTTGCCAAGGGCGGCTGAGCGGCTTGCGCCAAGACTGCTGGCGGAGTGGGGGGACGACCGGGAACGTTACGAAAATGCAGCCGTGGTCCAGGCTTTAGCGGGTACCTCACCGGTTCTCTTTCAAAGCGGCAAGTATCGCTTTGCCAGGCAGCGCAGATCCTGCGTAAAACCTTTCCGACGAGCAATGCACCTATTTGCCTTCCAGAGTATCAGGCAGGTTTCCTGGGCACGGGAATATTACGACACCAAGAGAAGCCAGGGTAAAACCCACCATGAGGCCTTGCGTGCATTGGCAAATATTTGGGTACGAATAATCTTTGCCATGTGGAAAAACCGTACTTGCTACGACGAAGCCACATTTCTCACAGCCCGCGCCAGGCATCTTAGTCGGGCAGCATGATGTTAAATTATTCTGTTTTCAATGTTCTTTAGCCGCCGGCGAGGGCTGGATTTTAATCTGGCCCTCGCCGGGCGGAGCGGGCGAAGCCCGTCCTTTTTAAAGACCACGAACATTTGTACTACCTAAAATTTTTTGATAAACCTATTGACATAGAAGGTCTTGTGTTCAGGTGGCCTCCGCGGACGTCCTGTCCGCGGCACGTGGCCTGGCCCGGCAGCGCTCACTCCAGGTCGCTCCTCTTTAAAACCAGAGCACATAGGAAGCATGTCTACAGCCTGACTGCCCCGGAGGGGCAGATCAAGCCGTTATCCGGAATGAGCGGCTGGATTCCAGAGGTTCCACTATTGCTACCCGTAAACCATGCTCGGTCGCCCAGAGAATCTGGGAGGCAAGGCTGCCCACATCTCTTTCCTGAACAGCCCTGAGTGGCAAAGCCACGGGAAGGCAGAATTCGGGGCGTCCGCCATCGCACAGACAAACCTGCAGGTGTACCCGGTCACCCACGGAACGCAGCGGGGCCAGACGTGTGATCCGCCCGTCCCGGGACGAAAGCTCGGCCTGCACCTGAGCCAGCAGGGTATCAAAGCCTGACTCCCCCAGACCACTGCCGCACATTGAAGACACCTCGCTTTACTCCGGGCTTTTTTACATTTTATTAAGCTTATGTTTAAGAATTAATTATTTACAGCCCAGTAACCAGATCAGTTCCTCCAGCAGGCGGGATCAAACGTTCAATGGTAACCGGGAGATAACCATTTACGCACAGCAATTTTAATACTTAATGGCTATATTTACCGTTTGCTCCGGTGCATATAGGTTAGAAAAGGGGTAATAATATGAGCAACAGGGTCGGTAATGGCCGAGCCAAGACTGCTACAGGGTCAGTTAAAAATGGCTCTGTAGCAGCCGGCCAAAGGTTGGTAGCGGGTCACAGGGCTCGCTACCAGCCGGAGGGCAGATCGCTGGATGTCCCGGCAGGCTCGGCAGCGGTCCGAAGGATTACTGCCGGGTCGTAAGGAATGTTCAGCGATCGAGCTAAGATCATTACAGGTGCCGGCAGTTTTTGTCATCTGACAAACAGTTTTTGTCATTGACAAAAAAGAGAGGTTTGGTGCAGTCGAGAGATTGTATCAGGCTTCCCAGGTATCTGTAATGGTCGAGCAAAGGTCATTACGGGTTCCGTAATGGTTTGCGACAGCCGAAAGGTTATCGTGGGCTATGCAGGGATCTGTAATCGCTGTAGTGAAGGCTGTTACCGGCTCGAAAAAGAAACCCTTCTCCACGGAGAAGGGTTTCTTTATTTACTGCCCGGTTATAACCCTTGCACAACGGGGGCATAAGGTGGGGTGTTCCGGATGCTCTCCGACCCCGGGGTGGTACATCCAGCAGCGCTCACACTTTTTCCCCGGCGCCCTTTCCACCGCCACCGCCAGGTCGGGAATCATCTCCGAAGCCATTGCTTTTTCCGGCAATTCCCCGTCCCACCTTTTCAGCTCCACGGCGGAAACGATGAAAATTGCCGGCAGCTCGTCCACCCCGGAGAGGAAATCATATAATTCCCCCCGGGCATATAATATCACCGCCGCCTCCAGGGAGTTACCGATTAGCTTTTCCCTGCGGGCTGCTTCGAGGGACCGGGTAACCTCGCCCCGTACCGCCAGCAGGCGCTCCCACCGGGTCTCCAGTTCCGGATCCAGGTAATCTTCATTGACCCGGGGCATGTCGGTTAGCTGAACACTTACCGGCGCATCCTTTTCTTTGGGAGCATAACGCCAGATTTCTTCCGTAGTAAAGGCCAGAATGGGCGTAAGGAGGCGTACCAGGGCATGCAACACCTGGTAAAGCACGGTTTGAGCCGCCCGGCGCTCCAGGGAAAGGGCGGGAGTGGTATAAAGCCTGTCTTTGATCATATCCAGGTACAGCGCGCTCATGTCAACGGTACAGAAATGATGAATGGTGTGGAAAACCACATGGTACTCATAATCCCTGTAAGCAGCCAGCACCCGTTCTATCATCCGGTGCAGGCGTAAAAGGGCCCAGCGATCCATTTCCGGAAGCTGTTCATAGGGCACCTGATCACCGGGGCCGAAATCATAAAGGTTCCCCAGCAAAAACCGGCAGGTATTGCGGATTTTACGGTAAGCTTCCGTCATCTGCTTGAGGATGTTCTGCGATACCGCCAGGTCGCCCCGGTAATCCGCGGAACTCACCCAGAGGCGTAAAATATCGGCTCCCATTTGCTCGACGATCTTCATGGGATCGATAACATTCCCCAATGACTTGCTCATCTTGCGGCCCTGCTCGTCAACCACAAAACCATGGGTGAGTACGGCCCGGTAGGGAGCCTGGCCCCGCACAGCCACCGCCGTGGAAAGGGAACTGTTGAACCAGCCCCGGTGCTGATCGCTACCTTCCAGGTAGAGATCCGCCGGCCAGCTCAGTTCCGGCCATATATCCGGCTGCTCCAGCACACCCACATGGGAAGTACCGCTATCAAACCAGACATCCATAATGTCGGTTTCCCTGGTAAACTCACCAGCCCCGCAGAACGGGCATTTGAAACCGGGAGGGAGCAATTCCGCCGCTTCCTTCATGAACCAGATATCCGAGCCGTGTTCTCTGAACAACCCCTGCAGGTGGGATATGGTTTCCGGGGTAATAATCTCTTTTCCGCAGGCCTGACAATAGAAAATGGGTATGGGTACACCCCAGGTCCGCTGGCGGGAGATACACCAGTCGCTGCGGTTGGCCACCATATTATAAATGCGCTCTTCTCCCCAGGCCGGAATCCAGCGCACCTGGCGGATAGCCTCCAGGGCCTTCTTGCGGAAGCCTTCAATGGAAGCAAACCACTGTTCTGTGGCCCGGAAAAAGACAGGCTTCTTGCAGCGCCAGCAGTGGGGGTACTGGTGGCTGATGGTACCGCTATTGAGCAGCTTACCCCTGGCTTTTAGCTCGGCAATAATATTATCGTTGGCCTCCGCATAAAACTGGCCGGCAAACTGCCCCGCTTCCCCGGTGAAATATCCCCGGCCATCAACGGGAGAAAGAATGGGCAGGTCATACTGCAACCCAACCAGGTAGTCTTCATGGCCGTGACCGGGAGCCGTATGCACGCAACCGGTTCCGGCATCCAGGGTAACGTGATCGCCTAAAATGACTAAAGAATCCCGTTCGATAAAGGGATGCTTTAAAACCACGCCCTCCAGATCTTTCCCCGTAAACTCTTCTATAATGGTCCATTCTTCCAGGCCGGTAGCCCGGGCAAATGAAGGCACCAGTTCCCTGGCCACCACGTACTTTTCTGCACCGGCAGCCACCAGGGCATAGGCAAATTCCGGGTGCAGGCAAACGGCGACATTGGCAATCAACGTCCAGGGAGTGGTGGTCCAGATAACCACCTGGCTACCAACCGGCAAGCGGCCCCTTCCATCTTTAACGGGAAAAGAAACATAGATGGAGGGGGACTTTTTATCCTGATACTCCACTTCCGCCTCGGCCAGGGCAGTTTCACAGGTAGCGCACCAGTACACGGGTTTCAAGCCCTTATAAATGTAACCCCTTCGGGCCATTTCTCCGAAAACGCCTATCTGCGCGGCCTCATAGTGGGGCATCAGGGTGAGGTAGGGATGTTCCCAATCTCCTCGCACACCCAGGCGCTTGAATTCCTGGTGCTGGATATCCACAAATTTTAATGCGTATTCTTTACACTTGCGCCGGAACTCCACGGGATGAACGGCATGCCGGTTTAACCCCAGGCTTTTAATGGCCTGCTGTTCTATAGGCAGCCCGTGGGTATCCCACCCGGGAACATAGGGGGCATCATAGCCAGCCATGGAGTGATATTTAACCACAATATCCTTGAGCACCTTGTTCAGGGCAGTCCCCAGGTGGATGTGTCCGTTGGCGTAGGGCGGCCCGTCATGCAGGATAAACCTGGGCCGGCCGGCATTCTTTTGCTGTACCAGGCGGTAAATATTAATTTCATCCCAGAACTTCAAGATCTCCGGTTCCCGCTGGGGCAGATTGGCCCGCATGGGGAAATCAGTTTTGGGCAGGTTCAAAGTCTGGCTGTAATCCATCCGCACCACCTCAGGCTAGCATAGTCCTCGAGCATGTCCCCAAATAGAAAAAACCCGCCCCAAAGGGACGGGATATTCCCGCGGTACCACCCTTCTAGACAGGTAAAAAGGCCTTTCTACCTGTCCCCTCATTTTGCCGGTAACGGTGGCTGGCCGTCCGGGCTTAATAGGCGGTTAACCGCCGTTCAGCCGGAACCTCCCGGGTGATTTTCACCGCGGACCCCTGTACCCGTTTCCAGCTTCCCCGGGCTCTCTGTAACAGAAGTGCCGGGCTACTCGTCCCGTTCACAGGCTTTAACAGCTTTAAAACAAGGAGTATTATACACAAAAACAGGGCCAGCGTCAATCTTACGGGCCGGTTAGGCCGGGGTTAAGTTTAATTTCTCCCCGGCTCAAAGGCCGCTCGCTGGCGCGCCGGAACAGCGACCATTTTATCCGTTGTTCCTGGCGCCGGTGGTGGTTTCCAGCAGGGAAAGTATCCTCCCGGCAGCAATGCCCTTTACCCTGATTAACTTGCTGCGTCCCTTTTGCCCGGCCGCAATTTCCACCTGCGACCTGGGTACCCCCAGCAGCCGGGCCAGAAAAACACGCAGGGCTTCGTTGGCTTCCCCCTCCACCGGGGGGGCCGTGAGGCGTATTTTCAGGGCATCTTCATGCAGCCCGGCCAGCTCATTCCTGGCTGCCCGGGGCTGAACGCGCACCTTAAAAACCACCGCTTCCTTTTCTTCACGCAGGAAGACCATAAAACCGCCACCCGTTAAACATACCGGTGCAGGATTAGCGCCAGGCGGCCGCTTCTGGTCGTTCCTGTGACACGGGTCACCTGAACCCGGCCGCGTCCCCTGGCGGAAATAATATCCCCCTCCCGCACCGTTCGCGAAAGTTCAGTGCAGACCTGCCAGTTCACGCTAACCCGCTGGGCGGTAATTTCCCGGGCCATCCTGGTGCGAGAAGTGCCGAAGCCGGCGGCTGCCACTACATCCAGGCGCAGGGAAGGAACGGTGGCCTTGATTTCCCTGACCCGCCGGGGGGGAGGGCAGATCTGCTCCCGGGAAATCTCCTCCACGGTCACGGGGACGGAACCCACCCTGGTCAGCTGGGATTGCACGAAAGACGCCACTTCGGCAGCCACCACCAGCTGAGCCCGGTCGTTATGCAGGAGGATGTCTCCAATTTTCTCCCGGCGCAGGCCCAGGGAGAGCAGGGCCCCGAGAAAATCCCTGTGGCTGAGCTCCTGCTCTGCAAAGGAGCCCCGCAGCGAAAGGTACGCCAGCTGCCAGTCTTCCTCCCGGGGCTCCAGGTAATCGGGATAAATGAGCACGCGCACCCTTTCGGCAGCCGGGTAACCGCCGTCGCTTCCGGCTGCCAGATCGGGAACCCTCTTCAGGGCCATATCCACCAGACCGGCGTGATAGGGATCAAGGAAATCGGTTACCCGGGGCTGCCGGGTACGTAAAACCTGCTGTGCCAGGTCATAAATCCTGGCCAGCATCTCTTTTTCCTCCTGGTTCCTGGCATGGCAGAGCAAAAACTCCTTGTCCAGCACGTCTTCACATCCTTCTGGTCTACAATCCCAGTGCCCGGATCAAGTTGAGGATTATCTGGCGCAGCAGTTCCAACGCAAAAAAGGCTACCAGGGGTGAAAAGTCAAGCATACCCACAGGGGGAATAAAACGCCTGAAAAACCCCAGTACAGGTTCGGTAATTTCGTAAATGAAGCGGATTAGAGGATGATAGGGGTTATGACGGATAAAAGATAAAATAATCCGGATAAAAATTAACCAGGTGTACACCTGAAATGCGACATTAATAATACGTTCCAGGCTCATGACGCTCTCCTTTTATTTTAATCCCCCGGACAGTTCCCGGGATCGGCGGGTGGCTTCTTCTACCGCCCGCATCAGGGTTACCCGTAACCCTCCCTCTTCCAGGGCATAAACACCCGCAATGGCCGTCCCTCCCGGGGTGGTAACCATATTCTTCAGGCGGCCGGGGTGTTCACTGGTTTCCAGGACCATCCGGGCTGCCCCCAGCATGGTCTGGGCACTGAGCAGAAGAGCCACATCCCGGGGGAGGCCTACCCGCACACCTGCATCAGCCAGCGCCTCCAGGATAACATACATATAGGCAGGCCCGCTGCCGCTGAGTCCTGTTACAGCATCCATCAACCCTTCCGGTACTTCTACCGCCCGGCCTACGGCGCTGAAAATGGCTCTCGCCCGCTCCCGGTCCCGGTCGCCGGCATTGGTGCCGGAGCAAAGGGCACTGGCCCCGCACCCCAAAAGACACGGCGTATTGGGCATAACACGAATAACCGGTACCGGCTCAGGGAGAAATTTTTCAATGAACCGGGTGGTAATACCGGCGGCAATAGAAATCAGCGTTTGCCGGGGCTGGAACAGGTCCCCCGTTTCCTTTAAAACCTCCTCCACCACCTGGGGCTTAACCGCCAGGATAACCACATCCGACTCCCTGACCAGATCCCTGTTACTTTCCCGTCCATTAACACCCAGCTCCCGGCTCAGGTAATCCAGCCTCTCGTGGCGGGTATCGCTCACATACAGGTTACGGGCCTGAATACCGCTTTTAATCAACCCCGTAAGCAGGGCCTGGGCCATGGCCCCGCCCCCCAGGCAGCCAATGGCAAGTCCCGTTAACGGCAAAAAGAACACCCCCGTTATTCATCTTTCCAGGGGAAAATTCCCCGTTCCCCATATTCTTTAATGTTTCCTGCAATATCCATGTTGCTGGGAACGAAGAGAAAAATTCCATTACCCACTTTTTGCATGCTCCCGTTCAGCGCGTAAGTGGCGCCGCTGATAAAATCCACTATGCGCCTGGCCAGATCGCTTTCCGCCCTCTCCAGGTTAACCACCACCGGGCGACGGTTTTTCAAATGATCGGCTATAGCCTGCACATCTTCAAAAACCCTGGGTTCGGCCACAATAACCCGCACCTGGCGCTGGGTGTGCAGGCTGAAAACCTGGCCTTTGCGTTTTACCTGGGGCACCGGATCTTCTTCCCGGAAATGCTCCTTTTCCTCTTCCTCCACGGGCTCCTCTTCAAAACCCATAAAACCCAAGACTTTGTCCACCAGTTTTCTGGCCATGGTTATCCCTCCTGGAATTATGGTCGGGGGCCAAAAATGGCGCTACCCACCCGGATTATGTTTGCCCCTTCTTCCACGGCTACGGTAAAATCATTGCTCATCCCCATGGATAAATAATCCAGGGGCAATCCCGGCAATTCCCGCTTGAGCCAGCCGGCCATCCGGTTCAGCTCCCTGAAAACCGGTCTCACCTGCTCGGGATCGGAAACAAAGGGAGCGATGGTCATTAACCCGCGCACGCGGACACCCTCCAGGCCGGCCACTTCTTCAATAAAGCTTTTTACCTCTCCCGGCGGCACACCGTATTTGGTTTCTTCCCCGGAAATATTCACCTGAACCAGAACTTCCGCCACCAGCCCCCGTTCCCGGGCCCGGCGGCTGATTTCCCGGGCCAGGCGCAGGCTGTCCAGGGAATGGATCAGGCTCACCTTACCAATAATATACTTTACCTTATTGGTTTGCAAATGCCCGATCATATGCCATTCAATATCTCCCGGCAGACGGGGCTGTTTGGCCACCAGTTCCTGCACCCGGTTTTCACCAAAAACTTTTATTCCTGCCGCCAAGGCTTCCTGCATAACTTCCAGGGAAACATTTTTGGTTACGGCCACCAGTTTAACCGAACCGGGATCCCGGCCGGTTTTGAGTGCTGCCCTTGCTACCTGTTCCCATACACGGGCAAGGTTCTCCCTTATTCCCAATATCCGTCCCTCCAGCTCCTCACTCCACTTCATCGCTTTCCCGTACCCAGAACGGGTTGGCCACGTAGCGGGTGCAGGCAGACAGCTGCTCCCCGGCAATAATTACCCGCTCCGGCGTCCCCCCCAGGACCCGTACGGGAACCCACGCGACCCGGCGGCGGGAGACAATATAAATTCCCTGCTCCTCCCCCCTTTTCACCAGCGCCCGGGAAGGAACTGCATATCCGGACAGTTCCCCTACCTTCAGCTCCATCTGAACCTGGCGCCGGTGAATCAGGTCACCGGGATAAGCGGGTAACAGAAAAAGCATTTCCTCTCCGGCAACCTTCTCCAGACGGGCCTCCACCGGCCGCCCCTGCCACAGGATAACCACCTGCTGACCGGCAGGCCATTTTACCGCCCGGTTTCCTTCCCCATCAACGCGGCACCAGTACCATATACCGGAAAGGTTATCCACCAGCTTGCCCACCGGCTCTCCCTTTTCCACCCTGCTCCCGGTAAGGGGAGAAACGGGTTTCACTTCCAGTTTTTCCACAGCCTCCATTTTCAATGCATTTGCGGGCCGCAGCAACTCTTCCAGGCCATCAATATGGTTGCAAAAAACCCCTCCCCGGGGGGCGTAAACAACCCGTTTTTCCCCTGCACCACCGTTCTGTGAGAGGATGACTTCTGCCACCGGAGCGCCGGCCCGCACCCTTTCCCCATCATCTACCAGCAGTCTTAACTGGCCCCTCCCCGGTGAGAGAAGCAACTGTTCTTCCTTGATCAGCCACCCGGAGGTGGCCACGGTGCGGGAAATATTATCTTCCTTTAACCACTCTATATCTACCAGCCGTACCCTGACCAGATTCCACAGGTAAAATATGATCATCAGGACAAGGACGACCAGGAAATATATTCTTCTGATCCGGGGCAGGGAAGTCAATCCCGTCACCTGCCAAACCTGGATGTAGATGCAACTTGGTTTATTCGACGTTTCCCGGGGTAAATCCTGCGCCAAAGTTAAGAATCAGTTCAGCTCCCAGCGCTCACCGGTAACCAGGTAGATAACCGCTTCCCCGATATTGGTGGCATGATCGGCTATTCTTTCCAGATAGCGGCTGACATATAAAAGGTAGGCCGACTGCATTACCGTCCGGGGATCTTCCCTCATGCTGTTGACCAGTTCCCGGAACACCCTGGCAAAAATATAATCCACCTCGTCGTCCAGGGCGCACATCTCCCTGGCTTTCTGGACATCGCCATTGACATAGGCATCCAACCCGTCCTTGACCATCTGCTGGGCCAGCCGGGCCATCCGCGGGATATAATCCAGGCATTTTACTGTTAAAGGCTGGCCGCTCAGGCACATGGTAGCCCGGGCAATATCCACCGCATGGTCGGCCATTCGCTCCAGGCTCAAAAGAATCTTGATCCCGGTAATGGCCACTCGCAAATCCCGGGCCAGGGGTTGCTGGGTAGCAATTAACTTGACGCACTTATCCTCAATTTCCAGGTAAAGTTCGTCAATCATTTCATCGCTCATAATTACCTGGGCCGCACCGGCCACGTCGAGCCTGATCAGGGATTGTACCGAATCGTAGATAGCCTGCTCCACCAGGCTGGCCATGCGCAGGATGTCCTGCTGTAGTTCGGCCAGGGCCCTTTCAAAGGAAGAACGGGGACTCACGGTCATCCCTCCCGGAAAATATAAACTTTATCCCCTGGGAGCCAGAATACAGTAAATATAATTAACCGAATCTTCCGGTAATGTAATCTTCCGTACGCCGATCCCTGGGACGGGTGAAAATTTCTTCCGTTGCCCCCCATTCCACCACTTCACCGTTTAAAAAATACGCGGCAATATCCGAAACCCGGGCAGCCTGCTGCATGTTATGGGTCACAATAACAATGGTATAGTCTTTTTTCAGCTCCTGAATCAATTCTTCTATTTTTAAAGTGGAAATGGGATCCAGAGCTGAACTGGGTTCGTCCATCAACAGGACCTCCGGTTCCACCGCCAGGAGGCGGGCAATGCAGAGGCGCTGCTGCTGGCCGCCGGAAAGACCCAGGGCCGACTTGAACAAGCGGTCCCGCACCTCCTCCCACAGGGCCGCCTGCCGCAGGCTTCTTTCAACAATTTCGTCCAGCAGCCGCCGGTTCTTAATACCGTGAACCCGGGGACCATAAGCCACATTATCATAAATGGACATGGGGAAGGGGTTGGGACGCTGGAAGACCATGCCCACCCGCTTGCGCAGGTGAACCACATCCACATCACGGGCGTAAATATCCTGGCCGTCCAGCAGGACCTGGCCTTCAACCCGCACACCCTCGACAAGATCATTCATCCGGTTCAAGGTGCGCAGGAAGGTTGATTTGCCGCAACCGGAAGGGCCAATAAGGGCAGTTATTTTGTTGGCCTGAATGCTTAAATTTATATCCCTTAAAGCTTGAAAATCCTTATAATAGAGGTTTAAATTCTTAATATCAATTTTTACCCGGTTCTCCATCAGGGCACCCCCACATGAACTTTTCTGCTGCTTTAACCGGATACATTTTCTGCCAGGGGCAGGGTGAAGAAAAACAGGCTTCCCTTCCCGGGCGTGCTTTGTACATCAATTTTCCCACCGTGGGCCCGGATAATATGCTTCACAATAGCCAGGCCGATCCCATACCCCCCCAGTTCCCTGGAACGGGCCTTATCCACCCGGTAGAAGCGCTCAAAAACCCGGGGCAGGCTTTCAGCTGGAATACCGATGCCGGTATCCTCCACTTCCACTCTCAATTGATCCCCCCGGACCATGGCCCGGATGGTTATGCTGCCCCGGGGCGGGGTATATTTAACGGCATTATCCAGCAAATTAATCAACACCTGGGCGAGCATATCGGGGTCACCGTAAACCGCAGGCAGGTCCCGGGATACTTCCAGGATAAGGGTGAGCGATTTTTCCCCGGCCCGGGGCCGGAAGAGGGAAACCACGCGGCTGATAATGTCCTCCAGGTTCACCCGCTGCCAGCGGTGCACCACCCGCCGTTCCTCTATTTTAGACAGGTTGAGCAGCTCATCAACCAGGCGGGTCAGGCGCTCTGTTTCCTGGCTTATTATTTCCAGGAAATGACGGGATGTCCCGGGATCATCAATCGCCCCGTCGAGCAGGGTTTCCAGAAATCCTTTAATGGAGGTTAAAGGGGTGCGCAGCTCATGGGAAACGTTGGCCACAAACTCGGTTCGCATTTGCTCCAGCTTTTTGCGTTCGGTGATATCCCTAAGGACCACCACTACCCCGCCTGTTTCCCCGTGGCAACTTTTCAGAGGGGTGGCCTGGAGGCGAAAGAAACGCGGCTCCGAGCCGGCCCCCAGAATTTTTATTTCCTCACTGGTGGAGTTTTGCGACTCCAGAGTCCTGCTCAGGAGGCGCTCAAGGTCATAGTTACGGATAACCCCCAGGATTTTTTTCCCCAGGCAGGCCTCCTCCCTTAAATCAAAAATTTCTTCTACCACCGGGTTTACAAGCAGCACGCGACCGTCCCGGTCCAGGGCAATTACACCGTCGGCCATACTGTTCAAAATGGCCCGCACCCTGTTCTTTTCCTCGGTAATCATAGCTATAGTTTCCCGCAGCTGCCGGGCCATTTCGTTAATGCTGCGGGCCAGTTCTCCTATTTCATCGGGTGTACACAGGTGCAATTCCCGGTCCAGGTTACCCCGGGCCATATCCCTGGCCGCGGCAATTATTTCATTTAACGGGCCGATAACCCTCCGGTATAAAAGCCAGGCCAGCAATACCGATAGGGGCAGGATGATTAACAAGGCCCCCAGGACGCTCAACTTTTTGGCGGCATAGAGCTGCAGGAGGGCAAAAAAGATAACCATCAGGAAAAAATAACTGACCACCGGCCGCCAGGATACACCCTGCAGGAAGTTGAGCTTCACCCTCTAAGGCACCTCCCGGAAACGATAACCCACCCCGCGCACCGTTTCTATATACCGGGAGGCACCGGGTACCTGCTCCAGCTTCTGGCGGATATGGCGGATGTGAACATCCACCGTCCTGGAATCACCGGTATAGTCGTAACCCCAGATCTGCTCCAGGAGGTAATCCCGGGAAAATACCCTTCCCGGTTCACTGGCCAGCAGGCGGAGCAACTCGAACTCTTTCGGGGTCAGATCCTGCTTTACACCGTCAATGGTGACCAGAAAACGTTCCGGATCAATTACCAGCCGGCCGCGAACCAGGCTCCCTCCACGGTGGTGAGCACGCCTGTCTTCCCCGGACCGGCGCAGGCGAGCTTTAACCCGGGCCACCAGCTCCCGGGGACTGAAGGGCTTGGTCACGTAATCATCGGCTCCCATTTCCAGACCCAGGACTTTATCCAGTTCATCCCCCCGGGCGCTGATCATAATAACCGGAATGCGGCGGGTGGCAGCTTCCTGCTGTAAGATCCGGCAGACGGCCAGCCCATCCTGCTCCGGCAGCATTACATCCAGGAGGATGAGATCGGGCCGCTGGGAGCGAGCTATTTCCACAGCCGTATTCCCATCGGTAGCGGTCACCACCTGGTAACCTTCTTTCTCCAGGTTGAAACGGATCAGCTCGAGGATATGTTCTTCGTCATCGACCACCAGGATCTTCGCCATATACTCACCCTCCCCCGGTAAAAAAGCTTTCAGGTCAGCATGAGCAGGGCCGCCATCCTCCCCGTTCGACCGCCACTGCCCCGGTAGGAAAAAAAGAGATCCTGCCGGCAACAGGTGCAGATACCGGCCGTAAAAATATTTTCCGGTAAAAGACCTGCTTTAAGCAGGATGCACCGGTTGGCTTCCCAGAGGTTGAGCTGCCATCTGCCCGCTGGATTGGGTATTAGGAGTTCCTGCCAGGGCGGAAAATGCTCTTTAAAAAGGTCAGCCACAGGTGCACCCACTTCATAGCAGCAGGGCCCGATGGAAGGACCGATGCCCGCCAGGCAATCCGCCGGCCGGGTACCGAAATAACGGCCCATGGCTTCCACCGTTTTGGCCGCAATATCAAGAACAGTTCCCCTCCAGCCGGCGTGGGCCAGGCCGGCCACCCGCCGGACCGGGTCAAGGAGGAAAACCGGCACACAATCAGCGTAGTAACTGGACAGGGGAACCAGGGGCTCACCGGTAATCAGGGCATCGGTGGCCGGCAGGGCGTCTTCCTGGGTACGGGCTCCCAGGCCCCGGTGCTCCACTCCCACCACCGCCACCCGGTCCCCGTGCACCTGCTGGCCGGCCACCAGGTGGGCGGGGTCAATATGCAAAGCCCGGCAGGTCCGCTCCCGGTTGCTCAAAACCCGTTCGGGATCATCACCCACGTGCAGAGCCATATTTAAAGTGGCAAACTCCCCGGTACTGATACCGCCATGGCGGGCGGTAAAGCCGTGGCTCACCAGGCCGGTATCCAGAAAGGCCTTCCAGGCCAGCCATTTAACCATTCCCTTTTCCTGCCACAGGTAAGGGACCACCAGAGTCAATCCTCCCGCTTGATTTTTGTTTGATTAATTTTAAGCTTTCTACCCTCATGCAGGCAATAATAAAATTATTGGGCCTGCTTTTGAATGGATGCCAGCAAGGCGTTCAAATGATCCAGCTGTTCCACTATCTCCCTGTAATATCCCCTGCCCAGGCCGCTGGCCAGCACATCCTGCAGGCGGCTGGCCACAGCATCATATGCCCGGCGCAGTTCTTCCTCACCCACCGGCAGGGCCGGGGTAAGCTGGACTTCTTCCTCGAGCACGGGGATGTGCACCGCAAAACCGTAGCGCAGGGCTATATCCCGGGCCAGGGCACTCATGGAGGAAGGTTCTCCATGAACCAGGAAAACTTTTTGAGGCGGTTTTTGCAGGTGCCCCAGCCAATCCAGCAGTTCCTCCTTATCCGCATGGGAGGAATAGCTATCGATACTCCTGATGTCTGCCCGTACGGCCACTTCTTCCCCGTGCAGGCGCACAAATTTGGCCCCATCCTTTATCTTGCGGCCCTTGGTTCCTGGAGCCTGGTAGCCGACAAATAAAACGGTGCATTCTGGACGCCACAGGTTGTGACGCAGGTGGTGCTTAATCCTGCCGGCCTCGCACATACCGCTGGCCGAGATAATAATGGCACCGCTTTTTATATTATTCAGGGCCATGGATTCCTCGGTGGTGCGGGCAAACTCCAGGGCGGCCATGGACAGGGGGTCCTTTCCACTGGCCATGAGCTCCTGGGTTTCAGGGTCAAAATAAGGCCTGTATTTCTTGAAAACTTCCGTGGCCGCCACCGCCATGGGGCTGTCAATATAAACCTTCATGGGCGGGAAACGGTTGCTGGTAATCAGGAGATTGAGATCATAAATTAAATCCTGGGTACGCTCCACAGCAAAAGCAGGAATAATTAAATTACCGCCCTTGCGATAAGTTTCCCAGATAATATCGTGCAGGAGGTTCAAATGCTCCTCCTGTTCCGCATGCAGGCGGTCACCGTAGGTTGATTCCAAAAAGATAAAATCGGCCTGCTCGACATACGAAGGATCGTTCAGGTAAGGCTTATTTTTTCTCCCCAGATCGCCGGTAAAAAGAAGCCTGGTTTCCTGCGCCCCTTCCTTTATCGCAAGCTCCACCATGGCCGAGCCGAGGATGTGCCCTGCTTCCAGAAAGCGCACGCTGACCTCGCTGGTAAGGTTTACCACCTGACCGTAATCCACCGGCTGGAAGAAAGCCATGGCCCGGTGGGCGTCCTCAACGTTATAAACAGGTTCTATGAGCTGGCGGCCGGCCCGGGCAGCCTTGCGGTTAAGCCTTTCCACCTCCATTTCCTGGATATGCCCGCTGTCGGGCAGCATGACGGCGCACAGATCGATGGTAGCCGGGGTAGCCAGAATCTTTCCGCGAAAACCATGTTTCACCAGTTTGGGAATCAAACCGCTGTGGTCTATGTGGGCGTGGGTAAGCAGAACATAATCCACGCTGAGTGGCGAAAAAGAAAAAGGGCGGTAGTTACGCTCCCGTAAGGCCCGGGGCCCCTGGAACATCCCGCAGTCCACCATTATCCTGAGAGGACCTGTTTCCAGTAAATAACAGGAGCCTGTAACCGTCTGCGCGGCTCCCAGAAAACGAACGCGCATGTAAACCCTCCTAACTGCTTATATATTCTTTCGGCTATTCAATTACTACTCCCTTTTTTTAATAATTCCCTCTCCCCTCGGCCAATCCCTCCCCGGACGGGTGAAAAAGCTTGCCTTGACAGGGGACAATCTGCGGCGTAAGCTAAAAATAGCCGGGGAGTCCGGCCCGTCCATGGAGAAAGGAGTGTTACCAGATGCCCATTTACGAATTTCGCTGTCATACCTGCGGTCACCGCTTTGAAAAATTATGCCCGCTGGGAGAAGGTGGAGAACACCAGGTCTGCCCGGCATGCCGGGCCACCGGCGCGGAACGGGTTATGAGCAGCTTCGCCTCACCGGGCAACCGGGATGCGGGCGGCAGCCCCGGCAGCGGCAGTAGTTGCAGCGGCTGCTCCGGAGGAAGCTGCGCCACCTGCGGGCACTGAAAAAAGGGGCCGGACAGGCCCCTTTCCTACTGGTCCTGACATGTTAGATGCAGCGCAGATCCACCTCATCGATGGCTACGGGGTTATTGTTGCCGGCCGCCGGGGTGAAAATAAACCGCACCTCCACCCGCCCCGTTCGTGCCGGGGAAAGGCCGGTGGTAAGGGAAAAGCGCCGGCAGGCTTCCGGTATGCTGGTCTCGCTGAAAACGGGATCCGCCCTGCTGATCAGCCGCCCCTGGGCATCGTAGAAAAACACCGCCGCTTCCAGGGTAAAGTCACCGCGGGGCGGGCGGCCGGGAATTTCCCGGGCGGAAAAACTCAGCTGGTATAACCGGCCGGGCGACCCCGGCACCGACTGGGTAAGGGTGGCCTGGCGGCCGGGGATAGCCCCCATACCGGCAGCGAAACGCCCCCTGCAGCTCAAAGGGGTACGGAAAATGTTGGTCCCGTTCCAGGAATCAGGCGTATTTACATCCCGCCACTCCTCCAGGTCCGGGTTCCGCAGCAAATTTCCGGGAGGGCATACACCGGCCGGAGGCGGTGGCGCCGGCGCCATCCCCGGCGCAATACTTACGGGCAGGGAAACAAATTGCTGGGCCAGCCCCCGGGCCACGTTATAGCCCCGGACGACAAAATTGCCGGGCACCACCAGGTTACCGGCGTTGTTTCGCTGGTCCCAGGTAACCCTGAAAGTCTGGCTTTCCCCCGGCCGGAGAACCACCCGGCCGGCAACCTGGGTAAAGCTTCTTCCATGGGACCAGCGCCAAACCTCACGGCCGTCCCGCAGAACGACAAAATCAAACCGCTGCCCCGTGGGGTAGTTCAGGGTAACAGGACTGTTTTGAATGTTGACTTTGGCCAGGGTCAAACTTATCGTTTCCCCCCGCCGGTAAGTCCGGCGCGGGGTGGATAAAACGTATAAAAGACCGCCGATAATCCGGGTGGCCACCGGGTCCCCCCCGGCATCCCCGTTTTCCTCCGGCTCAATGGTTAAAACCATTCCCACATCGATACGATCGGGATCGGAAATATTATTCAGGGCCACCAGCCTTTCCACGGTGGTATTAAAACGCCGGGCAATTGAGGCCAGTGTATCCCCCGGTTGCACCACATAGGTCAGCATATTAACCCTCTCCCCGGTAGCATGGCTGTGATGCTTCATTATATGCTGGCGGGGACCAGAGGGTTCACCGTAAAAGTAAAGGGCAGGTACCGCCACAGCACCTGCCCCGTTCTCTTTTACTGTCCACCCCACGGGGCAATGACCACCCGCCCGCAGGCCAGGGATGCGGGTACATCGATCACCCGCTGGTTGCTGGAGCCGCGGAAGGGTAGTTCCGGATCCCTTTTTTCCTGGATAAAAGGTCCATCCACAATATAATCGGAAAGCTCCACCAGCTCTTTTACCGCCCCGTCCCTCCCGGCCAGTTCCAGGAGCTTCTCCCAGGTATAACCTGTATACGTAATTACATCCCGGCCCAGGGCACGCACCTGCCGGGCCAGAACAGCGAGGGCACCGGCCTGGGCAAAGGGCTCACCCCCGGAAAGGGTTACCCCTTTTAACAGGGGATTCCTTTTAACCATGGCCAGGATTTCTTCCACCTCCATCAGGGTGCCCCCGGCCGGGTCCCAGGTGTGGGGATTATGGCAACCGGGACAGCGATGGGGACAGCCCTGGACAAAAACCACCAGCCGCAGGCCGGGCCCGTCCACCACACTTTCTTCAATTATCCCGGCTACGCGCAAGCGCATGTTCATCTCTCCCGCGAAAAATCTCTAACGCAGGCTGTGGGGCAGGCGGTCGTTCAATTCCGCCACCTTGCTGTCATTGAAACGATCCACGGTGGAAAGATAACCGGTTATCCGCCGCACCCGCCGGATGGCAGCCGACCCGCAGCGGGGGCAGGTGCTTTCATTGATCACACCCGTCAGGTTGCATCCGGTACAGAAATCCACCGGGAAGTTAATGGCCGCATAACCCATGTCGCAGGCCGCCATGTGCCGAATGATGGCTTCCACCGCCTCAAGGTTATGTACCGGCGGCGAGGCCATTTCCACATAGCTGATGTGCCCGGCGTTGCAGTACTTGTGGTACGGCCCCTCCAGGCTGATCTTCTCAAAACTGCTTATGGGATAATAAACCGGTATATGGAATGAATTGGTGTAATATTCCCGGTCTGTCACCCCGGGAATAATACCGAACTCCCGCCGGTCCAGGTGTACAAACCGCCCGGAGAGCCCTTCGGCCGGTGTAGCCAGCAGGGTATAGTTCAGGTTGTACTCCTCACAGGCCTCATCAATGCGCCGGCGCATAAAGGCTACAATCTCCTGGCCCAGGGCCTGGGATTCCTCGCTCTGGCCGTGATGCTGGCCGGTCAGGGCTACCAGGGCTTCGGCCAGGCCGATAAACCCCACGGCCAGGGTACCGTTGACAATGGCCGGCTCGATACAGTCCTCTTCCTTCAGACCCTCCGAACCGAGATAGAGCCCCTGTCCCATGACAAAGGGCATGTCCTTAACCCTGAGCCTGGCCTGTACCCGGAACCGGTGATAAAGTTGCCTTATGGCCAGCTCCATAACCTCCGCCAGGAGCTCATAAAACCGCTTGATATTCCGCTCGGCTTTAATACCCAGCCGGGGAAGGTTGATGGTGGTGAAGGACAAATTACCCCTTCCCGGCGTCACTTCCGGACCCCTCCGGTTGGCCATCACCCGGCTGCGGCAGCCCATGTAGGCCACCTGGTCCCCGTAAGGGCTGTTGAAAGAAGAATCCATAAAGGCAAAGGATGGATTCAGCCTCTTACTGGCTACCCGGATAGCTAGCTGGAATAAGTCATAGTTTGGATCTCCCGGCTCAAAGTTAACCCCTTTTTTGAGGCGGAAGATGATATTGGGGAAAATGGGATTTTCCCCCCGCCCCAGCCCGGCTTCATAGGCCAGAAGCAGGTTGCGGGTTACCTTGCGACCGGCCTCGGAAGTGTCGGTGCCCAGGTTGATGCTGGAAAATGGCACCTGGCTCCCGGCCCGGGAATGCATGGAATTAAGGTTGTACACCAGCGCTTCCATGGCCTGGTATGTCTCGTTTTCATCCGCATTCTCCACAAAGGGAGCCATCTGCCGGTCAAAGAAAGGAAAGGACTGCCCCCCGAACATGTCATTTTGTGAGCTCTGCAGGATAATTGCTGCCAGGGCCGTGGCCGAGGTGGGCCGCCTGGGAGGCCGGATATAGCCGTGACCGGTGTTAAAACCCTCCGTTAGGAGCCTGTCCAGCGGTATCTGCAGGCAGTTCAGGGTTTTGGCGTACCAGTCGAGATCGTGAATGTGGATATCCCCCCGCATGTGGGCGCCGGAAAAATCCTCATCCAGGAGGCGGGTGAGATAATATTTCTTGCTGGCGGCACTGGCAATCTGCAGCATTTTCGCCGAAGGGGAATTACCCACATTGGCATTTTCCCGGTTGGTTTCAGCCAGGATTTCCTCCACCGCATCCATTAAGTCGCCCTTGGCCTCCCGGATGCGGGTTCGTTTATCCCGGTAAAGGATGTAAGCCTTGGCGGTGCGGGCGTGACCGGCCTCAATGAGCACCTTTTCCACCACATCCTGAACATCTTCCACGCCAAAAACCTGGCCGTTGTACTTTTTCTTCAGCATCTTGAGAACTTCAATGGTCAGCTCCATGGCCGTCTGGCGGTCCTCGCCCCCCACCGCCCGGGCAGCCTTGAAGATGGCATCGGTAATCTTGGTCTCGTCAAAGGGCACTTCCCGCCCATCCCGCTTCCGGATAACCTTAAACAAGCTGGCAGCCTCCTCTATAACCTGATGTGAAAAAATGCTACGATTAAAATTTAATGATTAACTGAATACACCAGCTGCAAATAACGGTTCGCTTACGGTTTTTCGGACAGACGCTGGATTTCCCGCAAAAATTCCTCCACGTCCCGGAACTCCCGGTAAACGGAGGCAAAGCGCACGTAGGCCACCCCATCCAGAACCCGCAGCCGGTCCATAATCATCTCGCCAATTTGCCGGCTGGAAACCTCCAGCTCCGCCGTGCTGCGCAATGTGCGCTCCACCTCGTCCACCATGGCCTCAAGGGTGGTCATGGATACGGGACGTTTCTGGCAGGCCTTCACCAGTCCGGCCAGGAGCTTGTTACGGTTGAAAACCTCCCGCCGGCCGTCCTTCTTGACCACCACCAGGGGCAGTTCATCCACTCTTTCATAGGTGGTAAAACGCCGGGCACAACCTGCACATTCCCTCCTGCGGCGGATGGAGTAACCGTCCTCCGCCGGACGGGAATCCAGCACCCGGCTTTCCGAAAAACCGCAAAAGGGACAGCGCACGCTGCCTCACCACTCTCTTATCACAGGCCTGGAACGGATTTTTATATATGTAGTACAGCTGGCAGAGATATTATACTATATATTGGGGTAAAAGCAAAAACGCAAAAAGGGCACCTCCTGACCAAACATAAATCATTTACTCCTTCTCTGTTCCCCGGAGGCACCCTTTTCATATTTTTCCCTTATCCGGAATGCTTGTCTCCCCTTCCAGGGGAAAACATCACCGGCCGGCGGGCCCTTAGAAAAACCTTTCCTTCCCGTTACCCGCAGAACTGTTATCTGGCCTTACTTCCGTAATATCCCGCAGGTCGATCAGGATTACGTCCAGGCCGATTTTTTTTATTTTATGCCAGGGAACTATAATTTCCTCCTCCCGGCCGAACAAACCCAGAAAACGGCTGCTCTGGCCGGGGAGAACGATGGCGCTGACCCGCCCCTGCTCCAGGTCAATGTCGATATCCTTAATTGGCCCCATGCGGCGCCCGTCGGCAATATTGATCACTTCCCGCATGCGCAGATCCGATACCTTTACCACCTTCCCTGCACCCCCTGGCATATTATATGCCACCGGGCGGGCAGGTTGAACCGGGCACGCGCTGAAAAATTGTTCACAGCAGCCTAAACATGGAAGAGATGATCCAGCCAGCTACGCGTACCGGCAAGGAAATCAAGGATGCGGAAGCGAAATTCCACGGTAGTACCATCGGGGGAATTTACTTTCAAAACAGCACCTTCATCCCGGCTGGCTTCACGGGGAGGGGCCAGGGTGGCCACGGCGGGCGGCCCGGACCACTTAAAAGCCGGTTCCGCCTTTCCGGCAGCACCTTCCTCCGGCGGGGTTAAATCCTTTTTATCCCCGGCCGGTTCGCGGGTTACTTCCGGCTCCTGCCGGTTATCCTGAACATCCACAAAACAAAGGGGAGGGAACAGCACGCACCACCAGTTGGCACCCGCACCCTTACCGATAACCACCCGCACCGCTTCATACTCACCGGCGGGCAGGATCAGGTCGTGAATTGCCCCCGGTCCGGCACCGGCCACATGATAGGTCCGGGCTGGAAAATGATAACGCCCCAGCGATACGGCAACGGGATAATCCGCACCGGACTCGCGAATGGTTTGCCTGGCCAGTTGCTCCATATAATCCAGCTTATCCCGGGCAATGGCCCTGGCTTCTTCCACACTGCCAGCCTGCTGGAAATAAGGGGTCATGGCCTGCACAAGAACATCACGGACCCGCAATTTTAAAGCCTGATCGGCAGGTGAATTGCTGTTGGCCATAACATGGAAGCGGATCAGATGATCGGGGCGGTAGGGATAATCCACAACCTGCCGGTACCAGCCCCACCCGGCCAGTAAAATACACATCAGTAAAACCCAGAATCCGATCCGCTTTAGTGAAAACATTCCTTGTTCCCCCATTATTCAATCTGCAAATGTTTGTTCTAATCCTAGTTTTACCCGTATTTCGACACTTTAAACGTTGCTGTCAAAAGGGGGAAATGAAAAAGGAACGACAGAACCTATAAATACTTGCGCATATTATTCAGGGCAGCTTTCTCCAGGCGGGAAACCTGGGCCTGGGAAATGCCAATTTCTTCGGCCACTTCCATCTGGGTTTTACCTTCATAAAAACGGAGGGTGAGAATTAATTTTTCCCGCTCGCTCAATCTCCCCAGGGCATCCCTTATGGCAATACCCTCCAGCCAGTTCTGATCGTGGTTCTTTTCATCTTTAATCTGGTCCATGACAAAAATGGGGTCCCCTCCGTCATGATATATGGGCTCAAAAAGGGAGATGGGCTCCTGGATGGCGTCCAGGGCAAAAACTATCTCTTCCCGGGGCAACTTCAGCTCCCCGGCAATTTCATTAATCGAGGGTTCGCGGGAATATTTGTTGACCAGGTTATCCCTTACCTGCAGGGCTTTATAGGCGATATCCCGTAAAGAGCGGCTCACGCGAATGGAGTTATTATCCCTTAAATAACGGCGGATTTCACCAATAATCATGGGAACTGCATAGGTGGAAAACTTGACATTCTGGGAGAGGTCGAAATTATCAATGGCCTTCATCAATCCGATGCAACCCACCTGAAAGAGGTCGTCCACATATTCACCGCGGTTGGTAAAGCGCTGGATTACCGAAAGTACCAGGCGCAGGTTGCCATTTATCAACTGGGTTCGGGCTTCCCGGTCTCCATTGTGCATTGCTTCGAACAACTGGCGCATCTGGGCCCCCGTCAGCAGGGGTAACCTGGAGGTGTTCACACCACTGATCTCTACCTTGTTCAGCAGCATGGAAGACCGCCCACCTCTTTTCAAATTTTTTTGCGCTTGGCCATAACCTCATTATTACCCCGGCTACCTGCTCTTATACATAAATAAAAAAACCCGGCTTGCCGGGAACAACGGAATCTTATTCCAGCCGGTGCATCTCTTTTTTCAACCGCTTGATTATTCTCTTCTCCAGCCGCGATATATAGGACTGGGAAATACCGAGCATATCGGCCACTTCTTTCTGGGTTTTTTCCACCCCGTTATTCAGACCAAACCGCAGCTCCATAATCTTGCGTTCGCGGCCGCTCAATTTGTTCAGCGCCATGTACAGGAGCTTTTTATCTATTTCATCCTCAATATATTTATAAATAATATCGTTCTCCGTACCCAGGACATCGGAGAGCAGCAACTCGTTGCCCTCCCAGTCAATGTTTAAAGGTTCGTCAAAAGACACTTCAGCCCTGGTTTTATTGTTGCGCCGCAGGTACATGAGAATTTCGTTTTCAATACAGCGGGAAGCATAGGTGGCCAGTTTAATCTTCTTGGCCGGGTCGAAAGTGTTCACCGCCTTTATCAACCCGATGGTTCCTATGGAAACCAGGTCCTCTATACCCACACCCGTATTTTCAAACTTGCGGGCTATGTACACCACCAGGCGGAGGTTGCGTTCGATGAGCACGGTACGTACAGCGGTATCCCCGGCCTCCAGCTTGTTGATCAAAAAAGATTCCTCATCGTTGGAAAGGGGTGGTGGAAGCGCCTCACTGCTGCCCACATAAAATACTTCGCGGCGCCAGCCCAGCCAGGTTGTCAACCTGATCAAAAACAGGCGGCAATGCCATTTCAACTGTACAATTGGCGGCAAAGACATATTTCCACCCCCACCTCAATCTGACCTCTATACCTCAGGCCGCCCCGGCCAGTGCCGGGGGCACCAGCGCTTGATAACTTCCCAGTGCATGCCTGTAAATGCCTATCACTACCTGCTGGATGCGGGCCCGGCCGTCCCGCCGGTAAATTTCCACCCGGTCCGGGCGAATGCCCACCATCATTCCCTGCTCCCGGCCCACAGAGCGGAAAGGAATTAAACAGATGCGGGACGCCCAGCCGGTACCGGCCAGGGCTACCAGCAGGGAGGGGTCGCCGTAATCCCCCCACCTTTCAATAACCTGCTGCAGGGATGGGGGCAGGGCGGGCAGCAGAGCGCTGTATTCCACGACAATCACCGGGTAACCGGTAAGGGGGTCCTGCAAACTGTTGCCCGTATCCACCAGGCCCTGCACTTCCACCCGCCGGCCAGCCATTTCCACTGCCAGTTTCACCATGTATCCCTGCTGTTCCAGCCGCCGGTGCATGATTAAAGCCAGCACACGTCCCCCACCTACCAGAGCCGCAACCGCCAGTAAAAGGCCGGGCCAGAAATACCGCTGGATAATATTCAGGGTCTGGTTGACGGCGGGGGTAAACCCACAGCTGGAATAAAGGAAATATATAATTCCCAGCCAGAGCCCCCCCAGGGCAAAGGAGGAGAGGTAAAAAAACAGCATACAGGCGAGCAATCTCTTCAGGGGAAGGGGGGCAAAGGCTCCTAAAACCATGATGGAAGAAAAGAACAATTTAAAAGGTAAACTGAATAACTGGTTGTAACCCGGAAGAAAAAAGAACAATGTGTATAAGCTGCCCAGAGCACTGGATAAAACCAGGCGAAATATACTTGTCCTTACCTGTGACAGCCGCCCGGCAGTCCACAATAAAATATAGTTGAGGAGCAAGTTGCCCGCCAGGACCTGATCCACATAAACAACGTAGCCGGTCATCCAGCCCACTCCCACAACGGCCATGCACAGCCCTCTACCATTTATATGACCGCCCGCGGTACTCTATGACAACCTTATTAATCCAGCATTTCCACAGGCCAAAAGAAAAGCCTGGGTTAATTATACACCACCAGACTGGTAATAAATGTCATTCCATGTTTACCGGGTTCCCCTTTTTTTCTTGTTTTCAGGCCCTCTTTCGGGATCAACCAGAAGCTGGGTACCCCTGATGCGGTTCAAGTCCTCCTTGCGATTTCCCTTAACCTCCACAGTTTTTTCATGCTCCGGGTGTTCCAAGTTCATTCCCTCCTTCTGTGCTTAGTGTGCACAAAAAATAAAAAGCCATGTCATCAAGACAGGCTTTTTCAAAAACTACCGGCAAAATAGCGCTTAACCGCGCCGGCGCAGGAAGGCGGGGATATCAAGATCATCGTGGTTGGTAAAGGGTTTAATCTCCAGCTCATCCCTGGGCCTCTCTTTTTTAACCACCTTTTGGTCAAAGCCGGTGGCTATAACCGTCACCCGCACCTCGTCTTCCATACGTTCATCGATTACAGCACCAAAAATTATGTTGGCCTCGGGATCGGCAGCCTGGGAGATAATCTCAGCCGCCTCATTGACCTCAAAAAGACCCAGTGATGTCCCTCCGGTTATATTCAGCAGCACTCCCCGCGCCCCTTCAATGGATGTTTCCAGCAGGGGGCTGGAAATGGCCATCCGGGCGGCTTCCGTGGCCCGGTTCTCCCCGCTGGCCAGCCCTATGCCCATGAGGGCGGACCCGGTATCCTTCATAATCGTTTTTACGTCGGCAAAATCCAGGTTAATCAGGCCGGGAACGGCAATCAGGTCCGAAATACCCTGTACCCCCTGGCGCAGGACATCGTCCGCTATGCGAAAGGCTTCCACAATGGAGGTGTGCTTATCTATAACCTGCAGCAGGCGGTCGTTGGGAATGGTAATCAGGGTGTCCACTTTCCCCTTCAGGTTTTGAATACCCATCTCCGCCTGGTTCATCCGCTTCCTGCCCTCGAAGGTAAAGGGCTTGGTGACCACACCTACGGTCAGGGCACCCAGTTCTTTGGCCACCTCAGCCACCACCGGTGCCGCTCCGGTGCCGGTTCCCCCTCCCATACCGGCAGTGACAAAAACCATATCCGCTCCTTTTAAAGCCTGGATAATTTCATCCCGGCTTTCTTCAGCGGCTTTCTGCCCGATCTCCGGGTTCGCACCGGCACCCAGCCCTTTGGTTAACTTGGCCCCAATTTGAATTTTATTGCTCGTCTGGGCCAGCTGGAGAGCCTGGGCATCGGTATTGACGGCAATAAACTCCACTCCCCGCAGGCCGGCCATGATCATCCGGTTGACAGCGTTGTTACCTGCTCCTCCCACTCCAATTACTTTAATATTGGCAAGCTGGTTGTTCTCGAGTTCAAAATCGAGCATGACAATCCCCCTCTAGAATTCCTGAAAACAAGATTAGCTCTCCAAACCGCTGCCACGGGGATAACCCCGGCGTATATACTCAAAGATTTGTTTTACACCCCTTGCACCCAGCCGGAAATCCCCGGCCGCCACCGCCAGCTTTTGCTCTCCCTGGCCGGCTGCTTCCACCGCAGCACGCCTGGCCAGAAGGCGGGCAGCCTGGAGTTCCGGTCCTTCTGTTATTACCCGCACAGGTAACTGTAAAATCCGGGAAGCCAGGTCCGGCAACCCTTTTAACAGGGAACCACCCCCGGTGAATACCACTCCACCCGGCAGAGCTTCCCCCGGGGCGAGCCTGTAAATGCTCTGCTTAATCAAATCAAGGATCTCCAGTACCCTGGACTCGATTATTTGCCTCACGAGAGCAAGGCTGGCCCGCCGGGAGGCCCGGCCATCCATGGTTGGTAATTCCACCCACTTCGCTTCCTGGGGCAAAAGACCAATTTCCTTTTTCATTCGTTCCGCTGCTTCCAGGGATGTTCGCACACCAATGGCCACGTCACTGGTAATGTGTTCCCCACCCACAGGAATAACGCATAAATCCACGGGGGCGCCGCCCTTGCAGAAAGTGACAGCAGTTGTCCCGCCACCAAAATCCACCAGCACCGCACCCAGTTCCCTTTCCACGGTGGTTAAAACCTCCCGGGCCAGTACCAGTGAGTTTACCACAACCTCCTTAACCCGCAAACCTGCGCTTTCCACCGACGTAACCAGCTGCTCAACCATCTGACTATCTGCAGTTATCACCCGTGCTTCCAGGGATAATCGCGAACCAGTACGGCCGGCGGGGTTGCCCCTCACAGGAAGGCCATCAACCTTGAACTCCACCGGAATTACCTGTAAAACCCGCCTTCCAGCAGGTATCTCCACCTGCCTGATTAACTGCATCAGGGTGGATATATCACCGGCAGTAATTTTTTTATTATTTCCAATAGTTATATCGGCATGCCTGGTGAGTATATTTACACCATGGCCGGAAAACCCCACGCTTACAGTACCGATCCTGCACCCGGCCGCTTCCCGGGCCATTTCCACAGCCCGCCTGATAGCCTGAGCTGCGCCTTCCATATCCACCACGATGCCTTTACGCATCCCCAGGGACGGGCACCAGCCCATTCCAGCTACCCGTTCCGGATCGGCAACCCGGGTTACCACCGCCACCACGCTGGATGTCCCCACATCCAGGCCGGCCATAAAGCCCCTTGCAGTCAAGCGGGGCACCCCCCTCAAACAGTTACTAAAAATGTAAAATTCTACACCGGTACTTTTTTCCCTCTAAAAGCCAGCTTTTATTTTATTTTTTTAAACAGGTGACGCCGGATAATGGCCAGGTTCTGGAATAAACGCACCCCGAAGGCTACCACAGCAGCCAGGTAGAGATCAATCCCCAGGCGCTCCCCGATAAAAGCCAGGACGGCAGCCAGGAGGGCATTGCTGAAAAAACCGGAAATAAAAACGGTATTGTCAAATTGATCCTCCATAGCCGCCCGGATCCCGCCGAAAACCGAATCCAGGGCGGCCAGGGCGGCCACGGAAAGGTACTTGGCATAAACCTGGGGCAGTACCAGGGGAATGTTGAGCCCCAGCAGCACACCTAAAACCAGGCCGGCAACGGCCAGCCAGATGCCCAACCACATATTTCTCACCCTTTTAATACTGGTTTGGCATAGCGAAATTCCATCGGCCGGGTATAACCCGGCAGGGTAAGCCGTTCATAGGGCCGGATGCTTACCTGAACCCCCAGATCCCGCAGGTACTCCACCAGCCCGCCGGGTATTTCCAGGGCGCTTTTCAGGTTCTCCGGTTCACCAATGGCCAGTATATGATACGGGGGTACTACCCTCGTCAGGTTGACATTGATAAAAGGGGCCGCCCAGCGGATTTCCGTTTGGGCTACGATGCGCTGGCCGTTTATGGACAGGGCCTCCGCCCCTGCACCCCGCAGTTCATTGATCACCCGCAGGAGATCCTCGTCCCGGATGGTATAAAGGCTGGCCGGCCCCTTTCCATCAGGTTGCTGGGGAGGGTTGTCCAGGGTTACCTCAATGCCGGGACCGGTTACGGGAACCAGTCCGGCCAGCAGCCTGGCCTTGGCCAGCTCATCTTCAAGGGCTTTCTCCGCCTCGGCCTGGCCACGGGTAGCCCGGTCCAGCTTGAGGTTCAGGTCACTGGCCTCGGCTTTAAGCTTGCTCTTGTCTTTTTCCAGCTGGCGCAGTTCCAGAGCCAGTTCCTGCGCCCGCCCGGCCGGGACGCCCTGTTCAATATGCCTGGTAACCCGGAACTGGAACGCAATCAGTATACCCAGAACCACCGCCACCAGTGCGAGGGACAGGTAAGCAGGTAATTTTGCCGGTAGTTTCATTGCTTTTCACCACCCTCCAGCGGGCGGGCAAAATCAAAACGCACTCCCCCCGTATAGGCAGGCACCGTAAGCTGGGCCACTTTTTTAACTTCCACCTGAATGCCCCAGAAGCGCAGCTGTTCCACAACTCCACCCCGCATGAGGAGGGAGTTAACTAAATTATCAGGATTCCCAATGGCGGAGATGACAAAAGGAGGGGTCAAACGCTGGTTGCGGTTGGTCAGGATGGTGGGGCCGATACAGCGTATTTCGCTGGTTGCCAGCATACGCTGGCCGTTAATGGATATGGCTTCTGCTCCGGCAGCCTTCAATTCATTGATAATTTTCAGCACATCCTCATCATGCAGGACATAAAGGTTGGGATTTTGTCCCGGCTGGATAACCTGGTTGCTATCATTTAAAGTTATCATCACCCCGGGTCCGCTGACCTCTACCAGCCCGGCAGCAATGCGCACCCGGTTCAGCTCCTCCTTCAGCGCGTCCAGGCGGGGTCCGGCCGTTACCTCATCCAGGTGTGCCCGCAGCTCGGTTACCTGCCGCTGGAGTTCATCCCGTTCTTTCCTGGCCTGGTTAACCTGAGCGGCCAGGTTCTGTGCCTGCTTAACCGGTGGGGTTTCCTGAATATCCCTGGTCAAACGAAACTGTACCGCCAGCATTAAACCCATAACAAGCCCCACCAGGATCAGCGCCCAGTGAAATCCCCTCATTTTCACAAAACCGTGCCCCCATTTGCCCTATTCCAGGTATTTAACCACAGGAACGCCCGTAAGATCTATGTAGGCTATCTGCCGCCCCTTAACCTGCTCCAGCACCTGAAGAATAATTCCTGCCTTCTTCCGGATATCTGCTGGAGCGCCCAGGCGGCACTCAATTCCCTCCAGGGTATAGAGCACCACCTGCCCACCGGCAGTGATATGTATTTCCGAGAGCTTGCTGTACAGGGAGCCGGGAAGCTGGCCGAGCACCTTTAAAGCCGTGGCAAGTTTTGCGTCCCGGATTACGTCACCCGGAGCGGGGTCCGGTACCGCCACCCCCGTCACCACCGGAAGGGAACCGCCCACGCCGCTTTCTTTCAGGCATACCCCTTCCCCGTCAACCTGTATAAAGCCATCTTTTACAGGCAGCAAAGCCAGTGCTTTTCTTTCCTCAACCCGGATAACAATGCGGGAGGGGAATTTACGGACCAGGCTGGCGTTTTTAATGAGCGGCATGATAAGAATACGGGATTCCGCTTCTTTTAAATTGACCTTGAAAATATTTATTCCCGTATTTATTCCGGCAAGCTCTAAAATTTTTTCCTCCGGCACAACTCTGTTACCGGTAACTTCTATCTCGCGAACCTCAAACAGGGGTGAACCCAGAAGGATAAAAGCGGCCAGAAGAATCAGTAAGGCAAAGAAAATCCTTTCCGCAAGAAATCTTCCGGTATACCGCGGAATGCTCAAGGCCCACCACTCCTAATATTTTGCCCCGGAACCGGCTGAATTGATGCCCGCGGATACCCGGCACTTCCTTAGTACCTTTCCGGATAGCTCCAGCTGTTAAATTTTAAGGGCTGCTTTTTATCGTGATTTTCCGTTCCCGGATTATTATACCAAAATCTTATAACAACCGGAAAAGCTTGTCCATTAAAAAGCTAAAAAAAGCAAGTTAATCAGATACCCTGATTATCCTGGCTCCCAGGGCGGTATATTTCTGTTCTATTTTTTCATAGCCCCTGTCGATATGTTCCACACCCTCAATCACAGAACCGTTTTCTGCGGCAAAGGCGGCCAGGACCAGCGCGGCACCTGCCCGCAAATCCGTAGCCATAACCGGCGCTCCGGTCAGCTTCTTTACCCCCCTGACAATGGCCGCCTGCCCTTCCACTTTTATGTCGGCACCCATGCGCAGGAGCTCACTTACATGTTTAAAGCGGTTCTCAAAAATTGTTTCGGTAATCACGCTGGTTCCTTCCGCCAGGCAGGCCAGGGCCATCATCTGGGGCTGCATATCGGTGGGGAAACCGGGATAGGGCAGTGTTTTTATATCTACCGGCCGCGGCCGCATGTCCCGGGCATTCAGGTGGATCCAATCATCACCCACTTCCACCTGGAAACCCATTTCCTTTAATTTAGCCAGCACGGCTTCGAGGTGTTCGGGAATAACGTTGGTTACCGTTACCTCACCACCGGTAATGGCGGCAGCAACAAGGTGCGTTCCGGCTTCAATGCGGTCGGGAATGACCGTATGTTCCACGGATTCAAGATGTTCAACCCCTTCAATGCGAATTACATCCGTCCCCGCCCCCTTGATGCGTGCCCCCATGCGGTTTAAAAAATTTTGCAGGTCAACGATCTCCGGTTCCCTGGCCGCATTCCGGATGACGGTCGTACCCCTGGCCAGCACGGCAGCCATCATAATATTTTCGGTAGCGCCCACACTGGGAACATCCAGGTGGATTTTCGCCCCCTCCAGCCGGTCTGCCACAACATTAATATAGCCAAATTTCTCCTCGATCCTGGCACCCAGGGCCCGGAGTCCCTTTAAGTGGAGGTTCATGGGCCGGGAGCCGATATTGCACCCGCCGGGGTGGGAAATCCTGACCCGGTGGAAGCGTCCCAGGAGGGGGCCCAGCACCAGGTTGGACGCCCGCATCCGGCGCATTAATTCTTCTCCCACTTCCACGGAATGGATGTGCGTGGTATCAACGGTAATGGAGTCCCCCTCTTTTTTTACCCTGGCCCCGAGGTATTCCAGGACATCGCACATGGTTTCCACGTCCTTCAACGCCGGTGCCTGCCGGATGATATCCGGTGCCCCGTGCAGGAGGCAGGCGGCCAGTATAGGCAGGGTGGCATTCTTACTCCCGCTGACCCGCACGCTACCCTGCAGGGGATTACCGCCCGTAATGAAAAATCTCTCCATGCTGTCACCCCCGCTCAATCCTCACCGAGAACCTGTACCTCAAGAGCTAAAGATATCCCGAAGCGCTTGTAGACCAGCTGCTGGACCCGGTGAATCAGGGCCTGCACATCCCGGGCGGTAGCCCTCCCCAGATTAACGATAAAGTTGGCGTGGACCGTGGATACCTGAGCGTCACCCTGGCGCATGCCCTTGCACCCGGCCTGCTCAATTAACCAGCCTGCTGACTTCCCGGGAGGATTCTTAAAAACGCTGCCGGCACTGGGGTAGGACAGGGGTTGAGTGGCCTGGCGGCGGGCAAGATACTCCTCCATATCCGCCCGGATCCGTTGCGGATCCCGGGAAATGCCCCGGCAGGTCACTTCCACAACCACCAGCGAGCCGCCCAGCAAATTGCTGGTACGGTAACCGAAATTTAATTCATGGGCCTTCTTCCGCTCCAGATCGCCGGACGGGTTCATCACCATAACTTCCCGCACCAGGTCGGCCATGGAAGAACCGTTGGCACCGGCATTCATCACCACCGCCCCGCCGGCCGTTCCCGGAATACCGGTGGCGAATTCCAGGCCGCCCACACCGTTCTTTTGAGCGGCGGAAGCCAGCACGCCCAGCATGGCCCCCGCCCCTGCGGTGATGGTTGTTTCACAAACCTGTACCCTGCCGAGGGCACGGCCAATTTTTACCACCACGCCCCGGATGCCGCCATCCTTTACCAGCAGGTTGGAACCATTCCCGATAAAATAGAGGGGTAGACCGCGGTGGTGCACCCAGCTTACCAGGCGGGCCAGCTCCTTAACCCCCGCCGGTTCCACAAAGATATCCGCCGGCCCGCCGATACGCCAGGTAGTATGGCGGGCCATGGGCTCGAAAACCTTGACCTGTCCGGGTAAAAGGGCGTTCAATTCTTTATAGCCGGCTGGTGAAATCATGCTGTTTTCTCCCTCAACCTTTTCAGCAGGTCCAGCCCGCAAAGCCAGATATTACCTGCTCCCATGGTCAAAATTAAATCACCGGGGCGGGCCTCAGCGACCAGGTAATTGACCACCTGTTCTCTGGTGGGCAGGTAAACCACAGGCGGGCGGCCGTAATTTTTTATAGCCTGGACAATTAACTGGGCATTGACCCCTTCAATAGGTGTTTCTCCGGCACTGTATATTTCATTTACTATCACCAGGTCGGCATCGGCAAAGGACCTGCCAAATTGTTCTTTTAACAAAAGCGTCCTGGTATAGCGGTGGGGCTGGAATACCACCACCAGGCGCCCGGGCTCCGTCTGGCGGGCGGCCTGCAGGGTGGCCCTGATCTCGCTGGGATGGTGGGCGTAATCATCCACCACCCGTATACCCCCCACCTCCCCCAGCAGCTCAAACCTTCTCCTGGCGCCCCGGAACTCCCTGAGAATGGAAGCTATCAGGTTGAAATCCAGGCCCAGCCAGCGAGCGGCTGCCACCACGGCCAGGGCATTGAGCATATTATGCCTTCCGGGAACGTAAAGTTCCAGGGTACCCAGGAACCGGCCTTCATAATATACATCCCCGCGGCTGCCTCTGCTATCCAGAGATAGCTGGCGCAGGGTATAACTGGCACCGGACCCCTCGCTGCCGTAGGTTATCAGGGGGCGCTCCAGATCCCGGATTGTTTCCCGTACGTTGGGATCATCAATACAGGCAACGACCAGACCGTGCTCCGGCACTTTATGCATGAACTGCCGGAAGGCTTTTTTTATCTCTTCCACCGAGCCGTAATGATCCAGGTGATCATCTTCAATATTGGTTATGATTGCGGCCAGCGGTTGCAACTTTAAAAACGAACCGTCACTTTCATCAGCTTCGGCCACCAGGTATTCCCCCCGGCCCAGCTTGGCGTTTCCACCAATATCGTTCAATTCACCTCCGATAACGATAGTCGGGTCAAACCCGCTTCTTTCCAGCACCAGGGCCAGCATGGAAGTGGTGGTGGTCTTACCGTGGGCTCCTGCCACGGCAATACCCTTTTGCCGCTGCATCAACCAGGCCAGCAGGTCTCCCCGGTGTATAACCGGTATGCCTTTTTCCCGGGCGGCCAGCAATTCGGGGTTATCCGGTTTGATCGCTGAAGAAATAACCACCAGCTGCGAGGTATCCAGGTTCCGGGAAGCATGGCCCACGTGGCAAACGGCTCCCCGTGACTCCAGCCTGCGGGTGATATCCGTGGAAGAAAGATCCGAACCGCTGATCTCATAGCCCAAATCGAGAAGGATGCTGGCCAGGCCGCTCATGCCAGCTCCACCAATACCAATAAAATGTACCCGCCGGGGTAGTGCCTGCAATGACTTTCATCTCCTTTCCGGGTCACAGCTCCTGGCCGTAGATAAAGCTTCGCGATACACCATCATACTATGCCTGAAACAAATAAGGTGTGCTTTACCGGGCTTGTCCAGCGGTATCGCCCGGTGAACCGCTTCTACTGCCGGGCCAGTTCACTTATAATTTCCACTATCTCTTCCAGCGCCCGGGGGCGCCCCAGGCGGCGGCTGACCCGGGCCATAGCCTCCAGTTCAGCAGGCCGTTCCAGGAGCCGGGTTAGCTTCTCACACAGTACCGGCCCCGTCAAATCCTGATCCCTGATGACCAGGGCTGCGCCTTCCCTTTCCAGGGAACGGGCATTGTACTCCTGGTGATTCCCGGTGGCGTGGGGATAGGGAACGAGAATGGCCGGTAGTCCCACCGCCGTCAGTTCCGACAGGGTGGCTGCGCCGGCCCGGCAGATGGCCAGGTCGGCCGCGGCCATGGCCCGGGGCATCTCATCAAGATAAGGTACAAGGATAATATTGCCATTTTCAGGCCTGCTTAAACCCGCCTCCCCCATCTGCTGGCAGAACTCCTTGTAATGCCGGGGACCGGTCACATGAAGAAAATAGACGCCATCCCGGTTATAAAAATGTTTTAAAACCTCAATCATGGCCCGGTTAATTGTTCTGGCTCCCTGGCTTCCACCAAAGGAAAGAATCAGCCGGGCGTTTTCCGGAAGACCCATGGCCCGCCTGGCCTCGTCCTTTTGCCAGCCCATGATCTCAGGACGCACCGGAAGCCCGGTCACTTTAATCCGGGCTCTGCGGGGCATGTATTTTCGGGCCTCTTCAAAAGTCAGCGCCACCTGGTTGACAAACCGGGCCAGGAGCCTGTTGGTCAAACCGGGAAGGGCATTCTGCTCGTGAATCATGGTGGGAATGCCCATCATTACCGCCGCCAGGACCACCGGGCCGCAAACATAACCACCCGTGCCCACCACCACCTGCGGCTTGAACCCGGCCAGGATCTTCCGGGCCAGGAGAATCCCCCTGGTCGCCTGCCAGAATACCAGCAGGTTGCGCAAGGTAAGGCTGCGTTTTAAGCCGGCTGCTGGGATGGCATAAAAGGGCAGGTTCGCCCTGGGCACCAGCTCGGCCTCCAGGCCCCCTTCACGGCCGATGTAAAGAACCCGTGCTTCAGGGTACCTGGCCAGTATTCCCCGGGCAATAGCCAGGGCGGGGTAAATATGCCCCCCCGTACCACCTCCGGTAACTACAAAACGCAAGGGCTCACCTCCCGTCATTTAGGGGCACTGTAGCGGGATACGTTCAACAAAATACCCACCCCCAGCAGGGTGAATACCAGAGATGTTCCCCCGAAGCTGAGAAAGGGGAGGGTGATACCGGTTACTGGCAGGGAACTTGTAACCACACCGATATTGATGATGGCCTGAATGCCCACTCCGGAAACAATACCGGCGGCCAGCAGGCTGCCAAAAGTATCCGGGGTGGTAATGGCCACTTTTAATCCCCTCCAGATGAACAGCACAAACAGCAGGATCACCAGGCAGGCGCCAATGAAGCCCAGCTCTTCACCGATTACGGCAAAAATAAAGTCGGTCTGTCTTTCGGGCAGGTAGAGAAATTTGGAATGGCGGCCCTGCCCCAGCCCGGTCCCCAGGAGGCCGCCGGAACCAAGGGACATGAGGGAGTTTAAAATATGCCACCCCGACCCCGAGGGGTCCTTCTCGGGATCAAGAAAGGCCAGGAACCGTTTCATGCGGTAGGGTTCCGTCCAGATGGCCAGGGCCACAGCCGCTATGCCCAGAACTCCCAGGGCCCCCAGGTGCACCAGGGAAGCGCCGGCAGCAAAAAGCATCAGCACGATGGTCCCGGCCAGGGTAACGGCTGTCCCCAGGTCCGGCTGCATCAGGATCAGCCCCGCGGCCAGCGCCATAATTATAAGGTAGGGCAGCAGGCCCTGGCGAAAATCAGTAATCCGCTCGGGGTGCCGGGAGAGGCCGAAGGCTGTAAAAATGACCAGGCAGAGCTTGGAAAATTCCGAAGGCTGAAAGCTTAAAGGCCCGAGGTTCAGCCAGCGCTGGGCTCCCAGCTTGGAAGTGCCGATTCCCGGAATGAGCACGGCAATTAACAGGGCAAAGGCCAGGACCAGCAGTATTCCTGCCCACCTTTTCAGGTGCCAGTAATCATAATTCATCATCACGAACATACCGGTAAGGCCGATGATGGCCCAGATGGACTGGCGGACCAGGAAATGAAAAGGGTTGTTAAAGGGCGGAAACATGGCATAGTAGTAGCTGGAACTGAAAACCATCACGATGCCGATGCTCAAAAGCGTAAGTACGGTCAGGAAGAGGATAAAATCCGGTGGACGCCTGCGTAAACGCATGGATTCTCCCTGCCTTTTCCGGGTGAATGTTCAGCAAGATAATTCACTGCCCCCGGACATTTCCTGCAAGATCAATTCGTGCACCAGCTTCTTAAACATTTCCCCGCGCTCTTCGTAGCTTTTGAACATATCCCAGCTGGCGCAGGCCGGGGACAAAAGCACCACATCCCCCGGCCGGGCCGCCCGGTGGGCTTTTATGACCGCATCCCGAAAATCCCCTGCCCGGACAATCCGGCTTACGCCGGCCATCCTGGCAGCGGTTTCAATTTCCCCGGCACATTCGCCCATCACAACCAGGACCCTTACCTTTTCCTTTACCAGCTGCATAAAAGCAGTAAAGTCGTTGCCCTTATTCCTGCCTCCGGCCAGCAGTACAATTGGCTGGTCATAGGCCTGCAGGGCCTTCATGCTGGCTTCGGGATTGGTACCCTTGGAGTCGTTGATATATTTCACCCCGCCGATTTCGGCCACAAATTCCAGGCGGTGCTCCACGCCGGAAAAGTGCTGCAGGGCGGCTGCCAGCTGCTTCTCCCGGACACCCAGGACCCAGCCGCAGGCCGCGGCAGCCAGGGCGTTTTCCAGATTGTGCGCGCCTGGAATGCGCAGGGCAGTGGCGGGAAGAACGGGGTGGGTTTTGCCCTTTTCCCTGACGGCCAGGAAACCGTTGCTGAGGACCACCCCTTCTTCCAGGTTATGCCGCCTGCTGAAAAATATTACTTTTCCCGGGCAAAGGGGGGCCAGATCCCTGGTTAGGGGATCATCGTAATTTAAAACGGCATAGTCCCCGCCCCCCTGGTTGGCAAAAATGCGCGCCTTGGCCGCCAAATAGTTCTCCATATTACCGTGCCGGTCCAGGTGGTCGGGGGTTATGTTTAAAATGGCCGCCACCCGGGGGCGGAATAAACTGGTGGTTTCCAGCTGGAAACTGCTGACTTCCAGGACCAGCAGGTCCCCGGGCCCGTACTTCTCCACCTCGGTAATCAGCGGCCGCCCTATATTACCGGCAACCAGGGTTCTTATGCCGGCCCCGTTAAAAATCTCGCCCACCAGGCTGGTGGTAGTGGTTTTCCCGTTGGTCCCGGTAATGGCCACGATGGGCGCCCTGGCCAGCCTGTAAGCCAGCTCCAGCTCACCGGTCACCGGAATGCCCAGCTCCCGGGCCTGCATTACCGGCGGGATGGTCAGAGGAACCCCCGGGCTGACCACAACCAGGTCAAATACGCCTGCCACCACTTCAGGATAATGCCCCAGCACCAGCTCCACCTGTGGGGGGAGGAGGGATTGGAGGGGCGGGGAAAAAGAGTTTGCCTCCTTCCGGTCGGTCAGGACCACCCGCGCTCCCTTACCGGCCAGAAAACAGCTCACCGCTATACCGCTTTTACCTGCTCCAATTACCAGGACTCTCCGTTCTTTAAAATCCACGTCACTTACCTTCCTTCCCGCAGTTTAAGCTTTATCAACCCAGCTGGTACAGGCCGGCCATTCCCAGGAAGGCCAGTATTATAGCCCCTCCCCAGAAAGTGTAGACTACCCGCTGTTCACTCCACCCGCCCAGCTCAAAATGATGGTGCAGGGGGCTCATCCTGAATACCCTCCGGCCAAAAAGCTGGAAGGAGATGACCTGGATAATCACGGACAGGGCTTCCAGCACATAAATGCCCCCGATGATCAACAGGAATAATTCACTCCTGGTCAATACCGCCGCTGCTCCCAGGGCCCCTCCCAGGGCAAGGGAGCCGGTATCCCCCATAAATACCCGGGCAGGATGGCGGTTATAGACGAGAAATCCCAGGCAGCCCCCCATCAGGGCGGCCAGAACAATGGCAATGCCCCATTTCTCCATTAAAAGGGAGATCAGAACGAGGGCGGCAGCCACGGGTATGGTTACTCCGGCAGCCAGGCCGTCCAGGCCGTCGGTAAGATTTACCGCGTTGGCCGTGAACACCACCATCAGGACCGCAAATAAAATAAAGCCCCAGCTGTTCAATTCCAGCGTTATCCCGCCGGGAACAAAGAAACCGCTAAAGGGGATAACCACATCCGTACCCCGGCCGAAGGTGGAAACAGCCACCAGGGCCAGGAGGAAACTCAAGATGGTCTGGCCCAGGAGTTTTTCCCTGGCCCGCAGGCCCAGGGATCTCCTGAGGGCCACCTTTATATAATCGTCCAGAAAGCCAATCAACCCGAAGCCAAGGGTAACTCCCAGCAGCAACAGGCCGTCGGCAAACCGGTGGGCCAGCCACAACCCGGCCACAGCCGTTCCGGCCAGGAACATGATTCCACCCATGGTGGGGGTGCCGCTCTTGGCAAGGTGAGTGGCCGGACCATCATCCCGGACCTTCTGGCCAAACTTGAGCCGGCGCAGGAAAGGTATGGTCACGGGGCCCAAAAGGAGGGTTACGGCCAGGGAAATCAGGAAAGCCTTGCTTAAAAGCAACCACAGATCACTGTACCCCATCTCTGTTACCACCTGCAGCGGTGTTCCTCCCCTCAATATACCTGAATTACAGGTATAACCCGGCAGCCGTTGCCAGATTATGTTTTCCCCCCCGCGGATGTGTTTTGTCCCCGGATCAGGGCCTGTACGATTTCTTCCATGCGCATACCCCGGGAACCTTTAACCAGGATTACATCCCCGGGCCGGGCCAGGGTTTCCAGTATCTCCGCGGCCTCCGCGTTATTCACACACCGGAAGATATTTTCCCCGGGCATGCCGGCTGCAAGGGCTCCGTCAGCCATAAAGCGAGCCAGGGAGCCCACCACAACCAGGTAATCCGCCACCCCGGCCGCCTCGCTGCCTGCCCGGTAGTGGGCGCGCCGGGCTTCACTACCCAGCTCCAGCATATCCCCCAGGACGGCAATGCGGCGGCCTTCGGCTTCCCATCCGGCCAGCACCTGCAGGGCGGCCCGGGTTGAGGACGGGTTGGCGTTGTAAGCATCATTCAGTATGACCAGACCCCGGCAGTTAATTTGTTCCAGCCGCATGGGTGTCAGTGCCGCACCGGCCAGCCCGGCGGCAATATCCTCCAGGGAGATGCCCAGCGCCCAGGCCACCCCTATGGCGGCCAGGGCGTTTTCCACGTTGTGCCGCCCCGGCAAAGGCAGGAAGATTTCCCTTTCCTCCTCCCCGGGCACCCTCACTTTAAACCTGCTGCCACCTTTTTCCGCGCGGATATCCCGGCCCAGGATATCCGCCTCGCCATCAATACCGAAAAAGTAAACGCGCCCCCGGCAGCGGGCTGCTTCCCTGGAAATATAGGGACTGTCCCGGTGCAGGAGGGCAAACCCCCCGGGCCCGATGGCCTCCAGGATTTCCCCCTTGGCCCGGGCAATGTTGTCCACCGACCCCAGGCGTTCTATATGGGCTTCCCCGATATTGGTAATTACCGCCCCCGTAGGCCTGGCCAGCCGGCACAGGAAAGCAATTTCTCCCGGACCCCGCATGGCCATCTCCACCACCACTGCCTGGAAGCGCTCATCCAGTTCCAGAAGGGTGAGGGGCAAGCCGATCTCGTTGTTCCGGTTGCCCGTGGTCTTCAGGGTGATAAACCGCCGCGAAAGGGCGGCCGCCACCAGGTCTTTGGTACTGGTCTTGCCGGAACTGCCGGTTATACCGATTACGGGAACCCGGTAAGCATTCCGGTTATAGCTGGCCAGCCGCTGTAAAGCCGTCAGGGTGTTTTCCACCTGAATTAAAGGGACTCCCGGGTCCACACCGGGTACCATTCTCTCCACCACCGCCCCGGCTGCACCGGCGGCCAGGGCTCCGGGCACGAAATCATGGCCGTCATGCCTTTGCCCCCGGAGGGCAAAAAACAGCTCGCCTCCCGCAATACTGCGGCTGTCTATGGAAACAGCCCGGACCGGGGTACCTTCATCCCCCTGCCGGAGCTTTCCTTGAACCGCACGCGCTATTTCCCCCAGGGTCATGGTTTTCATGGTGTCTCTCCTCTAACTGGTTTTTTTAAAAGCTCATCCAGCACTTTAACTGCTTCCTCGCGGTCATCAAAGGGATAGCGGGTGGTACCGATGATCTGGTAATTTTCATGCCCCTTGCCGGCTATGATAACCGTATCCCCCGGGGCGGCATTTTCCAGGGCAAAGCGGATGGCCTCCCGCCTGTCGGGCACCACCCGGTAATCCCGGCGGACCTGCCGCGCCCCTTCTTCCACCTGGGAAATAATCCTCATGGGATCCTCGGTGCGCGGGTTATCGGAGGTAATTACCGCCAGGTCACTGAGGCGCGCCGCAATTTCACCCATAACGGGCCGCTTGGAGGGATCCCGGTCGCCACCACAGCCAAAAACGGTTATCAACCTGCCCCTGGTTATGGCCCTGGCGGTGGTCAATATATTCTCCAGCCCGTCAGGGGTATGGGCATAGTCCACCACCACGGCAAAATCCTGTCCCCGGTCAACCAGTTCAAAACGTCCGGGCACATTTTCCACTGTTTCCAGGGCCTGGGCCGCCAGGGGCAGGGGGACCCCCCCGGCTCCTGCCGCCGTAAGGGCGGCCAGGGCGTTGTAAACGTTGAAGTAACCGGTAAGCTTCAGGTGAACCCGGCACTCCCCCCAGGGGCTGGTAACGGTAAAGCGGGCACCCCGGGGAGTGACCCGGACCTCACGGGCCCGTACCTGCGCCCCTGCGGAAAGCCCGTAGGTATAAACGGGTACTCCCGTTACAGCCATAATCCTTTCCGCCTGCGGATCGTCAATATTTATCACAGCCAGGGCGGGCTTACCACCCCGGCCCAGATTGCGGAATAACAGCATTTTGGCCGAAAGGTAATCTTCCATATCGCGGTGGAAATCCAGGTGATCCTGGGTGATGTTGGTGAATACCCCGGCATCATACTCGCAACCGGCCACCCGGTGCAGGGCCAGGGCGTGTGAGCTCACCTCCATTACGGCCACCGTGACCCCTTCACCGACCATTTCCGCCAGCAGTCTCTGCAGGTCCAGGGATTCCGGGGTGGTATTGACCACCGGTAGAACGCGGTCACCGATCCGGTTGGCGATGGTACCGATAAGCCCCACCTTATTCCCGGCCAGGCGGTAAATGGCCGCCAGCAGGTGAGTGGTGGTGGTTTTCCCGTTCGTACCGGTAACCCCGATCAGTTTCATTTTCCGCGACGGGTAGCCGTAGAAACGCGCTGCCAGCAGGGCCAGGGCCAGGCGGCTGTCGGGTACCCGCGCGAAGGTAACGCCGGCAGGAAGGGGAACCTCCTTCTGCACCACCACGGCTGCCGCTCCCCGGGCCAGCGCCTGTTCCACATAGAGGTGCCCGTCGGTGGTAAAACCCTTTACGGCCACAAAAAGAAAGCCGGGCTCCACCTGCCGGGAATCGCTGGAAATACCTTTAATTTCTACCTGCTGGTTGCCCCCTGTGGACAGGCAGGCCTGCCCCTCCATCAACTCGCTAAACAGCAAGTGAAATCCTCCTTCTTACCAATGGATTCCCGTGGTTATACTACCACCCCTGATCTAACTTTGCAATAGAAGCTCGTTTACCCTTTTATGGTATTATTACCAGTTCACTTACAGCTAATCAAGGCCTTTCCACAAACTCCCTGACCGGCCGGGCAATGGCAGGGGGAGCCTGGAGCGATGAGGTTCCGGGTTTAAATTCCACCCTTACCACAGTACCCCGGCGAACCCTTTCCCCGGGCCGGGGGTTCTGGCTGGCCGCTTCCCCCACCCCCACAGCCTCCAGGCGGAGGTCCATGCTTGCCAGCAGTGTGGCTACCTGGGTAATGGTCAGCCCTGTGAGGTTGGGAACGGTAACCAGCCCCTCTTTTGACTTCCCGCCGGGAGGCTGCAGGTCCAGCACCACCGATGTCCCGCTCAACACCTCGGCTCCCGCTTTGGGCATTTGGGCCTGAACAATACTCCCCTCCCCCCGGACCACAAAAGACAGGCCCACTTCGCGCAGGATATTTTGAGCCGTTTCCAGGGGGTAATTCACCACATTGGGCACCCGGACCTTCACCGGGGGCTGATCAAAGTATACGAAGGGATCTTTAGGCTTTTCGAGGCCCGGAGTTTCAGGCACCTGCAGGTAATGCAGGGTGTCGCGAACCACTTCCCGGAATACGGGGGCAGCCACCTGGCTGCCGTAATAAATACCACCCTGGGGCTCGGCAACCATCACCAGGGCAGCCACCCGCGGGTTGTCTGCGGGGGCGAAGCCGGTGAAGGAGGCCACATATTTCCCGCTCACATAGCCGCCCCCTTCCCCCACCACCTGGGCCGTACCTGTTTTACCGGCCACCCGGTAGCCGTCAATGAAGGCGTTGCGGCCGGTACCCTTCATGACCACGGCCTGGAGCAGCTCAGCCACCTGGCGTGCTTTGTCCTGATCCAGCACGCGGCGCACAACTTCGGGCTGGAAGGTTTTGAGCACATTGCCCTCCGGATCACGGATTTCCTTAACCAGGTGGGGGCGCAGCAAAACACCGCCGTTAGCCACGGCGCAGGTGGCCGTGAGCAGCTGTATGGGCGTCACCGCAATGGACTGGCCGATGGCCATGGTGGCCAGGTTGAGGTTGGTCGCCTTTTCCTGGGGGATCATGATGCCGGAGGCTTCGCCGGGCAGGTCGATACCCGTGACCTCCCCAAATCCAAATTTCTTGATATACGAGTAAAATTTCTCCTTCCCCAGGCGCAGGCCCACCTCCACAAAGCCGGGGTTGCAGGAATTCATGACCACCTGCTCAAAGGTCTGGCTGCCGTGGCCCCCATCGGCCCAGCAGCGGATATAGCGGTCGGCAACCTTTATGTAACCCGGATCGAAAAACTGGTCATCGGGCTTAACCACTCCCTCACTGATGGCCGCCGAGGTGGTAATAATCTTGAAAGTGGAACCCGGCTCGTAATTGTACCAGATGGCCGGGTTACGGTCCCAGACCCCCTGCGGAGCGGTCATCCAGTTCTTCAGGTCAAAGGTGGGGCGGTTGCCCATGGCCAGTATTTCCCCCGTCCGGGGATCCATCACTATAATCACGGCCAGCTTGGGGTTGTATTTTTCCACCACCCGGTCCAGCTCCCGCTCCACAAACTGCTGGATGGTCCGATCCAGGGTCAGCACCAGGCTGTTTCCCTGCCGGGGGGGAATATATTTGTGCAATGCTCCGGGAACCTCGCGCCCGGTAGCGTCCTGTTCTACCACAATACGCCCGCGGGTTCCCTGCAGTTCCCGGTCGAAGGTCTTTTCAATACCAGTAAGTCCCTGGTTATCTATACCCGTAAACCCCAGCACGTGGGCAGCCAGGGAATCGTATTCATAATATCTGACGTTCTCCTCGACAAAAAAGAGGCCCGGCAGATTAAGTCCCTTTATTTTTTCTACCGTTTCAGGTTTTAACTTGCGGGCAACCCATTCGTAACACGATTTGCGGGAAAGAATCTGATACAGGCGTTCTTCTTTCATATCCAGAAGGGAGGCTAACTGTTCCGCGGTTCGCCGGGGGTCTTTTACCAGATAGGGAATGGCGTAGAGGGACTCGGTGCTGACGCTGGTCACCAGCAACTGGCCGTTCCGGTCGTAAATATCTCCTCGCCTGGCTTCCACCGGGATATCCCGCATCCTTACTTCCAGGGCCTTCTGCTGCAGCTCATCCGCCCGCACAAATTGAATCCAGATCAGCCGTCCCGTTAAAGCAACGAAGGCCGCAGTGGCCAGCAGAAACAGCAAGGTCAGCCTGCGGCGAATAACAATTCTGGTGGCACGCATATCCTTCTCCTCCAGATAGCGCCCACCCGTAAAAAGGTTTTCCAGGGCTACCCGGAGAGGCGGTGCATGACCAGATCGGTCAGAGCCTGCAGGATCCAGTGGTGCTCACCGGCGTTACGCGACCTCTCCTCTCCGCCGGACACGGGCTTTCTGGCCGGCCTGGATTCCTGCTGGCGCTCCCGGGAGTCGCCCGTGGCTTTCACCAGCAACACCTGGTCTTCGCCCGGCTTCACCATGCCCAGGCGGGTAGTGGCCACGACCTCCACCCTTTCCAGGGAGGATAGCCTGGACACCTCCTCGGCAAGGTTCCTGGTTTCCCTTTCCATTTCGTTCAGCTCTTCCTGCAGGCGGGTTATCTGGTACCCGGTGATAAGAACCCGGGAATAGAAAATGGATATGATAATACCCAGTGCAAAAACGAGTACGATGACCAGCGCCAAGGCCAGATATTCCCGGGGTCGTTCCTGTGGCCGGGGGTAACCCGCAGGAACCGATCCTTTTTCGGGCGGGCTGTGGTAATATGGTTTTTCCCTGGCTACTATCAAAGCTTATTCACCCCCCGTATTATTTAGAACACCTGCAACTTTTCCGCCACCCGCAGGCGGGCGCTGCGGGAGCGGGGATTTGCTTCTATCTCCTCCGGTGAAGGCGTTATGCCCCCGGGAACAAGCACCCGCAAAGCCGGTTTTTGCCCGCAGGTGCACTGGGGAAAACCCGGCGGGCAGGTGCAGGGATTTGCCCGCCGGCGAAACAAATTTTTAACAATCCGGTCTTCCAGCGAGTGAAAAGTGATTACCAGAATGCGCCCCCCCGGCGCCAGCAGATCCACCGCCTGGTCCAGTGCACCGGGCAGAACTTCCAGTTCCCGGTTTACGGCAATCCTCAGGGCCTGAAAGGTACGCCGGGCCGGGTGGGGCCCGCTGCGCCTGTACCTGGCCGGAATTGCTTCTTTAATTATTTCCACCAGCTGCAGGGTGGATGTTACGGGCTCCTGCTGCCTTTTCTGGACAATAAAAGAGGCGATCCTCCTCGCCCAGCGCTCCTCGCCGTAGCGGGCAATGATGCCGGCCAGTTCCTCTTCGGGCAGTTTATTGATCAGGTCGGCGGCAGTGCAGGGTGAGGATGGATCCATGCGCATGTCCAGGGGGCCATCGTGGTGGTAGCTGAAACCCCTTTCCGGGACATCCACCTGCGGGGAGCTCACGCCCAGGTCGAAGAGCACGCCATTTACGGCAGCAACACCCAGTTCATCCAGAACCCGGGCCAAATTGACGAAATTTTCTTTCACCAGGGTCACCCGCTCCCCGTAAGGAGCCAGGCGCCGGGCGGCCGCCTCCAGGGCCAGGGGGTCCTGATCCAGCCCGATCAGGCGGCTCCCCGGGCCGCTCTTTTCCAGAATGGCCGCCGCATGTCCCCCTCCTCCCACAGTACAGTCCACGTAGGTTCCCCCGTCCTGCGGGTTCAACCAGGCCACCACTTCCTCCAGCATTACCGGTTGATGCACAAAGTTCCTGTCTTCCATCCCGAACCTTCCTGAAACGTAATTCCTTTAAAGTGCGCCGTATGGCGCCGCCCTTTCCTGCGGCGTGTTAAAGCACAATTTTTTCCGCGATTTCTTCCACCTGACCGGCAGCCTGGGAATTGTAGGCCTCCCACCGCTCGGCAGACCAGATCTCCACCCTGACGGAAACACCGATGATCACGACATCTTTCTCAATACCTGCATATTCCCTCAAATTACCTGGAATAAGTATTCTGCCCTGTTTGTCTATCTCACATTCACAGGCACCGGCAAAGAAAAAACGCACAAAGGCCCGGGCGTCGGCCCTGGTCAAGGGTAGGGACCGCATTTTATTTTCCATTTCCGCCCATTCTTGAGGGGGGTAGGCGAAAAGGCATCCGTCCAGACCCTTGGTCAAAACAAACTTTTCGCCCAGGCCTTCGCGGAAGCGGGCTGGTATAATCAATCGTCCCTTGGCATCGATAGTATGCCGGTATTCTCCCAGAAACATGCCGGATGCCCCACTATGATCCACTTTGTTTCCCTTTTACTCCACATCTTACCACCCTAAATTCTGCAGGAAGAAAAAAACTCCTGCCAGTTATTAAAAAAAAATAAAAAAGCCAGCCGCGCTGGCTTCGTTCGACGAAAAGACACGCCCGGAATTTCTAAAGGGGAATCGCTTTCCTCACCCGCTTTTTAAAAACCACCACCTCACGGTAACCGGCAGCTTCCAGCCACTGCCTCGCCCTTTCCCAGCCAAAGGCAACCTGGGCGGGTTGGTGCGCGTCGGAACCCGTGGATACCGGAACATGGTAGTGGCGGCAAAGCCTGAGGAACTCCAGGGAAGGGTAAATTTCCCCGGCGGGGGCGCGCAGGCCCGCCGTGTTCACCTCCACGCATACACCGCTTTCTGCAAAAACCCGGGCCGTCTCTTCATAAAGCTCCCGCAGGTCCATACGGGCCCGGTAGCCGAACTTTTTAATCAGGTCCGGGTGGGCGATGACGTCAAAAAGGCCCGTGCGGGCCGCCTGCTGCACCTGCTGAAAATACTGGCGGTAAAGCTCATCGATATCCCTCCGCGAGTATTCACCCACCAGTTCCGGGTTGTCGAAACCCCATCCGTCCAGATAATGCACCGAGCCCAGAACGTAGTCAAAGGGATACCGGGCAAGGAACTGCTCCAGCTGTCTTTCGCAACCCGGTATGTAATCCGCCTCTATGCCCAGGGAAATGGTCAGGCCGGGATTTTCCCGGCCGAGCCTTTGAACCGCTTCAATATACCCGGGCAGTTCTTCTTCGGCCATGGCCAGTCCCGGGTCCCGCCGGGCGGGGGGCAGCCAGTACATGGGCAGATGATCGGCAAAGCCGATGTGCCCGAGGCCCCGTTGGCGGGCCGCGGCGACGTACTCCTCCATGGTCCCCCCGGCATGCCCGCAGCGGCCGGTGTGCAGGTGCAGGTCGGGCAGCACGGTTAAAACACCCCCCGGCGGACCCGTTCCGACACCCGGCGGGTAAGGCGGTAGATATGCCCGGCCAGTTCCGGTTCCAGGAGCCCGGTACCGCAGGCCGGGGTGATCAGGGACTGGCGGTGCAGCAGTTCCAGGGGTATTCCCCGCCCGGCCAGTTCCCGGACAAGGGTTTGCCACAGTTCCAGCAGGCTTGCGTCGTCCTCCTCAAAGGCCTTTTCCGAGGTAGGCACGATACCCCACGCAATCACTCCGCCATTTTCCAGGAAGCCCCTCAATTCCCGGGCGTAAATTTTCAGGGATGAGCCAAAGTTGTAGGCATCGAGATTGATGATGTCCAGGTCGCATTCGCAGAGGATGGACCAGTCTATGGCATCGCAGGAATGCACCCCGGCCAGTCCTCCCGCCCGGTGGATAAATTGAAAGATGGTGTTCAGATCGGACTTGATCATCTCCCGGGTGACGGTAATGTAACTGGACTGGCCGTAGACGCTGACTGCCGGCTCGTCCACAAAGATGATGGGCGTCCGGTTGAGGGCGGCCAGGGCCCGGGCCTGCCAGCACGCATGGGCCGCCAGGGTCTTGACCACCAGGTCCCGCAGCTGTTCCTCGTAATAGGCCAGCCGGCCCCGGCGGTTCTTCAATTGAAAGGCAATGGTCAGGGGGCCGGCCAGGTGCCCCTTCAGGTAGAGGGCTTCCCCCGTGTCCGTCGCCATTTCCTCCAGAAAGGCATAAAAGCCCGCCGCTGCCTGCCGGGGCAGGGCGAAGTACTCCAGGGCGGCGAGATCCCCTTCTTCCACGGCCAGGTAGGCCGTATAAAAATCGGCCAGCCTCTCCGGCCAGCTGGGGTTCTCATCATCAAAGACAGCCCGCTCCTCTTCCATTACCAGGAGATTAAAGTGAACCAGCGGCTGCAAAAACTGGTAAACAAAACCTTCCACCTTGCCCCTGCGGGGGAGCTGGGGCCAGTGGGGAATTTCAGGCATATTTTCTTTAATCAGGGGGAGAGCCTGTCCCGGGTCGGTAAAGGGCAGGCTCCCAATACCGGTGGCCAGGCCGCCGGGAGAAAAAGTCATAACCAATCCCTCCTTTTAACAAAGTAATTATATAACGGCCCGCTCCCGGCGTCCATCTTTTTATCCCGCCCGCAGGCAGGGGCTAGCGGCGGCTCTTCTTCTCCCGCAGGATGCGCTTCAGCTCCGGCAGCACTTCCCGGGCTGCTTTTTCCCCCTGCTCAATGCAGTAGGCATTCCGTGAGAAGTCCCAGGGTGAAACCCCGGCTAAAAGGGGGCGGATGACAATATGGGCATAATTTTGCAGCTTGACCCGGGTCACCTCGTTGCCAATGATGTCCACCGACTGGGTCAATAACTGGAAGATGTTATTGATAGACCTGTGATATTCACCTTCGTATCCCAGATCCACCCCCACCACCACATCGGCGCCAAGGAGGTGGAGCACTTCCACCGGTACGTTTTCCCGCAAGCCTCCATCAACCAGCAGCCGGTTGCCAATTTTCTTTGGTTCAAAAAGCCCCGGCACGGAACAGCTGGCCCGCACCGCCCGGGCCACCGGCACCCCGGAGATAAAAAAAATATCCCCCGGTGGAGGGCTGTAGCTCACATCCTCACTGACAAAAATAACGCGGTCCCCGGCATGAATATCCACCGAAGTAATGGCCAGCAGCCTGCTGAGCTGGCGGAATGTTTTTCGCTCCACCAGGTGCTCCACCCAGCTTTCCAGCCTGCAACCCGGCATCAACCCCAGGGGAGTGGGGATGGGAACGGGCAGGTGAAGTAAATCAAAGAAGGCTTTGGCGGCCATGGCTCCCAGATTAAAGAACATGAACCCCCCGTCATAAATATCCCGGGGACTTAATTCCAGGGCCAGTTTTTCCATCTCCCGGATGCTCCAGCCGCTGCAGTACAGGGCGGCAACTATACTGCCGGCGCTGGTTCCCGCTACCAGCTGCGGTTCAATCCCCTCCGCGGCCAGCACTTTCAAAACGCCAATATGGGCGATACCCCGCAGGAAACCGCCGCCCAGGGCCAGGCCCAGTTTAACCCCGCGCCCCATAACATAACCCCCCACTTTAACTGCGCCACTTTTTAACCATCATATTAAAGCCGGAGCTAAATGGTTCTGGCCGGCAGAGACGGCAGCGGCTCTGTGGATGGTTCCGGGCTGTCCAGGGCCTGCCGGTAAACCCGGCGCGTTTCCCCGGCAATATACTGCCAGTCATACAGGGTAAGCACCTTGCGCCGGGCACGCCGGCACATTTCCACAGCCAGGCCGGGATATAGAAGTACCCGGGTTATGTAATGGGCCAGCATATCCGGCCTGCCAGCCGGCACCCTGTACCCGTCCACCCCGTGTTCCACAATTTCAGCCAGCCCCCCGGTATCGGCTATAACCACCGGGACCATGGCCGCCATGGCCTCCAGGGCCACGATGCCAAAGGGCTCGTAAAGGCTGGGAAACACCGCCACCCGGGCCATCTCCAGAAGCCGGTTCCGCCCCAGATCATCCACAAACCCCACAAACCGGACATGGTCCTGGAGCCCCAGTTCCCGGACGCGGGCCTGCAGGTAATCGCCGTAGGGGCCCCGGCCGGCCACCAGCAGGCGGGCGTTGCTCACCTGCCTCAGGATGGCGGGCATGGCCTCCAGCAGCACCTGCACCCCTTTTTCGGGCACCAGGCGACCCAGGAATACAATATTCGGTTCCCGGTGGTAAAGATCCCGGCAGTCCGGCTCCTTCTCCCGGCCGGCAAGCAAGCTGGCCGGATCCACCCCGTTGGGAAGCACTCTTATCTTTTCCCGGCCCACGGCAAACAGCCGGCTTATTTCTTCGGCCATATATTCGCTGCAGCAGATGACCAGGCCGGCTTCCTGCACAAGCCGGTATTCCTGCTCGTGAATGCGGCGCTGCAGCGCCGTATGGATACCCCTGTTCCTCCCGTATTCCGTGGCGTGGATGGTGGCCACCAGGGGAAGATGGTACTCCACCTGCAGGCGCTCACCGGCCGCACCCACCATCCAGTCATGGGCATGAACCAGGTGCGGCTTCCCCCACCTCTCTATTACGCTCCCGGTAAGCTCCACCGCGCCCTCGTTGAACTGTTCAACCCAGCGCAGGAAGTCCCCGGCGTTGAGCTGCCCGGGCAGGAGCCGGTGCACGTGCACCCCCTGCTGGAGAGAATATGTCCCCTCCCCGGCCACGGGACCGGTAATGACGTGCACTTCATCCCCCAGCCGGGCCAGGGCCCGGGAGAGGTCGCAAACATGCCGGGCCAGGCCGCCCACGGTGGCCGGCGGATATTCCCAGGAAAGCATCAGGATGCGCAGGGACGCATCGCTTCCCCCGGTCACCCTCCCGGGAAAACGGTGGCGGTTGAAAATGCGATAATCCAGGTGGGGGAATATATTATCCCGGTACTCAATTTCCCGGAGCGTTTCTTCATCTATAGGCCCTTTTTCCAGCTGCTGCACCAGGAAGTTAAACCTGCCAATATGCTCCACCAGCCTTTCCCGGGCATATTCCACGGCCGTGCCCATTTTGAGAATAAAAGGCCAGTCACTGCTCTGGGCCAGAAGCAGCTCCCGGGCGGCCTGGTTTAAGGCCCGTTTTAACACGCCCCCGGCCTCCGGGTAAAGAGCGGCCAGGTCGACCATAACGGCTTCCGCCCGGTGGAGATGGCGGTATATCCAGTCGTTATCCTGATTCAACCACACCCGGCTGTACCCGCCCTCCCCCCAGCTGCTCAGGGAAGGTTCGACCACCTGCATATCCGGGTACAGGGACAGGTAACGGGAGGGGGTGATCATCTCGATGATATCCTGGTCAAAGCAGATTTTACGGCAGAGGAAATCTATCCACTGGGGCCCCTCGTACCACCAGTGACCGAACAATTCCGCATCATAGGGCGCGACCACCAGCGGGGGGCGGCCCATCCCGGCCCCCTGGCGGAGAATCTGCTGCTGCCGCCGGGAAAGAAAATGCGCGGCATGTTCCGCCGCCCGTTCCCGGGCCCGATCGGGCAGGTAAGGTTCTTTGCAGGAACCCGGGCCGGTAATGCGGTAGTATTTGAACCCGGTGTCCACCCGAATCACACCCCCCGGCAGGTAAGGGCGCAGGTATTCCAGGTCCAGATCAAAACCTATATCCCGGTAAAACTCCCGGTAATAGTAGTCGCCCGGATAACCCGCATGCCTGTCCCAAACCTGCCGGGAACTCTCCGGGTCCCGGCCAAAAACAGCCACTCCATTGTTACAGCTGGCCGGGGCAAACACCCCGTAGAGGGGAAGGGGGTTCCCGTTCAACAGCCCGTGGGTTTCCACGAAAAAGTACCTGATACCGAACTCTTTTAACAGCTCCTCCACGCCGGGGGCATAACCGCACTCCGGCAGCCAGAACCCCCGGGGAGGCCTGCCAAACAGCCGCGTGAAAAAGTCCACCCCCACACCAATTTGAGCCTTCCTGGCCTCCCTGGTCTGCATCAACGGCAGGTAACCGTGGGTAGCACAGGTGGTAATCAGCTCTACCTTTCCCGTCATCCACAATTTCCGGAAAGCAGCGACCAGATCGCCCCGGTATTTATCCACGTAAGCCCGCCGGACGCCGTTTAATTTCTCCAGGTACATGGCCGCCAGGGGATAAAAGTTACGATCCCCCGCCGTACGCCGGCACTCCGCTTCCCCCAGCCGGATCATCGCTTCCAGGTGGTCCAGGTAACGCTTTTGTAGCAGCGGGTCGGCCAGCATGGCCAGAAGGGGCGGGGAAAGGGAGATGGTCAGGTTAAAGGGAACACCGTCCCGGTCCAGGCCATGGAGCACTTCCAGCAAAGGTATGTAGCACTCGGTCACAGCCTCAAAAAACCAGCGTTCTTCCAGGCGCTCCGGCACTTCCGGGTGCCTTACAAAGGGCAGGTGGGCATGCAGCACCAGAGCCAGGTAACCAGCAGGCATTTTGGCTTCCCCTTTCCGGTCAACAAATTAACTTCTTGACCATAAATCCGCCGAACTGTATCCTTCTTCCGGGACACCCTCCCCATCTTCGCCCGTGGTTAGCTGGAAGGGCGAATCTGCTTTTAAAAACCGGGCTACTCCCGCCACCTTCCGCGTACGGGGCGTGGTAACCCGGTTGGAGCGAACCAGGGGGTAAAATTCCCCCTCCGGCCCGTAATAACCAATCTCGGCATAATAAGATTGTTCGGGAAGCACGTCCCGGAAATACCAGTTATCGGTGAAGGGGGGAAGGGATATTTCGCGCCAGGAGGCGCTTTCCCCACTGGAAGCGGAAATATAAAGCCGCAAAAACAAAAAATGCTCCCCTCGCAAGGACTCCCACTGCTCGCGGGACAGTTCCCAGTAACTGAAGATAACGGCAGGTTCCTGCACCATCAGCACCAGCCGGTTCTCATTGTAACAGGGCGGCAGTTCCACGGATATAACCCCCTTCAACCCTTTATCATATTTATCATACTTCACCAGCTTGTACCATTACAACCATCTCGAGTTAATTTTATTAATAATTGAAGGTTACATGTTCCTTTTTTCACATACATACCGAGAAAAATATTGTGCTAAATTGCACAATCCCCGGCAAAAAAACACCTACCTGCCTCCTTCAGCCTTTTTAGCGGCGCACTCTTTACAATAACCGAAGAATTTCAATTCGTGGTCGGTAATAACGAAGTTGTAGGCCTCCGTAACCCGCTTCTCCAGATCTTCCAGCAGGTCCTCATTAACCTCGATAATCTTCCCGCAGCCGTTGCAGACCAGGTGATGGTGGTGGTGCCCTTCGCCCCGTTCCCCACCAAATTCATAACGCTTGCGCCCATCTCCGAAGTCAATGCTGTGAATGATGTCGAAATCCAGGAAGAGTTCCAGAGTACGGTAAACAGTAGCCAGCCCCACGTCAGGAGCTTTTTGCTTGACCAGGTTATAAATTTCTTCCGCGCTCAAATGCTTGTCCTTATTTTCCAAAAGCACGCGCAGGATATGTTCCCTGCGCGGCGTAAGCCTGGAATCGCCGGCGCGGAGCTTCTCTTCCACTTCATCGATGACCTTCTGCATTTTAGCTCACCCCGCCACCAAACCCTTGGTGTAAGTATAATGAACATAATGAAAAAAGTCAATGGGGGCCCGTTCTCCAGGCCCCCGTTTTTTTTATTTTGGCCGGGCGGGCACTAGCGCAGGTACCGCAGGTAGCGCGGCTGCCGCCGCAGGCGCCGGCGCACCATTATTTTTCTCAAGCGCAGGGATACCACCAGGACAAGGGCCCCCAGGAGCCAGACAGGCCAGCGCCTGATGGCACTTACCTTCACGTCGTTGGCCGCTACCAGCTCCACCCGCCCCAGCTCTTTACCTTCCCCGGTAATAACCAGTTCCCCCAGTTCCTGGCCCCGGGTTATGGGGGCTTTCAGGTCCCGGTGCATGACAACCTGCCGTTCAACGGACGGCTCCCGGCCGGCGGGGAGATTAACAAACAGGCTGTTCCCGGCAACCACTTCGACTTTTTCAGCCCCCCCGGTCACGGAATAGGATGATATCTTCTCTCCCCTGTCCACCATTTTCACAGGCGTGAAGGCCGAAAAACCGTAATCGAGCAGGGACCTGGCATCACTGTAAACAGCAGCCCCCTGGCTTTTCATAATTACGGCAATCAGCTCCCGGTTACCGCGGCGGGCGGCGGCTACCAGGCATTGCCCCGCTTCAACGGTATAACCGGTCTTAATTCCAATGGCTCCCTCGTAGCTGGAGAGGAGCCGGTTATGATTCCAGAGGTGCTCCTGGGGCGGTCCCTTGCTTCTATCCGCGTCCGGGCGGTGAATCTGCTTCAGCCGGGTGGAAACAATGGTCCTGAAAGTGGGGTTCTGCATGGCATACCTGGCAATCAGGGCCAGGTCGTGGGCAGTGGTGTAATGTTGCGGGTCGGGAAGGCCGTTGGGATTGCGGAAATTGCTTTCCTTTGCCCCAATGGAGCGGGCCTTTTCGTTCATCAGCGTCGCAAAAGCAGGAACCGACCCGGCAACATGCTCGGCAATGGCCACCGCAGCATCATTGGCTGAAGCCAGCAACAGGGCGTAAAGAAGGTCCTCCATGGTGACCCTTTCACCTTCCTGCAGGCCGATGGCAGAACCTTCCACCAGGGTGGCCTTTCGGGAAACGGTAACCACCTCATCCAGGCGGGAACGCTCCAGGGCGATGATCGCGGTAAGAATCTTGGTTGTACTGGCCGGGTACATGGGCTGGTCGGCATTTTTCTCGTATAAAATCTGACCGTTCCGGGCATCCATCAATACAGCCGCTTTTCCCGTAACCTGCGGTGTTGGTGGTGATGCTGGCGAAGCTGCCCGGGCCTCCTCAGCCAGTAAAAGCATCAAACAACAAAAAAAGATCAACCACCAGCGACGCATAATTTACTCCTTTTAGAACATTTATGAACAACTTTTAGATAATTATGGGTTGGCGGAAATCAAGCGACTTAATTATATTCAAATTTTAGCCCGTTTTCAACAGAAATTTGCAAGCTAATCCCCCTTTCCGGGGAAATACTAATTATAGACCCGGGAAAGGAGGGAATTAAATTCATATGGACCTTCAGGGTGTACAGCTGGCCACTTTAAACGACGTCCAGATCAGCCAGCTGCAGGAAGCGGAAAAAAAATTGAATGCCGGCCGTCAGGGCAGGGAAATAATTCTTCTGGCCTTTACCCGCGAATCATAAGGGTAGACATTCTGGTCGGCCCGTCCCGGAAGGAGCGGGCTCAGGCTGTTGACAAACACCCCATGTGCCCTGGTTTTACAGGAGGAGCGACCTGGAGTGAGCGCTGCCGGGCCAGGCCACGTGCCGCGGACAGGATGTCCGCGGAGGCCACCTGAACACAGGAGGTGTGAATGTGGCCGGTACCCGCCGAAGACCGGAGCCGGGGCCTTTTGGCCCGGCCAGCGATACGACCGGGAGCGACGACTAAAACCAGGGCACATCCCGGAAATAATTTGTCTGCAAGCTGAGCCCGTCCCGGAAGGGGCGGGCCACTTCCTTTTTCTGTCAGGTGAAAAATCATGGTTTCTTGTGGTATTTGTTGTTCTACGCTATAATGTAGACAAGCCTCGCATCAGGAGGTTAAAGGATTCATTGCTGCCCCTTAATTTGAAACGCCAGGAATGGGTGCTGCTGGCGATCCTTTTTGCGACAGAATATGCCAGAGGAGCCTTTTTTCTTTCCTTTCTACCGGTTTATGCCGTCCGGCACCTGGGACTGCCCATAACCGCCGCCGGCCTGGCCGTAACCGCCCATTACCTTACCGAAACCATATTTAAAACGGCCGCGGGCTGGCACTTCGACCGGCTGGGCAGGCCGGTGCTGCTGATCGGGTTGCTCACCGGCCTCTTTTCGCTGCTCACCATGAAGCTGTGGCCCCTGCCGCCGGTCCTGGTGATAGCCTCCGCCCTCTGGGGCCTGGGCATGTCCCCGGTCTGGCTGGGGGTGATGAGCGAGGTCGCCCCGGTTGACCTGCCCGGCCGGAATAAGCGCATAGGGCTGGTTTTTGCCGCCTGGCTGGGAGGTTCCGGCGCCGGCCTGGTGACCGTAAACTTTATCCTGCACCAGGGGGTTAATGTAGCCTTTTCCGCCATTATCCTTGTGTGGCTGGCCTCCTTAATCCTGACCCTGTTCATCCTGCCGGCCGGGGTCGGGCGCAGGGTACAAACCGCGCGGGGCGTTATCCTTTCCCTGGCTCGCATGGCGGCCAGCCCGGCAGTGCTGGGAATCCTGATTCCGGGGATGTTCCTGCAGACCTTCTGCGCCGGGTTGCTATTGCCCGTCCTGCCCCTTTTTGTTCAGAACCAGCTGGGCTTGAGTTATAACCAGTACGGGCTCCTGCTCCTGACCGGCGGCGGAACCGCCCTGATAGCATTTCTCCCCATGGGCATGCTGCTGGGGTACACGGCTCTGAAGAATTTCCTGGCCGCCGGGTTCGGGTTGTGCGCCGTCAGCCTGGGCCTGCTCGCCGCCAGCCACAATCCCCACAGTGCTTTTATCCTGGCGGCCCTGGTGGGCTTTTCCTACGCCATAATCCTGCCCGCCTGGAACACCCTGCTGGCCAGGATCATCCCCCCGGATCAGCAGGCCACGGGATGGGGGCTTTTCGCCACCGTTGAAGGCCTGGGGGCAGCCATTGGCCCGGCCCTGGGCAGCCTGGTGGCCAGGTACGCCGGTATCTCGGCTCCCATACTGCTGTCCACATTTCTTCTCATAACCATTGCTATTTTTTACATCTTTTATCCGCTGGAAAAATCCATAGTCAAATAACAGGAGTTCCGGGGCAACAACGACGGCCGCCATCCCGGTTCGGGCAACGGTATGAGAAAAGCAACTGCCCAATAAGAATAAATTTAAAGCGGAGAACTGTGGACAGGAGAGAAAAAACCATGACCCAATCCCTTTTTAAGATCATTACCATCCTGGTGGGCGTCTATGCCCTCTTGCCCACCGTTCTGGCCCGCCTGTGCCATATCGGGGTTATCTGGCAGGGGCCCCGGAACGGCAAGAAGGTGGCCATTACCTTCGACGACGGTCCCGATCCCACCTACACTCCCCGGGTTCTGGATATCCTGAAAAAGTACGGCATTAAAGCCTGCTTTTTTGTCCTGGGATACAAGGCCAGGGCCTACCCGGAGTTAATCACCAGGATGGTTGCCGAGGGACACGAGGTGGCCAGCCACGGTTTTCGCCACCATTTCCCCTGGTTTCTGGGACCGCGGGCCCTGTTCAGGGAAGTAAGGGAATCCAGCCGGGTAATAGCGGATATAACCGGACGGCCACCGCGCCTTTACCGGCCCCCCTGGGGCCTGTTCAATCTTTTCTCCCTCCTCCACAGCCACCTGTTCGGCCAGCGGGTGGTGCTGTGGTCATTTATGAGCTGGGACTGGGGGCGGCGCTGCACTCCCGAATCCATAACCCGCCAGGTTCTCTCCCGGGTGCGCGAGGGCTCCATCCTGGTTTTTCACGATAGCGACGATACCCCGGGGGCGGCTTCGGGGGCGCCCGAAAAGATGCTGGCCGCCCTGCCCTCAATTATTGAAGGGCTCCGGCAGCGGGGGTTTTCCGTGGCCCCGCTGGCGGAACTGTACGCGCCCCGGAAAAATTTCTGGCAGCGCCTGGGCCAGAAAATAGATTCCCTTGTTGTGAGGTTGTCCGGTATAGAGGACCTCTACCATGAAGGACGCTCCACCCTTTTTCGCCTCCGGGTAAAACGATTCCGCGGCAGAACCCTGAAACTTTCCGACGGGACACTGCTGCGCTCCCGGGACCCCATCGCCGAACTCCATCTGAACAACGAAATACTGCAGGAAATCACCCGGACCGGGAAGAGCCCGGAACGGATTGCCCTGCTGGCCTTAAAGGAAGCGAGGCGTTCCCTCCCGGCCCTGGCCCGCTGGGCCTCCAATGCTCCTCAAGGAAAGGAGATCCGGGCAGTGCTGGGGCTGACCATGCTCTACCGGGGTGCGGAGCGCCTCGGTTTCACCATTTGCGACCCCCCGGCCCTCCTCAAGAAACTGGCCACCTGGTACCAGGGCTGGCTTTTAGGTCTCTACCACCCCGAAGGCCGCCTGCGTTATTACCGGCACAGGGATAAACTCTCCCCTAAAATCGTGGCCATGGGCCGGGAAGAACTTATCCGCCGTTATCTGCAGGCGTCCGGGGATAACCCCGGTTACCGGGGGGAGGAATAATGGCCGGGTAAAAGCCGCCGTCCCCCTTTCTGCAAAAGCCTTTAGAATAAAATAAAACCCCAGCAGGAATTTCCTCGCGTAAAAGAGAATTTTTAAACAATAATCGAGCAGCGGGCGAGCATGGTTCAAGCCATCTCCAGGCACTGCTTTCTTCAACTGTGTACCGGGTTGCACTTTTAAGGAGGTAAACATAATGAACCTGGCCCTGAGATTGGCCGAAGCAGGCCAGCTTTTCCCCGATCAGGAAGCCCTGGTTTTTCACGGCCAGCGTATATCCTATGCCACCCTCAACCAGTGGGTCAACCGCTTTGCCAGCGGCTTAAAAAAGCTGGGGCTGACACCCGGTGAAAGAGTACTAATTGCCCTGGAAAACTGCCCCGAATTCGTAGTCTCTTTTTATGCCGTCCTCAGCCTGCAGTGCGTGGCCGTCCCCATTGATCCGCTCTATACCATCCACGAGATTACCTATATCGTCCGGGATGCTTCACCTGCCCTGGTTATCTGCAACGCGGAGAATATTTCCACCTTCACCCGGCTAACCGGCAATTTAGCCATTCCCCGGGGCTTTGTCGCCGTCAACCCCGGGCAGCCCTATCCCCATACCCGCTCCTTTGCCGATTTGCTATCATCATCTCCCGCAGGCAATCCCCCCCGGCCGGTTGACCGGGATGAGGTGGCGGAAATACTTTATACTTCAGGCAATACCGGTAAGCCGAAGGGAGTAATGCTCACCCACGGCAATATCTACAGCAACGCCGTTACCTTTGCCCGGATATGCGGCTTCGGTCCCGGGGTGAGAACGCTGCTGGTGGCGCCGGTTTACCACTCGGCAGCCCAGACCTGTGTCCTGCTTGCTTCCCTGGTTGCCGGTGCTACGGTGGTCATCCATGAAAGATGGCCCGGCGCCCGCACGGTCCTGCAGACCATCCAGGATGAAAAGATCACCTTCTTTTTCGGTCCCCCCACCATGTACGTCTTCCTGCTGGAAGAACAGTCCGGCAGCTTCGACCTGGGATCCTGGAAAATTGCCTTCTGCGGTGGAGCCCACCTCCCGGTGCAGGTATTTTACTCCTTCGAGAAAAAATTCGGCTTCCAGATTACGGAGGGCTACGGCCTTACCGAAACATCCCCCGTGGTCACCTGCAACCCTGTGTTCGGCACCAAAAAGCCGGGCTCCGCAGGGCTGCCCATACCGGGGGTGGAGGTAAAAATTGTGGATTACGAAGGCCGGGCCCTGCCTGCCGGTCAGGTGGGGGAGATCGTGGTGCGGGGGCCAAATGTGATGAAGGGCTATCTCAACCAGGAAGAGGAAACGCAAAGGGCAATCCGCAACGGCTGGCTTTACACGGGAGACCTGGGCTATATGGATGAAGACGGCTATGTGTTCATTGTCGGCCGCAAGAAAAACGTGATTATACGGGGAGGGCTGAACATCGACCCGCGGGAGGTGGAAGAGGTCCTCTACCAGCATCCCCAGATCTTCGACGCCGTTGTGGTGGGCATCCCGGACCCGGTGATGGGAGAAGAAGTTGCGGCCATGATCCTGCCCCGGGAACAGCAGAAGCCCGACCCCGAGGAAATAAAATCCTTCTGCGCCCAGAGGCTGGCTCCCTACAAAGTCCCCCGGAAAATACTGTTCATGGAAGGCCTGCCCAAAACAACCTCGGGAAAACTCCTAAAGAAAGAAGTAAGAAAGCTGCTGGAACAGGCACAGGAAAACACCCCTTCCTGATGGAAGGGGTGTTACTTTTAACGCAGTTGCCTGGGCTTTTCGGCCAGAATTAAAGGCACATACCGGGAGCTGCCGTTACGGTAAATTTGCAGCACCACCCGCTGGCCCACCTTGCTGTTCTGGACAATCCTGGCCAGATCATCGGGGCTTTTAACTTCCTGGTTGTCCACCCGCAGGATCACATCCCCCTGCGCCAGCCCTGCATTATCAGCAGGGCTGCCCGGAATAACCCCCACTACCAGCGCCCCTGCGGTCGAGGGCAGGCCCAGATACGCTGCAATTTCCTCCGTCACGGGCTGCATCTGCACCCCCAGCCAGGGCGTCTGCTTTTTACTGCCCTGGAGCAGCTGGTTGAGGACCTCTTTCACCGTGCTGGTGGGGATGGCAAAACCAATTCCCTGGGCCTGGGCAACGGCGGTGTTGATGCCCACCACCTCGCCGTTGAGGTTCAAAAGCGGCCCGCCGCTGTTACCCGGGTTAATGGAGGCATCGGTCTGCAGGAGATTCTTGTAGCGCCTGTTTTCAACCGTAACCGGCCGGCCCTTCGCGCTGATCACTCCCACCGTAACCGTGTGATCCAGCCCGAAGGGGTTGCCGATGGCGATCACCCAGTCCCCCACCCGGACCTTGTCGGAATCGCCCAGCTTCAAGGTGGGCAGGGACTTGCCGGCATCAACCTTCAGCACGGCCAGGTCCAGGTCGTAATCGGCTCCCACCACCCTGGCCGGCAGGGGCTGCGAGAACCCCTGGATGGTAACGGTTATTTTCTGAGCCCCGTCAACGACGTGTTCGTTGGTGAGAATATAACCGTCCTGGGACATGATAAAGCCGGAGCCAATACCCCGCTCCTCCCGGGGCTGCGATTGAAAACCAAAAGGCCCGCCAAAAAACTGCCGGAAAAAGGGATCGTCCAGGAAGGGGTCCACCTGCCCGCTGCTGCGGATTCTCACCGTATCAATCTTAACCACGGCCGGTCCCGCCTTGGATACGATGTCGGCCACCGTGCCGGGACCGACTCCGGGCATGGCGCTGGCCACGTTGTTAACCCGCGGTACTCCTTCATCCTGCGGGGCAAGATCGTTAACCAGCAAGCAACCACCGGCAAACATTATGCCGGCCACAAAAGCCGCCAGGGCAATAAATGCCAGCGACCGTTTCCAGTTCAGCACGCCTTTTCACGCTCCTTTCATCATAACATCATGATAAACCATCCGGGAGACAAAAAACAACATGGTTCAGGGATAAAATTTTCTTCTTCCGGCTTAATTTTCGCCCGATATATCCCCTGAACGAAATTTACGCCGGTAACCGGCGGAAAATCGAGTAGGAGGGGGCGGCTAGCCCCCGTCCTCTCACACCACCGGACATGCGGGTCCGCATCCGGCGGTTCACCAAGCTTGACGAAGATAAGAATA